>JAJTWZ010000076.1 GCA_021463145.1 Blastocatellia bacterium | reverse complement strand
CGTTGCACTCGCCGCGCGCGACCCACGGCTATTGCATCGACCGCTCCGCGGTCGCGGACTCGCCGCGCGCGAACCACCCGCGCGCGAGCCACCTGCGCGCGAGCCACCTGCGCGCGAGCCACCTGCGCGCGAGCCACCTGCGCGCGAGCGACCTGCGTGCGAGCGACCTGCGCGCGAACCACCTGCGCGCGAGCGACCTGCGCGGAATCGTCTGGGCGTCGACGCCTCGGAAGGGGCGGACGGACCTCAGGCACCAACCGCGTAGCGGTCTGGTTCAATAGCCGTTACCGGAGCAGATGCTTCCACTACACGCCACAGCCTGAATTGCGCGGTCGAATGGCCTGTCGTCGGAAGAAGTCAGGAACCGGGCTCCAGCCGAAGCACGGCGACGGTGGCGGAGGCGACAGCGCCTTCGGTGAAATGCAGTGGCCCGGTTCGCCCGACGCGCCAGTCCTCGGCCTGATCCCCGTAGTGCTCGCTCGCGTGCTGTCCCGAGTTTCCGGACGGCAGCACCAGGGTCGTCCGATCGAAGTCCGCTAGATCGACGACGAGCCGCATCGATGGCCCGGACCCGCGAACCACCCCAAGCGCTTTGATCGAAGCGGGTCCGCCGTCGAGTTCCATTGCCGGCAGGTTGAGTAACCCGGCAAGCCTCGGTATCCGGCCCAACGGGTGGGCAAGGACAAGCGTGTTGATCCGGCCATACCTCCACGTCGACGGGTTGGGCCCCAGCTCCCGAGTCAGGTTGTCCCTCGTCGCGGTGAAGGCATCGAGCAGGACCGTCTCCCAGTCCGCAACGCCATCTGGCAGCCAGCGAGCCGGCCGCTCTTCGATCAGCTTCACGATGAACGTGTCGCGCCCGTAGTACGAATACTGTGTAGCGCGCGCCCCGAGCCGCCCCTCCAGCACGCGATCGACGAACTGCCGGCGCATCCGGACGGCAACAGTCGCGGAAACACTATCGATCTCCAGCCGGCCGTCCCAGCCGCCGATGAACTCGAGCAACGACTCCCAGGTCTTCGATTCAGGATCCCCGGCCTTGACACGAGCCTCGGCAAGCTTCGCAACCGTTCGAGCAAAGATGTGATCCGGATACGAGTAGGTATCGTTCTGTATGCGGTTCGTCTCGTCCGGAGTCATCCGAGTCGCAACGAAGAGAAGATCGCGGATCCGCCGGGCCCGAAAAGGCGACATCCACATTTTCGTATAGAACTCGCGGACAGAGTCGCCGACGATTCGGTTGTTGGCGGAAATCAGATATCCAGCCGACGGATTGAATGCGTGAGGCAACTGCTCGAACGGAACGTAACCCGTCCAGTCCGAGGCGCCGTTGGCGCCCGGGACGGGAAAGATACCGTCGCCGGACTTTCGGATCGGGACGTTGCCGGCCGCGTAGTAGCCGATGTTGCCGTCGACGTCGGCGTAAACGAAGCTCTGCATCGGTCCCGGGTAAGACCTGAGGGCCTCGGTGAACTCGTTCCACGAGCCGGCCCGATTTACCGCCAGAAACGGCGGCGCCTCGCTGACGTCGTCGAGTGCGGTCCAGCGCAAGGCATACTTCACGCCCCCGCTATCCTTGACTATCGGTCCGTGGCGCGTCGAGACAATCTCGATCGGCCATTCCTCCACCTCCGTGGTGAAGCCTGGCTTCCGGACACGAACGACCTCGGAGTGTACCGTCGCCTCGGCCCATCCGTCGCCGACCTTGTACCGTCTTCCTGTTTCGTCGAACTGCTCGGCGAAGAGATCCTGGACGTCCGGCCCGAAATTGGTCACGCCCCACGCAATTCGCCGGTTGTGGCCAATGACGATGCCGGGAGCCCCGGGAAACGTAACTCCGGCGACGTCGAGCGAACCGTCGCGCAGGGTCAGCTGCATTGCATACCAGATCGGCGGAAGGGCAAGGGGCAGGTGCGGATCGTTGGCAAGCAGCGGCTTGTGACTCACAGTACGGCTGCCATCGACGACCCAGTTGTTCGATCCTTGAACGAGAGGTTCGGCCCCGGCGGACGCATCAGGCCCTTCGACAGTATGCGCCACAGTGCGGAACGTAGCATCCACCGGCCCGTTCCCGGCCTTACCGAGCGGCCCGAGCATTTCGTCGAACACCTCATCGTCAGATTTCGGATCCTCGCCAAAGATCGGAACGTCGTAGCGCGAGTGGTCGGGAAACAGATCGGCGAAGAGGGCGGGGTCGAGGTCCGAAAATTCCGCGCGCAACAGGTCGGTCTCGTATGTCGTGTTGAGCTGTTCGGCCATCAGTTTGCCGATTGCCATGGTGTCGATCGGGGTCCAGGGGCGCGGCTCGTAACGCAGCAGGCGGAACTCGAATGGAAGCACGCCGTCCTGATGCGCGACGTAGGCTGTAACACCCTCGGCGAAGCGATCCATGGCCAGGCGCGTCTCGCCGGTCAACTTGTCGTAAGCCCGTTCGCAGACCGCCCGGTATCCGAGCCGGCGGTGCCTCACGTCCCGGCCTACGGCGTCGATGCCGACGACCTCCGAAAGTTCGCCAAGGGCGTCCCGTCTCAGAATATCCATCTGGAACATTCGATCCTGGGCGGTGACGAAACCCTGCGCAAAAAAGAGGTCTTCGGCGGACTCCGCCGTCAGATGAGGAATGCCTCTGGCATCACGGCGGACCTCAACAGCTGCGCGCAGTCCCGGCAGGCTCAACGTGCCGGAAATCTGTGGAAGGCAAGACCTGGATGCGCGCCAGTACCACGTTCCAGCAGCCGCGAGCAGGAGCGCGGCGACCGACGTCACGGCCACGAGGGCGCGAATTATGAACAAGACTCGTCTCGAGCGGGACATGGGCTCAGGAGGTATACGACGCATCCGCCTCCGCGGCAAGTCTCGCGGAACGACGCGAAACGGACAGCATGGTTTAGAATATGCAGGCTTTGTCGACTCTCAATGACATCGACCGCGGTTTGCGGGCGGCGCTTGGGTCGATCGCGGCAGGGGCATCACTTGATGACGCGCTCGAGCTCGTCTCGTCCGCAATCGTGGAGCGGACAGGCTCGCAGTCCTGCACGATCTGGCTTGTCAAGCCTGGGGATCTCTGCAGTCATTGCGAGCTCGCGTCGAAATGTGCCGATCGGTCGATGTGTCTCCACGTCAAGACCACGTGGCCACCATCGACGGACGCGCCCGTTCGGGTTCCGTTGACGGTATTCCGCGACCGTGTTGCGGCGCGTGGAGGGACTGCGCGCGTCGGGGATGCATCGGGGCTGGGCCGGACACTGTTTCATTCGGTCAACGTTTCGAGTTCAGCTTCGTTCGCGGCTTTTCCGCTGAAGGGACCGGCTGGCGTGCTGGGGTTGCTGACGGTGCTGCGGCCGACCGCGTTTTCACACGAAGAGGTCGACGAGTTACGGGCGTTCGCAGACATTGCGGTGCTTGCCGTTCGTGTTGCGGATTTGACCTCACGGCTGCAACGAGCGTCGAATCAGATTGGCGAGTCGACCCAGGTGCAGGCCGAGATCGAAGGCCTGTTACACGCGATTCTCTTCGGTTCGCCGGAGTTCGCGGTGATTGCCGAAGACCTTCAGGGGAACATCTCGGCGTTCGGGGAGGGAGCCAGGAACCTGTACGGGTACGATCCCGACGACGTGATAGGCCGCGCAAAATCAGACGTGCTCTTCGCGCCGGAGGAGGTAGAGTCCGGCAAGATCGTCGAGATTCTTAACGAGGTCATGCACACGGGGCGGTGCGAGTCCGTCATCACGAGGATACGCAGGAACGGCGAGCGTTTCCCGTCGAGAGCCACGATTACCTTGAGGCGCGATCCCGATGGCGATCCGGCCGGCTTCGTAATCGTCGAGCGGGATCTGTCGAAGGAGCGGGATACGGCCCGGCTCGGCGAAAGCTCGGCAAGACAGGTCGCGCAGCTGGAGGACACGGTCCACGCGTTGAAATCGGCAAACGCGATGCTCGAACGCGACGTGGAGGCATTGCGGCGCAAGGCGGCTCAGTCGGCCGCGCCATCGGCGCACACGTTCGACGCCGACGATGTTACGGCAATCCGCGTCGAGACCATTCGAGAGCTGAAGGCGCAGGTTGCCGAGCTGCAGGCCGAGCTGCTCGACGCGGCGACCGAACGCGACGCGCTCGCAGAAGACGCGATGCGCCGGAAGGCTTCGGCGCCCCTGGTTCCAGCTGCTGTCGAACCTAGGGACGACTCTGGCTTCCGTGTGCTTGCCGGCCTTTCGCAGGAGTTGCGTTCGTCACTCTCGTCGATCGTCGGATTGAGCGGTCTCGTGCTCGACGGTGCGCGCCGCCTCGAAGCGCGGGAGCACGATGCAGTCGAGCGGATAGGAAACACGGCGCGGGAGCTGCTGACGCTTGCCAACAACATGCTCGATCGCGCGAGGATCGAGACGGGTGAGATGGACGTCAGCACTGAACGCGTAGACATCGCGGAAGTGGTCGCGAGCGCACGGTCGGCTGTCGAACCGCTCGCGCACGCCAGACGAATGCCGATCGTTCAGGACGTCGAATCGGGGGCCGGGGCGATCGTCGGGGATCGCCTGAAGATCCGTCACATTCTCGTGAATCTGCTGACGACGGCAGTCAAGGCCGCCAGGGAAGGACAGGTCCGCATCGCCGCGCATTCCGCGGACGACGTCGTCACGATCGCCGTTTCTCACTCGGGGCAGGCACCTCCGCAGGACGGCGCTGAAGTTTCGAATCTCGCGATTGTGGTTTCCAAACTGCTTGCCGGGCTACTTGGAGGCGAAGTCGCCATGGACGGAGGCACGGCGGGTGCGACGACGATGATGCTCAGGCTGCCACGCGTTGGACCCGGATCGGTCGTCGGAGCGAGCGGCCTGCTGCGCCCTATCGAGATGGTGCACGCGACGACTCCGGAAACGGGCCGGATGGCGACGGAGGCGTTGCGCGCGATCGGGCGCGATGCGGTGCGAGTGGAAACGTTCGACCGGGCGGAGGCGATACTCGACATCGGCGCGGCCTCGGTTGCCGTTGTGGAACTCGGCGACGCTTCGGCGTGGTCACTGCTCGATGCGATCTCGCGATTGGAGGACGGGCCTCGTGCGGTTGCCGTCGGCACTACAGCGGAATGGGGACGAGCGCTTGCGCGCGGGGCTTGGGCCTTTGCGCCCCGCCCGCTCACCCGGCCGTGCATCGACGCCGCCGTTGGCCGGGCGCTCGCGCGCGAACGATCCAGGATTCTGGTTGTCGACGACGATCCCGCGTCACGCGAGATCCTGTCCTCGATGCTGATCCATCCTGCGCTGGAAGTCGTCGTGGCTTCGAATTGGAACGAAGCCGAATCCGGTCTGCGTCCAAGGCTGCCGGATGCCCTCGTGATCAATCTCGGCATCCCGGGCACCGACGGAGTCGCCGTGGTCAGGTTCCTCGCAACACAACCATCGCTTGCGAGACTCGGCTTCGTGCTCGTGACGGCAAAGGACCTGACGAAGGCCGACAAGCGCGCGCTGGGACCATCGACAGTGGTCCTTCAGCAAGGCAGTTTCGCGCGCGACGAACTGCTTGCGGCAATCGATCGCGCGGTCACCAAATGGCAGTCGCAATCGTAGTCCACGGCGGGGCCTGGGAGATCCCGCCTCGCCTCGTAGACCGGCACGAGCGCGGATGCATCCGGGCGGCGCAGATCGGCCACGATGTGTTGAGGCAAGGTGGATCGGCGCTCGATGCGGTCGAGGCCGCAGTGTGTGATCTCGAGGACGACGAGACGTTCGATGCAGGCCGCGGCTCGTTCCTCGACCGCGATGGAAACGTCTCGCTGGATGCTGGAGTCATGGATGGCGACTCGATGAAGTCCGGGGCGGTTGCCTGGGTTTCCGGCATTCGGAATCCGGTCTCGCTTGCGCGGAAGTTGCTCGAGCAGGGCGTGGCCAGCCTGCTGGCCGGCTCCGGCGCTGAAGAGTTTGCACGCGAGTCAGGCTTCAGCATAGTCCCGCCGGAGGCGATGACGACCGAAGCGGCAATCGAGTTTTACAGGACGCATCGATCCGAAAATCCCCGCCAGATATTCGAACCTCTGCCGAGGGGAACCGTGGGCGCGGTCGCACTCGACGCACGCGGTGCGATCGCGAGCGCAACGTCGACGGGCGGGCTGCCCGGGAAGAGGCGCGGACGGGTCGGCGACTCGCCAATCGTCGGTGCCGGGTACTTCGCCGAGACTGGAGCCGGAGGTGCGTCTGCGACGGGGCACGGTGAATCGATACTGACAGTCGGCCTCACCCGGGTCGCCGTCGACGCGATGAGAAACGGACTTTCGGCAACCGACGCCGCAGCCGTTGCGGTCGAGGCCCTGAGGCATCCGAAAATCGGCGGGGCGGGTGGGCTCATCACGCTGGATGCGAACGGAACTGCCGGACATGCTCACACTACGAGCCGGATGGCGCGCGCGTGGATCGACGTCAACGGCGACGGCGCTATGGTCTAGTCAGTAGTCGTCGACGCTTTCGCCCTGGGATTCGGCCTGGTTGCGAAAGCGTTCCTCTTCGCGCCATTCGACGATGCGCGCCCTAAGATACTCGACCGCGGCATCGCGGGTCTCGAAGACCTTCGATCCGGGCCGGCCCGAATCGCGGAGTATGGGCTCGACCTCGCGCCTGACCGTCTCGTTGGATCCGCAGACCCACGCGGACCCGACAAAGGACCGTTGACGGCGTGTTCTTGTCACGACCGATTTCAGAACGGCGCGGGCCTGGACGTTCAGATCCTCGAGTTGGTCGATATAGGAGAGGTTTATCGTGGGAGACTCGTCGTCCCAGAAGTCGTAGTAGGCTGCAATGACGGTCGATAGTTTCGTGACGTCGATGATCTTCGGATAGCGCGTTTCGATCGTTCGCACGCCATCGATCTCCGAGACCCACATCCGGAAACCGCCGACGACGATGGGATCGGAGTTCACGCCTTCTTCCCGGCCACGGCGAGCGCTTTAGCCGAAACCGGGAAGTACTTGCCGCCGATCTCGCGCTCGAGGATTCGCTCGAGCGATTCGGACACGGCCCCGCGATCGGACTCGGGAATCTCCGCGAAAGAGGCGTCGATGAAGAGCATCGCGGCGAGCGGCGAGTCGAGCAGTTCGCGCGGCGATTCGAACCGCCATTCCTCCTTCGACACGTGGGGCTTCGCGTAACGAAGTCCAGCTGCTCGGAGGATCTCGACGGCCTCCGGAGCCTTCGGCCGTGCGAGTACGATGGGTTCGATCCGGGGCCACACGCTATCGGCGATGCCGACATCGTGAAGTGCTTCCCAGAGCAGGGAGTAGAACTCGTCGAAGCTGCCGCCACCCGTGATCGTCACGACCACGGGCGCTCCCGGCGCGGCCACGCGGAGTGCTTCCGCCGTCAGACCGGAGAGGTCCGCGGGAGATTCGAAGGTCGCGTCAAGCAGCACTCCGGCGAAGGTACCGTCAGCGAAGTCCAGGTGACGCGGATCGGCTTCGACGAACTCGTACTTCTCGGCTTTCGCAACGATCGCCTTTGCCCTTGCGATAGCGAGCCGCTCTGCGTCGGCGTCGGTACCGACTACCTCGCCTGCTTTCAACTTCGCGGCCAAAGCGAGAACGTTATCGCCCGTTCCGCAATTGATGGAAAGCAATCGCCCCTCGTCGGGCAGTTCGACGTGCTCGGAGACGAGTTGATCGAAGCGATCGACCCAGCCCGTGCTGACGAACAGATCGAATTCGAAGGCGCGCTCCTTCCGTTCGTCCTGTCCTGCGCTCATTGGCGAAATCTACCGTTATAAAGGACGGCTGGCAAGAACTGGCCTGGCTCGAGCGTTGGCGACACCGCCGCTCGCGAGGTGTTGGCGGCGATCTACGGCTCGAGCGCGCCTTCCGCGACTACGGAGCAATGTGCTAATCGTGTTGCAATGGAACACGAAGCACTCCTTGCCGAACTTGCGTCGATCGTCGGCGCCGATCACGTCTCGATCAGCGAACTGGACCGCACCACCCACGGCCAGGACGCCCTGAAGGAAGTTGCGTTGCCCGACTTCGTCATATGGCCGCGAACTACCGAGGAGGTAGCGGCGATCATGCGACTGGCGAATCGCGAGCGCGTGCCGGTCACCCCTCGCGCTGGGGGGGTTGGATACACCGGCGGTGCAGTGCCGCTGCACGGCGGAATCCTGCTCTCGGTGACTCGAATGGACCAGATTCTCGAGATCGACGAGCCCAACATGGTCGCCGTCGTCGAACCGGGCGTGGTCACGGCCGACTTTCAACGTGCCGTCGAGGCAAGAGGTCTATTCTTTCCGCCGGATCCGGCAAGCCTGGCGGACTCGATGCTCGGCGGCAACGTGGCCGAGAACGCCGGCGGCCCACGCTGCGTGAAATACGGGGTCACGGGCGCCTATGTGCTCGGAATGACCTTCGTGACTGCAACTGGCGAGATCGTGAAGGCAGGTGGGCGTACGGCCAAGAACGTCGTTGGCTTCGATCTCACGAGCCTGATGGTCGGATCCGAAGGCATGCTCGGAATAGTTACGGAGATTACGTTCCGGCTCCTTCCGCTCCCGGAAGCGAACAGGACGGTCAGTCTGCTCTTCTCGAGTCCACGTCAGGCCGCCGGATGCGTCACTGCGATAATGGCGAATCGCGTAATCCCGGCCAAGCTCGAGCTTATCGACGGATTCTCGCTGCGGGCCGTGGCCGAATACACCGGCGAGCCTCTGCCGAAGGATGCGGGAGCGTTGTTGCTGGTGGAGGTCGATGGTCCGGCCTCCGAGGTGGAGAGAGAATCGCGTGAGGTTGAGCGGATCGCCAGGGACCATGGCGCGCTCGAGATCGTCGTCGCGCATTCTGAACAGGAATCGGAACGCCTCTGGTCGGTCCGCCGGAAGATGTCGCAGGCCGTCGGCCGTCTTCGTCCCCGCAAGCTCAATCAGGACGTCGTCGTTCCACGAACGCGAATCCCGGATCTGCTCGATGTCGTCGACGAGATCTCGAACCGGATGAACCTGCTCATTCCGTGTTTCGGCCATGCCGGGGACGGCAACATGCACGTCAACGTGATGATCGATCCTGAGGACGCCGACGAAGCCAGACGTGGGAAAGAGGCCGTCGAGGAGATTTTTCGAGCTTCGGTGGCGCTTGGCGGGACGATTTCCGGCGAGCACGGAATCGGATACGTGAAGGCGCCCTACCTGGGAATCGCTCTTACGCCGGACACGATCGACTGCATGCGCCGGTTGAAGAGGACGTTCGATCCAAATGGAATCCTCAACCCAGGCAAGGTCTTCTTCAACTGAAGCAGAACGGCATCGGCCGGAATGCCGGAAGCCGAGTGGCTCCGGAATTCCGGCCGACATGTTCGAGCGAGCGTGTGTCGCTTCCGGCTACAGGCCGTTCCAGTCGCCGGCGATCGGCGTAAGGTTCGGGGGACCGTAGACAAACACGAGACTTGCCGAGCCGGACGAGTTTACGTTGCGGAGGAACCAGGCGCCGGTCGACCCGACGTAGATGCCGATCGTGTCGATCCCGTCGCCATCCCAGTCGCCGGTCAGAGGAGTCGAGAAGGCGGCCCCGAAGGTGAACGCGAGGTCGGCGGCGCCCGGCGAGTTGGAGTTTCGGAGGAAGAACGTTCCGGACGCCGGAGCGTAGATACCGATCGTATCGGCTCCGTCGCCGTTCCAGTCGCCCGCGACCGGTACGGAAGTTCCGCCCGCGCCGAACGCGAACACGAGGTCCGCGCTTCCCGGCGAGTTCGAATTCTTGAGGAAGAAGAAACCACTCGACGGGTCGTAGAGACCGATCGAGTCGATTCCGTCGTTGTTCCAGTCGCCGGCGAGTGGAATCCAGTTCGTGGATGGAGGTCCGAAGGTAAAGGCGATGTCGGCAGCTCCGCCCGAGTTGGAGTTCTTGAGGAAGAAGGCGCCCGAGGACTGGTCGTAGATGCCTGCCGTGTCTAGACCGTCGTTGTCGAAGTCGCCGCGAATCGGAAGCTGCGTGGGACCGCCTGCTCCGTATGTGAAGACGAGGTCCCCAGCACCCGCCGAGTTGGTGTTTCTGAGGAACCACGCGCTGGTAACCGAACTGACAACGCCCGGCGTATCGGTATCGTTTCCAGTGACCTCGATGGTCCACGTCGAAGAGTTCGTCAACGGGAACGGATCGGGTTGCTGCGAGCTGACGGTCGCCGTGTTGGCGACGAACGTCCCGGCGAAGGTGGTCGCCTTGATCCGAAGTTGGACGCTTATCGTCGCCGAAGCTTGAGGGGCCATGCTCGACGTCGAACAGATGATCAGGCCCGTCCCGCCCGGAGCCGGACTCGTGACGAACCATCCGGGAGGGGCCACAACCGAAACGAAACTCGTCGATACAGGCATCTGGTCCAGCACCTGCACAGTAGTCGCAGTTGCTGGGCCGTTGTTCGAAACCTGGATCGTGTAGTCGACGACCGAATTAGGTGAGTAGTTGAGCAGTGGGGCCGTCTTGATTACCTGAAGGTCGGCACCCGGCACTCCGGCGTGAGCCGGTACGATGGCCGCCGAAAACACGACGACCGTCACGAATGCGATCGCGACGAGATTTCGAACTGGAAACATGGCAGGAAGTCCTTTTTTCAAAACACGTTGTCCCGAAGTCGGGGATGCTCCGATCCTACCCGACGTTTGCCCCAGATCCAACAGCCACCCGTCGGTTGCGGCGCTCGATGGTCGCTTGCTACACTCCCGCCTTTATCCGGACGGACCGGAAGGAGGACGTGCCGCTCATGCTCGACGGGAAGTTGGTTGATGGGCTTACTTTCGACGACGTCTCGCTGCTGCCTGCATTGAGCGACGTGCTGCCGGCCGAAGCTGACACGCGAACCAGGTTCTCTCGCCGCGTGTCGCTCAACGTGCCGATCGCAAGCGCCGCGATGGACACGGTGACCGAGGCGCCGATGGCAATCGCGGTTGCGCAGCAGGGTGGCATTGGAGTCATCCACAAGAACCTCCCGGTGCAGGACCAGCGCGATGAAGTCGACAAGGTAAAGCGTTCCGAAAGCGGGATGATAGTCGATCCGGTCACTATCACGCCGGATCGGCCGGTGTCGGCGGCCCTCGAGTTGATGCAGCGCTACCGGATTTCGGGCGTGCCGGTCGTCGAACACGGCGGAAAACTGGTTGGAATTCTGACAAATCGCGACTTGAGATTCGAGCATCGCACGGGGCTGCCTGTCTCCGAGATCATGACGCGCGAAAACCTGATCACGGTTTCGGTGGGCACTACGCTCAAGGAAGCCCGTGGCATCCTTCAGCAGCACCGGGTCGAGAAATTGCTCGTCGTCGATGACGACTTCCGCCTGAAGGGGCTGATCACCGTCAAGGACATCCAGAAGGCGATCAAGTACCCGAACGCCGCGAAAGACGAGTTGGGACGCCTGCGCGTTGCGGCGGCCGTCGGTGCGACAGGGGACTTCCTCGAGCGGGCGCACGAACTCGTGCAGGCGCGAGTGGACGTGCTATGCGTGGACACGGCGCACGGACATTCTGCCCGCGTGCTCGAGGCCGTGGCCGAGTTGAAGAAGCGTTACGACGGAGTCGACGTCATCGCCGGCAACGTTGCCACGTACGACGGAGCGCGGGCGCTTGTCGACGCCGGTGCTGACGCTGTGAAAGTTGGGATGGGACCCGGGTCTATCTGCACGACTCGCATCGTGAGCGGCGCCGGCGTTCCGCAGTTGACGGCCGTTTCCGAGGCCTCGAGGGCGTTGGCCGGTACCGACGTGCCGCTCATTGCGGACGGCGGCATCAAGTACTCGGGCGACGTCGCGAAGGCGATTGCGGCGGGCGCGGACTGCGTGATGATCGGATCGCTGTTCGCGGGAACGGACGAGGCGCCGGGCGAGATCATTCTGTTTCAGGGGCGCAGCTTCAAGAGTTACCGCGGGATGGGTTCGATTGCTGCGATGAAGGAAGGGAGCAAGGACCGTTACGGCCAGGAGAGCCAGCGCGAGGTGCAGAAACTGGTTCCCGAGGGGATCGAGGGGCGCGTCGTCTACAAGGGCTCGCTTTCTGGAATCGTCACCCAGTTGGTAGGCGGACTGCAGGCCGGCATGGGTTACTGCGGCTGCAGTGACATCGAGGAAATGAAGCGGCGGACGCGGTTTCTTCGAGTGAGCCCGGCCGGACTGCGTGAAAGCCACGTGCACGATGTCTTCATTACGAAGGAATCGCCTAACTACCAGATCGATTGATTCTGGCGATTTCGGGAGATCGTCGCGCGCAGCCTCAATCCGGCGAGCGGCTCGGTCCAAGCAGCGAGCGCTGACACCTGTCGGACGAATCCGGCGGGAGCGCCGACGCGCCCAAGTGTCCGTTGGCAAGAGCCGGCGACCCGCTAACTGATTCAGTTCGCTGCGATTTGCGTGTCCAGCGCCATCGCGCGGGACTAGAATTCGGCGGTGGCACACCGATTGAAAAGGAGCACGCCGTGAGCGAACGACGTCAGGCGGCACTCATCTACAATCCTCGATCCGGGGCTCACCGAAATCGCGATCGGGGCCGCGACGCAGCGGAAATGATCGGCGCGCTTGCCGAAGCCGGGGTGGATGCGGAACCGTGGCCTACGACGGGACCGGGTTCCGGATCCGCGCTTGCAAGAGAAGCCTCTCTGTCCGGCGTCGATCTGGTGATCGCCAGCGGTGGAGACGGCACCATCAACGAGATCGTCCAGGGACTGGCTGGAACGCGGACGCCAATGGCTCTCTGGCCCGGAGGCACTGCGAACGTTCTTGCGCGCGAGCTTGCAGTGCCGGTCGAGCCGGCCGGTGTCGTAAAGACGATCGTGACCGATCGCCAGAAACGCATCGCCCTGGGGCGAGCAGGAACCAGATACTTCGCGCTGATGGCGGGCATCGGTCTCGACGCGTCGATCGTGCGGGGAGTGAGCCCCCAACTCAAGTCGTCGTACGGCGAAGGGGCCTTCTGGGTGTCGGGCCTCAAGCACGTCGTGAACTGGAAGCCCGAACCGTTCACGATCGAGTCGGGCGACTCGCGATACGAGGGTGCTGCTGTTGTCATCGGAAATGCAGCTCGATACGGCGGATCGCTCAGCATCACGCCGCGCGCGTGTGTCTCCAGACCCGAGCTCGACGTCTGCATCTTTCCGGCGCGAAAGCTCGCGATCGGATATGCGTCGGACCTTCTCGCGTGCGCGCTTGGCGAGCCCACACGATTCGGCGACGTGACCTATTTCAAGACGACCTCGCTTTCGGCCGCCGGACAGCCCGGAAACCAGCCCTGGGTGCAGGTCGACGGGGAGCTGCATGGCCAGCTTCCCATGCAGTTCGAGTCCGTTCCGGACGCTTTGACGGTTGTCGTCGGCCAGGATTGGACCGAACGGGAGTAGCCGATGCTTCAGACCTTCTTCATGGCAGCCATCGTCGCGGCGCTCGCCGCGCCAGCATTCGGTGGATTACGGACAGTCGGGTCCGCCAATTCGGCGAAACCCGAAACCTCGAACGGCCGGACTCTGGAGAATGATCTTGACCGGATAAGATCGGACGGCTTCCTGGCGCTCTACTCCCTCGAGTACTCGAAGGCAAGAGCCGCGTTTGACGAGTTCGTCAAACTCGCCCCGGAAAAACCGCAGGGGTATCTCTTCCGCGCGACGACAGTCTGGCTCGGGTCGCTCTACGACCAGAGGCTGCTGTCGACTAGTCTCTATTCGCGAGACGATTTCTATGCGCAGAAGGAAAAGACGATCGATCCTGCCGTCGACAAACTGTTCAGAGAGGACATGAAGCGGGCGATCGCGCTCGCGGAAACCCGGGTAAAGGCGAATCCTAAAGACGTAGAGTCGCTTTACTATCTCGGCGCCGCGCACGGTGCTCTGGGCGGCTACGAAGCGACGATGGCACGCGCGTTCTTCGCCGCGCTCCGCAACGGATCGAAGGCGGTCGACCTGCACGAGAAAGTGCTCCAGATCGACCCTAGGTTCTCCGACGCGTACCTGACGATCGGGCTTTATCACTATGTTGTCGGCAGCCTGCCGTTTGCGGTGAAGATCGCTGCGGCTGTAGGCGGAGTTCGGGGATCGAGGCGCGACGGACTGTCCGAGATCGAGCTGGCGGCAAAGTCGGGGGCCCGAGTTGGCGACGACGCCCGCGTGATGCTGGTCGGACTGTACGCCCGCGAGGGACGCCTGGAGGACTCGATTGCAATGCTGCGGCAGCTGAACGCCAGGTACCCGGAGAACTACATCGTTGCGCTCGAAGAGGGCAACACCTTGGTCAAACTGGGCCGGTTCGACGAATCCTACTCAATCTTCACCGCGCTCGCCGGGATGCCCCGACCGTCGGCCGAAGCGCGCGACTTCCTGGAATATTCTCACGGCGAAGCCCTTCGGCAGGGGGGGAAGTTCGACCGCGCGCTCTCGAGATACGCTCTCGTCTGGACCTGGAAGGGCGCCGACGGCGATCTGGTCACCCTGGCGAGACTCGGGGCCGGTCAATGCCACGATGCACTGAAACAAAGGCCGGAAGCGCTCGCTCAGTACCGGATGGTATTGCGGCGCGCGGACGTTCTGGATTCGAGAAAACAGGCGGAGAGGCTGACGAAGACGCCCTATTCGCCGTCGTTGCCGATGGCGTCGACCGGGCAGCTCTGAAGCGCTTCCTCACACAATTCTATTTCTTCGGCGGTTGCCGGCTGAGCGAAGACGTACGAATACCCGTCGTCGTCGTTTCTCGTGAAGAAGTCAGGGGCGGTGTCCCTGCAGACATCGCAGTCGATGCACTGGGTGTCGACGTAGTAGGAACCCACGGCGCTGCCCGGTTGCTTGTCGGTCCTGTCGGCCATTTGAAGAGAAATTCGAGTCTGGAAAGGCCTACGGATACTGCACGTCGCTGCAGGACTAAGTCAACGATACTCTCAGAAAGGGAGATCGCAGTCGACACGATGTCGTTCGGTGAATCGCTGTGACTGGCTGTGGCGCGCTGTGGTAGCATCCTGCTCGTCCAGTCGAGACGTCTTTCGTTGGCAACGAGGACCGGCATGGCACGTAAGTTCGGACGAAATCGGCGTTTTGCTCCATCCACGGAGCGTGCTCTCTTCAAGAACGAACACCTGACCGGTCGACACATCGATCGGACGGACCTGATCGATGCGATACGAGGTGGCGAAGACAGTTACCTCGAGTTCAAGGTCCGGTTTTCGAACCCGGACAAGATCGCCGCCGGAATTTGTGCACTCGCCAACAGCGGGGGAGGCACCATCGTCTTTGGCGTTACCGACCAGCTTCGTCTGGAGGGAGTAACGAATCCAGAGACGCTCGAGCAGGACCTGCTGACGATCTGCAGGGAGCAGATTGTCCCATCGGTCTGGCCACGTATCGACAAGGTGGCGTTCGACAGTGGACTGCGGCTGGTCGTGGTGGAGGTCGACGTCAGGCGGGCGCCGCATCGGACTCTGGATGGAAGGTTTTTCGTTCGTGTCGGGTCGGCGAAGCGCGAAGCGACAGCCGACGAGATCGCTGAGTTGTTTCGTGGGCGGACCGGGGCTCGGGGTTTTGAAGACACGCCGCTAGCTACTTCCGATGCTGGAGACGACATCGACGAAGGCTCGGTATGGGGCTACGTCCGTGACCTGGGGGTGGACTCCGGCGTTCGCGAGGGCTACAAGACCGACGCGCTACTGCGCGACATGCGGCTTGCGGTTTCATACGGAGACGACCTGGTTCCAACAGTGGCCGGTGTGCTGCTGTTTGGCGTTTCGGACTCCGTCACGGCGCTCGTACCGTCGAGTCCGGTCACCGTTGAACGGCGAGCGGGACCGCGCGAGTCATCGGAAGTCGTTGAAGAAATCGAGCTTCGTGGCAACCTGGCCAGCCTGCACGATCGAGTTCTCGGTTTCGTGGAGCGATACGGCGACCTGTGGGATCATCGGCCGAAACGGCGTGACGCGTCGCCGATTGCGGCCAGACCATTCCTGCCGCGCGCGGCCGTCGTTGAAGCGCTGACGAACGCACTTGTTCATCGCGATCTATCGCAGCAATTGCCTACGCGGGTCGTGCTCTTCGACGACCGGCTCACCGTGACCAACCCGTCACCGTCCAACGGGCTGACCCGGCGTTCGCTCCGCCTTGGAGTCAAGGAAGCTGCAAACCCGCGAATCAAGGGGCTGTTCGAAAGTCCGGCATACGGAATCCGCCGGTTTCCCGGCGGAATCCCGATGATGATCAAGGTCGTCCAGGACTTCACTCACCGTGAACCGTTGCGACTGGTGACGTCCACGGACGGCTTTCGCGTGGAAATTCCGGCCGTCTAGCTCCAGAGCTCGTTCGGGCCCGAAGCAGGAACTGCACCCGACTCCTGCTCCGCGGCCTCGTCTATCTCCCTGATGATATCGAGGAGCAGCCCGGTGTTGTTGCTGACTCGGAACTCCTCGTGAGGAACGGTTTCGGTCACGACAACGCGGAACGGGGAAGGATCGGCTGTGAAAATCGCTCGAAGCGCGTCGTGTCCTCTAAGCACGCCCTGCGATGCCGCGACGATGTGACCGTCCCTGAAATATATCGAACCGAACTCCGGCGGAGTGACGAAGTCTAGCCTTCCAGTCAGCGAATTGCTCTCTACGATCTGCACGACGTCGAACGCAGTGATACGGCCGAGATGCCCCGAGAGGAACACATCGTCGTCGGACTGGACGACAGGGGCTGCCAGCGGATTGGTCGTGTATGTTGCCGCTGGACGTGAAGCTTGCGCTACCGGCTGCTCATCGGGAACGAGATGGAGAGACGACCGTGACGGGGCGGCGACCTGGCGCCGGTGCTCAGCGGTCATCCTGGTCAGCTCTTCCCGGGTAGCCTCGGCACGCATCCCGAGCGGGGGGAGCTGCCGGATGAATCCTTCCGCAGCCTTGGCTTGTCCTTCTTCGAGGTAGAGCTCCACTACTCGTTTGACGGAACACGCCGCATCCTCGTAGCGGCCGAGTTCCGAGTGCAGATGGGCAAGCTCGCGGTAGCAGCGCGCAGCGTCACGATTGCCAGCCGTATCGAGCTTCCGGCAATAAACCGCCGCCTTGTCGGCTTCACGCAGTCGCCGATAGATGGTGAACAAGTGTCCGTAGACGCCGGCGGCCTCAGCGCCCATACCCTTGGACTCCAGATAGTTGGAGTAAGTATTGAGGAGTTGTGGGTTATCTGGCGATGAGTTAAGACTTTTTTTGAATCGTCTGAGCTTCTGGGAATGCTTGAAGGCCTCGAGTTTGGCGGAGATAATCGAGCGGAGGCGAAGAAAAAGGTCCGGGCGGGTTGGATCGACGCTGGTCTTGCGGACTGCCGACGGGTGGACTGCCGTTAGCGGCGACACCAGCTCGCCGGTCGTTCGGTAAAGTTCCGCGCTCGCGCCATTCGTCGTGGACATAAGGTGATCTTCGGCCATCGGGCCCGCAAACGACTCCCCCTCTGTTCGACGTTCATGATCGGCACGGAGACGCAGAACTTTAGTACCGACATGCATTTAGAGGGAATGGGGCGATCCGCCGCGGTCAAAAGTACTCATTATTGCGGCTCAGGTCGAATTCAGGTTAGGAGTGCCCCATTCTGGTGGATGACGTGGGAATTGCGATAAATCGCTCGGGCGTCTCGCGCGCCCCGCGTGGACGGGCGGGTCGGAGCGATCCGACTACGGCTACGACGCGGACCGGCGGCGGACGCAGTCCGTGGCGGGCGGCGTGACGAAGCGGTCCGTGTGGGCGTGGCAGTCGGTCGCGGCGGAGGTCGCGGGCGGCACGGCCGTGAGCCGGTACGACTCGGGGACGGACCTGATCCGGTCGGAGCTGGCCGGCGAGGGCGAGCGGTGGTACGGGCGCGACGCGATGGGGACGACGACGTCGCTGACGTCTTCGACGGGGGCGCTCACCGCGCGAGCGGAGTACGACGCGTGGGGCGAGCGGATCGCGGAGACGGGCGCGACGGCGAACCGGGTTGGCTTCACGGGATACCGGGAGGACGCGGAGACCGGGCTCGACCACGCAATCAACAGGTACTACAGCCCGGACACTGGAAGATTCACGACGCACGACCCGCTGACGGAACTCGACCGGCCCGAACGGCTCAACCAGCCGCAGGGGCTGAATCTCTATCCGTACGTGAAGGGCGCGCCGACCAGGTACACGGATCCGGACGGGCTGGATTGGGCCTACAACTCGGTAAAGGGCCTTGTGATACATCTAGGGCCTGGCTACGGCGATCCGGAGAAGCGCGCAGAGTACGAGGGCAAGGACGGTTGGGAGATCCTGCCTGACGACTACAAGCTCGACGCCACGTATGCATGGGGCTCTTGGAGACCATACCGCGGACACTTTGCCTTGGGGCCGCCGGAAATGTTGAGAAGCTCGAGGAGACACCTCGCGCAATTGAAGACCGTCTGCGGAAGGCGCAACAGCAAGAGCTGTTTGACTGGTACATGCAGAACGGCTTCACGAATCAGAGTTCAGGTTCTTTGGGAATTTCGTGATCGGCTTTCGCCAAGCGTCCATTTCAGATCGTTGGCGGTATGGTTGACGCGGTCGGCGACGCCAAGAAGCGCAGCGAAGAAGATCCTTCCGGCTTCAAAGCTGAGATGACCGTCGCGATTTACGACGGTGCGAAACGACAGCTCTATTACGCCGTTGTGCCAGAAGCCATGTTGGTTGATTTGGGCTCAGAGGTTTGGGAAGACCTAGCATCAAGTAAGAATGCCGATGAGCTAGCGCAGAAGCTCGGAGGATATGGCTTTGACTTGGTTGCTGCCGAAGCAGGCGGGCGGCTGTTGGGCCGCGTCATAGCTACGAAGGGATCAATCAACTTGCCGACGTTCAGCAAATCCACTGTCGATGAGGTCATTGCAAGCTCTTCTCGGCCGGTTGGGCAGACAACAGAAGGAGTCCGAGCCATTGACAAGAAGATCGGACATGCTGAGAGCGGTGGGTATGATTCGGCCTTCGATGGACTTCCTCGCTCGCAGGCGGAAGTTAACAGAGTGATTCGCGAGATCCTCGAGGATCCTGACCATGTCTTCTTCGGGGACAAGGTGGTTGATGTGTACGATGCAAGTGGACGCGGAGTCCGATTCACTGTGCAAGACCACACGTTCATGGGCTTCCTCGAAAGGAGTCTTCAAACTCAGTGACACGGCCAATTCTTGTAGACGCATTGCAGCAGCCGAGACTATTCGTGTGGAGCGGATCCATACCACGTGATGAGCTCGCGAAGCTTATTGCGGCTCAAGGCTGGCGCGTCCCAAGTGACCTTTTCGAGTTTTGGTCAATGACGGGGGGTGGCGATGTTTTTGAAACGGAGAGCCTTCTTGAACCGTTCGGAGGTACCGACTTGGGCGACAACCTCCTTGCTGTGAATCTAGACCTATGGAGTAGGGGCCTAGGAAGGCACTATCTGGTTTTTCACCGAGGCATAGGGGGGCTTTCAGCTGTAAGCCAACGTGATGGGACATATGCCCAGCTTGACGAGGACAGCTTCCGGGAGACACGGCAGTTTGAGTCCTTTGATCGCTGGTATGAGGAGGTGCTACGCGATGAATATGCACAAAGGTATCGGCTATCTGCCAGGTGATGGTGACCTTGCGGTAAGAGTGCGTGAATCGGGGGGCTGAGATCTCGTGGGCTGGGCGCGACTGATGCCAGGCGATTGCGGAGGTACCGATGCGCTCGACAAGAAAGCCTGATCTGGATGACGTGTGCGCCCTGTTCGAGGACTGGCGAGGCCGGGTCGGCCGCCGGACTATTTCCGACGAGCTCTGGCTCGCCGCCGCCAGCCTGCTCGATCGCTACACAGCCAATGCCGTCTGCGAGTGGCTTCGCCTCAACGAATCCCGATTCAGGCAGATGCGTGACCGGCTCGGGGTGGCCCCGCATCGCCGCCGACGCCGAGGCGCGACGGACTCGAAGACAGAAGCTTCGAGGCACCCGGCGGCGCGGGTGACAAAGCGGAAAGGTTCGGTCCGGGCGGCCGCGATCCGCCCCGTCACGACCGGCGAGCGAGCGGCGCCGGCCGCGTTCTTCGACCTCGGCGCGATGGGAATCGACCCGATGGGCCGGGTCCGTAGCGTTGCCGGAGTACAAGGGGAGAGCGACCGGGCAAGGTCGTGAAGTCGAGTGGGTGGGAATCCCATACCGGAAGGTCTAGCCAGCCACCGGGTAGCGAGTCCTTGGAG
>JAJTWZ010000075.1 GCA_021463145.1 Blastocatellia bacterium | reverse complement strand
TTGCAGGCAATCGAAGCGATGCCGGTGTGCTTGACCGGAGCGACGGTGCGACCGCGGTCGGCGCGTTGAGGGCGTCGTAACCGCGGGTCGCGCCGCGGCCTCATCGCCTCCGGAGTGTGCTGCGAACGATTGGGAACCAGCGGCGTTCAAGCTCCTGTGCGAGAACTACTCGACACTCGCTTGATCCACTTGAAAGCAGTTCTATTCGGAGTGCTCGGTACCTGCTCGGCGCTCGTCATCGTGCTCGCGTGTCCATCGATTCGAATCGTGCTGCTGCTGGCCACGTCGGTGTGGTCGTTCGCTCGCCTCTACTACTACGCGTTCTACGTTCTCGAGCGATACATCGACCCCGAGTTTCGCTACGCCGGACTGTTCTCGCTAGCCCATTACCTGCTGAAAAACAGGAGCCGGGGACGCCGCGATCTCAACTGATCGCGCGTTTACCGCGCGGCAGCGCTCCACCACAGCCAGAGATCGACGCAATCCGGCCTCCCCGCTAATGCTTCCAGCAGGACTACTCCGATTGAGCCTACTCGTGACTCTCGTCTTCGCCCAGTTCCGCATCGGCGCCAATCGCTCCGTGCAGGTAGACGAAAGAGCCCACCAGCCAGAGCACCGTGCCGAGACCGAGGCCCACAAGCGCCGCGCGGGCGTAGGGAACGCTGTTGGCGAACACGATGTCGTAGAGACTTGCGCTCGACTCCGCGTGGAAGCACGCGAGGCTGTATCCGACCACCGCAAGCACGGTCACGATCGATCCGGCCAGAATCATGGCCTGGCCCCTTCTGAGCACGCGCTCCGAAGTCTGCTCGGCGGTAGCCAGACCTGCAGCCTGGGCATCGGCGTGAAGCCGCGAGATTGCATGGGCATTATTGCGAGGACTCATATCGATTCTCCTTATGCGATTGACTTGCTTGCCTTGGAAGCGACCCTGCCGGTCCTGAGCGCACACGTGCGGACCGTAAGTGCCATCATGTAGACGTAATGCGATGCCAGGCCGGAAAACGTAAGCAGCCAGGCGATCAGAGCGGTCACCGCGAAAATGCGGGCGACCGGCAACACCGAAGCCAGTCCGAAAAGTTCGACGAAACGGCTCGTGCAGACCGAGTACATCCCGAGCGGGAAGACCAGGCCCCAGTAAAGCGGATCGTACTTGAGCGGCGTTCGCCTCACGACGTGCCGCCATACGCCAAGGCCGATAAGCATCGGGATCCACCACGTGGCCGTGGCCCAGTAAAGAATCGTGAATCCCTTGACGAACGGCGCGATCGACGCGACGAGCGGCGTATCACCCAGATCCGCGAGCAGTGCAGTTCCAGCCAGCGTCGAGATCGCAACGGCGCCCATGTTGATCCAGTAGGGCGGCATCAGGTCGGTCGGACGAAACCGGAAAAACGTGTACCTGTAGAAGATGAGCGAGATCATCCAGATGTAGAGCATTCCGCCGCACGACCAGCAGGCCGTCATCAGGAACGCGACCAGATTCCGGTCCTCGTACCACATCGGGAGGACGCTCGAGCCGAGCACACAGACGGACTGTGTGGCCACGACCAGAAGCAGCCACCCGCCGTTGATGCCGTCGGCGAGCGATGGCTTTTCCTCGCTGATCGTCAGCGACAGGAAGATCACGTAGGTGCAGACGACCCAGAGAACGGCAGCAAGCCAGAAAAGCGCGATTGCGACTACGGCGTCGTTCCTGAGCAGCAGGAACTGCATTCCCAGTACGCCGGTCGCTGCAACGGACGTCAGGAAACCCGGGCCGCGAGCGTGACTGCGCCAGTCTGAAGCGAACTCACGCGGATACCGGACCATCCTGGCGATCGTCGCCACCCACACTGCCAGGTAGCACGGGACGTTCAACCAGAACAGCATCTCGGCAAAGGCAATAAGCCCAAGCCTGAAGCACGCGATCGAGACGATGCCCGTGGCCATTGCCACGGCGAAGTACGACGGCTGAAGAAATCGCAGGCTTTCGTCGACGTACCGGATCACCGGCGCCAACAAACCGCCCTTCGATGGAATCTTCTCGATCACGCATCCTTAGAGTGCCTCCAGTTGCCGATCCTGTGTATCGGGCGGAGTCCCACACGAGTGTAGGAAGTTCAGGATGCTGACGTAGGACTGGCCGCGGCGACGTGTAGGTGTCCGTCCTACGCGACCAGCCCGTGGCGAACCGCGTACTGGATTATCTCGGCGTTCGAGCTCAACGCCATCTTCTCGAGAATGCGTGTCCTGTAGGTGCTGACCGTCTTTACGCTCAATCCGAGGCGTTCGGCAACGGTCGACACGGAGATCGCGGATGCCAGAAGCAGGAAGACTTCGAGTTCCCTTGGCGAGAGGGATTCGTGTGGCTTGCCCTTTGTGTCCATCGCAACGTGATCGGCGAGTTGCTCGGCGAGAGCTTCACCGATGTATCGGCGCCCGTCCAGCACGGCCCGGATCGCCCGGAACAGCTCGTCGGCGGCGCGCTCCTTGGTCAGATACGCGCCCGCGCCTGCCCCCAGCGCCCGCACGACGAACTGGCGCTCTCCGTACATGCTCAGCACGATTACGGGCAACGCAGGCCGGATCTGCTTGATCCTCGGCAACTCGTGCAGACTGTTGTGACCCGCGAGCGAAATGTCGAGTACCAGCAGATCCCACGCTTCGGCCCGGACAGCTTCGATCAATCCGTCGCAGTCCGCGACTTCGCCAAAGACGGCGTCGCGGAATTCGTCCTCGAGCAGCCGCCGCAGCCCGGATCTGAACATCGCGTGATCGTCGGCCAGCAGTATCCGCATCACTGAACTCCCAGTTCCATCGTTTCGCTCGGCCTCCGAGGAAGTCTGGCAATCACCGTGGTTCCCCGCCCCGGCCCGCCGTCGATCGAGCACGTACCCCCAAGAAGGTGCGCACGTTCCCGCATTCCGAATAATCCCAGCGATTGAACGCCTTCCGTCAAGCCGGGGTCGATGCCAACGCCGTTGTCGTGAACCGTGAGCACCAGTTCGTCACCAGTCTGCACCAGATCCACCCTCACTTCCGTCGCCTTCGCGTGCCTTACAACGTTCGTGAGCGCCTCCTGCGCCACTCGGAACAGTGTGGTGGAAACCAGGTTGTCGCACGGCTCCTCAAGACCGGAGATATCCAGGAACACGGCCATTCCGGATTGCGACTCGACATTGCTCGTCAGCCACTGGAGCGCGGCGGCGATCCCCAGGCGGTCCAGAACTGTCGGCCGCAACTCCGAAGCCAGCCCTCGCACGAACGCGATCGATCCTTCTATTCGTTCCAGCAGATCGTCCACCGATTTTCCCAGCCTGGCCGCGCAATCATTCTCCCCTGCGGATGTGCACATCCGCGGCAGGCGCTTGAGGTCCATCGTCAGACTGGTAAGGACCTGCCCAAGCTCGTCGTGCAGTTCGCGCGCAATCCTGCCGGCCTCCGTATCCCGGGCCACCTGCAGCCGGTGCGACAGAGCGCGCAGCCTACCCTGCGTCGCAAGGGCCTCGCGATGGCGCGCAGCCAGCGCGTCGGCCATGCTGTTGAATGAAGAGGCGAGATCGTGGAGTTCACCTTCGCCCCTGGGCAAAGGCGCACGGACGGCAAGGTCACCCTTCCCGAGATTGCGGGCGGCTGCCGATAACGATCGCAGGGTTCGCAGGATCGAGACCTCGGCCGCGAGAATCGCCACGGTAATGGTGAAGATCGTGAGCAGAATGAGCCCGATGACCGTGCGATAGAAGGCGCCGCTCGCCGCGCTCTGCACTTCGTCGTACGGCAGGCCCACTACCGCATAAATGCCGGGCACTCCGTCCATCGGCGTCGCCACCGCCAATCGCTTCTCCGCCGCCGGCCCAAGCTCGATCGCCACGCCGCCGTGTGCCTGCAGCAACTCGTCGATATTCGCCAGTGTCGGAGGCGCATCGTCATTCGCCGCCGGGACGTCACCCGAATGAGCGAGAACGTGACCGTCCCGGTCGGTTATCAACAGCGAGTATCCGGGCGGCAGCTTCGTCTGCTGCGACAGACGATCCAGCCAGCGCAGATCCACTGCCACGAATGCAACGCGGCAGGGCCTGCCTTCGCCGTCTCTGATCGCTAGCGCTACGTGCAGGACAGGCCGGCCTACGATCGGTCCTATCACGTAGGCCCCGACCTCGGCGTTTCGCGACTCGAGTGCGCGCACGAATGCCGGATTGCTTCTCATGTCGAACGGGTGCGTTGGACCGACGGCACTGCATTGAAGGCTGCCGTCGGTCCCGGCGACGCCGATGTTCGCAAATTGTGGCAACCCGTCCAGCAGAGCGCCCAGGTAGTCCGGGCAGTCAGTGGACCGTCCGCACGACAGAGGTTCCTCCAGCCGGCGCAAAAGATCCCTCGCCCCCTCGAGTTGATGGAAATGTTCGCGGGAAGCGAACGCGCCCAGTTGGCGCGCCTCAGTCTCAACGCGCTCGATCGCCGCAGCGCGTTCCCTCCCGGCCACGAAGAAGATGAACACGAGCGCTGGCACGGTCGCGAAGCAGACCAGAAGAATCAACCGGCCACGCAACGACAGGAAGAGTGCCGCCAGCGGGCCTACGGCCGATCGCGCCGGTCCCCTCCCCGATTCGTGGCTATCCGTCATCGCTCAACTCCCCAAAGTCGGATCGTTCGATGGCGGCAAGGCTACACGAAGTGGAAAGCCCCCATGAAAGCGAAATCCTCGGCTTCATTCAAATATCCGTGGTGACTGCACTTACGGCCTTTGCAACTTCTTTGTCGAATATTTAGGGCTGCCTTATGACCTTGTCGATCCCTTCGGATGATTCTTCAGGCGACGAATCACCCCGGCAGGAGGTCCAGATGGACAGCACGCGAACTCCACGAACTCACTTCTCTTCGCCAGCCAGCACCGGTGCCTCGAACACATTGGTTGGTATCGTCCTGCTGGCCTCGATCCTGGCTTGCGTCGCACATGCCGCGCCGACCCGGCTTCGGCCTGTCAGGCCGCAGGAACCCGGCATCCTGGCCGGTCCACCTCCCAACGACCTGTGTTCAGGGGCAATCGTCATTCCTGGCGACGGTCCGTTCCCGCACCTCACGCCCCCCGTGAACGTGTTCGAGGCGGGTACGGCCGGCGATCCACCCAGACCCTCTGAACTCGATCCGAGGTCGCTGACCAGATCGACGTGGTACTCGATAACTCCTTCCCAGGACGGCAGGTACGTCTTCTCGGCCTGCCTCGAAGGCGAAACTGTCACGACGCTGCGGGACTCCGCAATGGCGATATACACCTCGCCGAACGGGTGCGCAGGGCCTTTCACTCCAGTGGCAAACACGATATTCGGCTGCTTCGTGAATTCCGCGGGCTCGTTGCTCTCGGTCGATCTGACTGCGGGCAACCAGTATTTCCTGGTGGTCTGGAGCGACACAAACCACCCGACAATCGCGTCGCAGGCCGACCTGCAATTGCGCACGACTCGTGAGCCAGTTGCTCCGGACACCTGCAGCATTGCCGTCCCGCTTCGGCTCAACGTGCCCTTCAACGGCACTAACCTGAATACCGGCAACGATTACGAGCTCGAGCCCTCCTCCGCATGTTTTCCGGCATCCCTGACGCCATCGAGCGCCCCGGGAGAGGACGTGGTCTACAGCTTCACGGCTCCATCGGCCGGCGACTACGCTTTCCGGCTCATCGCGGCGAGTTTCGTTCCATTCGTGATCTATCTCTCGAACAGCTGCCCTGCACCGCGCAAGGGGGGCACTGAGATCGTGGATTGTTTCGCGGCGTCGCGGACCGCCGACCTTACTGGTACCGAAATATCGTGCGTCCCGTTGACCGCCGGCCAGACCGTCTACTTCTTCGTCGATTCCGCGCTGAACAGCTCCTTCTTTCGGTCTGGAAACTTCCAGGTCCTCGTCGAGGCGTGCGGCGAGTCCGAATCCGAAGCGAACGGCGCTCCTGCGACGGCCGACCCGTTCGACTGTGGCGTCATGGGCGCGCTCGGGCCGGCAGCAACGGACCGTGACTTCTATCTGTTCGGCACGCCATCTTCCGACGTGCGACTGTACGCCCTTATCGATGCATCGACGTCGGGACCCGAAAAGAACCTGGACCTGCGCGTGAACACGACCACCCAGACGCTCGAGTTCGACAACCGTGACAATGGTATCGGTCCGAACGGCAGTCTGGCCGGGAATGTCGCCGGCACCCGAATTCCGGCCGGCACGCAGACGTTCCTGCAGGTGGACATTCCGCAGCTGCAGGGCCCCGGCGACCCGGTGGAACCGGCTGGCCCGTACCGCCTGCTCGCCGTGGCGCAAGATCACGCGGATGCAGCGCCGGAAGCGGAGCCGAACGACACGATCAACACGTCAAACTCCGCCCCGTCCAATTACTTTACCGGCCGGCTCGAAATCGGCGACTCGGACCACTACGTATTCCAGGCCAACGAGGGAGACAGCCTGTTCATAAGCCTGGACGGAAGTCCGGAACGTCAATCAGCCAGCGTATTCGCGGAGATGCGGCTCTTGACGGGCTCAGGGGAACGGCTAGCCATCACTAGATCGGGCGGGGACCCGGTACGAAATTTTCCTCCCGTCAACTCATTGTTCGCAACCGGACCGAACTGGCGGTCCGCCGCAATGGTTGTAAGGGCTCCCTACTCGGGATTCTACGTAGTCAGCTTGAAGGAACTGACGGGAACGCTCGCGGGGCCCTATTCCCTTTCAATCGCAAAGAACTGCCAGACAGGTGGGGGCGGGGTCCCGGATTGCACGCTTACCTGCGAGCCTCGGACGGTCAATACCACGACCGATCCCGGACAGTGCTCCGCCACGGTTCGATTCGACCAGCCCGGAACGGACGGATTCTGCGGCCTGGTCACCTGCAATCCGCCCAGCGGCTCGGCGTTTCCCGTCGGCACGACCGTCGTCGAATGCACCGGCGCAGGAGCCGCCGCGTGTCCGATTTCCGTCGTCGTGTCTGACGACGAGGCGCCGGCAGTCGTCTGCCCGGCGAGCGTGTCGGCGTCGATCACGGGCCCGGCCTGTGACGTCGAAGTCGCGTTCAACGTAACGGCATCGGACAACTGCGCGGGGTCGTCGGTCGTCTGCTCGCCGCCAACGGGTTCGGCGTTCGGTCCCGGGACCACGGTCGTGACGTGCAGCGCAACCGATGCGGCGGGAAACTCCACGGCCTGTTCCTTCCCGGTCGTGGTTGCGGACGAGTCCGCGCCTGCATTGGCGTGCCCTGCCGACGTGACGGTCGATGCCGAGGTCGCGCTGGGCTGCGACATCGGCGCGAACGTCACTTTCGCAACGCCACCGGCCTCGGACAACTGCGGAATAGTCACAGTCGCGTGCGTTCCGGCTTCGGGGTCGATGTTCCCGGCCGGCACGACAACCGTCACGTGTACCGCGTCGGACGCGGCGGGAAATTCCGCTTCCTGCTCGTTCCTCGTATCGGTCGCGGCGCCGTCTTCGGTCTGCCTCCGTGACGACGCATCGGGAGACACGTTCACGCAGATCGTCGACTCCGCGAACCCGCTGTTCGGGTTCTGGCGCTATCGCAAGGCGAACGGAACCACGTTCTGCGGATTCGCCGAAAGCGTGAGCTACACGCCCGGCGTCAGGCTGGTGTCGTCGGACCGGAACGATCCGGCCTTCCGGATGGAGTGCAACGCGAGCTTTTCCTCAGCCACTTCGACGGTTCAGGTGACGGAGCTGGCCACCGGCAAGCGTCACACCCTGAGGGACCGTAACATCAACAACAATCCGCCTTGTCAGTAGGCTTCGTCTCTCGGAAGGAAGGTCGCGGACCCCGGTTCGCGACCTCCCTTCCGTAGTCGAAGCATCGCTTGACGCTGTCACCGATTCCCGCCTACTTTAGCGCCGTTCCGCAGACCAGACCGGAAGGAGCGCCACGGCTTGCCAGAGTCGCTCGAAATCCTCCTCGCAGAGCTGAAGTCCCTCGGCGACGCCAAGGTCCGCTCGCTGAACATCCGCAACGGCGCTGGCGACGGCCAGTTCGGCGTCAAACTTGGCGATATTCGAAAGGTCGCCGCGCGGATCGGGAAGGACCAGGAACTTGCGATCGAACTCTGGGCGACCGGGAACCTCGACGCTCAGCTTCTTGCCATCCTGGTCCTGAAGGCAGGCGATCTCTCGGCCTCCGAGCTCGATCGAATGGTCCGTTCCGTCAACTCCGCTCAGGTCGCCGAATGGTTGAGCTCGTACGTCCTCAAGGACCATCCCGAGCGTGAATCGCTCCGCCTTCGGTGGATGGAGGATCGCGACCGATGGGCGGCGCGCGCTGGCTGGGCATTGACGGCAGGAAGCGTTGCCAGGAATCGGGACGGGCTCGACGTCAAGGCTCTGCTCGACCGCATCGAGAGAGAGTTGGGCCACGCCGCCCCGGAGGTGCAATGGACGATGAACGCCTGCCTTGCGAACATCGGTATCCACGTGCCGAAACTTCGGAAGCGCGCCATCGCCATCGGCGAGAAACTGGGCTTGTATCGCGATTACCCGGTTTCGAAAGGCTGCACGTCGCCATTCGCCCCGATCTGGATCGACTATTTCGTCAGCAGGCAAAAGTGATGCGATGGACCGTGATGCACCGGACCGGAGCGATTTCGTGGCCGCCGGCGAGGCCACCGGAATGATCCGAACGAATGTGTGGCTTCGGCCGGAGATTTCGGAATGACTCCTCTGCTCTACATCGCCGCCGCTCTTCTGGCCGGAATCGGTTTCCTGCATTCGTATCTCGGCGAGCGGTACATCCTCATCCGTCTGTTCAGGCGCTCCGATCTGCCGAAACTCTTCGGAGGCGACACGTTCACGCGCCGGACTCTGCGCTTCGCGTGGCACGTGACGACGATCGCGTGGTTGGGATTTTCGCTGCTGCTCATCACGTCGGCCGGTGCCGCAGCCCCCGAGGTATCGCTCTCGACCGTTGGTACCTCAGTTTCGGCTACCTTCCTCGCAAGCGCGGTTCTGACGTGCGCGGGCACTCGCGGCCGCCATTTCGCGTGGATAGTTTTCCTTGTCATCGCCGTGCTGACGTGGCTCGGAAGCCGGTGATACTGGAGTTTCAATGAAGAAATCCGACAGGGCCGAGGGACCGGCGGCATCGGAGCTCATCTCGAACCGGATCGCTGAACTCGGCGACTGGCGAGGCGAGACTCTTGCTCGAGTGCGGGCGCTTATTCTCGAAGCTGACCCCGAAATGACCGAAGAATGGAAGTGGATGGGCACGCCAGTGTGGTCGCATCACGGCAACGTGTGCACGGGCGAGACCTACAGGAGTGTCGTCAAGCTGACGTTCGTTTCGGGCGCAAGTCTTCCGGACCCGTCCGGCCTGTTCAACTCGAGCCTCGACGGCAACACTCGCCGCGCAATCGACATCCGCGAGGGCGAAAAGTTGAACGCGCGCGCGTTCAAGGCCCTCGTCAGGGCGGCCGTTGCCGCAAACGATCTCAAGAAGAAGCGGCGCGCCGAACCTCGCAAGAAGGCTGAACCGGGGTCGAGCCCCGGCCGCCGGCGAATCGTCGACGCCGAACCCGCGGTCCGGCTCCTGGCCGGCGGCAACCCGCAGATTGCAAAAGGCGACGGTGACGGTCCGGTGAAGTCCTATATCGCCGCGATGCCTGGCTGGAAGCGCAACACGGGACGTCAAATCGATGCCCTGATCGTGAAGACCGCGCCTGGAGTGCGGAAGGCCGTCAGATGGAATTCGCCATTCTACGGCGTCGAGGGGCACGGCTGGTTCCTGTCCTTTCACGTCTTCGCGCAGTATGTGAAGGTCTCGTTCTTCGCGGGCGCCTTGCTGACTCCGATGCCTCCCGGCGGAACTCCGAAGAGCGGCCAGGTGCGTTGGCTCGACATCCGTGAAGGCGACGACTTCGAGAAGCAATTGGAGAGATGGGTAAAACAGGCGGTGAAGCTCGACGGCTGGGTGCCGTAGCGCCCAGTGCGCTCGCGTTGCCGCGCGGGCCGTATGGTAACCTGCGGCCGGGACTGCCGGAGATCGGGCCGGCCGGAACTGGCACGGACCAGCTGCCAGCAATACAGAGATCCTTCATGAAGAACGCCTTCGACAGTGCGGATCGCGAATCGCTCGGCAACCGGATGGACGGGCTTACCCTGGATCGCCCGGCACTGTGGGGAAAGATGGACTGCGCGCGGATGCTTGCGCACCTCACCGACGCCGTTCTAATGGCGCTGGGGGAAATATCGATCCCTCCAAGGTCCGGTCCGCTGAGGCTGGCGCCGATCCGGTACGCGATAATCCACGTCTTTCCGTTTCCGAAGGGTGCGCCAACGGCTCCGAGACTGGTCGAACGGCGCGCCGAGTCGGCCGCAGCCGAGGTCGAAGCCCTGAAGTCGGCCATGGAGCGCTTCGCGGCTCTCGCCGGGCAGACCGAGTGGGTCGAGCATCCCGCGTTCGGCCGAATGACCGAGAAGGACTGGGGAGTACTTGTCTACCGTCACGTCGACCATCATCTGCGGCAATTCGGCGTTTGACGCATCGAGATCGGCGCGATGTCGCGCGGTCCCGATCACCGGTATCGGGCTGGCTTGACGGCGCCGTTCCAGTCCGGCGATTCTCGCTTTGGAATCGGTTCCAGCCCGAGGAAGGAAATGCCAGACGTACCGACATCACGGACCGACATCGTCAACGCGCTTCGCCACCTCGCCGACCAGGGCCTCGAATTCTGGACCGGACTGGATCCAGACCGGTTCGCCGCGCCACTTGGGGAGGCCTGGTCCCCGGCAGAGAACGTCCGCCATCTGATCAAGTCCACCACCCCTGTCACCAGGGCGCTCTCGATGCCGCGAATGGCACTGGGCCTGATGTTCGGCAAAAGCGAAAGAGGGTCCAGTTCCTTCGACGAGTTGCGCGAGCGCTATCGGGCTCGTCTCGCCGAAGGCGCCGACGCCGGGAAGTACGCGCCGGATCCCGAAAAGGCGCCTGACGACAGGGCGACCTGGCAACGGGAGCTCGTCGGCTCGTGCCGCGACGCGGTTCGAGCGCTCGCATTGGCGGCCGAAGGCTGGAGTGAGGACGATCTCGACAAGTACCGGATTCCGCATCCGCTCATCGGCAACCTGACCGTCCGGGAAATGCTCTTCTTCACGCTTTATCACCACGACCACCATCGGCAGAACGTGACGCGACGAATGAATACCGAGACCGGCGGCGCCCACCCGGCGCGAGATCCGTCGGAAACCGAGAGTACACCGTGAACCGCGACGACGATCGACTGCCCTATCTGACCCCGCCGCGGCAGCCTGAGCCATCGGAGCCGTCGCCGATAGAGCAGATCTTCGACGCGGCAACCGAGGCGGCCAGGCGCTCAGCCAGAAAGCCGCCGTCCGGTCCAGTCGCCCGCATTCTCGGCGGACTTACCATTGCGGCCGGACTCGTGGCAGCAGCCACTCTTGTCTATGGGATCGTCATGTTTCCCGATGCGCCGATCAGGGAGACTCCGAGAGGCTTCGCCGGCAAGACCGGCGCGCCGCATACCGCTGCGGACCACGAAGCATTTCAACAGTGGCTGACCGCCTTGTTCGTTGTATTTCCGGCTGCGTTCGCCCTTGGCTTCGCATATGCGGCCGCCAGCGCGCTTGGCCGGCGCAAGACGTCCTGACGAAGTCGCGATGAGCTCCTCTCCGATCCTTTGCCCGCCGATTCAGTCGACCGGAGGTACGTGTGCCATCCAAAAGTGAGTTCTTCGCGACCGCCAAGGGAGGCCTGGCCCTGGTTCTGACGATTCTCGGCGCTGCTTTCCTCTTTGTCGGACTGCTGGCGATCACGGCGGGGCCCACCGTTACCTCCCCCGCTTCCGCTCGCGCGTTCGCACTGATTTTCGCGGCCCCCGGCGCGATTCTCGCCATCGTCGGGGTCGTGCTCTGGAGAAAACGTGCGAAGGAACTCGCCGAGCGGACACGGCTTCGAGAGCGCGGCGCGATCTGCGACGGTATCGTCGTCGAAGTGATTCAGAACTTCCGCGTTCGCGTGAACCGCCGGCATCCCTGGCGAACGCGATACCGGTACGCCGCCGGGGGCGCAACGCACGAAGGCGAAGACACGACGATGGATCGGCCCGCCTTCCTCGAGGCCGGATCCGGAGTTCGCATCGCCTATGACCCCGCCGACCCGGGCCGTAGTACGGTCGCCGCTCTCCAGAATGAACAGGAACCCCGCACAGTACCCTATGAACAGCCAGGAACACATTGACCTTTCCGAAGCCATCGCGTTGCTCTCGCGAACGCCGTCCTCCCTCGAGGCGCTGCTCGAGGGCCTGCCGGACGGATTCGTCCGCGCCACCGAGGGGCCGGACACGTGGTCGCCATACGACGTCGTCGGCCACCTCATTCACGCCGAGCGCACCGACTGGATTCCCCGAGCCCGGCACATACTCGCCGGCACGGACCGGCCGTTCGACGCATTCGACCGGAACGCGCAGTTCAGCGAAAGCCGGGATCGTCGGCTCTCGGAACTCCTCGCGGAATTCTCGTCCAGCCGAAGGAGCAGCCTGACAGAACTCGAGTCGATGAAGCTGGCCGGATCGGACCTCGACCGCACCGGCACGCACCCTTCGCTCGGGGCCGTCACGCTCGGACAGCTGATCGCGACGTGGGTAGTTCACGACCTCGATCACATATCGCAGATCGCCCGTGTAATGGCGAAGCGTTACAACCTGACCGTCGGTCCGTGGAGCGCGTACCTGTCTATCCTGCGCGACCGGACTTGATCCGGCGCCGAGCTCATACAACGACGCGGCCCCGGCAATAATCCAGGGAGGAATGTCTGTGCTCCGGTTCGTAGTTTCGATCGTCGTCGCAGCGTTTTTTGCAATGGTTGCATCGGGCGGTTCCAGCATCCGCGCTCAGTCCGTCGCGCCACTCGTCATCGGCGACACGTTCACCGTCGAGTCGAAGGCGCTCGGCGAAACCCGACGAATCAACGTCTATCCGCCGCCCGGATATGCCGAGTCCAGTGACGTGCGCTTGCCTGTGTTGTATATGCCGGATGGCGGGGTGGACGAGGACTTCCTGCACATTGCCGGGCTCGTCCAGATTTCCGTGCTCAACGGCACAATGCGCCCGTTCCTGCTCGTGGGCATCGAGAACACCGCGCGACGCCGTGACATGACCGGACCGACCCAGAACGCCGAAGACAGGAAGATCGCGCCGGTCGTCGGCGGATCGGCCGCCTTCCGGACGTTTCTCCGCGACGAGCTCAAGCCTGTCGTCAACGCGCGATACCGCACGACCGGCGAGAGCGCCATAGTCGGCGAGTCGCTCGCCGGCCTCTTCGTCACCGAAACATTCCTGCTCGAGCCGGAGTTGTTCGACACCTACATCGCCATAGACCCGAGCCTATGGTGGAACGATTCGAAACTCGTAGGGAGCGCCGCCGAAAGACTTCGTTCGCGGCCGGCACTTGCGAAGACCCTCTGGTTGGCAAGCAGCGGACAGAAGGAAATCTCGAGCCTGTCGCAACGCCTTGCCGGCATCGTGAGGAGCTCAGGCGTGAAGAACCTGCAGTGTCGGTACGAACAGCTGCCCGACGAGACGCATGGCACCGTCTACCACCCCGCCGCCCTTCGCGCGTTCCGCGAATTGTTCAAGCCGCCTCCGTCCTCGAAGCAGTGAGGGCGGAAGGAGCCGCGGCAGGCACTGTCACATCGTCCGTTGCATCGACCGCAAGGTGATGCTGTAGCCCATCTGGCCAATCAATGTCCCGATCAGCCTCGGCGAGAGCTTCGATGGCTCGTATTCCACCCTGGCGCTCTGGTCGGTGATCGACATTCGCACGCCCCTCACGCCATCGACCTCCAGGAGCCGCTCCCGGACTGCCTTTGCAATCGCCTCGGTCGTCATTCCCTTGACCCGCACATTGCAGGCCGAGTGATTCGGCTCGATGGCCGTCTCCGTTGTCATCTCGCTATCCTTTCTCGACCGGCTCCTGGACGTTCAACTCGAGAGTGTTCGCCAGCACGTCGTCGACGGTGTCGACGAAAACAATTTCCATCTCGCGACGGATGTCATCGGGAATATCCGCGGCATCGGGCTCGTTGCGCAACGGCAGAACGACCCGGTTGAGCCCGGCTCTCTTCGCCGCAAGCACCTTCTCTTTCACGCCGCCGATCGGAAAGACGAGCCCTGCGAGCGTTATCTCGCCGGTCATCGCCGTGTCCGACCTCACCGGACGGCCCACACACAGGCTCGCGAGCGCCGAGACGATAGCCACGCCCGCCGACGGACCGTCCTTGGGCACCGCTCCCGCCGGTACGTGCACGTGAACTCCGGCGTCGCGCAGCACGGCAGTGTCGATTCCCAGCTTCGATCCGTTTGCCCAGAGATAACTGTGAGCGGCGCGCGCCGACTCCTGCATCACCTCGCCAAGTTGACCGGTAAGCGTCAGTCCCTTGCCGCCGGGCAGGATTGCTCCCTCGACGAAGAGCACCTCGCCGCCGGTCTCGGTGACCGCCAGGCCCGTCGCGATGCCCGGAGGCAGATCGGTCCGCGCAACTTCCGGCCGGATCTTCTCGGGACCGAGGTATTCGAGCACCGATTCGGCGGTCACGGTAACGAGGTCGGCCTTCCCTTCGGCGACCCGGAGCGCGATCTTGCGCGCCACGCGTCCGATCCGCTGTTCGAGTTGCCGGACACCGGCCTCACGCGTGTAGCGGCCGATCACTCGACGCAGCGCCTCCTCTTCGAAGACGACCTGTTCGGGCGAAAGTCCAGACTCCGCGATCTGCCGCGGTACGATGTAACGCTGCGCGATCACCAGCTTCTCCTCCTCGGAATAGCCGGCAAGCGTGATGATCTCCATGCGGTCGCGAAGCGGCGCCGGAATGTTCGAGAGGTAGTTCGCCGTACCGATGAAGAAGACCTTCGACAGATCCACCGCCAGATCCAGGTAATGGTCGCGGAACGTGTGGTTCTGCTGCGGATCGAGGATCTCGAGAAGCGCCGATGACGGATCGCCCCGGAAGTCGCTGCCGAGCTTGTCGATCTCGTCGAGCATGATCACGGGATTGTTCACGCCCGCGCGCCGAAGCGACTGGATGATCCTCCCGGGCATCGCGCCGATGTAGGTGCGCCGATGCCCGCGAAGCTCGGCTTCGTCGCGCATTCCACCGAGCGACATTCGCTCGAACTTCCGGTCCATCGCCCGCGCGATCGACTGGCCGAGCGACGTCTTTCCCACGCCCGGAGGGCCGGCAAAGCAGAGGATCGGCGCCTTCGTGTTCGGCTTCAGCTTGTGCACCGCGAGGTGCTGCAGGATCCGGTCCTTGATGTCTTCGAGGTCGTAATGGTCCTCGTCGAGCACTTCACGCGCTCGCACGAGGTCGATCGACTCGTCGGACGCGACGTTCCAGGGCATGTCGAGAATCCACTCGAGGTAGGTTCGAATGACGTGGTAGTCGGGCGCCGCGGCCGGCAGCTTCTCCATCCGGCGCAGCTCGCGCTCGGCCTCCTTGCGCACGTGCTCCGGAAGGTCCGCCTTCTCGAGCCGCTCGCGCATCATCGCGGCCTCTGCCAGCTCGCCGTCTTCGTCACCCAGCTCCTTCTGGATCGCCTTCATCTGCTGGCGCAGTACGTAGTCCTTCTGCGCCTTGCCCATCTCGGCTTCGGCGTCCGTCTGGATCTTCGAGCGGATGGTGAGGATCTCGACTTCGCGCGACAGATAGGTGTGGATGAGCCTCAGCAGGCGGCCGATGGTCTCGGCTTCGAGTACGGCCTGTTCCTGTTCGAGCTCGAGCTGCATCAGGTTGGCCAGAAAGTAGCAAAGCCGCACGGGATCGTCGTTGACCGATATGAACTGGCGCATCTCGGGCGGCACGTTGGGCAGGAGCGAGAGCGCGCGCTGCACGAGGCCATCGATGTTTCGCTTCAGCGCCTCGGTTTCAGGAGTCTCGTCACCCGTCGGATCGTCGACTATCAGGACACGGGCGACCAGGTAATCGTCCCGTTCCACCCAATCGACGATCTTGCACCGCTCCTGTCCCTGAACGATGAGGTGAAGCGTTTCGGCCTTGCCGGGAACCCGCATCATCCGCTGGATGGCGCCCAGGGTGCCGATCTCGAAAAGCTGCTCCTTCAAAGGACGACCTTCGGTCTCTTCACGCTGCGAGAGCAGGAGGATCTGCTTCTCCTCCGTTGCCAGTGCGGCTTCGACGGCCGCAAGCGAGAACGGTCGCCCGACCGTGAGCGGCTCGAGCGAGTAAGGAAAACAGACCTTGTTCTTGAGCGTCAGAACTGGCAGTTCCACTACACGCGCTTCATCGGCCATTGACTCCAATCCCCCTGTCCTCAGACTCGATCGAACGTGACGGTCAACAATCCGTTGCGATACTCGGTTTCCACCCGCGCGCCCGCGAGGTCGTCGGGCAACGTGATTACCCGTTCGAACCGGCTGTAGGTGATTTCCATCTGGTAGTGGCAGAAGCCCTCGCGCAACGTCCGGTCACGCCGCGTTCCAGTCACTCTCAGCACGCCATTCGAGACGTCGACGGTCAGATCGTCGGGCTCGACACCGGCCAGATCGAGCTTCACCACCCAGCCTCCAGCCGACTGATAGATATCCGTCGCCGGTTCCCACGCCCGGCACGCCCGGTTGCCCAGCAGGCTTCCGGACGTGTTCCACGGCTTTTCGCGGCGGCTCATTTCTCTCCCGGCTCCGTCGAAAGCGCGAGCGTGGCCGCATCGTCCCGCGACTTGATGACGCTGTCGATGAGCCCATACTCACGAGCCTGCTGCGCGTCGAAGTAGCGGTCGCGCTCGACGTCTTCCTCGACCTGCTCGTATGACTGTCCGCAGTGCTTCGAAATAAGCCGGCTGAGGCTTTCGCGCATTCGGATCATCTCCTCGGCGTGAATGCGCACGTCCGTGGCCTGTCCGCCAATCGACCCGATCGAGGGCTGATGGATCATGATCCGCGAATGAGGAAGCGCGAAGCGCTTGCCCTTGGCACCCGCGGAGAGCAGCACGGCCGCCATCGAACTCGCCTGACCCAGGCTGATAGTGACGACGTCGTTGCGGATGAACTGCATCGTGTCGTAGATGGCCATTCCGGCCGTCACGCTTCCGCCCGGGCTGTTTATGTAGAGAGAGATGTCCTTGTCCGGATCCTCGGCCTCGAGAAACAGGAGTTGCGCAACGATCAGGTTGGCAATGGTGTCGTCGATCGGCGTTCCGACGAAGACGATATTGTCCTTCAGCAGGCGCGAGTAAATGTCGAATGCGCGCTCACCGCGCGACGACTGTTCTATGACGGTTGGAATGAGTGGCACGTTTCGATGGTCCCCTTTGTCTCGTCGTGATCCGAGTGACTGTCGACGGGAGTTGTATAGCCCGCGTCCTCGGATCTCGGCAACCTGCCTGCCCCTGGCGGCGCGGACTCGCGGCGCCTGTCCGCGAGTCCGCGACCGTCAGGCCGACGCGTTGCCGGACTTCGCGTCCCTCGGCACGGACTCGAATTTCAGACCGTGTTCACCTACTCCCACCTCGACCACGGTGTCGTCCCGGATCTCGCCCGCGACTATCGACCTCGACAGCGGAGTCTCGAGGTCGCGCTGGATCGCGCGCTTCAGCGGACGTGCGCCGTAGACCGGGTCGAAGCCGCGTCCGGCCAGGTACTGCTTCGCCTCGCCGGACAGCCGAAGCTCGATGCGGCGGTCGGCGAGCCGGCGGACGAGTCTCTCGAGCTGGATGTCGACGATTTCGGTGAGGTGCTCGCGGCTGAGCGAGTGGAACACGACGATCTCGTCGACGCGGTTGAGGAACTCGGGCCGGAAGTGCCCGCGCAAGGCCTCGAGCAGCTTCTCGCGAACACGCGCCTGCGCATCCGCGCCCAGGTCCTTCGCGGCCTCGAGGATGAGCGTGCTGCCGATGTTGCTCGTCATCACGATGACGGCGTTCTTGAAGTCGACGGTGCGGCCCTGACCGTCCGTCAGCCGGCCGTCGTCGAGTATCTGGAGCAGCACGTTGAACACGTCGCCGTGCGCCTTCTCGATTTCGTCGAAGAGTACGACGGTGTAGGGACGGCGCCGCACCGCTTCGGTCAGTTGGCCGCCCTCGTCGTATCCGACGTATCCAGGAGGGGCGCCGATGAGCCGCGAGACCGTGTGCTTTTCCATGTACTCCGACATGTCGATGCGCACCATTGCCGACTCGTCGTCGAAGAGGAATGCCGCGAGCGCTCGCGCAAGCTCGGTCTTTCCGACGCCCGTCGGCCCGAGGAAGATGAAGCTGCCGATGGGACGGTTCGGATCCTTGATGCCCGACCGAGCGCGCAGGACGGCATCCGAAACCGCGGTGACGGCTTCGTCCTGTCCCACGACACGCTTGTGGAGCTGGGCTTCGAGCGCGAGCAGCTTCTGCATCTCGCCTTCGAGGAGCTTCGAGACCGGAATGCCGGTCCAGCGGCTGACGACGTCGGCGATGTCCTGCTCATCGACCTCCTCTTTGATGAGCCGGGTCGTGCCGTCGCGATCGCCAAGGTCCTCGCTCATCTTGTTCAGCTCGGTCTCGAGAGAGTTGAGCGTCCCGAATTTGAGCTCCGCGGCCTTGTTCAGGTCGTAGGCGCGCTCAGCCTGTTCGATCTGGACGCGCGTTTCTTCGATCCTGCCCTTGATGTCGCGTAGCTTGACGACGATCTGCTTTTCGTTCTCCCATCGCGCACGAAGGGCGTCTCCCGACGCCTTCAGATCGGCGAGTTCGCGCTCGAGGCGCTCGAGGCGCGACTTCGACGAGGCGTCGGTCTCCTTCTTTAGCGCCTCGCGCTCGATCTCGAGCTGCATGGTTCGGCGCGTGATCTCGTCGAGCTCAGCCGGCATCGAGTCGATTTCGGTTCTCAACTTCGCCGCGGCCTCGTCGACGAGGTCGATGGCCTTGTCGGGCAGGAAGCGGTCGGTGATGTAGCGGTTCGAAAGCACGGCCGCGGCGACGAGCGCCGAGTCCTTGATGCGGACGCCGTGGTGGACTTCGTAGCGGTCGCGCAGTCCGCGAAGGATCGAGATCGAATCTTCGACCGTTGGCTGGTCGACGAGCACGGGCTGGAACCGGCGTTCGAGGGCGGCGTCCTTCTCGACGTATTTGCGGTACTCGTTGAGCGTCGTTGCGCCGATCGTGTGCAGCTCGCCGCGGGCGAGCATCGGCTTGAGGAGGTTCGAAGCGTCGATGCTTCCCTCCGCGGCGCCCGCGCCGACGACCGTGTGGAGCTCGTCGATGAAGAGGATGACGAGTCCGTCCGAGTCCTGGACTTCCTTGAGCACGGCCTTGAGCCGCTCTTCGAACTCGCCGCGATACTTGGCGCCGGCAATGAGCGCGCCCATGTCGAGCGCAACGATCCGCTTGTCCTTGAGGCCTTCGGGAACGTCTCCGCGCACTATGCGCTGGGCGAGGCCTTCGACGATTGCGGTCTTGCCAACGCCCGGCTCTCCGATCAGCACAGGGTTGTTCTTGGTGCGGCGCGAGAGCACGGTAACGACGCGGCGGATCTCGTCGTCGCGGCCGATGACCGGATCGAGCTTGCCGTCCTCGGCGACCTTCGTCAGGTCGCGCCCGTACTGTTCGAGAGCGCGGTAGGTGTTCTCGGGATTCTGAGACGTGACTCGCTGCTTTCCGCGAACTTCAGCGATGGCTTTGCGGAGTTTGTCGCGGGTGACGCCGGCCTCGAGGAGGACTTTGCCCGTGGCCCCCGAACGGCCCTCGTCGAGAATTGCAATAAGGAAATGCTCGACCGATATGAAGTCGTCCTTCAGCGCTTTGGCCTCTTCCTCTGCCTTGATGTAGACCTTGTTGACTCGCGCCGAAACGTAGACCTGGTCGATGCCGGGGCCCGCTCCCGAAACCTTGGGCATTCGGGCGAGATCGGCCTCGATCCTGTCACGGATGCTTGCCACGTTGGCGCCCGCGCGCTCGAGGATAGCGGGGGCGAGACCGCCCTGCTGTTCGAGGAGCGCAAGCAGCAGATGCTCGGTATCGATCTGCTGGTGGCTGTGGCGAGAGGCGATTGTCTGGGCCGAGCGATAGGCCTCCTGGGCCTTCTGAGTCATCCGATTGAAGTCCACGTACGACCTCCCCGCGGCGCACGATGGCGCCATATGGCATTTGTTACCCCGATCAGGGGCAATCTCTCACAACGTGGGCAGGATAAAACCTGAGTGCCTTACTGTCAAGCAATGATTTTTGCGGGTTTGTGGGGGTTGAGTAGGGAGGTTTGGACGAGGCGAGGGCCTTTGAGCGTGACGTCCGTGGCTTCCACGTCGAGCGGTGGTGGACGTCCGGCCCGTCGCTCGGCGCTCCGGGTACGACCGGCGCGGGGTCATCTATGCGGCGGACCGCTCAGTGTCGCGCGGCCGGCCCGTCGTTGCGCTCCGGGTACGACCGGCGCGGGCTCGTCTCTGCGGCGGACCGCTCCGGGTTGCCGGGCGGGCCACCGGGGACAGTCCTGCTTCCCGATGGCCCATGTTGATTGTGCTTCTCGCCACATCCTTCTTCCGAGCCGAAGCGAGGCGACTGATCAGCGACAATTAGAATTACCGGAAATTCTAATTGTCGCCAGTCAGCGACAGTCAAGATCGGCACGAAGTGAAAGTTCCTTGACTCTCCGTGCAGGCCTCAGTCTACGGCCTTTCGCGGTAGCAAGTTTGCCCTCGACAGATGACATCTTGGGCGTTGTCAGTTCCGGACGAGATGGGCGTCGCCAGCTAGGAGCAGAAGTCTCCGCAGGTCGCTGAGTCCCCGCATGTTACCGCGAAGGAAGACTGTCCCCGGTAATCTCGCCGCCGCGATCAGTACCGC
>JAJTWZ010000074.1 GCA_021463145.1 Blastocatellia bacterium | reverse complement strand
AGCGCCGGAGCAACGGTGTTTCCAGTCAACGTGGAAATGCGAGCGCAGTTTCTGAAGCGCCGGAGGCGCGAAAGCACCAGAGCCCACGGCGTAAGCCGTGGGTATGGCGCCCAACTTCGGTCGAGCCCCGGAGGGGCGAAACACGAATCTGGACTTCTTTCGCCCCTCCGGGGCTTTAACCGCTCTCCGTCCGAAACCCACGGCTTACGCCGTGGGCTCTGGTGCTATCGCCCCTACGGGGCTCTACCGAATTAGGCTGCCGGCCCCCGGCTGTAACGAAACCTCTCCAATTTCCGGTATTCGACTCAACGGCAGAAGTAAGGCGCAGCGGCAACTGCCCGGAGCGCCGGAGCAACGGTGTTTCCAGTCAACGTGGAAATGCGAGCGCAGTTTCTGAAGCGCCGGCGCCGAGCCCCGCAGCGCGACGTACACCATATCGTCACCAGTCGCACAGGATCGTGCGCGCGCTGCTCGCCTCTCCGAATGTCGTCCTTGCGGATTCATACCGATTTGCGGGCGTTTCGTCTCGAATCGCGATGGACTCGGTAAGTGGCCCGGTGTTTGCACAGACGGCGCGCGGATTCGGAATTTCGTTCGGCAGGACAGACGGAGGACTCAGATCATGAAACTCTTTGGCGAACATACACTGAAGCAGGCCGCTCGAATCGCGTCGGTCACGGCGCTTGCCGCGACGGTCGCACTTGGCGCCGGTCTCGTGACGGCTACGGCGCAGCCGCGCAAGTATCGTGACGTGTACGGCAACGGAAGAGGCGCGAGCTCGAACCGTGGCGACCTTCAGCGCATCGCCATGAGCAACGGCTACTCCGCCGGGTTCCAGGAAGGACTGAGGGCGCGCAGCGATCGCCGCCACTCCGACTTCAGACGGTCCTCTCCCTACAAGAGCGCGCGCGGCGGCTACAACCGCGGCTGGAACATCGAGCGCGATTACCAGAGCTGGTTCCGCCAGGGATTCGAGCGCGGCTTCAACGACGCGTTCTATGGCCGCGGCAACAACGGCGGCTACTACGGCAACAGCGGCGGGTACTACGGCAACAGCGGCGGGTACTACGGCAACAGCGGCGGGTACTACGGCAACAACGGCGGCTACTACGGTGGCGGCTACGGATACGACAACGGCCGCGGAGATCTGTCACAGCAGGAAGTCGCACAGCGCGGCGCACAGTCCGGCTACTACGCGGGGCTGCAGCGAGGACAGTACGACGCCTACCAGCGCAACAGACCGAACCCGCAGGGACACGGCGCATATCAGTTCGGATTCGACGGCTACGATCGCGAGTGGGGCTCGGCTTCTACCTATCAGCAGTCGTACCGCTCCGCCTTCGTTCGTGGATACCAGGAGGGCTACGGCCGTCGCGGCGGTTACGGGTCGTACGGCAGACGGTAGTTCCGGTCCCGCTTCATCTGACGAATGCGCAGCGGCGCGATCCGGAACTCGACCGGATCGCGCCGCTGCGTTATCGACGCGACCCCACTCGAGAGTACTTCGACCGCCATCGCGGCGCCGGCCGGCCATCGAGAAGCACCTCGATGCGCGGCTGCGACGCGCGAACCGTCGCATCTCGTGGAAAGCCGCTCCTGAAGCGCGTCTTCGGGTGACTGCCCGGAAAGCCGCTCCTGGAGCCGATGTTCGGGTGTCGCGCGTTCGATCACGTTGCGACGCCGATGCGCCGGAGTCCTCGAGCGCGAGTGTTCGCGGCCCGATAGCGTCGCCCCGAAACGCGCTCCTGGAGCGGCTTTCGAGCTGCTCTGCGCTGCGGCCTGCATGGCTCGCGGAGTCTTGCCAAAAAAAAGTTTGACAACGATTTGGACAGTCTCTATACACAACAACATATTGTGTAGCTTTACGCCTTGTACACAAGAAACGTGAACGCACAGTATCTTGTGGATGAGGCAACGTAAGACCCTAAAGGAGAACGACGCGATGGCAACGAAGGCACCTGCGAAAGCAGCACCGAAGAAAGCGGCGGCGAAAGCCGCTCCGAAGAAAGTAGCGGCGAAGGCCGCTCCGAAGAAGGCCGCGGCGAAGGCCGCTCCGAAGAAGGCAGCGCCGAAGAAGGCTGCGGCGAAGGCCGCTCCGAAGAAGGCTGCTCCGAAGAAGGCCGCCGCCAAGGCTGCCCCGAAGAAGGCCGCTGCAAAGAAGGCCGCTCCGAAGAAGGCAGCGCCGAAGAAGGCCGCTGCCAAGCCTGCGGCGAAGAAGTAATACTCCTTCGCACATCGGGAAATGAACGGGGAGACAGGCGACTGTCTCCCCGTTTTGCTGGTACAAACATCTCGTGGAATTCGACGAGCGACCGTGGGGCAACTACCAGGTTCTCGACGAGGGCGACGGCTACAAGGTCAAGCGACTGGTCGTGCACCCCGGGTCGAGGCTGAGCCTTCAGCGACACGCGCGCCGCGGCGAGCACTGGGTTGTAATCCGGGGCACCGCTCGCGTGACGCGAAACGACGACGTGTTCGATCTGGAACCTGGCGAGTCGACCGACATTCCGCTGGGGGCGATTCATCGGATAGAGAACCCTGGGTCCGATCCGCTCGTCATCGTCGAGGTTCAGAACGGCGACTACCTGGGCGAGGATGACATCGAGCGGATCGCCGACGACTTCGGCAGGGTCGCGGATCCTCCCTACGACGACCGCAACCGTTCGTAGATCGCCATCTCTTCGGCCGCGTCTTCGTATCTCTCGAGCTTCCGGTAGACGAGCGCGAGATTCCGGTGTGCTTCCGCGAAACCGGGATCGATCGTGAGCGCGCGGAGGAAAGCGCGTTCGGCCCGCTCGAACGCGGCGCCGTCTCCGGACTGGTCGCCGAGGATCAGATCCAGCAGGCCGGCTTCCAGGAAGCCGAGCGGGTCGTCCGGAACCAGATCGACGTATCGGCGAAGCGGTCCCTCTGCATCCGCGTAGCGCCCCGCATCGCGAAGCGCGCGACCGATGTGAAGCTGGAAAACGGGATTCGCGGCGACGTAGGCGGCATCGCGACCGGCGGCCTCGAGCTCGGCAACTCCGCCGCGAACGTCGCCCGAGAATTGCAGCGCCAGGCCGTACAGGTGCCGGGCGCGCGCGTTCCCGGGCTGGGCCGCCGCGGCCCGCCGCAGGTGTTCGACCGCGCCGTCTACGTTGCCCTTCTCGAGGAAGTACTTTCCGAGGTTCAGGTTCGTCGCGAGATCGTCCGGTGAAAGCGCTATCGCGCGCTGCCATTCGGCGAGCGCCTCCTCGTCGCGCCCGCTTGCGGCCAGCAGCTCGCCGAGAATCGACCGGCCGCGGGCGGAATCCCGCGCCTGGAGCGACTCTTCGACGAATCGCCACCCGCGCCTGGTCTCGCCGCGGGAGATGGCGCTGAGCGCCATCTCGCAGAGCATCTCGGGCGTGCAGCCGGGAGCGTAGCCGGCAAGCGGCGTTGCATTGCGATCGAGCGCGGCCAGGTTGTCTTCTTCGGTCGAGTCCTTGCCGATGCCGACACGCAGTGGGGCGAGGAACTCGATGCGCGCGTTGTCGTCCGTATTGAGCGGCGCCGATGCCGACAACTTCCTCACGCCGTCAGGTGTCAGGTACAACCGCGAGAGCAGCGATTCGACGGATCGGATCCTCACGTCGGCCATCCGGTCGTGAACCGGTCCTGGCGTGTCGATGAGTCCGCGAATCCGATCGACGTCGAGCTCGAACGGTTCGAGGGAACCGAGAAGCAGAAGATCTCCGGTCGCGCCCCGGAAGACGTAGACGTTGGGCAGCGCGGACTCGAAGGTCGCAAGCAGGGTCGCGACCTCCGCGGGCTGCATCTCGTAAATCTGCAGCCACTGGCAGAACACTCCGCCCGGCGACAGGCTGCGCGCGCCCGCTTCGAAATACTCTCGCGTGAAGAGATTGGCGACACCGGTGAGCCACGGGTTCGACGGCTCGGAGACGATAACGTCGAACCGGCGATCGGTGGCTGCGAGCAAGTTGCGCCCGTCATTGATGAGCAACTCGGTTCGCGGATCCTCGAGAGGCCGGCCGTTCACGCCTTCGAAAAATGCAGATGCTTCGACGACAGCGGGTTCGAGCTCGACCGCCGTGACGCGCTCGACCGGGTGCGCAAGGGCAGCGCCCACGCTGACACCGCTTCCCCAGCCGACCACGAGGGCCGTTTTCGCTTCGGGCCGGACGAGAAGCGGCAGGTGGGCGACGAGCGCCTGCGTGGGAAGATCTCCGGCTGTCGTTGCGTCAGGCTTTCCGTTCACCTTCAGCACGAAATGGCCGGACTGCCTCTGAACCGCGACGGTAGCCGAGACGCCGTCCCGGTAATAGACAGTCTCGCCATCGGCTCCGCCGAGGTAATGGCTGAGGAACTCCGCTCGAGACGTCGCGGCGATCGAAGGGGCGTACCGGTAGACGCCGCTTGCCATGACGGCCGGCTCCCAATGAGGGCGAAGCGGCGGGGTCAGGATGGCGGCGGCGAGCAGTGCCGATGCGAGCGCGGCCCGATACGGCCGTCCGATCCCGCCCGCGGTCATTGCGAGCGCTGCCGCCGCACCGAAGTTCAGTACGATGCCGGCGACGATTCCGCCCTCGACGCCGAGCCACGGAATGACGATGAAGCCCGCGGCGAAAGCACCGACGATCGCGCCGAGCGTGTTGATGGAGTAGAGAGCGCCTACGGTTCGCCCGACTGAAGCCAGGCTTCCCGACGCCGCGCGCACGGCGAGCGGAAAAACCGCGCCGAGCAGCGTCGTCGGCACGAGCATTACCAGCGCGGCAACCGCCAGCCGTGTTCCGAGCAGGAGCGCGGCGGGAGAGCCCTCGAACCGGCGGTGCAGAACGAGAAAGACGTATGGGAGCTCCTGAACCAGGAAGAGTCCGGCGAACGCCGCCAATCCAACCCCGCATTCGACGATGGAAAGCGCCAGCAGCGGACGGCGCACACGAACCGACCGCCAGGCACCGGCACCGGCGCCGAGAGCCAGTCCGATCAGGAACGTCGTGAGCATGATCGAGAACGCATAGACCGACGACCCGAGCACGAGCGCGAGGGCGCGGGACCACGCTACTTCGTAGACGAGCGCGGCAACGCCCGACGCACCGAAGGCAGCAAATAGCGCGATCGATTCGGGACGGGAGAGAGGCGATGCAATAGTCGCTTCCGCGACCGGGCGTTCCGCTGGGGCTGCCGCCGAGACGCCGCGGTCGAACGCCAGCGCAACGGCACCTGCAATCAGGTTGAGAATTGCCGCGGTCAGGGTCGTGCCGGTCATCCCGATCGCCGGGACGAGAAAAAGTCCGGCGGACGATGCGCCAATGACGGCACCGACCGTGTTCACCGTGTAGAGCCTGCCAACGTCGCGGCCGACGGCGCCATCGTGTCGTGCCACGACGCGGCTGAGCAGGGGCAGTGTGGCGCCCATCAGCACGGTCGGAATTGCGAGCGTCGCTCCCGCGAGAGCGAATCGGACGAGGCTGAGCGCAAGAAACGAAAGGCCGGCGGCCCGCCACAGCGGCTGATAGACGAGCGGCAATGCGTCGAAGATCGACGGGATGGCCAGGCCGTACAATCCGATCGCGATTTCGAGCCACGCGTACAGGCGCAATGGGCGCCGGTTGCGATCCGCAAGTCGTCCTCCTGCCAGACCGCCCAGCGCCAGCCCGCCCATGAACACCGCGAGCACCGTAGAGACCGCGAGAGTCGTGGCGCCGAAAATCAGCGTCAGCTCGCGCATCCATACGACCTGGAACACCAACCCGCTTGCGCCGGACAGAAGGAAACAGACGAGCGCTACTGTTCGTGGAAGCCGGCTCCCGACGGATTCTCCGTGCGCGGAGCGCGCCCGCTCATCGGTGCGGTTGCGGCGACCCATGGATGAAACTGGCTCTCCTCGTCCGGCGCCGGTCCGGCGAAACGTGTTCTACCAGTGTTCCCGGACGAGCTTCGGGAAGCTCGTAAACGCAGTGAGCGACCGCCGGCCGAACGCCACCATGAGGACCTCCACGCCGGCCCAGCCGAAATACAGCCCGGTCATTCCAATCTTCACGGCGTGAGCGAAATGCTCCACTCGGGCAGCTTCGGATCCGATCCACGTCGCCAGCATCCTGGAAAACTCGTTGATGCCAGCTGCTCCCGGCGGCGGGGCCTCGAGACCCGAGAATACGAACTGGACCGCCCACATTCCGAACAGCAGGAGCGCTTCCCACCATCCGAACCGCATGTTCGCAAGCAGGACCATTCCCAGAGTGGACTGTCCGATCGTGAGGATGATTTCGAGGCGCTGGTGATCGTCGAACGGAATGGAAGCGAAGCCGCCGCGGGAGTATGCGTAGACCAGCGGCAGCATTGCCACGAGCATCGTCCACTGGTTGATGTTGGAGCTGACCATGTTCATCAGCGCCATCGGAGCGGAGTGAACCTTCTTCGCCCAGTAGAACGCGGAGACCTTCTCGGGGAACTCGGAGAGGAAGGGCGAGACCCACTGCACGAACACGAACTGCGATATTCCGATCGCCAGCGCGATGCCGAGCATGGACTCGAGGAAGGGAACGGCGACGAAGTAGAGGATGATCGCGCCAGTCAAAAACAGGCTGATGATGATCGTGTTTCGGAAATACGGCTTCTGACTGAGGATGGCGCGCGGGATCCGCTCGATTTCCTCGAGCTTCTCGTCGCCCTGGGGCGGAATCTTGTTGAGCAGGACCAGATAGACGGCATAGAGCACCGTGAGAATCAGTGCGTCGTACCAGTCGAGCGACGCTTTCAACCAGATGATCACGAAGTAGAGCAGAGGGGGCAGAAGCGCGACGACCTCGATGGCGTGCTCCCGGTCCAGATCGATGCCGTTGAGTGCGGACTTGTACTTGCGCCTGTGGAAGTAGGCCGCGACCGCATAGATCATCGGCCATCCCAATCCAACGAGCAGGCGAAGGCTGCCCGTGAAGTTGGCCGTCATCAGGTGGATCTGGTTCGGATCCTGTCCGGCCTGATACGCAATCACGGCTTCCACGGCGAACTCCGGAAGTGTCTGGAGCCACGCGAGGATCGCGAGAGCCAACCCCTGCGACATCAGGAACTGTGCGGCCTCGGCGCCCCAGGCGATGAGTACCGCTGCGCCGAGAACTGAAGGAAACGTCCAGACTGCGGACCAGACACTTCCCACGGCAACGTTGGCGGCGACGAACGGCTTGGAGACGTACTTGACCGCCAGCGCAATGATCGATTTCACGAATGACTCCTCTGATCTGCTGAAAAAACCCGCCGATGATACCATGGCGCCCGCTCGCCGAATGCCCACCACGGTCCAATTGCGAGTCGAGGCCCGCCGCTTGTCGCCTGGCTGACCGCACTGGTAGGCTTGCACGTTTCGCGCTTCGTCGCGAAAGCCGGGGGTGGGGAGAAGGCATGGGGAAAGGCGCCAGGACGAAGCGGACGGCACCGGCGAAGAAGCTCGATGGCAGGAAGCGCATCGGGGCGATGATGGCGTCGCGCAACTTCCGTATCGGCGCGCTGGTCGCGATCGTCGTGATGGCCGCGGGAGCCGGGGCGTGGGCAATCCTGTCGACCGTGCGGCCGAGAGCGGTCGATTACGCGCAATCGATGAAGTCGAGTCCTGCCCGAAAGAACTACGAGATCGGGCTCGTGGCGTCGCAGCAGGGGCGAACTGCCGAGGCCGAACAGGCGTTTCAGCGAGCCATCGAGCTCGATCCGGGCAACGCTGTCATTTACGACGCGCTTGCGACGCAGTACATCAACACGCAGAACGTACAGCAGGCCATCCTGATCGCCGAGACCGGTGTCAATGCCGCACCGGGCTCGCCTCAACTGCTCTACACTCTGGGCCTCGCGCGTTACAAGGCGGGACGCTTTTCGGAGGCCGAGCAGGCGTTGCAGCAATCCGTTCAGCTCGATGGCGAGGTTGCGACGTCGCACCTCTGGCTCGGTAACACGTACCTCATATTCGCGAAGTTCGGTGGCGCGGACGGAAGCGGTGACCCGGCGAAGCTCGCCGCCGCAATCGACGAGTTCCGCCGGGCGGTTGAGCTGGACCCGGCTACGGCCGGCTACCAGTCCGCGCTCGCCGAGGGCCTGTACCAGCGGCGCGATCTGGCGGAGGCGAGATCGGCGATGGAGCGTGCGATCGCCCTCGATCCGAAGGTCCCGGCCTATTACGCATCTCTTGGCCGGGTCTGCGAACAACTCGATGACCTCGACGCGGCCGTCGAGGCATACAAGAAGGCGACGGAGGGCGACGTTCACGACGCGAACGCGTTTGCCGGACTGGGTGCGGCGTACTTCAAGAAAGGCATGGACGCGGAAGCCGTCGCGGCTCTGAAGAAGGCCCTGGGCGTCAACCCGTTCCACGTCGAAGCGCAGGAGAAACTTGGTCAGGCGTTGATTCGGATGGGCGACACCGAGGCGGGCGAGAAGTCGCTGGCAGCCGCTGAAGAGTCGCGCGAACGTGCAAAGACAATAGACAACCTCAAGCGGGCGTCGGCGAACGACCCGTCGAACTACGAGATGGCGAACAACCTGGGAATCGAGCTTGCACGGCAGGGCGATTTCGAGGATGCCTTGCAGGCCTTCCAGCGTGCGATCACTGCAAATCCCAGGGCGATCGATCCCCGATACCAGATGGCTGGCGTCTTCGCGCGTCGAGGAAAACGGCTCGAGGCAATCGCGGGCTTCGAGGATGTGGACAAGATGCAGCCGGGGTACAGGCGAACGAACTTCTACCTGTCGGAGCTGTATTCGACCATCGGCCGTACGGGCGAGGCAAAGAAGCGGCTGCAGAGCTGGGAAGCGCAGGTGAAAGCCGGAACGGCGTCGGCGACCTGAGGCTGTCTCGTTCTCGTTGACCGTTCGTCCACGGGCGCTGCGCGAGGCAGACAGCCTGCCGGTCACGCGGGCGTCGCATCGTCCGAGACTCGCAGGACGACTTTTCCGAACGTCGCGTTCGACTCGAGCCGTCGATGCGCGTCCCCAATCCCGCCGAGGTCGTGGACACTGTCGATGACAGGCGAGACGGCGCCCGACTCGAGCAGTGGGACCACTTCCGCCGCGAAGGCGAGCGTCACCGCGATCCGTTCCTCGATTGGCCGGGAGCGGAGCACGGTTCCCGCAACACGAAGCCGTTTCGCCAGCATGCGGCCGAGATCGAGCTCAGAACGGCGTCCGGCGATCGTTCCGACGAGCATCATGCGCCCGCGGGGCGCGAGTGCCTCGAGGCTTGCCGCTACGTACGGGCCGCCCGCGAGGTCCAGGACGACGTCGACGCCGCGTCCGTTCGTCCAGTCCTCGACCGCAGCCGGAATCGGGGACAGGTCCTCGCCGACTGCGATGCCGTTCTCCAGACCCAGCAGCATTGCCCTTTCGAGCTTTTCCGCCGTTCGCGCCGTTCCGTAAGGCACGGCGCCGAACGCCCGTGCCAGTTGAACGGCCGCGAGCCCGACCCCGCTGCCTGCCGCGTGAATGAGCACCCGATCGCCAGGCCGGAGCGCCGCCTGGATGCACATCGCATCGTGAGCAGTGATGAAGGCTTCGGGCGTGGCGCCTGCCTGGACCCAGGAGAGCGATTCGGGAATTGCCGCCACCGCGCGCTCGTGCGCGACGAGAAACTCGGCGTGCGCGGCGCCACCGACGATTCCGAAGACCCGTTGGCCGATGCGAGCCCGGTCGACAGCCGAGCCCGCGTCGACGACTTCACCGGCGAATTCGATTCCGGGGATGTTGCCGGCCACGCCCGGCGGCGCCGGATATCGGCCGGCGCGTTGCAGCAGGTCTGCCCGATTCAGCGCGGAAGCGGCGACCCGCACGAGCAATTCGCCGGCGGCCGGGACCGGTGCGGGAACGTCACGGATCTCGATGACTTCCGGACCGCCCGTGGACACGATGACTGCGGCTCGCACGACCGTCGAGTGTACTCGAAGTCTCCGGTTGGGCGCCCCGCGAGAAACGACGATACCGGACATTCCTGAAACCCTCGGCCGCGTGTGCGCGAATCAGACGCCTGGGATGAATACAGATTGTAGGAGAGTGACCATGACGCATTGGACTAGAACGCTTGCTGTCGCCGCCGTGGCTGTCATCCTGATGGCATCCGTGGGACAGGCCCGGCAGGGAGCGGCTCCGGAGGCCGCATCGGCATCTGGTGCTTACGCAATCGACGGCGCCCACTCGACGATCGGATTCTCGGTGGAGCACCTTGGAATCAACATGGTGACGGGCCGGTTCAACGAATTCTCCGGTGCGGTGAACTTCGATGCCGGGGATCTGACGAAGTCGAGCGTGACGTTTTCGGCGAAGGCCGCCAGCATCGACACGGGAGTCGGCCGCCGCGACGACCATTTGCGGAGTCCGGATTTCTTCGACGTCGTGAAGTACCCGACGCTCGACTTCGCGAGTTCGCGAATCGAGAAGAAGGCGGATGGCACCTACGTCGCTCACGGCAATCTGACGATGCACGGAGTTTCGAAACCGATCGAGATTCCGTTCAGCGTGCGCGGCCCGATCAAAGGACCGGGGGGCAAGGCGCGCTTCGGAGTCTCTGCCGACCTGACGGTGGATCGCACGGCCTACGGCATCAGCTATGGAGCGGCGAAGTCCGACGACGGGACGGTCGCCGTCGGCGCCAACGTCCACGTCATCCTTCGCCTCGAGGTCGTGAAGCAGGACCCGGCAACGAAGCCCGCGGGCTAGACGTCGCCCGTCGTTGCCGTCGCCAGGGGTACGGATCCGCAAAGTGGACCGTACCTCGGGCGAGGCACCGGCGAGGATCTTTACGGAACCGGTTCCTGGGGGGCCTTGCGCTCGAGCGCCAGGGAAGTGGCGCGACGCACGGCTTCGTCGAACGTTGACGTCCAGTTCGAACCTCCGGCGACCGGAAGCGCGGTCGACACGGCGACGGCGAGCGACTTCGGTGCGCGAAGCAGGCTTCGGCACGATTCGGCGGCTCGCCGCAGCGCCGCGACGGATACGTCGCGCGTGGTGACGATGACGGCAATCGACTGCATCGGTCCGCCGGCGACGTATGCCTCGACGTCCCCGTCCCCGGCGCGATGGAGTGTCGCGCCGGTCACCGGTATCACGGCGTCGAGTCCGATCGCGACCGGTGGCCAACCCGATCCGATCTCGAGGTCGGCGCTGCGCTCGAACGCCATCGTGAGTGCGGCGTCGTAGATCTCGCCCAGCGACGTCACGGCGCTTACCAGAATCGGGCCCGACATGGTCTCGAATTCGTCGGCGACCTGCACTCCCGTCATTTCGGCGCCGTCCCCCGCGTACGCAATGCGCGCAAGCTCGAGGCCCGTGGCCTTGTCGCCACGAGGAAAGATGCCGGCGCCGACGACGCGGCCGGCCCGATTGCGGATCTCGCGGATGGTCGCGATCACGTGATGGCCCTCCTGGCCTGGAGCAAGGCAACGACGCGATCGAGGGGCAATGCCGGACAGACGCTGCCGTCTGCTCCGACGACGTCGGTTCCGAGCGCGAGTGCGTTGAGCACGGACTCCTCTGTCGCTTCGACCACGGCCTGGAAGAGCGGCGTGACGCGTTCGTCGTCGAGCGCCGGCGTTCCATATTTCGCGGTCGAGAACGCAAGCATGAGGTCGCCGGACGAAGTATTGGCCGTCGCGCCCGTCCGCGCGAGGCCCATCGCCATTCGCAGTGCAAGCCGTTCGAGCTGCCTCGACGAGAGCGGCGCATCCGTGGCTGCGACCATTACGATCGAACTGGAGGAGCGCGGCCGTTCGTTCGGCAAGTTCTCGAGCTCGCGGCCTACGGGAACGCCGGCGATAGTGAGCTGCTCCCTCGTTCCGTGGTTCGCGTTTACGAGAACCCCGACCGTGTATCCGCCGTGGTTCGCCGCCACCACTCGCGATGACGTGCCGATGCCGCCCTTGAATCCGTATGCGGTCATGCCGGCGCCGCCTCCGGCCCCGCCCTCGGCCACGGGACCGCTCGTTGCCGACCTGAGTGCCGAGACGACGTGCTCGGCGGTCAGGTGCCGCGCCCGGATGTCGCCGAGGGCGTCCCAGCATTCCGCAACGACGGGATTCGGCGGAATGGCGATCCCTCTCGTGGGAAAGATCGTCGACATTGCAGCTTCGTATGCAATGCCGACATTCGCGGTGCCGGTCAGGAGTATCGGCACGTCGACTAGTCCGGTACGACGAATCGACATCACCCCGGTCATCTCGCCGTTGCCATTGAGCACGGCTGCGCCGGCCCTGCACGGTGCGGAGGCCAGTGTGTTGCGCGGCAGGATGACCGTGACGCCGGTCCGGGCCTTACGAGCGGGATCGGCGACGGTGGTCTGACCTACTGTGACGCCGGCAACGTCGGTGATAGCGCCAAGCGGTCCCGGCGTCAGCAGCCCGAGCCTGAGGCCGAGATCTCGCAGACGGCGGCGTCCGACTGGAACATCGGGAAGGGGAAACGCGAGAGCGGCGGCGGCTTTGAGGACGGTTCGGCGCGTGGCCATTTGCAACCTCGTGGTCCGGCGAGGATACCACCGAATCGCTATGCGCCAATCGATGACCGCCAAACATGGCGGGTCACTGGGGCGACCGGACGCAGCGAGGCCCTCGCGGACTGACTGTCCGCGAGGGCCTCGGGCGTTGGGGCCGTCGACTCGTTCAGTCGTTGATCGCGTCGAGCACCAGGATAGTTCCGATCACGCCCGCAAGAATTGCGATCGTCGTTCCGGTGTGATTGCCATAACGGCTCCTGCTGTAGTAGCCGTCCTCGTATCCGCGCTCGAAGCCCTGGCGGAAGTAGTAGTTGTACGTCGACTGCGGGACGTAGTAGCCGTCGTAGCCCCAGTTCGCATCCTGGTAGGCGTACGAGCTCTGGTAGTTGTAGCGCCATCTGTCTTCGCGGTCGGCGCGGCCCGCGTAGTAGCCCTCGCGGTAGCCTTCGTTCACCGCCTGTTCGAGCAGGTTGCGCCCGTACTGGTTGGTCTCGTACCACCTGCCTTCGCAGTTGTAGCGATAGCTTGCCGGCGTGTAGTAGTACGGGTCGTTGTAGTAGTCGTACCGGTTCCACGCGCTGACACGAGCCTGCTGCTGAGCCAGCCGGCGCCAGTAGTCCTCCATGTAGCGGGCCTGCGCGATGCGACGTTGCTGCCGGAGTTGTTCGCGCCGCTGGTCGGCCAGGCGGTTCTGGTTGATCAGGTACTGGTTGTACTTCGAGACGCGAGATCTGCCCTCGTCGATGCGGGTACGCTGGACCGCATCGGAAACGCGCGCGGCGCGCGGGTTCCTGTTTCGGTCGACGGTCGCCGATCGGCGGTCGATTGCGCCGTCGCTCGGTTCGATACGGCGCGACGGAAGCGGCTTGGTGTTCTTCTGGCCGGGCCTGGTTCCCGGTTCGACGTCAGCGCGCCCGGTCGTGCGAATGCGGCCGTCGTTGCGGCGCTCCTTCGGTTCCCTGACGACCGGCGCCCGATCGGCGTCCTTCGGCTGACGAGCCCGGCGATCCGCCTTTGGCTCGCGAGTTACCGGCTCCTGATTGACGACTCTCGGCTGGCGAACCTCTCGATCGACCTTGGGTTCGCGCACGGAGCCGTCACGATTCGAGGAACGGTTGGCCTTGCGGTCGACGGTAGCGGAATCCGGCTCGACGTTCGTCCTCCGGACCTTGTCCTTCTGAACCCGTTCGGCTCGTGGCTCGCGCTGGGCCTTTCCCTGAGCCGCCACCGGTACGCTCACGCCCGCGAGCGAGACTGCGCTGATTACCGCCGCCGATGCCAATCGGCTGAACACATTCGCCATGATCCCTGCCCTCCTTGCACTGACAACCTGCCGAATGGGCGCTCCGGTCCGGCGGAAGCTGCCGGTCTCCGAACGCGCTCTTTCGTTAGCGCCCGCCGCCGAGCGAATACCGTGCCAGACGAAAAAGTCGAGGAATTCGAGGAATCCGAAGCAGAGCCGGAGTCCCATGACACCGTATGGTGTAGCGCGGCGACGGTATGGAATGGCCCGAACTGCGCGAAGCGCCTTGGAGTGCGGCGTGAAGCGCCGCTTTACAGGTGTGGGGAAGGGGATGAAGCGCGAGGTCGCGCGACCAGTCCGATCCGGCAAGTACCAAACCCTGCGAACTCTCTTCGAGGCAACAGAGGGAACTTCGTCGCGCAGCAGGTTCGATCCATCGACAACCGGAGCAGCGCTTCTATCCGCACTCCAGGGCGCTTCGCGCTCAACCCTGAAGCGCTCGGCGTGCAGCCTGGCATCGCGCCGATCACCGCGCTGCTTCGTGGCGCCGAGCCTGAGACGCTCACGACGTCGTACCGGAGCCTACGCCAGCTCGTGGCGATGACGTCCGACGTCTTCGCTGCTCCGTTCGGATCGCGGGGAATTCCCGAGTCCCGCGTGCGCATCGACACGCCGGATCCCGGGACGCACGGCGACCTGGATCCGTTCGTAGAACTCTGGCAGTCGACGTCGAAGAACGGTGCCCAGGACGTGGCCGCGATCGCCGCCGGCGTTCGAGATCTCGTCGAGAGCGGCAGGTTCCGGGTGCGCGATTCGGAGCGCGACGGCGCATCGCGTCCGGTGCGGGCCGGCGACGTGGCAGTGCCCTGCCGGAAGAACGTGACGTGCGTCGCGCTCGCGACCGAGCTTGCGGAGCCCGGAATGCGCGCATCGGTCGAGCGCGCCGGGTTGCTTGCGACGCCGGAGCAACGGTGTTTCCTGTCAACGTGGAAATGCTTCGAGTTTGGCCTTCCGAGAGGCAAGCTGGTCCGCGACCGCGGGGCGGTCGATACAATAGTTTCCCACACGCCTGCGGCGTACCCCCTGGGATGAAACGGGTGTAGTGCAGGTGCCAGCGCACGGCCGAGTTTCATAGCAGCACTCGCATTGGACGAACGGAGGGTACCGCGGCGATGGTCTCGGACGCAGGATTGAAGTGCCTGTGGCGCGTACCATCTACTCCGGGGCGAAGGCAGGAGTACACATCTCGGCTTCAATCTCCGGCCGCCGCAGCAGCCTGTCGAGAAACGCCCGTCCGTCCGTCTCGAGGTCGCCGGCGAGGGGAAACGTGAGTCCGAGGACTCGCGTGTCACCGACCATGGTACTCAGCGGCTTGGCGAGCGGTGTCGGATAGATGAGGACCGCCAGCGGCGCGCCCTTCACCTTCGCGTACGTCACGATCTGGAAGAAGTCCGGAGTACCGACCGCTTCGGCGGTCTTGTATTTCGTATCGAGCACAGCCACGGGCGCTTTCGTCTCGCGATCGTAGAGCGTCAGGTCGAGGTTGAACCGGAGCCCGGCTTCGTCCGAGACCGTGACCGCCTCCTGCGCTCGCAGCTCGAAGCGCGAGGGCAGGTGCTTCGCCATCCACTCCGCGACGAACTTCTCGAACAGCCGGTTCATGTTCACGAGGAAGGGAAGCATGGAGCGGTCGCCCGCATCGTGCGTCGGCCCGGTGTTCTCGAGAAAGAACCGGCAAAGCGCGTGCAAGGGCCGGTAATCTTCGGTGAGCCGCGTGTAGTGCCGCCCGACGCAGCTTCGCGCCGCGTGCTGTTCGACGGTCACGGTTCCCGCGAGCTGCCGGTAGGCTCGGCGAACGGTCGGCAGGACGCGTTCCGAGCACAGCCCGCTTCGCGCCACGGCGTACATCGTCCACGCCAGGATGCGGTTGTCCTCGGTGTCGGCCGTGTGCTCCTCGAAATGGCACGTCGGCTTCACCGTCCAGGGCGCCCGGATCGCCGCGCCAACGTCCATCCGTCCGCGGACGAACGCGAGCTGGTCCGTCTCGGGCTCATAGCTTCGCTGAAAACCCTTCCGTCCTCGATCGAGGATCCGTTTCGCGAGGATGTTCGCGAGCTGCTCGTAGAACTCCTCGAGCGTCGCGGCCTCGAACGTCCCGTCGAGCAGTTCGAAGCTGTCGAGCCGGTAGGCGTACTCGAGCATCCGGAACACGTTGCCGATCGGCGTCTTCGGACGGAGCAAGAGGCCGACATTCGGCAGGAGCGGTATGAATCCGACCCATCCGAGCGATGTCAGTTCCCACTTCTGACCCGTCTTGAGCGACGGCGCCCTCACGTCGAAATACGTCGCGTAGTCGCGGACCAGGGCTTCCTCCACCTCGTCCGAGATCACGGAGCGGCTGAACGGCGTCGCTTCGTACTCGATCAGCTCGAGAATCACGGGGCGCTGCCGCCCGGCGCGAGGATCGAGTCCCGCACCTTCGTCCAGCGGAATTCGGCGAACACACTCCGTCGGTCGAAGAAGTACTCTTCGACGTACGGCTCGATCTCCATCTGCCAGATGTCGCCGATCGACGCCGCGAGGTCCGGCCCACAGAAGAACGAGATGCCGACCTCGTAGTGCGGATCGTCGATCGCGGCGTTCAGCTTCGCGAGCACGCCGATCAAACCTTCGATGTCGATGCCACTCGTGTTGGCGTGCCGGTTCCGGAGCACGCCGTAGTTCGGCAATAGGCCGAGGAACGCGAACCGGCGCCGGAGCGCGTGATCGACGAGGGCGATCGACCGGTCGGCCGTGTTCATCGTGCCGATGATGCGGACGTTGTCGGGGATCGAAAACCGCCGGCTGCCGGCGATCGCGACGTCGTTGTCGCGATACTCGAGCAGGTACATGAGCTCGCCGAAGACGCGAGGCAGGTTCGCGCGATTCAGCTCGTCGATGATGAGGACGCTCGTGCCGTCGAGCGTGCGCGCGCGGTCGCAGAAGCGAACGAAGAAGCCGTCCTCGAGGGCGTACTCGAGGCTTCCGTCGGCCCGCGTCCTCGGGCGGATGCCGGCCATGAACTCCTCGTACGAGTAGGCCGGATGGAACTGGACGGTCTCGATCGTTCCGAAACCGCCGCCGGCGAGGTGCCGGGCCAGCCACTCGGCGACGAACGTCTTGCCGGTGCCAGGCGGGCCGTAGAGCACGGCCTGTCCCTTTCGGTGTATCGCGCGCACCCAGCGTTCGAGCAGCTCCACGTCGAAGTTCGTTGCCGCGGCGACGTCCTCGATGAGGATCAGTTCGTTCGGTTCGGGAGGCACGACCGGCTCGATGTTCTCGTCGATCGCGACGACCTCCAATGCACCACTCGCGGCCGTTTCCACGTCCACCGGATCGTCGGCCTTGAACACGTCGCCGACGGGCGGCGTTCCGGCAATCCCGTCGAACTCCTCGGGCGACATCTCCACGACCAGTTGCTTCCACTTCGTATCGCTCGCGTGACGCCGCGCCTGGACGTCGTCCCAGCGCACCGCGAGCCGATGCGCGTGGGGCGAGGACGCGTCGAACGAATACGGGCCCACGACGGTACCAATGCCAAGCGCAAGGTCCGCACCGCCACTGGCGACCACACGGTCGCCGGGCTTGATCGATGCGAACGCCCACATCTGCGAGGCGCCGGGAGCGCTGTAGTCCCCTGGATTCCCCTCGGCCACCGTATCGAGCGCGCGGTCGAGCTCCTCGCGCGTCATCGCGGAAATGTCGCCAACATTGGGCCACGCCGCTGCGACGAACCCGCCGTCGCGATACGCGGCCCAACGCTTCGATTCGACGGCGATACTCCAGAACCGCGCGTCCGGAGGCGCTTCGAGCTCGAGGAGTGCCTCCGTCTCGTCGTCCGTCACGGGGAAGTTCGTTCCCTGCGAGATCTTCAGAATCTGGATCCCACAGAGCTTCGCGTGGCGCTTGAGCAGCGCACGGCTGACGGGAGGCCGATAGACGTGCTCGATCTCGACCGGAACGTAGAGTTCCGTGTCCTTGAACTGCCCTTCGGTCAGGACGAACTTCGCGTCCACGCTCCGGTCGAGGCCGGAGAGTGGCGGAGCGCTGACGATTCCGCGGGCCAGGATGCCCGCGTTCCTGCCCGCCTCCCACATGAAGACGGTGTGGCCCTCGGCAATGTCGGACTTGTGCTGGCGAACCACCCACGGGATGGCCGGCAGCTCTCGCAGCGCAGCGCGGAGGTCGTAGGTCTTCGGGTTGCATTGGAAGAGCCACGACGTCGTCACGCCACCTGTCGCCATCGCCGGTTTCTTCCCGAACGCGAACTTCCGGATGGTGAACAGCCAGTGCCCGAACATGTCGAACAGGTCCGAGTCGGTGATGCCCTCGGGGCGGTCGTGTACGGCGAACACCTCGCGGAATCGGGTAATATCGGCGAATCCGGCAGCGTTCAGCGCCGGGTAGCCGGCGAGCGAGGTCGTGTACTTCGTGCTGCCGAGATAGCTGACGAGCGCGCACGACTTCCGGTTGCTGATGAGGAAGGCGTCGGGTCGGAGTGCATTCAGGATCGGCGTGACCATTCCCGCCTGGAAACCCTTCCGGGAGAACCCGGCGACCGCATCGCCGAGTTGCTCCGGCGCGCCGACGCACCGGCGGACGAACGCGAGCAGCTCGGATGCGATCGCGGGCCACTCCTCGGGTTGCGCCCAGCCGGCGCCTTCGAACAGGGCTCGGGCGTCTTTCGTGATGGCGGGAGCCACGTGGATCCAGGCGCCCTTGGCGAGGTTCCCCTTGGTCTTCGCGTGCGGGAGCAGGTGGAGGAGGACGCGATCGACGATCGCCTCGCCCGCATCGGCCGCCCGGCAGACTTCCTGAAAGTTCAGCGCGGCCTTCGCGCGGCCGTCGGCGTACGACGCCGCGTGCGCGCGACCGGCATCCGTCGTCGCGAACTCCGTAGCGAACTCCTCATACAGCTGACCGATCTCGCCAAATCGAGAGTCGCGCGAAGACTCTGAGGAGGTACTTACGCGGTCGACAAAGGCCGGGTCCGGAAGCTCAATGCCGGTTTCCTGGCTGATCACTCCAAGCAGGCCCGAATGGTGCTGTTTCTCATTATGAGAACGGCTGTACATCGGACCCGCTGCTGCCACGAGTGCGAGGTGTGCACGCTCGAGCTTCGGCAACAGTTCTTCAAGTTCGCTGTACTGAAGCAGCACCTGGTGACCCTTCGGCAGCGTCGTGAACGAGGCCGTCGACTTCAGCCGCGCACCCAGAGCTCGAGCCAGTTCCTCCGTCACGGAATCGATGTCGACATACACCTCGAATCGATCGCGACGCACGACCAGCATGAAACAATGGCTCACGACGAGCGCGAGGTACTGTGTGCCGTTGATCGTAAGATTCCAGGTCGACGGCCCCGCCTCGTGAGCGGCGAGGATGGACTGCGCCGCGAACGCGAGCACGGTGGAACGGACGTCAGGATCGGGAAGCAGCCGTTCGACGAACGCCCCGGCCGCCGCGGCATCATCGCGATCGTTGAGTGTGGTCATAGGTCGTCCATAAGGATGCAAGAGCAGCGAGCGGTGAGTGCGAGCCGGCCTCGACGACGAGTCGAGCCGTACGACATGCATACCATGCCTCAGGTGCGCACGAATACGTTCGCGGAAGTGAACGAGAGCATTCTCAGAGACGGTCTCGAATCCACGCTGAGATCTCGGTGCACGCATCCACAAGCGACAGTCGCTCTCCCCAGAACATCGGCGCGATCGCCGTATGGGCGCGCTCGATCTCGGTCCACCGTTGAGAGCCGTCCTGACGAAAACTCGCATCCGTGGCACGTGGAATCACTCGGATCTGTCGCAGTCCGAGCATTTCGTCCGCCAGCGCCCGGACCGAATCGAAGTCGGCAACGCCCTCCAGCGACGATTCGGCACGGACAATCATCGCGGCATCCTCGTAATGCCGAACGAACGCGGCCGCGGCCGTTTCGGTTCGCTGAAACCGCCTGCTGATCGCATCGAGCTTCTCGAGCAGTGTCACGATCGGATGAAGACAGCGAATGCGACGCGGGCGGTTGTCGACGTAGGTCTCGTCCATCGAGTGCTCGACGAGACGATCATGAACGAATGACGACAGGTCTCGCTCGATCGAAGGCGTGACGCGTGCGCCGCCGACCTCGAGTCGCACAAATCTCGACATGGTTGCGTCGAGGTCGTCGAGAAACATGCCCTCGTAGCGCACCTGATAGGTCACGGCGCGCCAGGACGGATCATCATCGTCGTGTTCGACGACCGCACCCGGAACGACGATCAACTCGCCAAGCCGGCCGAAGTATCGGCGGCGACTTTCCGTTGCCCCCGTGCTCGTCCGGTTCCAGTCCGTGGGCCCCTCGATTCCTTCCGCGGTACCAGGACCGATCATGACGTCGATGTCCTCCGAGAAACGCCGGATGAGACCGAATCCCTTCGACAGCGACGTTCCTCCCTTGAACCAGACGTCGAGACCCGCTTCCGCGAGCGCCCACAGGGTGTGGATGACCCAGTAGTCCTTCTCGACGAGTCCCGGAGACAACCCGGTCTCGGTCGAAACGATGCTCAGGAGATCGCGGAACTCCGGATCCTCGTGGACGAACATCACCGTGCCGACGATGTGATCGCCGACTCGACGAGCGCCTGCGTCCGCGTGCTCCCGAAGCGTCGCGACATGTTTCGAAGCCGCGCGTTGTCGAGTCGTCCGTCGGCAATGGTACGCGATAGGGCGAGCGTAAGCTCGTGGCGATCCGCTCCGGCCTCGTCCGCGTGATCGAACAGGTCGACGACGAACCATTCGGGCGTCGGCTTCCGCGGAAAGTCCACCCTCCGTAGCCGAAACGTGCGTCCACCCATGTCGAACAGTCCCGATCGCTTCGTGTTGTAGACGAGCGGGAACGCAAACGCCGCGGTCGAGCCCAGTCCAAGTGCATTCCATCGATCCGGTCCGGTAAAGACAAAGGGACCGCCAACGAAGGCCCGCATGAGCTCGCGATCGTCTGGGGGCACGGTGCCGAATCGTCCATGTTTCGGATGGACGAACAGGCCGTGCCGGAGTGGCACGAGCTGTCCTTCGGCCACGAGTCGCTTCGCCAGCCGCGACGGGTTGGCACCCCACCGTCCCAGGTCTCGGGTTCGATACACCGCTCCCGGTTTCAGACGTGGCGTTTTGCGCAGGCTCATGACGCAGTCAGCTTACAGCAACTACGGAAAAAACGTACAGTGCTGCTCGTAAATGAATCGAATAGAGCACTTCGATCGTCGTGATGCAAAGACTCCTGATTGCGTCGGCTTCCCGATGAGCTTGCTTCAGAAGCACGAGTCACGAGGACGGCATTCCTCGGGGCCAGGGTTTGTCGCGGAATATTGGCCGACATCACGCGTTGGGTACGCGTAGAAAATGCATCTGAGCCCCTGCCGGGGCGCACACGTACGCCATCGTGGTCGATGAAGACGTCGAGAGCCTGCTCGAGTTGGCGTCCTACAGCGGCTCGATCATTCCGCCCCGAAACGGCAGGAATGCGTCGATCAATTCAACACGCGCGCGATAGCCGTTCCCTTCGCGGTCGACGAGTCCGAGTCTCACCACTTCGTTCAGATCCCTCGTCAGCGTCTTGTCGGATTTTGCCCGGTAGAAGCCGCCGAGGCGCTTCGTCAGATGGGCGGCGACGGCACGCAATAGCGCAACTGGTAGCGCCCATTCCCCGTCCCGTTGAAACTCTGGTCCGGAAAGCCACCGGCACATTCGGTCGAGGAGATCCGGAACGTCCTGCCAGTCCGGTCCTCGATAGTTCATGACGCCAACGGAGACCTGTCGCAGCTTTCCGGGAGCGACGTGGTCCTCGACGTCGAGGCCGGCCAGGACCTGGCCGTTCAGATGACAGAT
>JAJTWZ010000073.1 GCA_021463145.1 Blastocatellia bacterium | reverse complement strand
CGCGGAGCGGTCGATACAATAGCCGTGGGTCGCGCGCCGGCGAGTGCAACGAGCCGCCGCGCGCGACCCGCGGAACCGCATGCCCAACCGCGCCGACCGCGGAGCGGTCGCATTGGGTTCGCAATTCGAGCCGTACGAATCTCTATATTCGCCCAAGAGAGAAATGCCTCTTTGCCGGGACGCAACGTCTATTGCGTCGCCACCGACGCGCATTGGGACGGACGATGCGACCGCTCCGCGGCTACGGACCCGTTTGCCTCTCGGAAAGCCAGACTCGAGTCATTTCCAAGTTGACAGGAAGCACCGTTGCTGCGGCCAGCACCGGTCCCGGCACGCCGCCATCGGCCGTGCGGGACCGCCCCATCAGCGATTTACGCTTTCGGTGGGACGATTCCTACCGGGTTCATGCCGCGTCTCGCACGCATTTCGGACCCGATTGCCAGAATCTCGTCCGGCGGGATGATGCGCCCGGCCTCCGGAAAGACGATCTCGTTCTCCATTCTTATGTGCGGCCGGTAGAGCCCTGCCAGTTCCGCAACCGTCAACTCGAACTCGGCAACGTCCAGTCCTGCGTGGGCCAGAGCCGGTCCGGCTGCATCGACCAGCCTGTCGAACTCTGCGTGCACGGCTTCCGCCGTCCGGTGCTGGGCATCCAGCTCCTGAATCGCCGAACGAATTGCTCCGTCGGAATCCGTGGAGAACCGCTTCAACCTTGGAAATAGCGACTCCTCTTCGTCCGCCGTGTGCTTTACCCCAGGACCGGCGAAATGCGATCGAGCCGATGCGATGGCCAGGCTGGCTGCCGCCAACTCGTGTTCGTCGCCAGTTACGAGCTGCACTACCGCTCGCTCGAGTGCGTCGAGGTGCGCCTCGATCCTGACGTGGCAGTGCACCAGCAGCCCCAGCGGATCCGAAAAGTCCGGCACGTGTGCGCCCAGGGGCTGGAATGGTTGGCCGATGTTCAACATCTGGTTCTCCGGATGAATGGTTAGAATTGCGTGGCTGCCGCTTTCTCCTCGCGGCTCGAATTCACCGCGAAGTCGGTAAACACCCCAGGCCATCAGGTCCACGTGTCCCTGAGCCGTTTCCGAAACACACACTGAATTCCAATGAAGCGATCAAGGCGCGATGCGCTCGTAACGAAAAGTACGCTCCAGGACACAAACAGTCAGTGACCTGCGTCACGGCCTTCTCCGTCGAGCGGGCCAGCGCACGTTCAGCGGTGATGGCAGTCACTGACGCATCGGGCCGCTACGATGAAACTGCCTCAGCCATCCGCCCGTTGTGTGCGCACTCGAGGCCAAACTGAGCTTCGAAGGCTCGCCCGCAGGTCTGTAAGGGTACCGGCTGCTCCGTAGTTGCCAATCGACTTCTTCAAACGGCGCGCTTTCCCGGTTTCCCAAACCGCATGAGGAGTACCGACAAATGAACCTTCGAATGACGAAAGCCTCGATTCTGGGCTTCTTCTGCCTGGTGGCGTTCGCTGCCTTCGCATCGTCCGCCTCGAGCGACGATCTCCAGGACACAAGTCAACCGCGCGTGGTCAGAGCCGCCGGCGAGACGCCGACCATTCTGACTCACTACGACCAGGCCGATCTCGAGGCCGGCCGGATGAAACTAAAGGACATCATCAGCCAGGGCAGAATGCTGTTCGACGCCCGGTGCAATTCTCTCGACGGCCAGGGCCGTCCCGCTGCGACCGGTAACGGAACGCCGACCAAGCGAGACCGCGCCAACAACCCGGGCTTCATCAGGACCTCCGGGACCGATGCCAACAGTTGCGCGGGATGCCACAACCAGCCGTTCTCTGGCGGCGGCGGCGACTTCGTGGCCAACGTATTCGTACTCGCCCAGGTGCGCGATCCGATAGTCACGTCGGTCGACGCCGAGTTCAGCAACGAGCGCAACACCCTTGGAATGAATGGATCCGGCGCGATCGAGATGCTCGCGAGAGAGATGTCGGTCGATCTCATTGCCATCCGGACGGACGCAGCGCAGCAGGCTGCAAGCCAGGGAACCAACGTGACGTCGAAACTGCTGACCAAGGGGGTCTCTTTCGGCCAGATAACCGCGCGGCCGGACGGCACCTTCGACACATCGGGGGTCGAGGGCGTCGATGCCGACCTCGTGATCAAGCCGTTCCACCAGAAAGGCGTAGTCGTCTCGCTGCGAGAATTCACCAACAACGCCTACAACCACCACCACGGAATGCAGTCGGTGGAACGGTTCGGCGCAGCGCGCACGGGCACGAACGATTTCGACGAGGACGGGGTCGTGGACGAACTGACCGTCGGCGACATTACCGCGGCAACGATCTTCCAGGCGGCGATGGGCGCCCCGGGTGTCGTCATGCCAACCGATCGCACGCTCCGTGATTCGGTCGCTCGTGGCGAGACGACGTTCAGCCAGATCGGCTGCGCCGAGTGCCACGTTCCCGAACTGCGGCTCGTAAGTACGACGTACTCGGAAGCGAATCCCTTCAACCCGCCGGGAAACCTGCGGCCGATCGATATGGTGAATCCCATCACGTTCGACCTGACGCGCGATACGCTCGGGCCCAACCTCGAACGGGCGCCCGGCGGTGGAGCCATCGTCCGGGCGTTCACCGATCTCAAGCGCCATACGATCTGGGACGCCGAGGATCCGTACTTCAACAACGAGCGCCTTGTCCAGGGCGGCGTCCCGACCGGCCAGTTCCTGACGAGAAAGCTCTGGGACGTGGGAAATTCCGCACCGTACGGGCATCGGGGCGACCTGACGACGATGACCGAGGCGATCCTCCATCACGCCGGCGAGGGGCGGCCGTCGCGCGAGGCATTCGAGGCGCTCTCGACGTCGCAGAGGGCGGACGTCATCGAGTTCCTCAAGACCATGCAGGCGCTGCCCGACGGCTCGCCTCGCGTCATTACCGACGCGGATCTCGCAAAGATCTACAAGCGAATCCGTACTGCAGCCAGGTTCCTTACGAAATAGGCAGAGACAGGAAATAGGCAGAGACAGGGCCGCGAACCGGCTGGATCGGCTCCGATCCAACCGCTTCGCGGCTCTCACCTTTCAGAACCGGGATCTCGACCGGCAGAACGTCGCGGCGACGAGTCCGCGTCATCTTCACTTCCCGCGAGCGACTGGCAGGTTCATTGCCCGCGTGACCTCTGAACGCCGCACGTTTCCCTCCTGCGTGCGTTCGCCAGGCATCCCAGGCGGGCAGGTCACGAAGCCGGGCACGCGAAAAAGAGCCGAATGCGCGATCGTGCACTAAAGGTCGCGGACCATCTCGAGGGCGTCCTCGGTCGGCGAGCGGTAATAGTCCTTCCGCCGGCGTGTCGTGCGGTATCCCATCGCGATGTACATCGCCTGCGCCGTCACGTTCGACGCACGAACTTCGAGTACCGAGTACGACGCACCGGAGTGGTGGGCCTCGTCGATCGCCGCGTGCATCAGCTTACGGCCTATGCCCATTCGCCGCGCTCCCGGATGGGTCGCCACGTTGTTGATGTGGAACTCGTCGAAGAGGATCGCGGCGGCCAGGAATCCAAGCAGCCGCCGGCCGGAGCAATCGCCCACGACGACACCGCCGTCCCGGCGTTGCCAGGTCCCGCCATCGGCGGGTCGCGCTATGAGCATCACCGAATTCGGGTTTGCGATCAGCTCTCGCCGGTACGCCTCGTAGCCCCAGCGGTTCAGGCCGGTCATCTCCTCGATCGCGACGACCTCCTCGAGGTCGTCCTCGCGCATATGCACGACTTCGAATCGCATCACGCGCTCTTCGGCGACCCCGCGCCGGCCAGCCTTCCCGCCTTGAGGTTGACCTCGGCCTCGGAGGCCCGTACGTAACAGGGAGTCAAAGGCCCCGGCCCCATTCCACGATCGATGCGAAACGCCACCAGTTCGGCAAGTTCCGCCGCGAGCATCGGGCGGGATTGAACTACCGTCCACGTCGACGCCTTCGAAGCGCCCGCGAGCTGTACATCCTCTACCACAACGCCGTGTCGCGCGGCCGCCGCCTCGAGCGCCGTCCGATACACGTCCGCGCCGTCGCCAACGAGGCGCGCGGAGCTGCTCCCCACGCTGTCGAATACAAGATCCGGCGAGGCCACCATCGGGTCGTCGAGCGCAACGACGTCGCCATCGGCGTCAACTCGCAGCCGCTGGGCATATACCTCGTTTCGATACGCGTTGAGTACGGCCCACACCTCGTCGCCCTGACCGCTCGATCGCGCCGCGAGCTCGAGCGTCGTCGCGCCGTAGAGAGCAGCTCCGGTGCCACGTGCGAGTCCAGCAGCCGCCGAAAGGCCGATCCGAAGCCCCGTGAATGCCCCCGGTCCCCTGGCGACGGCGATCGCACCAATGTCGTGAATCGTGCACTCGAGCCGGCAGAGCATCCGGTCGATGTCGTCCCACAACACCGAAGACTGCTTCGCTCCCGCATCGATTCCCCATACCGCGGCGAGCCGCCCATCGCGGGCGACGGCGATCGATCCGCAGCGTGAGGCCGTGTCGATCGCTAGGATGAAGGAACCCAAGTTTGACATGCCAAGGGGCGGATTATATAGTTCGCGACCGTTCGAGACAACGTTCGTCATACGGCTTCAAAGTGCTGGAAATACAGTTGTTTCCTGAATTTGCGGCCGTAGCCGCTCCCGGATTCCGGCGCCTCCGTCGCGAGCGGTATCCCGTCGCCGGCAGTTGAGCTATGGACACTGGACGCATCGGAATCCTGACCGGAGGCGGCGATTGTCCCGGACTCAATGCGGTGATCCGCGGAGTCGTCAGGCGCGCGCTTGCCGATGACGTCCACGTCGTCGGGTTCAAGTCGGGCTGGCAGGGACTGATCACCGGCGATGTCGAGCCTCTCACTCGACTGTCTGTCGCGGGTATCCAGTTTCGCGGCGGCACGATTCTCGGCACCTCGAGGACCGACCCGTTCGCGGACCCACACTCTCAGGTCCAGATTCGCGAGAACTGGAGGAAGTACGGAATACGCGCCCTCGTCGTCGTCGGCGGAAATGGAACACTGACTGTGGCCAGTCGCATGGCGCTAGAGGAGGGATATCCCGTCGTCGGCGTTCCGAAGACTATCGACAACGACATTCCGGGCACCGACTACAGCTTCGGATTCTCGACGGCAGTTCAGGTCGCCACCGATGCGATCGAACGGCTCCACACCACCGCAGAGTCGCATCACCGTGTGATGGTCATCGAGGTGATGGGCCGGCATACTGGATGGATCGCCGCGCACGCCGGTATTGCCGGCGCCGCCGATTTCATACTCGTTCCCGAAGTGCCGTTTCGAATCAGCCGAATCACCGAAACGCTCGCGAACCGGCGCGGCCTGGGGCGGCCGCACTCGATCGTCGTGGTCGCCGAGGATGCCAGACCGCATCCCGACGAAGACTTCCTCAGCGACGACCAGAAGGCGTCCATCTATCGCGAAGAGAGGCTCGGCGGTATCGGTCAGCTCGTCGCTCGCGAGATCGAGCGGCGCAGCGGTATCGAAGCCCGCGTGTCGGTGCTTGGCTACATACAGCGGGGTGGATCGCCAAACGCCTTCGACCGCGTGCTCGCGACGCGCTTCGGAGTGAAGGCCGTAGAGATGGTCCTCGAAGGCAGGTTCGGCAGGATGGCCGCCCTCTCCGGCACGTCGGTCATCGACGTCGCACTCGCTGATGCCGTCGAAGGCTACAAGTACCTCGATCCGGAGTTCTATCGTCACGCGGAGATCTTTTTCGGATAGGCGATGTCGAAAGAGACACCGATGCTCCGGCAGTACCACGAGCTGAAGAAGGCTCATCCGGGTACGATTCTCTTCTTTCGTCTCGGCGACTTCTACGAGATGTTCTTCGACGACGCAATCCTTGCGTCCAAAGAGCTCGAGATCACGCTGACGGCCCGGAACAAGGAGCGCGGAGACCCCGTGCCGATGTGCGGCGTGCCTCACCACGCCTCGGAGGGCTACGTCGCGAAACTCGTTCGGCGCGGATTCCGCGTCGCCATATGCGACCAGGTCGAAGATGCCTCTGCCACGACGAAACTCGTCCGGCGCGAAGTCGTCCGAGTCGTGACACCCGGCACGGCGATAGACGGCCAAATGCTTTCGGCACGCGACAGCGTTTTCCTCGGCTCGGTGCACGCGACGGGTGCTGGCGCTGGCGTCGCCATTCTCGAACTGTCGACCGGAGAGTTCCGCGCGACGGAGTTTTCCGGCGACGACGCCCTGGATCGCGTGATCGACGAGATCTCTACGCACGGCGTGCGTGAGCTGCTGGTGCCGTCGGCGCTGGAGCCGGCCGTGGCTTCCCGGCCAGTCGATGTCGCCGTCACGGCCGTCGACGATTGGGCATACGCGCTCGACTACGCCGAACCGCTGCTGCTCGCCCAGTTCGGGGCATCGTCGCTCGACGGATTCGGCCTGGGCGGCCGTCCTCTCGCCTCCGCTGCCGCCGGGGCGCTGCTCCACTATGCTCGCGACACACAGCGCGGTGCGCTCGAGCACATTACCGGCATCTCGTTCTACGAGCCGTCGGACGCCCTCCTTCTCGATGCGACCACGGTGCGAAACCTGGAGCTTGTCGCCGGACTCGACGGTGGACGCAAGTCGTCGCTGCTGTCGATCATCGACGAGACGTCGACTGCCATGGGCGCACGCCTCCTCAAACAACTGCTCCTTCGGCCATCGACCAGGATCGACGAAATCCTGGGACGGCTCGGCGCTGTCGAAGCGTTGCGTGCGGCGACGATTGCCCGCGATCGCCTGCGAAAGACCCTGGAAGACATCCAGGACCTCGAGCGGCTTGCCGGGCGTATCGCGATGGCCCGCGCAACGCCGCGCGATCTTGTGGCCGTGCGCGGATCGGCGGAGCTCGTGCCCACGCTTCGTGTGCAACTCGAACCTCTCGCGGCGCCCCTGCTCGCCGGGTTGCGCGACGCGCTGGACGATCTGCCCGAACTGCGGCAACTCGTCGCGTCTTCCATCGCGGACGATCCGCCGGTGGCGCTTTCCGACGGGGGCACGATCCGCCCCGGATTCAACGCCGAGCTCGACGAGCTGCGCGGCCTCGCAACATCAGGAAAACAGTTCATCGCACAGCTCGAGGCCCGCGAGCGGCAGGCGACAGGTATCGCCTCGCTCAAGATCCGCTTCAACAATGTGTTCGGCTATTTCCTGGAAGTAAGCCGAGCGAACTCGCGCGGCGTCCCGGAGCATTACGAACGCAGACAGACGCTCGCAAACGCCGAGCGCTACACGATTCCGGAGCTGAAGGAATACGAAGCCAAGGTGCTTGGCGCCGAGGAGCGCATCCTTGCGCTCGAGACTTCCCTGTTCGCCGAGATCCGCCAGCGCGTCGCGCTCGAAACGCGGCGGGTCCAGGCGCTCGCTCGCTCGGTGTCGATGATCGACGTCCTGGCAGGATTTGCCGAGACGGCGGCGCGGCGCGGGTACTGTCGCCCGGACGTCACCGAAGGCGACGAGATCCTGATCCGCAACGGGCGGCATCCGGTCGTGGAAACCGGCGGAGAACGGTTCATCCCCAACGACCTGTATTTGAACAACTCGACTGACCGGCTTCTCGTCGTCACCGGGCCGAACATGGGCGGCAAGAGCGTTTATCTGCGCCAGGCAGCGCTCATAGTGGTCCTCGCGCACGCCGGCTCGTTCGTCCCGGCGACCGAAGCGCGCATTGCGCTCGTCGACCGCATCTTCACACGCGTCGGAGCGTCGGATTCGCTTGCGTCGGGCCGGTCGACGTTCATGGTCGAGATGACCGAGACGGCCAACATCCTCAACACGGCAACGGCGCGCAGCCTCGTACTGCTCGACGAAGTGGGACGCGGCACATCGACGTTCGACGGCCTGTCGATCGCCTGGGCCATCGCGGAGTATCTGCACGACAGCGCAACGCACGCAGCGAAGACGATCTTCGCGACTCACTACCACGAGATGACCGAGCTCGCGTCGGTTAGCCCGGGGGTGAGAAACTACCAGATGTCGGTGCGCGAGGACCGGGGCGAGATCGTCTTCCTGCGCAAGGTTGTCGAAGGCGAGGCGAGCAAGAGTTACGGGATCGAAGTCGCCCGGCTCGCGGGACTGCCCGCGACGGTGCTCACCCGGGCGCGCGAGATTCTGCGGAACCTCGAAGCGAACGAACTCGACGTGATGGGCAAGCCGAAGCTCGCGCGGCATCTGCCGTCCAGAGTCGCAGCGCCCCAGCGAAGTCTCTTCGAAGCCGCGAACGAAGCGGTGATAGAGGAACTCCGCCACCTGGAAGTGGACAAACTGCCCGACGGGCAAGCCGCCGAGATCCTTCGCGCGCTCAAGTCGCGGCTGTTGTAGTGATTTGACTCCCGCACGCCTGCGGCGTATCCCCGCATTGAAGCTGCGAATGGCAGGCGGACAGGCAGGTCCGTTTTCGCTGGCTGCGAGCACGGATTTCCGTGGATTCGACGGCACTGATCTGTGGCATCTGTATGGATCTGTGGTTACACTCTCGCGGTGATCGTCGGATGGAAGGCAGTGTGCGCGGCCCTGGTCCTCGCGTCGCTCGTGTCGGCCGGAGTTGCGCAGACTCCAGTGCCTCCGCCGCCGCCGGCGCCAGTTGTCGATGAAGCGCCGCAGCAACGGTCCGCTGCCGAACCTGCTCAGGACACCGGCGCCAGCTCGGACGGCTCGCAGGACGCGGACATCAAGCTCGTCACGGACCTGGTCCTGCTCTCGGCCGTCGTCACCAAGGGACCCGACTCGGATCGCGTCATTCCCAATCTCAAACTAAACGAGTTCGAGATCCTCGACGAAGGAGTCCGGCAGGAGATCGCCTTCTTCGGCAACGAAAACTACCCGCTCGACGTCATCTTTCTCTTCGACGCCAGTCAGAGCACGAGATTCCGCCAGCAGTTCCAGCGTGAAGCAGTCGCTGCGTTCCTTCGAAACCTGATTCGCCCCGCGGACAATGCGGCCATCTACTGGTTCTCGAACTCGGTACACGTCGAACAGGACTTCACATCCAGGCCGGCGCCACTTCTGGCCGCGATCTACAGGATTCCCGGCGGCGGCGCGACCTCGCTTTACTCTGCCGTCGTGGCCGCGTCGAACGACATGATCGTGCGCAGCGGCCGCCGTGCCATCGTCATTCTGTCCGACGGCCGCGATACGTTCAGCAACGTGAGGCTGTACGACGCATTGAAAGCCGCTCAGATCGCCGATGTCGTCATCTACTGCGTGAACACGTCGTACGCCGGTTGGGCCGTGACGCCGCAACGCAAGGCGAACGATCCGCTCGAGTACCTCGCGTCGCAGACGGGCGGCGAAGTCTTCTACTCCGCGACCGAAAGCGACATCGACAAGGTGCTGTCACGTCTGTCCGGACGGTTGAGGGAGCGTTACGTGCTCGGGTTTTATCCGTCTGCAACCGGCGGTTCGGGACGATTCCGCAAGCTCAAGGTCAACGTAGCGAAGAAGGATGCGTACGTGATGACGCGGTCGGGCTACTTCGGCCGGTGACCTCGGCGAAATTCACCGGGCAACTTTTGCGGCGCCGACTCGATCATGGGGCGTGACTTACGCCACCAACAGTTCCAGACCTGATCGAGTGCGCCGGCTCGCGCGAATCGCCGTTGTCCGCGCAATCGTCCTGCTCGTCCTTCTCGCGGCAGCACCAGCGGCCCTCGCCGCGGGCCCCCAGCACTGGCGCCGCGCATACGTCATCGATTCGGATCTCGCGGTGCTGCGGCGCGAACCCGGATTGCGATCGGGAATCCTGAAACGCCTTCGGCACGGGAGGATGATCGCCATCGTGGAACGCCCGGTATCGGTCGACGGTGTCGCCTGGGTCAGGGTGGCGGTAACGCGACGAACGCGCGGATGGCTGCCCGTGTCCGCCATCGCATCTCCGAACGATCGCGACGGCGAGGCCCGGCTCTCTTCGCGGATCGCGCAAACCGACGGCTTCAGCCGGCTCGAGTTGACCAGACTTACGATCGACCACTTTCCGCGCTTACGCGAGCAGGCGGCTCTCGCGTTCGAAGAGGAGGCCAGGCGCGCTGCCTCGGCACTGACCGAACGCGCAGCCAGGCGATTCGCGTATGTCCGGCTCTCGGGCATGGACGAGTTGCGAGTCCGCATGCTCCTCGATCCGCACCTCGACCGATACATTCGCCTCGGCGTTCGATTCGAAGCGTACCCCGAAACGCTGGAATACCGCTTCGTTGCCACGAAGGGCGAAAGGGCCGCCCGGCGGTGACCGGACTTCTCAATGGTTCTATCCCTGGCCCCGCGGTGCAATAATTCGAGGCGGTGCGGCGCGGGACAGGCCGCTCATACGAATCCACGGGAAACTGCACTTGTCCGACGACGACCCGAAGCCCATCGATCAGAACGGCGGCGCAACCGATGCAGCGCGACGCGAGCCGGAAAACGTCGATACCACGGCAGACTTCACGCCCGAACATCGTCCGAACGGCGGCCATTGGCCGCAACCAGCTCGGCCCGAGGGTCCGGTGGGCGCCGATGCCGAATTCGCCATCCCGCGACGCTGCCTGTTGTGTGGTGCGCGCTACGCCGACCGGCGGCGGGTTTGCGAGCGCGATGGTTCCGTGCTCGACGACGATCTCGAGGCAGTCGTCGGATCCACGCTCGACGGCCGCTACCGAATCGAATGCATCCTGGGCCGCGGGGGAATGGGAGTCGTCATGCGAGCCCGGGACATCGTCGAGGAGCGAACGGTCGCCATCAAACTGCTCGACGCGGTGCTCGCTTCCAGGCCTGTGGCGCTGCGGCGTTTCGTTCGTGAAGGCCGGATAGCCAGCGAGTTCACGCACCCGGCCGTCGTCGGCATTCACGACATCGTCTGCGGAGATTCCGGACCCGTGTACCTGGTACTGGAGTACGTCCCGGGCCTTACCCTCCGAACTCTGCTGCGCGAACGGGGACAGATGACTCCCGCCGAGACAGTTGCCATCGTGCAACAGATTGCCGCCGCGCTCGACGCTGCACACGCTCGCGGCATCGTTCACCGCGACCTGAAGCCCGAGAACGTGATGATCGACGATGGCCGTGACGGGCTTAGGGTCAAGCTGCTCGACCTGGGGATCGCACTGGTTCACAAGACACCGGACCGCGCGGCCGACACTCGTCTGACTGTGCAGGGGCACTGGATAGGGACCCCGCTCTACATGTCGCCGGAGCAGTGGCAAGTCACGAACGACGGTTCAGGAGTGGACGGGCGCGCCGACGTCTACTCCCTGGGAGTCGTCGTGCACCAGCTAGTCGCGGGATCGCCGCCGTTTTCGGGTGACCTTGACTCCTTGAGGCTGCAGCACATCGACTCGAGCGCGCGCCGGCTCGATTCGATCGTCGCGGGCGTGCCGCGCGGCTTTGCAGACGCAGTGACTCGCGCGATGGCAAAGAGACGCTCCGATCGATTCGCAACTGCCGGCGCTTTCGTGGATGCGCTCGAAGCGGCGCTCGCAGAACCGCCCGAGGCGTCGATCGAGCCTGCCTGCGTGGCTCCCGACTCCGTGCGCCGTGCAGAACCCGGTTACGCCGCCGACACTCTGGTCGTCGATCCGACTTCGACGGGAGAGCTGTTCCGAACGCCCGGCAATCTGCCGGCTCAGGCGACGAGCTTCGTCGCTCCATCACTCGATGTCGAAGAGATAGTCGACGCGTTCCGCGACTGGCGCTGCATCACCTTGACGGGACCTGGTGGAGTTGGAAAAACCAGGCTTGCGCTGGAAGCGGCCGCACGCGCCGATTCGCGATTTCCGGACGGGATCTGGTTCGTCGATCTCGCCGCGATTGCGGATCCGGCGCTCGTGCCGCAGGCAGTCGCACAGGCGCTTGGAGCCAGGGAGCGTCCCGGCGAGCCTCTCGCGGCTTCGATTCACGAACGCATCCGCGATGCGCGCATCCTCGTCGTTCTGGACAACTGCGAACACGTCGTCGATGCCGCGGCGACACTCGCATCAGGAATGCTCGCCTCGTGCCCGCGAGCCGCGATTCTCGCTACCAGCCGCGAAGCTCTCGCGATTCCAGGCGAGATGTCATTGGCAGTCTCGCCTCTGACGGTGCCCGCGCCCGGTTCTGACTCCAGCGAGTTGCTGGGAGCTTCAGCGGTACGGTTGTTCATCGACCGTGCCAGAGCTTCGCGGGCGGCGTTCGAGCCATCGGAACGCGACCTCGAAACTATCGCGGAGATCTGCCGGCGGCTCGACGGTCTGCCACTGGCCATCGAGCTTGCGGCAGCGCGGGTGCGTTCCCTTGGGATCGACGAACTGCTGACACGGCTCGCCGATCGCTTCCTGTTCTTGGGCGCATCGGAACGAGGCCGTCCCTCTCGGCAACGGACCCTGCGGGCGACGATCGAATGGAGCGTCCGCATGCTCGGCGATTCCGAACGCGCGCTCATGCGCCGTCTTTCAGTTTTCGCGGCGGGCGCCACTCTGGAGGCCGCCGAACTCGTGCTTCCGGACAGCGACGCGGGCGTGGCCCTCCTTCGCAGGCAAGAAGTCGCCGAGCTCGTTGACTCGCTCGTTGCGAGGTCCCTGGTCGTGGCGGACCTCGACCATCGTCCGGTCCGATACCGGATGCTCGAATCGATTCGAGCATTCGCCGGGGAAGACCTGGACGATTCGGGCGAACGCGAAGCCGTAGAACGCAGACTTGACGACTGGACTATCGAACTGGCGCGCGCGTGCGGAGCGGCTCGCGCGACAGCGGCACAGCCGGCGAAGGAGGCGCGGGTCGCGGCGGAACTCGATACGGTGCGGCAGTCGCTCTGGCGGCTCGAGCGACGAGGCGACGGCGGGGCCGCTCTTGCGACAGCGGCCGGAGGCCTCGGAGCATTCTTCGAGAACTACGGCCTTCTGACGGAGGGCCGGTCCTGGCTCGATGCCGCGATCGCGTTAGGTGACAGCCAACCCGACCGCGGGCTCGCGCTCTTCTGGTCGGGCGTGCTGGCGCTCGACCAGGGAGACCACGGCGTTGCCGCGGAGAAGCTTTCGGCGGCCAAGGAGGAGGCCCGGCGGTCCGGCGATCGGGAAGCCAATGCGCGCGTGCTCAGGGTGCTTGCGTTTCTTTCGATGAGACGAAACGAGGATGCAACTGCCGTATCGCTCGCCTCGGAAGCAGCCGTACTCTACCGCGATCTGGGAGATGAGACAGGTGAAATCGCGGCGATTCGAATCGAAGCGCTCGTCGCAATCGGGCAGGGCGAGTACGCCCGGGCGAAGCCCTTGCTCGAACGGTGCGAGGCCTTCCACAGGCGGCGGCGCGACGACCGCAGTCTGGCTATCGCGTGTTACAGCCTCGGGATCGCTCTGGCGGGGACAGGCGAATCGAAGGCCGCCACAGATTACGCAGCCGAAGCGGTGCGGCTGGCCGAGCGGCTCGACGATACTCAGACCCTGGCATATGCCGAGCATACGGTTGGCTGGGTCGCCGCCGAGCGCGGCGATGCGGATGGAGCGCTTGCGGGGTTTCGCCGCTCGCTCGAGCTTGCGGTCAGCATTGGTGCGGATTCGGCCAGCATTTATGCGATGGAAGGAATCGCCGGCGCGCTGGCGATGCGTGCGGGTACTTGCGACGATCGGCCCACGTCGCGAGTGCTGGAAGACGCCGGAACGGCGATTGTGCTCGCCGCCGGAGCGGCTGCGCGGCGACTGGCTGCAGGACAGCCGCTTACAGCTCTGGAGCGGGAGGAGCTCGACACGCGACTCGCTCCGGCTCGCGGTCTCCTGACGGAGGAGGCAATCGCGGCGGCTTCGGCGAAAGGTGCGGGAATGCCGTTCGAGTTTGCCGTGGAGCTCGCCTCACGACTTTGAACCGGTCCACGCACGATCCCGGCCGCGAAGCGGTCACAGGAACTACGGACACGCCGCACTGCATCGCGATCCTGTCGAACGAAATGGGACGGCGACGTTCCGCGGCCAGGGTTCGTCCGCTGTCACGGCCGCAGTTGATCAGCCGCGAAATCCGGGAGTCACGGTTGTTCGCTTCGAGCACCTCCGCGTCCCCGGTCCAGCTACCAACCCGGCACCGCCGCTGTATTTCATCGACTGAGCGGCCACTCCCGATTCCGCGGACGAAACCCGAATCGCGACTGCGCCGGGCGAAGCGGCGGCGGCCGATCTTCCCGAATTCCGCTCGAGCGGCGATACTGCACGCATGCACGCAGTGATCCTTGCCGGAGGCCGGGCCACCCGGATGCGGCCGCTCACCCTCCACACTCCCAAACCGATAGTTCCCATCGCCGGGCGGCCGTTTCTCGCCTACACACTCGACATGCTGCGGCGCGCACACGTTCTCGACGTGACGCTCGCGCTTTCCTACCAGCCGCAGAAGATCGAGGACGCGTTCGGCGATGGCTCCCGCTTTGGCGTCCGGTTGCGCTACATAGTCGAGTCGCTGCCACTGGGCACTGCCGGCGCGGTGCGTAATGCACGCGAGCACATTGACACGCGATCCGTAGTGCTCAACGGAGACGTCCTGACCGACATCGACCTGGCGGCGGTGCTCGCGGCACACCGCGAAAGTGGAGCGGTGGCCACGATCGTTCTCGCACCGGTCGACAATCCGCGCGCCTACGGCGTCGTCGAAACGGACGAGACTGGCCGAGTGACCCGGTTCCTCGAAAAACCGGCCGCCGATTGCGAACTTCCGACCAATGACGTCAACGCCGGCATCTACATCCTCGAGCCCGAAGCCCTCTCGTACATGCCCGCCGGTGAAACCGTTACCTTCGAGTACGACCTCTTCCCCGCGCTCCTCGACCAGGGCGTACACGTCCAGAGCTACACGGCTGGCGGCTACTGGAGCGACATCGGCACGCCGCAGCGATACCTGCAGGCCAACCTCGACGTGCTGGCCGGCAAGCTCGGGCCGTCCACTCCAGCGCGTCAGTCCGGCGGCCACATCGACGCAAAGGCAGAAGTCGACACGATTTCCTGGATCGATCCCACCGTGACCGTCAAGGCCGGCGCGCAGATCGTCAACTCCGTCATCGAAGAGAACTGCACGGTGGAGGAAAAGGCCGTCATCGAAAACTCGGTCCTGCGTCGCGCTTCGCGGGTCGGACAATCCGCCGTTATCAGAAGCACGGTCCTCGGCCAGAGCACGCATGTCGGCCGATTCGCCGTCCTCCAGGGCGTCGCCGTCGGCGACAAATCGTCGGTCACCGACTACAGCCAGCTCGGAGAGATGCGTTGAAGATTGCATTCGGGACCGACGGCTGGAGAGCCGTCATCGGCGACGGCTTTACGATCGAGAATCTGGACCGCGTCACGCAGGCGCTCGCCCTCCACCTGCAAAACGGCTCGGAAGGCGGCTCGGTCGCCGTCGGCTACGACCGGCGGTTCATGTCGGGGAGATTCGCCGAACGAGCGGCGCTGGTGCTGGCCGGAAACGGATTCCAGGTCGAATTGTTCGATCGGCCCACACCCACGCCCCTCGTCAGTTTCGAGGTCGCGCGACGCGGCCACGCTTCCGGCGTCGTCATCACGGCAAGCCACAATCCGGCGATATTCAACGGCTTCAAGATAAAGGAGCAGCCCGGACGCTCGGCGGCGCCTCCGACTGTCGCGGCCGTCGAGGCTCTTATCGACAGAAGTCCCGTTCGGCTCGGAGCTTCCGCCGACGTTGCGCTCGTTGAGCCGCCTGACGGCTACGACGCCGAGATTGCGCGACTCGTCGACCTGGAGGCGATCCGCGATGCGGGCGTCACGATCGTTGCCGATCCGATCCACGGCGCCGGCGAGCGGGCAGTCGAGCGTCTGCTGTCCGGAGGGCGAGCGCGCGTCGTGACGATTCGCGCCGATCGGGATCCCTATTTCGGAGGCGTGAACCCCGAACCGATCGCCCAGAACCTTGGCGCGCTCTCGGAAGCGGTCCGGCGCGAAGGCGCATTGCTTGGAATCGCGACCGATGGCGACGCCGACCGCCTGGGCGCTGTCGACGAGACCGGCGCGTTCCTGACTTCCCAGCTCACGCTCGCGATTCTCGTCCTGCACGCCGCGGCGAAACCAGGCGCCACCGGATCGATCGTGAAGACGGTTTCACAGAGCCGGCTCGTCGACCGGATCGCTCGCGATCGCGGCTTCGAAGTCGTAGAGACGGCGATAGGTTTCAAGTACGTGGCCGACGAGATCGTCAAAGGCGACGTCCTCATCGGTGGCGAGGAGAGCGGCGGGTTCGGCATTCGCACGGCAATTCCCGAGCGGGACGGCGTGCTGTCGGGCCTCCTCCTCGCCGAAGCAATCGTGAAATCGGGGATGTCGCCGACGGGGCTCGTTGCCGACATTCAGAAGCGCTACGGCCCTCTCGTTTTCGACCGCCGCGACCTTCGCATTCCTCCCGACATCGGCCTGCCGCGCGTTGCGGCCCTTGCCGGCTCGCCACCCGATAGGCTGGCCGGGCTTCGTGTCGTTGACGTGAACTCTATCGACGGCACTAAGCTCCGCCTGGAAGACGAGAGCTGGCTGTTGCTGCGCCAGTCCGGGACCGAGCCGATGCTGAGGGTCTACAGCGAAGCGACGTCTGAGGCGCTGAGGGACCGTCTGCTCGACGAGGGCGTGGCCCTGGCGTCCGGAGGCCGCTGATGCGGATCGGGGCGTGCGTCGTGCGTGCGCCGAACTGGGTTGGCGATGCTGTGATGTCGCTCGGCGGGTTGCGCGAGTTGCGCAGAGTATTCGGCGAAACCCGGCTGGCCGTGGCCGCGCGGCCGTGGGTCGCGGCCATCTATGAGGAGACGGGCCTCGTCGATGAAGTCGTGGTTTTCGAGCGCCACTCGTGGCGCGACGCGCTCTCGCACGCCAGGTCGCTGCGCGGGCGCCACTACGACGCCGCTGTCTTGTTCCAGAACGCATTCGAGGCCGCAGCTGTCGCGCGGATTGCTCGCATTCCCCGGATCGCGGGCTATGCAACAGAGCGGCGCGGCGCATTGCTCACCGACCGGATCGCGATGCCGGGCGATTCGCGGACGGCTCACCAGTCGCGCTATTACGCGGCGATTGCAGCCGGCGTCGAAGCCGCCTGGCAGGGAGCCTCGACTGTCGACCTTGCCCGAATCGACTGTTCGCTCGAGGCCCGCCCCGAAACAGTCGAACTGGGTCGGCGCGTGATGGACCGCGAGGGCGTTGACCGGGCCGATCCGTTGGTCTGCATAAATCCGGGCGCGACCAACAGCCGCGCGAAGCAATGGCTGCCCGAACGGTTCGCCCAGGCGGCCGAGTCGATCGCCGAGCCGCTCGACGCGAGGATCGTCATCATCGGCTCCTCGGCTGAATCCGAAACGGCCCGCGCGGTCGCGGCTGCGATGAAGAGTTCGGGCCGCGCGATCGATTGCTCTGGCCGAACGACGCTTCGCGAGCTCATCGGCCTGCTCGCGATCTCGCGCGCATTGGTCTCCAACGATACCGGACCCGCGCACCTGGCCGCTGCGCTCTCGACGCCGACGGTTACCATCTTCGGCCCAACGGAGATTTTCTCGACTGCGCCGCTGGGAAAGCGCGCTGTAGTCGTCAGTCATCCCGTCGACTGCGCACCGTGCATGCTTCGCGACTGCCCGATCGATCACCGGTGCATGACCGGTGTGACGGACGACGCGGTAGTGACCGCGGCACGCGGCGCGATCGGAACGGATGGGGGCAAACCAGCGTGAGACGCGCAGTGTTCCTGGATCGCGACGGAACGATCTGCGAGGACGTCGGATACCTCGGCGACCCGGCCGGGCTTCGTGTTTACGACTTCGCGGGCAGGGCCATCCGCCGGCTCAACGACGCCGGACTGCTCACGATCCTCGTCACGAACCAGTCGGGAGTAGCGCGCGGTTACTTCGACGAAGACGCGGTCGCGGCTGTCCACGAGCGTCTGGTGAGCGTGCTTTCTTCTTGCGGCGCGCGCCTCGACGCCATCTATTACTGCCCTCACCACCCGACTGCAGGACGGCCGCCGTATCGCATCGATTGTGGCTGCCGGAAACCGCTGCCGGGAATGATCGAACGCGCGGCTTCCGATCACTTCATCGACGTAGAAGGCTCGTGGGTCGTCGGCGACAAGCGCGCCGACGTGCTGCTCGCGCAAAGTGCGGGCGCGCGGGCCGTGCTCGTGCGGACTGGCTACGGTTCGGGGGAATGGGAGTACCATCGCGGGACGTGGCCGCGTGATCCCGAGCACGTTGCCGAGAACCTTGCCGATGCGGTCGAATGGATTCTGACGGACGCCCTGGAGGGAGCGGAGTGAGCGCGAACAACATTGGTACGGGACTCGAATCCATTGTGCGGCGCTTCGCCGACGCTCGCATCGTCGTCGTCGGTGACGTTATTGCCGACGAATTCGTCGACGGAGAGATCACCCGCGTCTCGCGAGAGGCTCCGGTAATGATCCTCAGGTACGAGTCGACACGAACGGTGCCTGGCGGAGCCGGAAACGCGGCTTGCAACGTTGCCGCGCTCGGCGGACGGGTGGCCATCGTGTCGCGGGTTGGCCGGGACCGCGCCGGACGCGCCGTCACGCTTGCGCTTCGTGACGCGGGAGTCGAAACGCGTGGGGTAGCGACTGACGCCAGCGAGTCCACCCCGACAAAGACGCGGATACACGCGGGCATCCCGCACTCGGTGCATCAACAGGTGCTTCGCATCGACCGGGAACCGAAGCCGCCAGATGCGACGGAACTGGCAAAGCTCGCCGATCGGCTGTCCTCGTCTCTCGACTCTGCCCGGGTCTGCCTGGTATCGGATTACGGATACGGCATCGCGAATGGCCGCGTGGCGGAAGCGATCGCGGCGGCGAACGCTCGCGGCGTTACGACCATCGTGGATTCGCGATACTCCCTGACGAGTTTTCGCGGCGCCACCGCCGCCACGCCGAACGAGGCCGAACTTGAGGAAACGGTCGGCGCCCCGATCCGCACCGATGCCGACGTGGTCGAAGCCGCGTCCCGGATCGCGATTGAGCTCGCGCTCCAGGCCGTTCTCGTGACACGAGGGCGACGCGGAATACTGCTCGTCGAACGCGACCGGGATCCACTGCTCCTCCCCGCGGTCGGGAGCATTCAGGCCGTCGACGTCACAGGAGCGGGCGACACGGTGATGGCTACGTTTGCGCTCGGCGTTGCATCGGGCGCGTCGTTTGCCGATGCGGCACGGCTGGCGAATATTGCCGGAGGCCTCGTCGTGATGAAGCAAGGAACGGCGACGGTCTCCAATCGTGAACTGGTCGACGCAGTCGCTGCTACACGCAGCTGACGGTGGCCGTGGACACGCGCGGACGGAGGAATTCAAGGTGAGTCAGCTGGCCGACTGGTTTCGAGTTCGATTCGACGGCTGGGGCGTCACTCGCGACGTATCCCCTCCGGGCGAGAAGCCCTGGGTCGATGCATTCGCCTGGGCCGACGTCGTTCGAGTCTGCTTCAAATCCGGTGAGTATCCGGACCCGGACGAGTACTACGTGTTCACCGCTCGGCGCGCGGAGAGCTTCGTCATTCCGATGGGCGCCGCCGGCTCCCCGGAGTTTGCGGACGAGTTGTACCGTCGCGGCCTCTTTCCGGCCGACAAGGCGATCGAAGCGATGATGACCGAGGGCACGCTGGTCTGCTGGCCCCAGGACGGCGACTGAGGCTTCACCATCCTGCGCCAACCGGCGTTGATTGGCGCTGACTGAAGGCAGGAATCAACGTCTGCCTGAGTCCAATGACTCTCTCGTCAGGACCGGCCGCTCTCGCGCTCGCGCCGTCCATTTCGAATCCACGCCAATCGGCGCAAAGCCGAGGACCTATTCGCCGACACTGATCCTCAATCGCTTGAGGAACGCCTGGTCTTCGTGGCTCATCTCGATCGCCTCTCCGGCTCCGGGAAGTTCAGCGGCGGCGGCCTCGACCGGCTCACCGTCCTTCCGGCGAACGCAGATCGTCGCTTCCAGCACGAGAAAGACGTCGATTCCCGATCCGCGAACCTTTGCGAGGGCTTCGTCGACACCGTGCGAATCGAGTACGGCGTCGTTGATTGCTTCGCCGAGTTCCTGCATCAGATTCTGGAAGTTTTCGTCCACGGCCGCACAATACGTTGCGCATTCCACGGCCGTCAAGACGGGCGTTTGCGCGCATTCGGCACCGGTCGGTACAATCGCGGCGCGTGCAACGCCCACCCACCTCCACGGCCGTCGCGATCCTCGGATCGACCGGTTCGATTGGCTGCAATACCCTGCGAGTGCTCGACGGATTGCGCGATCGCTTTCACGTCGTCGCTCTCGGAGCGGGGCGGTCCGTCGAACTGCTGGCCGACCAGATCAGGGCGGTCTCGCCTGAGGTCGTGGCCGTTTCGGGACCGGCGGAGGCGGACCGGCTCGCGGCGTTGCTGAAGGACGATCCGCCTGCGGTCACTCCCGATATCCTTCACGGTCTTGCCGGACTCGTTGCCGTCGCCGCGGAGTCGGGAGCTTCCACCGTCGTATCTGCCGTCGTCGGATCGCTCGGGTTCGTGCCGACTTACAGGGCGTTGGAACGCGGCAAGCGCGTCGCCCTGGCGAACAAGGAGACGCTGGTCGTCGCGGGCGAGCTTATGACGGCGGCCGCGCGTGCCTCCGGCGGCGAACTTCTTCCGGTGGACAGCGAGCACAACGCGCTCCACCAATGCCTGCGGGGCGAGAGAGCGTCAGAAGTTCGTCGCCTCATCCTGACCGCGTCAGGCGGTCCGTTTCGCGAGTTGCCGGCCGAGCAACTGCGTATCGTGACGCGCGACGAAGCGCTCAACCATCCCACCTGGCGAATGGGAGACAAGATCACGATCGATTCGGCGACGCTCATGAACAAGGGACTCGAGGTCATCGAAGCCCACTGGCTGTTCGGGTTCGACGCCGGCTCGATCGACATCGTGGTGCACCCGCAGTCGATAGTTCACTCGATGGTAGAGATGGTCGACGGCTCGATCATCGCGCAGATGGGCGTCACGGACATGCGCCACGCCATCCAGTATGCCCTTACCTACCCGGATCGGCTCGAAACGCCGTGCGGACGGCTCGATCTGACTTCCATGGCGAAGCTTGAGTTCTTTCCGCCCGACGTCGAACGCTTCCCTTGCGTCCGGCTGGCTTATGAAGCCTTGAAGGCCGGCGGGACCGCACCCGCCGCCCTCAACGGGGCGAACGAATCGGCGGTAGCGGCTTTCCTTGCCGGAGAGATCGATTTTCCGGGCATTTCGAGGTGTGTCGAGGACGCGCTCACGGCGCACGACGGCGGCCCCGCGGACTCGATCGACGCCGTCCTCGCGGCCGATGCGTTCGGGAGGGAGAGGGTAGGAAGGATCACGGGACTGTCCGGACTTTCCGGGGCCCGTCATCAATAGTGCCCCACACGCCTGCGGCTTACCCACAGGGATGAAACGGGCGGAGTGCTGGCGTCAGCGCCGGCCGTGTTTCATAGCAGTTCTCCACGCGCCTGCGGCGCACCCCCTCGGACGAAACCAGCAGCATTTCGGGTCCGCGGGCCATTCTGAAGCGCCGGAGCAACGTTGTTTCCTGTCAACGTGGAAATGCCTCGAGTCTGGCCTTCCGATTGGCAAACGGGTCCGCGACCGCGGAGCGGTCGCATTGTCGTCACCACGATGAACTCGGGGGGTGCGTCATTCCGCAATCGA
>JAJTWZ010000072.1 GCA_021463145.1 Blastocatellia bacterium | reverse complement strand
CAGCCGCCCTCGCCGGAATGGTCGTGGGGCGCCTGGTTCGTCCCGGCAGACATGGACAGCACACCATCGTTCGGCGCAGACGAGGCCTCCGACGCGAAATGCTCCGCAATGTCTGGCGGAAAACCGAGGAGCTCGGGCCCGCACGTTCCAGCGAGCACGAGCTCGGAGAACGTCAGCACGAGAAAGAACAGCGCCACAACTCGCCACAGGCGAGTTGTGGCGGCCCATCCTGCTTTCGATCGTCGGTCGGTGTTCAACGGCCGAGAAAGTACCACAGTTGGAGGACGATCAGTAGTTCACCGCTGCGTTACGTCGACCTGCGAGCTCTACGCCATCTCGCCGAGCAACGCAGCCCAAGCCGCTCTCTCCCGGGCCGGATCGAAACAAGGAGCGAGCGCAGCACACCGGGAGTCAAGGTCGTCGAGAAACCGAGCGTCGCGCTCGGCGCGGTCGAGCAGTCCGGCGAGTGCCGAGGTGTCTCCGACGTCGAAATATGCCGGATACCCATCGCCGAGGAGACCGACATTTCCCGCGATCCTCGATGCGATAATCGGCGTCCTCGCGACGATCGACTCGCCGATCGCGTTTGCGCCGCCCTCCATCCTCGACGAGAGGACCGAGACGCGACTCGAGGCGAGGGTCCTCCAGACCTCGGCTGGAGACTGCTCGCCGAGCCAGTTGTAGCGCGGGTTGCGGTCCATCTCGTCAAGCGCGCGCCGGCCCATTGCCTCAGTCATCGCGCTGCCAAGATGAACGACCCGCACGCGGGACGCGGCCGGGAGCAGTCGCGCCGCCATTGCCGTGCGAAACGGATCCTTGACGTACCTCATGTGCCCGACCACGCACACGTCGAACGTCGAAGTCGCGCGCCGCCGCCCCTGCCGAAGCGCAGGGAGAACCGGTCGCGGGGGCGAGACCGATTGGATGATGACCCGGACCTTCGGTCGAGCGCGCTCGTCGAGCTCGTCGACCGCCTTCGGCTGGAGCACGACGAGGCGCGTGGCCATCTCGACCGAAGCTCGTGCGCTCGCCGACCAGCGCATGTCGCGGTAGAGGTCCGTCCCGGTGAGCGCCACGACGACGGGCGACCCTGGGCGATGCCGTCGAAAGGCCCGAACGGCCGCGTGGCTGCGCCTGGCGTGCAGTGCGACCAACAGGTCGTACCCCTCGCCGCCGTAGCTTTCGGCGACCGTCACGCGGTGCCCGAGCTCGCGCAGGATGCCGGACCAGCGCTCTGCCGTAATGCGGTTTCCGCAACGCGAGCGGGGTGGGGCGGGGGTGACGAGTCCGATTCTCACGGCGATTCCTCGATCGCACAGGTGCGAAGGCCAGCCCACACGTCACGGCGGTCCGGAGTGTAGAAGTTCCGGTATGCGGGCCGGGCGACGAGCGAGGATGTCGCCCACGATCCGCCCCGAAGCACCTTGTGCGTCCCGAACCACGGCGCCGAGTACTCCTTGTACGGTCCCGACTCGAAGCCTGGATACGGACGGAAGTCGCTTGCGGTCCACTCCCAGACGTTGCCGATCATCTGCCGGCAGCCCACGGCGCTCGCGCCCTCCGGGAGCGCATCGACGGGCAGAGTGCCGCCCGCGCGCCACTCGAGGTTCGCGCGGCGCGGGTCCGGCGGGTCCTCGCCCCAGGGGTACCTGCGCTTTCGACCGTCGAGCGTCGTGCCGTCCCGGCACACGTCAGCGGCTGCCGCGGCCTCCCATTCCGCCTCGGTCGGGAGGCGGCGCCCCGCCCACCTGCAGTACGCATCGGCCTCGTACCAGTTGACGTGAAGGACCGGGAGTCGGTCGTCGAGCGGAACGAGTCTGTCGAACTCGCGCCGAATCCACTCGCCATCGGAGCGCAGCCAGTACACCGGGTGTTCGGAGCTCGTCCCCGCTCGCCACCGCCAGCCCTCGTCGCTCCAGTACTCACGAGTCCGGTAGCCTCCTGCCTCGACGAAGGACCGGAACTCGCCGTTCGACGTTGCAGTTCGAGCGATGCGGAACGGCTCGATCGGGACTTCGTGCGCCCACTGCTCGTTGTCGAAGACGAACCCTTCGACGCGTGTGCTGCCAAGAAGGAGCTTCCCTCCAGGGACAAAGGCGTCGCCGAGCGACTCGCCGGCGGCCTCGTGCACCTGGCCCGAAATCGCTGGATCGACGAATCGGGGAGCGGCATAACCGAGGGTCTGCCGCGTGTAGGTGAACGCCTCGGCGTGCATGCACTCGTGCAGCAGCGCGAGGATGAGGAAATATCGCTCCGCGTCCGTGCGATCTCGCTCCGAGCCTTGGACGACACGATCGAGGACGCGACCGAGGTAGTCCTTCGTCTCGGATATCGAGAGCAGGGGGGCATCCCAGCGGTCGTCGTGGGCGAGGACCGCGGAGTTGTAGACGGCGTCGCCTCTCGCAAGGAGCGGGGCGAGTCCGCGCGTGTGTCTGAGGACCCAATACTCCTGGAACCAGCCGACGTGACCGATCTCCCACAGCGGCGGGTTCACGATCGCAAGCCGGGGACCGAGCATCCTCTCCTCGTCGAGATCGGCTACGAGCTCGAGGGTGCGTTCGCGGATCTCCAGGAGAGCCTCCACGATGCCGGTCGTTTTCTCGAAGGGGACACCAGGTTTCATATCGCAACGAGTGCTGTCGACGAGTCGGGCAGTGGCGCAGGTCAGGAGTCATTCGCGGGTGCCGACGCGAAGACGATTGTTGCGGATGCGGCCTCGAGCCGCAACGACCCGGCCGTGAGGGCGACCTCGAGCCGTCAATGCCGATTCCGGATAGCCGTTGGTCGGCGACCGCGGGAACCGCCAGCCGTCACGCACTGACCGCGGAGCGGTCGCACTGAGGAGCACCACCGGCGCGTGTCCTGCGACGAGGAGTTGGTTTCAATGCTCGACGAGCCCGGTGTCGCCTACGACGCACGTTCTCTTTGGGACTGAAGATGCGACCGCTCCGCGGTCGGTGCGTTACGGCCGGCGGTTAGCCGAGAGGCGCGAGTGCGGCGAAGACGATTCGCGCACTCGCGCCGTCCGGTTTGCTCGCGGACAGACTGTAAGGCCGCTCGCAATCGGTTGTGTGCTGCGCGGATCGTGCGCACTGCCCTCGCTTGACACGAGCGCCTCAATTCAAGTATTCAACGAATTACTTGAATATCAGAAGGAGGGAACTCGTGAGCGATCGGATGTTGAAGAACAGGTTGTACGAGCAGTTCGCGCGGGTCGGCGGGGCGCTTGCGAGTCCCGCGCGCCTGGAGTTGCTCGACGTGCTCGCGCAAGGTGAACGCTCGGTCGAGGTGCTTGCCGAACGCGCCTCGTTATCGGTGGCCAACGGGTCGCGTCATCTACAGGTTCTGCGCGAGGCAGGGCTCGTCGAGTCGCGAAAGCAGGGACTGCGGGTCTACTACCGTCTCGCCGAGCCAGGCGTCTACGATCTGCTGCAGTCGGTGCGTGCGCTTGCCGAGCGACGGCTCGCCGAGGTCGACCGCATCGTCTCGGCCTACGTCGGCCATCGCGACGAGCTTGAGCCCGTGTCGAGGCACGAGTTGCTCGAGCGCGCGAGATCGGGGCGCGTCGTCGTCCTCGACGTTCGGCCTGCCGAGGAATTCGAGGCGGGCCACGTCCCGGGCGCCGTCTCCATTCCCATCGACGAGCTCGAGGAGCGGCTCGGCGAGTTGCCGCGGAGCAAGGAGGTCGTCGCCTACTGCCGCGGCCCCTACTGCGTCTGGTCGCACCGCGCGGTCGAGACCTTGCGGGCCGCAGGGCGCAATGCGCGTCGTCTCGTCGACGGATTTCCCGAGTGGAGCGCCGAAGGGCATCCCGTCGAGATCAGAGAAGACGAGGAGGTCAAGCGATGATCTTCCAGCCGTACGAGAGCCGTGGGAGGGCATAGCTCGAATGCGACGGTCAAACCGCGAATGGTGCCGTACGAGTCGCCGCTCGCGCTCGGACTGCGAGCCAACCTTGGCCAGTTCAGCCTGCTCGTCCTCGTCAACGGCTTCGTGGGCGCGATGGTCGGGCTCGAGCGCAGCATCCTGCCGGCGATCGCCGAAACCGAGTTCCACCTGGCCGCCAGAACCGCGATCCTCTCGTTTATCGTCGTCTTTGGCGTCGTCAAGGCGTTGACCAACTACGTTGCCGGCCGGCTTTCGGACCGCGTGGGCCGCAAGGCGGTCCTTGTCGCAGGCTGGCTCGTCGCCGTGCCGGTACCCTTCATGCTGATGTGGGCGCCGAGCTGGAACTGGGTCCTGGCGGCCAACGTGTTGCTCGGGGCGAGCCAGGGGCTCACTTGGTCGACGACCGTGATCATGAAGATCGACCTGGCGGGGCTCGCGCGGCGCGGGCTCGCCATGGGGCTCAACGAGTTCGCCGGTTACTTCGCGCTCGCCGGCGCGGCGCTCGCGACCGGCTACGTAGCGGCGGGGTACGGACTGCGACCCGAGCCCTTCTACCTTGGCGTGGTCTTCGTGTCGGTCGGGCTTGGGCTCTCGGCCTTCGTGGTCCGCGAGACGAGGCACCACGCGGATGCCGAATCGAAGCTCCACGGCGAGCTTCCACCGGAGGGCATGCCTTCGCAGCGGGAGGTCTTCTGGCGCACGTCGCTCGTCGACCGGAACCTCTCGAGCGTGAGTCAGGCGGGGCTCGTCAACAACCTCAACGACGGCATGGCGTGGGGGCTCTTTCCGCTCGTCTTCGCTGCAGCGGGAATGAACCTCGAACAGATCGGAACGCTCGCGGCGATTTATCCGGCGACGTGGGGCCTCGCGCAGATTCTGACCGGCGCCTGGTCCGACCGCGTGGGGCGCAAATGGCTCATCGCGTCGGGTATGTGGGTGCAGGCGGGAGCGATCGCGGCAATCGCCGTCGCGCCGGGCTTCGCGGGCTTCGCTGCCGCGGCGGCGCTGCTCGGCCTCGGCACGGCGATGGTATATCCGACGCTGCTCGCGGCCATCGGCGACGTCGCGCACCCGTCGTGGCGGGCGTCGTCGGTTGGCGTCTACCGGCTCTGGCGCGACCTCGGCTACGCGATCGGCGCGATAGTCGCGGGCGCGACGGCCGACGCAATGGGACTCTCGGCCGCGATGTGGCTCGTCGCCGCGCTCACGTTCGCATCGGGGATGATCGTCGCCGGACGAATGCGCGAGACGCCGCGACGTCCGTAGCTGACGCCGCCAAGAGAGGACCGACAGTCGAGCAAGGGCGCTCTTCCGGCGTGTTCAGGAGTGACACCCAGCGTCATCGCAGCAACTCTTGCCACGGAGCGCGTCGACGCCTTCCTTAGCGATGATCGGCACCATGACGAGTGCGGCGACTGGGTCCGCCCACCACCAGCCGGCGAGCGCGTTGAGCGCGAGCCCGCCAAGCAGGATGGCAGAGAGGTACGTACACAGCACTGTCTGCCTGGCGTCGGCCGTAAGCGCCCCGCTGCTGATCTCAGCCGCCACGCGCCGCTTGGCTCGTGCCAGAAGCGGCATGATCGCGAGCGACGCCGCCGCGAGTACGATTCCCGGGAAGCTCTCCTCAGGAGCTTCGCGCCTCACGAGCGACGCGATGGAATCGTAGGCGACATAAGCCGCGAGAGCGAGAAAGCACCAGCCGACGACCGCGAGCGCTGTCGCTTCGGCCCGCTCGCGTTTCGCGGCGTCTGCATCCACACCAAGCCGCCAGAGCAGTGCTGCGCCCGAGGTGACCTCGATTACGCTGTCAAAGCCAAAGCCAACGAGCGCGATGCTGCCAGCGAGCAGACCCAGAAAGATCGCCAAAAGCCCTTCAAGGCTGTTGTAGGCAATCGTGAAATACTCGAGCCGCCGTCCACGTCGCACGAGCGCGGCCCGGTCCAAAAGGCCGATCGCGATGAATTGTTCGCTCACAGGCTCCTCCTATCCATCGATCGGATTGCTAGCCGCCAGCTGCGGCCGGCGCCGGCGGCTCGGCACCCGCACCTCGCGACCATCCGTTCCACGTCGATTGAAGCCGTAGGTGCCACCCTTCGCCGATTTCGTACAGCGCGGGCAGTGCCACGAGCGTCAGGATCGTCGACGTCACGAGGCCCCCAATGAGCGCGATTGCCAGCGGCTGCTGCAGCTCCGCCCCGGCACCCCACCCGATCGCGATCGGCAGGACTCCGAGGCCCGCGGACGCCGCCGTCATCAGCACCGGCCGCATTCGGGTACGCGCCCCGAGGTAAAGCGCCTCGCGAAGTGGTTGTCCCTCGGACCGCAACTGGTTCACGTACTCGACCATGATGAGCCCCTTCTGAACCGAGAGGCCAAAGTGCGCCAGCAAGCCGATGAGTGACGACACGTTGAGCGTCGTGCCGGTCAGCCACAAGGCAAGGAAGCCGCCGGCGAGCGCGAGTGGAATCGTGGCGACGATGAGCAGCGCCTGCCAGATCGACCGAAACGCCAGGTAGAGCAGGATGAAGACGAGCAGGGCCGAAACGGCGAAGACGGCCAGAAGCTGACCCGCGAGCTCCTGCTGTCGCTCGTACCCGCCGCCGTAGCTCACGAAGTACCCGGGCGGAAGTCTCAGTCCAGCGAGCCCCTTCTCGATGTCGCCGACGACCGAACCGATATCGCGCCCCTCGACGTTCATCGTCACCTGAATCCGACGGACCTGGTCCTCGCGCTTGATCGTCGCGGGACCGCGCTGAATGCGCACGTCGGCAATGTCCGAGAGCGGCACCTTGGCGCCGGTCGGCGTGTCGATCATCAGACCGGCGAGCTTCGCCGGATCGTCGCGCGACTGCACCGGCAGACGCACGACGACCGGGTACTCCTTGAGCTGGTCCATGAGCACGGTCGTCACTTCGAGTCCCCCGAGCAGAGCCTCGACCGAATGGCCCACATCGCCGGGGTTCAGGCCGTAACGGGCCGCTCGCGCGCGGTCGACGGCAATGATGGCTTGCGGAATGCCCTCGAGCTGCTCGAGCCTGACGTCGACGACGCCGGGCACCCTCTCGACGATCGCCTTGACCTCGGCGCCCTTGGCGGCGAGGGCCTCGAGGTCGCCGCCAAAGACCTTTACGGCGAGCGCGGCCGACGTCCCCGAGATCGATTCGTCGATTCGCATCTGCAGCGGAGTCGTTATCTCGGCCGAGAGGCCCGGAATCGCCTCGAGCCGATCGCGGACCCAGGACTCGATCTCCGGAATCGTGTGCTCGCGCTTTTCGCGCTCGACGAGCTGAAGGAAGACCTCCGAATTCGTGACCGGCATCGGGTCCTCCGAGCCTTCTGCCCGGCCGGCCGGCTGGATGACGGCAGCAATGTCGGGCCCGCCCTCGAGGATTCGCGTGACCTGCGACGCGACCCGATCCGTCTCTCCAAGCGACGTGCCCGAGGGCGTGTTCATCGAGACGAGGATCGCGCCCTCGTCCATCTTCGGGAGCAGTTCGGTACCGAGAAACGGCAGACTCACGAGCGAGAGGACGAAGATCCCGAGCGCGCTCGCGACGGCGACGAGCGGCCGCCGGAGCGACGCCCGAAGGACCGGCTCATAGACCTTCTCGCATTGCCGTGCAAGCCAGCTCTCCTCGTCGAGCTTCGGCGCAACCCTTCGCAGGAGCGTGTAGCAGAGCGCCGGCGTGAGCGTGAGCGATAGCGCGAGTCCAACGGCCATGAGGACGACGACCGTGATCGCGAACGGCGCGAGGATCTTCCCCTCGAGTCCGGACAGGAACAGCAACGGAAGGAAGACCGCGATGATGATCGCGGTCGAGTAGGCAGCCGGGCGCCGGACCTCGCTCGCGCCGCGAAGCGTGGCGGCGAGCGGCTCGTCGGGGCGCGCCCTGAGGTGGCGGAAGATGTTCTCGGTGTCGACGATCGCCGCGTCGACCATGATGCCGAGCCCGACAGCCAGGCCCCCGAGCGACATGATGTTGAGCGAAACCCCCGCAAGCCTCAGGAAAACGAAGCTGATCACGACCGCCACCGGGATCGTCACGGCCGCGACGAGCGTCGAACGCACATTCCCGAGGAAGAGAAAGATGACGAGCACGACGGCGACACCGCCGACGAGGAGCGCCTCTTCGAGTGTCGTGGTCGCGACACCGATCAGTTCCGACTGGTCGAACATCACGTGAGTCGTGACACCCGCCGGCAGATACGGCTCGAGCTCGCGGAGGGCCTTCTTCGCGCTCCCGACGACCGTCAGGGTATCGGAGCCGAACTGCTTGGCGACCGTCATGACGACGGCTTCCTTGCCGTCGACGCGGGCAATGCCCCGCCGGATGGCGGATCCGTCGCGCACTTCGGCGACGTCGCGCACGAGCACGGGCACGTTGTCGCGTACGGCGACGACCACCTGGCCGACGTCCTCGAGCGAGGTGATTCGCCCAAGCCCGCGCACGTCCATCTCGGTCGCAGTTCTGGTGATGAATCCACCCGAGAAGTTCTCGTTCGACTCTGCGAGCGCCTTGACCACTTCGTCGAGCGAGACGCCGTACGAGCGCATTCGCTCCGGGTTGAGCGTGACCTCGTACTGCCGTCGCTCGCCTCCGTGCGACGTGATGCGAATGATGCCGGGGACGGTCTGGAGCTTGTACCGGATCAGGTAGTCGGCGGTCTCCTTGAGCTCCTTGTTGGCCGCCGACTCGGCTGCCGCGCGTTCGAGACCGGTCGGGTCGACTGGCGGGCCGGCCGGCGCCGCGGGTGTGGCGTTCGGGCCGGAGTCCGCGTCGCGAAGGTCCTCGTCCGCTTGGCCGATCTGTTTGTCGTCGTCATGTTCGTCGCCGGCGTGCTCGCCCTGTTCCTTGGCGTGCTCGCCGTCTTCGTCGTGGTGCGCCTTCTCGTCGCCGCCCTCGTCGCCGTGATCGTCGTGCGGGCGCGCCGTGAGCTCGAGCGGCGTCTTCGCGTCTGGTTCCTCGTGCTCTCGGGCGACGTAGAACTGCATCACCTCGCCGAGGCGTGAGGCGGCCGACGAGAGGACCGGCGGCTCCGTACCATCCGGGAAATTCCTCGCCGCCGTCGCCAGACGCTCAGCCAGGAGCTGTCGCGCGAGGTAGTAGTCGGTGCCGAACTTGAACTCGGTCCGAACCGTGACGACGCCCACCTCCGACTCGCTTCGCACCCGCACGACGTTCGGCAGGCCGCGGAAGGCCGACTCGAGGGGCCGCGCGACAAGCGTTTCGCCCTCCTGGGCCGCGAGTCCCGGGTTCTCGACGATGACCGTAATCACGGGGGAGGAGAGGTCGGGAAACAGGTCCGTCTCGAGCGCACGGTAAGCGAGAACGCCGAGTGCGGAGGCGAGCACGATCGAGAACGCGACCATCAGCCGATTGCGGATCGAAGTCTCGATGACAAGGTTGAGCAGTCCAGAACGCCGATTGTCAGTGGTCATCGTGGTGCCCTCCTTCCTCGCCGCCGCCCTTGCGGGCGTTGGCGAGCTGATAGGCGCCCCTCGAGACGACGTCTTCGCCCGCCTCGACGCCCGAGAGGATCTCGGCGCGGTCGTAGCTGATCGCGCCTACGGTCACGAGGCGACGCTCGTACCGCTCGCCTTCCTTGACGTAGACGACCTTGAGCCCCTCCTCGTCGACGAGCGCCGTCACCGCGACGGTGACCGCCTGCTTTCGCACGCCGGACGCGATCTGCACTTCGACACCCATCTCGTGTCGAAGCAGGGCCCGGGTGTTCGTGACACGAGCCCGCACCGGCACCGTGCGCTTCGCAGGATCGACCATCTGACCAACTGACTCGACCGTGCCCTCGAAGACGCCGTCAGGTTCGCCGGGCACGCGCGCTACCAGGCGGCGACCCCTGCCGACCCGAGCCGCCTGCGACTCGGGGAGCTGTGCCTCGACGATCACATTCGAGAGGTTCATCACCGTGAGCAACGCCTTGTCGGGGGTCACGGCCTCGCCGACCACGGCGTGGACGTCAATGACGGTGCCGGAAACGGGCGACGAGAGCGCGATCTGGCCACCCTTCGCATTCGGAGAGGCGCCGAGGGCCGAAAGCTGGTCGGCGAGCCGGGCGGCCGTGGCGCGCACGGCTTCGGCTTCTCCCTTCGCTTCGGACTGCTCACGGGCGACCTGGACGTTGGACTGGAAGTCGTATTCGGCCTTCGCGTTGCGGAACTCGGCTTCGGCCGCCTCGAGCTCGCTGCGCGCGACGGCGCCGATCTCGACGAGTCGCCGCTTGCGGTTGACCGTGGTTTCGGCGAGATCCAGGCGGTTCTTCGCCTGGATGGCCGCCGACCGCGATTCGGCTTTTCCGACACGCGCGACGGCCGCCTCTGCGATCGATACGCGAGCCCGCGCCTCGGCGAGCTGACCTCGCAACTCGGCAACTTCGGGGCTGTCGACGACGACGAGCGTTTGCCCGGCACGGACTGCCTGCCCCGGCTCGGCCGAGACACGAACGACGCGGCCAGAGACCTTCGCGCCGACGATGGCCTGCGCGTTTGGCGCGACGAGCACCCGGCCCGTCGTCGCGATCGTCTCGTCGATCCTCGACTCCACGGCCCGTTCGGTCTCGACGCCCATCAGTTCGGCCGTTTCGTCCTCGAGCTCGATGACGCCTTCCTGGCTGTGCTCGTCGTTATGCTCGCCGCCCTCCTCGTGGCCTTCGAGCACGGGCGGCGTCTCGCGCACCGAGACGGTCGTCTTCCCGCGGGGCCAGAAGGCGAAGAGTGCGATGAGAACGACGAGAACGATCGCGGCAACGATGCCGATGAGAAGTCGGCGGTTCGGACCCTGGACGGCCACATCCGTGACCCCGTCGATTCCGGGACCATTTGTATTTCGGTCCTGCTTGGGAATGGGCTTATCGGTCATGGGGTTTCGTCCTTTTTCAGTGGGACCGTCTCGACGAGCGGCGCACCAATCGCCGTCTGAAGATCTGTGAAAGCCTGACGAGCCGCTGCCAATGCGGCCGTGTAGTCGCGCTCCACTTCCGCGAAGCGTCGCTGCTCGGCGATCAGGTCCGTGACTCTATAGACCCCGAGCTGATAGGCCTCTCGGATAGTCGAGACGTTGCGATTCGACCCGAGGAGCATGCTCTGTTCGTAGATCCCGACGACGCGGCGTGCCGTTTCGACTCGTTCGTAGGCGGCCTCGACATCGGCACGAACTGCGGACTCCGCAAAAGCGAGGAGCCGTTCCGCCTGCGTGACGGCGAGCGCCGCATCGGAAACGGCACCTTGATTGCGGTCAAAGACCGGCAGCGATATCGAGATCCCGACGGCGAGCGTCCGGTCTCGGTCCGGCGCCGGACTGAACGGGGCGGGCAGATCAGTCAGCGATCGACCCGTCGTGAAGCGGCCGATCACGCTTACATCCGGTTTCCCGCGTGCCTCGGCGAGACGAAGGCCGGCGCGAGCGACGGCAACACTCAGGCGGGCAAACTGCAGGTCAGGGCGGCGGAGAAGCGAGGCGGCAATGGCGTCATGGCGCGAAGGCACCGCATCCGACGTCACGGGCGTTGCCATTGGGGAAAGGTCCTGGCGAAGCTGGAGTCGCTCGTCGGGCTGTGCGCCGGTGAGCAGTCTGACACGCAGCATCGCCACACGAAGTCGCCCTTCGGCGAGCGCCGCGTGCGATCGCAGGCGGTCGCCCTCAACGCGAATGAGGCTGAGCTCGAGCGGCGCCGACTCGCCCTCGCCGATCCTGGCTTCAACGATGCGCGACGTCTCGACGTCGAGTGCGACCAGCCGACTGTATGTTTCGACGTCGCGCGCAGCCGCGAGGGCTTCGACGAACGCGTTCGACACTTCGGCTGCAAGGCGCCGCTCCCGATCGGCGAGCCCGACCTCGGCGGCTTCGAGCTCGGCCTCGGCGAGATCGATCCGGCGGCCTCGTTGACCAGCAATCTCGAGAGGAATCGAAACGCCAACGGTCGTCTCTCGCTCCCCCGGATTGCCGACGATTCGACCCGATCCATGCTCGAGCTCGATGGTGGGGTTCGGTCGAAGGCCCGCTTGACTGAGTCGGGCTCGGGCACGATCAATGTCGAGTCGTGCGGCTGCAAGCTCGGCGTTCGAATCGAGAGCGCGGCGTATCAGGTCGCTCCCTGTCTGACCCGTGTCCGGGTCGACCACGGACACGGGGTACTCGCGATCCGACGGGAGCGCTGCACTTGTGTCGGGTGCAAGCGGGGCAACTTTGGCGCCCGCTTGTTCGCACATGACGGACGATCGAGTCTGGCCGAATCCGGTCTCAGCACAGATTGCCACCACTAGAATGACGGCTGGCACAACTGCGCTACATACATATCGGGGCATAAGTTCGCCTCTCAAGGAATGAAGGGAAACACGGATCGGACGGCTCCGTCGCGAAGACGGGCCGCTGACCGACGCGAGAACCGGTACCAGGTCGGATCCGATTCACGGGCGCCGAGGAAACGGCGCGTTTAGGTCAGGCGATACGCGGAGGGCGGTATGGGCTACTCGGAGGCGATGTCGGGAACGTCAAGGCACGAGGTTCGAGTGCCGGCTTGAACTCGGAAGGCTGTTCGGCGGCAGGCAATTTGGCCAGAGTCCCGAGTGCGCAACAGAAGCAGCCGTCCGAATCATTGACAGGGTGGTCCGTCGAACGCTCGTCAGAGGAAGGCAGACACTCCTGCTCGTCCGGGTGCTCTAGCCCGCGACCGGCCGCGAAGGGAGTTCCCGAGTCAACGGCGGCAACCGGAATCCCGAAGTCCTCAGCGCAGCATGGCAGGGTCGTGCCGAGATCGACGAACGCGATCAGGAGAAGGACGATCGCCGTCCCCACATGCATCGTTGCACGCGACCACTGCGAACCTGGGGTACGTGGAGCCATGAGTGCCAGTGTGGGAACGTATCACGGGGACTTATGTCCGGCAATCGCTTTGGGACTGTGCCGGCGCGTAACGGCTCGGGGTGACCGACCCCGCGGATTGACAAACGTCACGACCTGGGAGCGTACATGATGATCGCGACGCCAACGAGACAGACGACGCCGCCGACAAGGTCGAAGCGATCCGGGCGCTGCCCGTCGATGCCCCAGCCCCACAGGAGTGAGAGGACGACGAATACGCCGCCGTAGGCTGCGTAGACACGTCCGAAATGTTCAGTCTGAAGCGTCGGAAGCACTCCGTAGAGGAAAAGAACGAAGCCGCCAAGGACGCCGAACGCGACACTCCGACGATCACGAAGCCAGAGCCACACGAGATAGCCGCCGCCGATCTCACATAGTCCGGCGACGATGAAAAGCACAATCGATCGGACCAAATCCGGTATAGCCACGGCTGTCGCCTCCTCTCACAAGTGAACGCGCGTCAGTGTACTCAGACTGCGAGGTTCGAAAAGAACCGTGCAGGCAGTTACCCAAAGGAACAGGCGCTCCTCGAGGCCTCACCGTTCGTGTTGCGGTGAAACTCGGTCGTGCCTGCCGTCGGGAGTCAAACCATCGGTTCGTCGGCGTGCGCGCTGGCGAACAACAATGTGCGGCGCGGAATCCGATTCGACCGGTGAGCATTGGATTGACCGACGTGCGATGAGGATCGAAATCTCGAGTCCAGGGTGAGTTGCGGCGGTGAACTCGAAAGACTACCTGGCACTGAGCGTGATACTTATGGTCGCGAGCGCTGTCAGCGCGTAACGAGGAGTACCTCGCTCACGGCAACGAACGGTCCGAACGTTGGCGGCCAGTGGCAGACATCGCTTTCCTTTAGTATTCCGGCCGTCAATTTGGGGTCTGAATGCGTGCGACGAGCCAACTGCGAACGGGCGCCGCGGCCAAGGCCGGGCCCCGTTCGCCGACGGGCCCTTCTCGTGAAATTATCCTCGATCCTTCGGAAAGAGGAGACGGATGTGAGCGGTTGGCTTACGAGCAGGTTGATCCTTGCGCGCGGTAAACGCTCGGAAATTCGTAGTTCTCGTCCCAGACGACGACCTTCCATCGTTGCGTCCGGTCGTTGTACCTCGCACGGAAGGAACGATCGATCGAGAGCGTCCCTTCGACCACGAAACGCCGGCCGGGAATGTTCTCCACCCTGAATGGAGCCCCGTAGGTGTCGCCCGTCTCGCCATACACCCAATATCCGTAGAACGGGCTCGCCGGGTCACGCACGACGCTGATGATCAAACCGCCATCGGCCTGTCTCGCACACAGGTCGACGGGCAAACTCATTCGGAGGTCGAAGCTCGCTTCCGACGTAATGCCGGCCGGAGTCGTCGCCCAGCAGATGACGCGCGTCGAACCGACCTCAAGGAACGTACCGGGCGGAGGGTCGCAGGCGACGAACGAGCCTCCGCACGCGGTCCCCGAAGAGCTCGGGAGGGCAAAGTCGGTGATTCCCCCCGCGCGTCCGTTCTCGAGCAGCGTGGTCGCAATCGCCGAGACGTTCGACGGCGCCGCGAGGTCGCACGCCCCGCGGGCGATCGAGAACTTCACGACAGCGATCGCCGAGGCGCCTCGGGCCCCCGGACTCGCCTGGAAAGCGCCCGGCGTCGTCGGAAGCCCGGGCCCCGGGATGGCAAGGAAGTAGGCGTCACCGGCCGCGTCGACCGAAACTGCGACTCCGAGACTCCCGGCCCGACCGCCGAAGCGGGTCGAATAGACGAGTGCGTCGCCATCTGGCGCGACGACAGCGGCGATCGCGTCCTGGTAGGCCGCGAGCCTCGGCGTTACGTGGAGCGGATCGACCGTCGGGAGGTCTGCGGAAGTGGTGTGGCCGATGATGTGCGCGCGGCCGGCGGCATCGACTCCAACACCCATGAGCTCGTCAGTATCCGTGCCTCCGAAGTAGGTCGAGTAGACGAGCCCCTCCGGCCGGCCGCTCGTCGGATCGATCTTGGCGACAAACCCGTCGGAGCGGTACTTGCCCGCAGCCGCCGGCTGATACGAGTTTGGGGTCGTCGGAAAGTCCAGAGACTCGGTCGTACCGGCGACGTAAGCCATTCCGCTCTCGTCGACGGCGAGCCCTTCGAGCGTATCCCGACCCGAGCCGCCGATGCGCGTGCCGTACCGCAACCCAGCCGAGCCCGCCAACGCCGTGTCGAGCACGGCGAAAAACCCGTCCTTGCTTACCTGCTCGCCGACGGGAGACGGCTGAACGGCATTCGGGGACGTGGGAAAATCGACCTGAAGCGTGTTTCCGGCAACGTAGACAAGATTGCCCGGCCCGGGCGCGATTCCTCTCACGGAGATGTCGGGGCCGTCAAAACCTCGGTGCGACCCGGCGAGGTAGCTGGCGTAGCGAAGGGCGCTCAGTCCATGCATAGTCGTATCGAAGACCGCGACGAACGGGATCGTCCCATAGTCGACCGGCCTCGTCGGCTGGAACGCCGTCGCCGTCGTTGGCATGTTACCTCCGCATGTTCCCCCGATGTATGCGTTCCCGGCTCCGTCGACAGCGATCGACTGCCCGGAGTCGAATCCGCCGCCGCCAAGGAAAGTCGAAAAGAGAACGGCCGATCCGCTCGGGTCGAGCTTGAGGAGGAAGCCCCCCACACCCTGCAGCGGCGGCGCATTCACCAGGGGGAAGTCGCTCGACGTGGTCGTCCCGGTGACGTAGGCGTTTCCGAGCGAGTCGGCCGCGACTCCGGAGCCGAAGTCGAACGAGCTCCCGCCGACGAAGGTCGAGTAGATGACGGTCTTTCCATCCGGCGCGAACTTGGTGACGAAGGCGTCGCCCGATCCCCGGCTGTAGGGCTGGACCGACGTGGCGGTCGTCGGGAATGTCACCGAATCGGTGCGTCCGGTCACGTAGGCATTCCCGGCGGCGTCGACGGCGATGTCGGTGCCGTACTCGTAGCCCTCTCCAAAAAGAAGGGTCGAATACGTAATGACCGGATCGACGACGAGCGGAAGCGCCCGGTCAAATTCGGCAACGTCGAACCCGAAGCGTTGCGGCCCGCGAGCCACGTAGCGACCGGGGACACGCCGTCGTCCGGAAGTACTCTCCTGGTAGACGGCTGGAACCGCATGGCGGAACGTACCGGTGGGCGAACTCACGAGGACCGCTCCGTCGTCCGAGACGCCGACGGAGCTGGCCCCCTGGACCTCGATGTCGATCGCGCGTGGATCGGCTCCCGGAGCGAGGACGAGGTCATACTCGAGCTGGCCACTAGTGCCGTAGAAGACGACGTCGGCCCCCGGATAGACGTTGCTGGCGCGGACGCGGCCGAAGCCCGGGATGCTGGTGCGCCATCTCGAAGGATCGCCGCCGAGCAGATAGTTCGAAATGCCCGTGAGCGGCGCCTCGCCGACACAGGCGCTCGTACGTGCGCCGACGAACCGCATGGATACGGCCGGCGAGCCCTTGCCTGCAAGTGAGACCATTTCGCCTTGGCGACGGATGGCGATGTCGTAGCCGAGACCACGTGCAGCGAACGCGATGTCTGCAGGGAACTGGCCGACGTTCGGTTCGAAACGCAGTGGCGACTCTTCGACACGCTCGGTTGAGCTCGGTCGCGTCGCCGGCTCGGCTCCGCGGGCGACGGCGAGCGTACTCGGACCCGAAGGCACACCGATCGTGATGCTCAAGAGCACCGTTGCGGCAACCGACAAGTGTCGAACCATCTTTGACTCCCCTTCAAAAATTGAAGTCGCGTAGCTACATGTTGGTTCGGCAGCGGTGCGCCGCGAATACATAGGCGAACCGAATCCGATACTCAACAATAGCTTCTGTCGGCCCACGAGCCACGGGAGAAAGCTAGCATTACGGACTTCTGATCCTCTTCCGAAATACTTCCGATCTACTTCCGGCAGAGTCTCTGGCCCGTTTTTCTCATCGCCGGTAGCTCTGTGCCCGTTTCGGTTGGCGTCGAGGCAGGACTGTGGAGCTTATGGCGGTCGATCGGCACCTTGATCGGCCGCCACTCACTTTTCGCGGAGCTTCTTCTCTCTGGCGACGGTTCTCGGCCATCCGGGGCCGGGATCGACGTTTGCGGACGACGATGGTCGTGTGCACGGCGACGGACGCGGCGAACAACTCGACGAACTGCCAGTTCACGGTTGAAGTAGGGCCGCTCGGGACGGATACGGCGGGAAACTACGTGCCGGCGACGGGGTCGTGGTTCCTGAGAAACGCGAACTCACCCGGCGCGGCGGACCTGGTGTTCGGATACGGGCCGGCGAATCTCGGATGGATCTCGCTCAGGGGTGACTGGGACGGGAACGGAACGGACACGGCGGGGCTCTACGACCCGATGAACGGGAACTTTTTCCTGAAGAACACGAACGCGGCGGGAGGAGCAGACCTGGTGTACGTCTTCGGACCGGCAGGAATCGGGTGGAAACCGCTGGTTGGGGACTGGAACGGCGATGGGGTGTACACGATCGGCCTGTACAGGGTACCGCCCAGATTGCTGCAAAAGTATCCTTTAAGGACGACGCGGCCATGCTCGGCCTTCTGAGGTCTTCGGGGCGAGCCTTCGGGTACGAATGAAGTGATAGAGAGCGGTCCGGAGCGCGTCGAGGATTCCTTCGTTTCGAACGCGGTCACTGTCCACTCCTCCGGCCGCTCCAACCCTACGCGATCATGCGGCGGTCGACACCACGGCCGTGTTGCGTCCGGGCGCCGAATTTAGCTCTTGATTCTGGAGTCAGATCCAGAGTGTAGAATCTTCCTTGGAGCGAATCACGATGACGGATCACCCACTCCAGATCGGCGAGGTGGCTACGGCGGCGGGCGTCAGCGTCGACACCGTCCGGTTCTACGAGCGCGAGCGGTTGCTGCCGACCGCGGGGCGCACGCAGGGCGGGTTCCGGCTGTTCGGGCCCGAAGCCGTCGACCGGATCCGCTTCATCAAGCAGGCGCAGGAACTCGGGTTCGCGCTCGACGAGATCCGCACCATGCTCAGGGCCGACGGCTCGGCCGAGTGCCGGCACGTTCACGACCTGCTGAAAGAAAAGCTCGCCGAGGTCGACGAGCGGATGCGGCGGATGCGTGCGTTCCGTCGCCAGCTCGCGACCTACCTGGCCGAATGCGAGCATACGCTCGAGCGCGAGGGCGAAGGGGCTGACTGTCCCGTCGTCGATGAAATCGCCCACCGTCCGCTCGTCGCGATTCAGAAGAAGGAGACCCGCCGTTGATTAGGGAGCGCATCGCGGCCAGCGGCGCTGTCGTCGCCGCCTTCGTCTCGTGCCTGTGCTGTCTCGGTCCGCTCGTGGCAATCGGACTTGGGGTTGGGGCCGTCGGAGCGGTGGTCGCGCCGATGCGTCCGTACCTGCTCGCGGCGTCGGTCGTGGCCCTTTGGTTCGGCTTCCGCCTAGCGTATCGGCGTGCGAGCGTGACGTGTGCCGCGGACGGCGCGTGTAGTTCGGAACGAGCGAGCCGGACGAGCCTGATGGTCCTGTGGATCGCGGCGCTCACGGTCGTCTTGCTCAGCCTTGCTCCATACGCTGCCGGCCCGCTCGGCGCTGTATTCTCTGAGGCCAAAACAACGAACGTGCGTGACGCAACGCCAGAGAGTGCTGCGATTGCGCTTCGGCGAGCGACGCTCGAGGTCAAAGGCATGACGTGCGCAAGCTGTGAGACAACTGTACGTCTCGCGCTCGAGCGCACGCCAGGCGTCGGTTCGGCGTCGGTCAGTTTTGAACATGGCGACGCCGTCGTCGACTACGATCCGGCTCGCGCGGCCCCGACCGAGATTGCGTTCGAACTCACTCGACAAACCGGGTACGAGGCGGCGCCGAAGGAGGAGCGATGAGCACGCCTTTGGAATCGTGCTGTGGCAATAGAGCCGAGCAGGTCACGAGCCAGATTCGGCCTCGCGACCGGGGTCCGGCACCGTGCCTGGTATGTGGCGCGTCAGGAACGGCGGTCGAGCACCGCACCCTCCTCCACATGCTCCGGCCAGACCGCGTCGGGCGACTCGGCGATCGCGAATTCCGGTTTTGCGACGCGCCTGGCTGCGACACGGTCTACTTCTCGGTCGATGGAGAGGTGTCCTTCGGCACCGCGGATCTGCGCGAGCGCGTCGGACTCAAGACAACGGGCGATCCTCAGGCCCCGGTCTGTTACTGCTTCGGCTTCACGGTTGGCGACCTCGAAGCGGACGTTCGCTTGGGTCGAACGCCGACGGCGGTGGGACGCATCCGGGAAATGGTCAAGGCGCGACAGTGCGTCTGCGAAGTCCGCAACCCGTCGGGGCGTTGCTGCCTCGGCGAGATCGCGCGGATCGCACGGCCTTCGAATTCTGAGAAAGGATAGGCACTCATGCATCGAGCCATTACCATTGCGTTCGGGTTCGCGCTTCTGTTGACGTTCGCTGTCGTGGTCGTCGCGGCGACGCAGACGGTGACGCTGCATGTCGAGGGGATGACGTGCGGCGGATGCGCGACCGACATCGAGAAGGCGCTCAGGGCGACCGATGGGGTGCTCGAGGCGCGCGTGAGCTTCGAGAAGGCCGAGGCCTGGGTTCGCTACGACGACCGGAAGGTCACCGTCGAAAAGATCCGGAAGGCGATCCACGACGCCGGCTATCGAGTCGCCGACGGCGACGCCAAGGGGACTGGCACCGCGCCGAACTGCTGCGCCGGAAAGCCGCACGGCGGACCGGGCTGCACCGTCGCCGAGACGGTCGCGGCGTCGGCCGAGAGCCTCCCGTATTCGACCGACCTCGCCGAGCTTCGCACTCGCTTCAACGCGGACAAGGGCAAGGCCCGAGTCCTGATGTTGCTGAGCCCCACGTGACCGGCCTGTCTTCGGGGGGCCTCCGAAGTTCAATTGAAAGTTCTCGACGTCGTGAAAGACGGTGACGTTCGCGTGTACTCCGTGTGGGTGCCCATTCTCGGCTCCGACGAGGCGTCGAAAGTCGGGAAGGCCACGACGCGCCTGTCCGACTCGCGGGTAAAGCACTACTGGGACGGCAACGGCGATCTCATGCAGTCGTATGCGCGCGTGTTGGATCTTGGCAAGCGGCCAGCGTGGGACGTCTACCTGCTCTACGGTTCCGAGGCCGAGTGGAAGACCGACCCGCCGATGCCCGACTCGTGGATGCACCAGCTCCGAGACGTCGACGAGAGTCGACTCCTCAAGGGCGAGACCCTCGCAGCCGAACTTGCGGTACTCGTCGAGCGAAGGAAGGGGAAGGGAAAATGATGGTACGAACAGGAATCATCGCGACGGTCCTCGTGCTCGCAGCGCCGCTTGCCGCGACGGCAGGCACGCCACCCGTCGAGGTCGTCGTCTATCGGGCCGGCGGCTGTGGGTCGTGGCGAGAGGCAGTTGCGACGGTCAAGGCAGCAGCTCGAGAGCTCGACGTGAAGGTAAAGGTCCGTGTCGTGAAGGTCCGCGACATCGATGAGGCGAGAAAGATCAACTTCCACGGCTCGCCGAGCGTCGTCGTCGCGGGCGTCGACGTCGAAGGGCCAGAGGTCGCCGAGCGGTCGTCGAGCTTCGGCTGACGAATCTATCGGGAGGGCGGCGCCCTCCGTACGTCTCCGCCGAAGGCATGGGTGCTCGACGCGCTTCGTCACGCGAGCACGAAAGCAGTTTTGGACGAACTTCGATTAAAAGCGTGACGAATTCGATGAGGCGAAAGGACGACGTTGAAGGAAGAGGTTCCGATTCGAATTCGCGTGCTCAGACCATCTCGCGACGTACGCTTCGGCGTCCAGCGAGGGCGGGCGGAAGTCGTCGCGCCGACGGACTTCCTAACTTTCTCGGTCCGTTCGTCCAGGGGCCGCCCGTGGGGCTCTTCGTCTACGTCAATTCCGGAACCCTCGCCGGGCAGTCCGATTCGTGCTGGACGAGACGGAGTGCGCGAGAACCTCGGGATCGGCCCCTAGCCGCGAGCACTTTGCACTCACGGTTCAGGATGCGTGCAACAAGGGGTGCCGCCGCGCACGACGTTGGCGAGGTCCGTGACTCTTGCCCCCGGGCGCATCATTCGTCCATGACTGCCCATCCTATTGCTTCGGCCCCCAGCACCCCAGCATGAAACGGAGGAGCTTGTCATTGTATGCGTCCGATAACAAGTATTATGAGCTTTCAGGCTTTCGTTCGAGTTCGATCCAGCGTCGAGCGCGCTACCGCAGAACCTGCATAGCTTGGCGTCGACTTTGATGCTTTCAGCGCAGAAGGGACATTTCTTCGAAGTAGGCATGCCAGTTACTCGAGAAGAAGGCTGGCGCAGACTAAGCGACCGGAGTCCTACAATGCCCAAGAAGGCGCCGAAACCGAATGACATGACCGCACCTAGATCGAGCTGGCCCAACCGAGACATAACCTGAGATTCAGCCGACGTGACGCGTGAGACGCCATAGATAATCAGTCCGATGGCGGCCAGTACGGCCACTGCGCCCGCGAGCGGTTTCTGATCGTCACGCAATCCCGAAAGCAAGGTCCTAATCGTGAGAAGGGCGAGTGGCACCGCGATGATAATGGCAAGAACGCAATACTCGGTGATCTCAAGACGTGGCATGGAGTCCATCCTCCTACTGTAGTGAGCTGTCGATGGTAGCTTCGGCGATACGTCGCCATGCAATCATTAGCGGGGGACGGCCGGGAGGTCCATGCTCAATGAACGACTCCCATCCGGCTTGTGCCAGGTACCCATCACTCCCGACGCAGGTGTGAAGTGGCCCTCGAACAAGCCGACGCGAATACCGGACGTGTCAAACTCATCGACAAGGAATGAGTCCGAGTCAGTCATCTCCCCTTTCACTTGAAGTGGAACCCCATACTTCAAATAGGTAACAGTGCCGACGAGTGACCGGCCGGTCCGAGTCAGGGTCATCTGCAGCCTGATACCTCCATCGAGCGAGCCTCGAAATGTGCGGCTACTTCCGTCGGGAAGATGTTCGGATCTGACTAGGTCGGGACTGCCGCCCACCACTGAAGTCGAGCGCGACTGCGTTTGCGGTGAACTCTTCTCTGCCGACGAATTGCTCCCGGCGATGGTGGGGTCATTTGTGCCAGACCGAGATACCCCGTCGGAATCTGACGAACTGGTGATGATCCAGCCGACCGTGATACCGACGACGATGAGCGCTGCTATCGCTCCGCCGATTACCGCCGGCTTCACCCAGGTCGGTCGGGACGCCTCGGCCGGAGTGCCCGCTCTGAAGAGCTCCTGCATCGACGGGCCGCTTCTCGTCCCGAGTGTCCCCAT
>JAJTWZ010000071.1 GCA_021463145.1 Blastocatellia bacterium | reverse complement strand
TCGTTTCACTCGCCTGCGCGCGACCCACGGCTATTTCATCGACCGCTCCGCGGTCGCGGACCTTAGCGCGAACCGCGGCTGGTATGACACAAGACCGTGCACCGACGTCTGCACTCTGCCCTTTCATTCCAGGGGCTACGCCGCAGGCGTGTGGGGAACTATTTCGTCCACCGCTCCGCGGTCGCGGACCTGCGCGCGAAAGGTAACGGACACGCGTGCTCCGGCGAATCCGGCCCGGCTGTTTATTGCGGCAACAGCCGCGCGCCGGCTAATCGGGAAATGAGGACGTACGAGGTCCCCAACACTCTAGAAAGGAGCCAGGCCGGCCGCCGTGTTGAACGGATGATATGCCTCGTTGAAGTCGCGAACCGACCGTTCGAGGATCTGCTCGAACTGGCCGATGTCTTCAGTGTTGATCGTCAGGTTCACGCCGTTGATGAAAGCGAGATACGTGTCCAGCGTCTTGAGTTGCGGCGACACCAGTACCAGGTACATGCGCCGCCTGTTGTTCGGCGTCAGCGCGTTCACGTGCTGGAGCATGCCGACGCCGCCCTGCCGGCTCTGATCGAACTGCGGATCGAGCACGATGATGTCGTCTTTCGTCTCGCGCAACTGCGCCATCGCATCCACCGCAGTGTCGGCGACGTGCAGGTCGTACCTGGTTTCGTCGAGCGCCTCCTTCACCTTCGCACGAACCGCCTCGTCGTTGTGGCAGAGCAGAATGTTGCGGCGCGCCCAGGCTCCCGGCAGTTCCGCCCCGGCCCGGGGAGACATCTTCGAGAAAAGCTCCGACAGGAGCGCCATTGCATCGGAGCCGCCCGCTGCGGCGCCGCCGCCCTCGTTCCCCGGAACCTGCGGACGGCTCCTCTGCGGCAAAGTGGGCTCTTCCTTGTGCTGAGGCTGCACCGTGATCGTTTCACGGCATCGCGGGCATTTGATCGAGAACTGCGTGTTCGGGACCTTCGAGTCCTCGATCCCGATCTTCATGTGGCACTGTGAGCAGGTAACGTTCATAGGCTCGTTCAGTTCTTGTCAATGATGTCGAGCATGGAGCCGGACGAGCGGTCCTGGCGAACGGGGGCCGGGCGAGGCGGCGCCGGAACGGGCCGGGGAGGCGCGGAAATCGGACCTGACGAATTGCTCGCGGTCCGCTGCGCGTCCTGCATCGGATTGCCGCCCTCGCGGATGAAGTCGTCCGACGATCCGAGCCCCGAAAGACGGAGCATCAGGTTGGACGGGTTCGTCGCGAACGCGAGGCCGTCCTCCTGCGAAATGGTTCCGGAGTGGATCATCCGCATGATGACCTGATCGAAGTGCTGCATTCCCTCGAGTTCGCCATCGTCCATCGCATCGTGAAGCGTCTTCCCTTCCGTCTCGCCGTTCTCGATGTACTCGCGGGTACGTGGCGTCGCCTTGAGGATTTCGACGGCCGCGATCCTGCCCTTGCCGTCCGCCGTCGGAATGAGGCGCTGCGAGATGATGTACTTGAAAGCCTGCGCGAGCCGCGTGCGGATCACGTGCTCTTCCGACTTCGGGAAGATGCCGATGATGCGGTCGACGGTCTTCGATGCGTCGGTCGTGTGCAGCGTCGAAAGCACCAGGTGGCCGGTTTCGGACGCCTCGAGCGCGATCTCGGTGGTTTCGAGGTCGCGCATCTCGCCGACGAGAATGACCTTCGGCGCCTGACGAAGGGCCGCGCGAAGCGCCAGTGCGAAACTTGGTGTGTCGCTGCCGAGCTCGCGCTGGTTGATCGTCGACTTCTTGTGCGTGTGCAGGAACTCGATCGGATCCTCGATCGTGATGATGTGGTAGGCGTACTCGTTGTTGATCTTGTCGATGATTGCGGCAAGCGTCGACGACTTGCCCGATCCGGTGGGACCGGTGAGCAGCACGATCCCGTTCTTCATGTGCGAGATCTCGCCGAGTTGCGGTGGCAGATTCAGCGATTTGATCGTTGGCACGTACATCGGAATGACGCGCATTACGACCGAGATGGATCCGCGCTGCTTGAAGATGTTCACACGGAATCGCGTGCGCGACGGGAGGCTGTAACTGATGTCCGCCGATCCTGTCTGGACGAGCCGCTCCGCGCCGTCGAAGTTGCCCTCGAGCAGCGCCATGGCGATGATCTCGGTCTGGTACGGCGTCAGCGTGCGCAGGCCCTTGATATCGACCGGCGTCAGCTTGCCATTGATTTCGACCTGCGGTGGACGTCCAACGGAGAAGTTCAGGTCGCTGATGTTCTCGGCGACACTGAGCATCTTCTCCAGAATCGGAGGGAGGTCGAAGTAGCTCATGACGGTCTCCCGTTCTGTTGAAGATTGGCTCGCGTACGGTATCACCAGAACCGGCCCGAGACAACCATGGTCCCAGTTTGCCCCACGTCCCCGGGTGGAAAGCAGCAGACGTGGTCCTGACGGATCCAGCGAATCGATCGGGTCGGGACGGGAATCGGCATTTCGCGCGTCACCCGCTCGATCCGGTCGCCCCTCCGAAGCTGTCCATTCGGCACCGCCCGCCTCTTCCTTCTTCCCGATCGAATCGGCGACTAGAATCGGTTGCCGGAATCTTCTGCAGAGCCCACCCAGGAGGGCACCGTGAACCTGAACCCTTCGACTTCCAACCGAACCATCCTGAAGCGCCTCCTCGAACAGCGCAATCAACAGCCGGATCGGGTGGATGACATCGACGCCCACATCCACAGGTTGTTCGACCGGCGCGCGGCGGTGCTCGTGCTGGATATGTCGGGCTTTTCCAGGTTGACGCAGGAGTTCGGCATCATTCACTACCTGGCGATGATCGAGCAGATGGACTCTTCCACGCGACCGGCTGTCGAGGGCAACGGCGGAACCGTGATCAAGCAGGAGGCGGACAACCTCTTCGCCATCTTCGAGACCACACGTCGCGCCGTCGAGGGGGCCCTCGACATTCTTCGCGCCTTCGAAGCGGTCAACGCCGCCGTTCCCGGCAACCGCGATCTGTACGGATCGCTCGGCATCGGCTACGGGGACTTGCTCGTCATCGGCACGGAAGATCTGTACGGCGACGAAATGAATCTCGCGTGCAAACTGGGCGAAGACCTCGCCAACGCTGGCGAGATCCTGCTGACCGGCGATGCGCACGCGAGTCTCGACCCCGATCTGTTCGACTTCGAGCGCCGAACTTACGAGACCAGCGGCCTGACGATCGAGGCCCACCGGTTCGTGCGTCCGCGTTACGACCTCGAGGACCGCAGGGAGTTGTAGGCGCGCACCAAGTCTTCAAGGCTCCCGCCCGCCCGCAGGCCGCTCACGACAGCTACAGAGTCGGCGCCCGCCGCGAACACGGCCGCCGCGTTCGAGATCTGGATACCCCCGATTGCGACCAGCGGACGAGCGACCGCCTCGCGCACCGCGGCCAGTCCTTCGAGGCCAACGACGGGATCGGCGTCCGTCTTCGTCGCCGTCGGGAAGATGGGTCCGATGGCTACGTAATCAACCGGGAGTTGCGCCGCTGCACGGGCCTGCTCCACCGAGTGCGTCGAGATACCCACGATCGCATCCGGGCCCAGTATCGCGCGCGCCGCACCGGCCGGCAGATCGTCCTGTCCGACGTGAACGCCGTCCGCCCCGGAGGCCAGGGCGACATCGACCCGATCGTTGACGACGATGCGGGCGCCGGACTCGCGCGCTATCTCGAGCGCCGAAACCACGATGTCGTACAACTCGCGTCCTGAACTGCACTTAGCTCGAATCTGTACGAACCGGACGCCACACCCGACGAGTTCACGAACCTGTTCGACGTGCCCTTCCGCGGCCCGGTCGTCGGTGATCGCGTAGAGCGGCGGGATCGTGATGGACATCGCGGCCGCGGCCTACTCGTCGAAGAACGTGTCCATGAACCGCGTCGAGATATCGCCGGACCGGAACTTCTCGCTCGCCAGAATCTGCATGTGAAGCGGAATCGTCGTCTTGATGCCTTCGACGATAGTGGCCTCGAGCGCGCGCTGCATACGCGCGATTGCCCGCTCGCGCGTCCTCGCGTACGTGACGATTTTCGCCACCAGCGAATCGTAATACGGCGGCACCGTGTATCCGGCGTATGCGTGGGTATCGACCCGGACGCCGGGTCCGCCCGGCATGTTGAGCGCCGTGATCTTTCCCGGAGACGGCGCGAACGTCCGCGGGTCCTCGGCGTTCACGCGGCATTCGATCGAGTGTCCGACGAACGAAACATCTTCCTGCGTAAAATTCAACGGTTCGCCGGCCGCGATCAGGATCTGCGCGCGCACGAGATCGGCATTCGTGACCATTTCCGTCACCGGATGCTCGACCTGAATTCGCGTGTTCATCTCCATGAAATAGAACTCTTTGCGCGTCCGGTCATAGAGGAACTCGATCGTTCCCAGGCTTTCGTACCCGATGTGCTTGCAAGCGGCAACGGCCGCACTCCCCATTGCCTCGCGTTCGGCCGGCGTGAGCGCCGGCGAGGGCGACTCCTCGATGAGCTTCTGGTGGCGGCGCTGCACCGAACATTCGCGCTCACCGAGATGAACGACGTTGCCGTGCGCGTCTGCGACTACCTGGATCTCGATGTGCCTCGCGTCTCCGACGTATCGCTCCATGTACATCGACCCGTCGCCGAAAGCGCCGAGCGCCTCGTTCGAGGCCGTCTCGAACGCGCCGGCGACGTCCTTGGAGTCGTGGACTATGCGCATTCCGCGCCCGCCGCCTCCGGCCGACGCCTTGAGCATAAGCGGGTATCCGATCTCGTCACCCGCGCGCTGGGCGTCTTCCGCCGTTTCCACGATGCCGTCGCTGCCCGGAACGACTGGAACACCAGCTTCGATCATCGCCTGTCGCGCGGCAGCCTTGTCGCCCATCGTGCGGATGGCGCGAGGGGACGGACCGACGAACCGGATGTTGCACGACTCGCATATCTCGGCGAAACGCGCATTTTCTGCGAGGAATCCGTAACCGGGATGGATCGCGTCGACGTTCGTGATCTCGGCGGCGCTGATGATGGCCGGCATCGAGAGGTAGCTCTGACGAGGATTTGGCGGACCGATCCGGATGGCCTCGTCCGCGAAGCGCACGTGCAGCGCGTCCTCGTCGGCCTCGGAATAAACGGCAACCGTCCTGATGCCGAGTTCCTTGCACGTCCAGATGATCCGGCAGGCGATCTCGCCCCGGTTCGCAATCAGGATCTTCTTGAACATCGGATCGCGCCTAGGGCCGGATGCCAAAAAGTGGCTGGCCGTACTCGACCGGCTGGGCATTGTCGACGAAGACTTTGACGATCTCGCCGGCGACGTCCGACTCGATCTCGTTCATCAGCTTCATTGCCTCGACGATGCAGAGCACCGATCCGACGTCGATGCGGTCGCCCACCTTCACGAACGGATCGGCCGTCGGGCCTGGAGCGCGATAGAACGTGCCGACGATCGGAGACTTGACCACGACGAGCGACTCGTCGGCGGCCGGGGCCTCCGGCGCGGCGGCAGCGGCGGTCGCGACCGGTAAAGGGGCCGCCATTGCAGCGGGAGCCGGAGCAGGCGCGGCAACGATCGGAGCCACGGCAGGCGTTGCGTACACGACCGGCGCGTTCGCAACGATCTTCAAGGTGAAGTCGGCCTGCGCGATCTCGAACTCAGCGAACCCTTTCGCGTGGACCAACTCAATCAGTTCTTTGACATCTTTGAGTGTCATCGATCTTGCGCCCCATCGAAGTCCGTAACGTGATCGCAAACAAGCCCCAACGCCCGGTTCAGAAAGCGTTGGGGCCTGTCGAGGCTAACCGGTCCGGCTACTCCTCGGCCGAGGCGTCGTCGGCCTTCTTCCGGCCGCGGCCACGCAGCCGGTCCAGCAGACCGAGTTTCTTCCCGGAGGACGCCGCTGCAGTCGACTTCGTCTCGACCGCTTCCGGCCGGTCGACGAACTCGATGATCGCCATTTCAGCGCCATCTCCCTTGCGAGTGCCGAGCTTGATGATCCGCGTGTAGCCACCCGGCCGCGACTCGTACCTCTTTGCAAGTTCGTCGAACAACTTCGAGACGGCTGCAACTCCAGCCGTGCGCTCCGGACGCTCCTGGTGGTAGCCGCCGTCCGGCCGGCGATCCGCACCAGTGCGATTTCCGGAGTGCACGAATCCAGCCGCGAGGCGGCGCGCGTGAACCACGTCGGCCGGCTTTTCGGCCGTATTCGCGCGCTTACCTAGCGTTACCGCTTTCTCGACGAAAGGACGGAGCTCCTTCGCCTTCGGCAATGTCGTCTCGATCCTCTCCTCGAGTATGAGCGACGTCGCAAGATTGCGAAGCAATGACTTCCTATGAGCGGACGTCCGCCCAAGTTTTCTATGTGCAACGAGATGGCGCATCGCCTACTCCTCCTCCTCGTCGTCTTCATAGACGCCATCGAGGTCCGGTTCGTACTCCTCCGGCTCCTGAATGATCCGGCCCTGCTCGTCGAACTTCATGCCGAGGCCAAGGCCCATTCCAGAGAGGATCTCCTTGATCTCGTTGAGCGACTTACGGCCGAAGTTCTTCGTCTTGAGCATCTCGATCTCGGAGCGCTGGACGAGCTCGCGGATCGTCTTGATATCCGCGTTCTTCAGGCAGTTGTAACTGCGAACCGACAACTCGAGCTCATCCACGGAACGGTCGAGGTGCTCGTTGTAGGGCACAGGCGGCGGTGTCTGATCGTCGACGTTGACCTCGTCCGTCGTCTCTTCGAAGTTGATGAAGATCGACATGTGATCCTTGATCAGCTTCGCGGCGAGACCAATGGACGTTTCGGGAGCGACACTGCCGTTCGTCCAGACTTCGAGAGAAAGCTTGTCGTAATCGGTATCCTGCCCAAGGCGCGCGGCTTCGACGGTGAAGTTGACCTTCTTGACCGGCGTATGCACCGAATCGATCGGGATATAGCCGACGGCGAGATCCTCGTCGAAGTTGTGCTCCGCCGAGACGTACCCGCGTCCGCGCTTGAGACGAAGCTCGATCGAGAGCGATCCCCCCTCCGAGACCGTCGCAATGTGAATGCCCGGATCGAGGATTTCGACCTCGTTGTCGACTTCGATCGCGCCAGACAGCAGTACGCCAGGCTCCGACTTCCGCACTCGAAGTGTCTTGGGGCCGGCTCCGTAGAGCTTGAAAGGAACCTGCTTGAGGTTGAGGATGATGTCGGTCGCGTCTTCCACGACGCCGGGGATCGACGAGAACTCGTGAAGCACGCCCTCGATTCGAACCGCCGTGATCGCCGCGCCCTCGATCGACGACAGCAGCGCACGACGCAGGCTATTGCCGATCGTCGTGCCGAAGCCGCGCTCGAACGGCTGCGCCGAGAACTTTCCGTATGTATCCGTCAGCGTATCGGCGTCGGGAACGAGCCGCTTGGGCTTTTGAAATCCGGTCCAGAGAGATGTCTGCTCCATGTGTACCTTCCAGGATTCGAGCCGTTGACGGGCTACTTCGAGTACAGCTCGACGATGAGCTGTTCGTTGATGTCCTGATCGATGTCCTCGCGACGCGGCAGCGCGGTCACGCGGCCCTCCATCTTCTCGAGGTCGGTCACTTCGAGCCACGACGGCCGGCCGCGGCCAGACGCGGTCTGCCACGCGCTCATGACGTGTACGTTCTTGCGGCTGCCTTCGATGACCGAAACACGGTCGCCGGGACGAACGAAGAATGACGGGATGTTCACGCGACGGCCGTTTACGGCAATGTGGCCATGGGCGACGAGTTGCCGGCCCTGGCGACGGTTGATCGCGAAGCCAAGCCGGAAAACGGCGTTGTCGAGACGGCGTTCGAGCATCGAGAGCAGAGTTTCGCCCGTGACGCCCTTCTGCTGTGCCGCCTTCTCGAAGAAGATGCGGAACTGCTTCTCGAGCATCCCGTAGATGCGCTTTACCTTCTGCTTCTCGCGCAACTGGGTTCCATACCCGGTGACCTTCGTACGGCGCTGGTCGCGGCCGTGCTGTCCGGGAGGGGTGGCCCCTCGCTTCTCGATTGCGCACGATGGCTTGAAGCATCGCTCGCCTTTCAGAAAGAGCTTTGCGCCCTCTCGCCGGCACAGCCGGCACTTTGCATCTCTGTATCTCGCCAAGTGAATTCTCCTGAAAAGTTTACAGGCCGGTCGCGCACGCGGCGCTTCCGGGCCCTTCGTCCTTTTGCTGGTCCGGTTCCTCGGAGCCGGGCGGCGGCGTCCAGTGACCGGCGGCGACATGGCGAAGGATGTCCTTCGCCCTCGCGTCGTCTCCGGCCAGTGAATGCCGTGTGATCAGACTCGACGCCGCTTCGGTGGGCGGCAGCCGTTGTGCGGAATTGGGGTAACGTCCCGAATCAGCTTCACCTCTATCCCTGCGCCGTGCAGGGCACGGATCGCCGATTCGCGGCCCGCGCCAGGTCCCTTTACCCGGACTTCGCAGGTCGACATTCCGACCTCACGCGCGGTCTGGGCGGCCCGCGACGCCGCCTGCTGCGCGGCAAAAGGCGTGCCCTTACGGGAACCGCGGAAGCCCAGGGCTCCGGAGCTCGACTGCGATACGAGATTCCCCGCCTGGTCGGTGATGCTGATGATCGTGTTGTTGAAGGACGCCTGGATGTGCACGATTCCCTGGGGAACGAGCTTCTTTTCCTTCTTCTTGAAGGTCTTCTTCTTGCCGGCGCCGCCCTTCTTCTGTGCTCCTGCTTTCGCCATAACTCCTCGTGAGTGCTTCTTCACGCGCGAAGCGCGTCAGACGGTCGCAGCCGCTCAGGCCGCTGCTACCCGACGACGCGCCCGTTCGCTACTTCTTGCCAGGCGCCTTCTTCTTGGCGACCGTCATGCGGCGCGGACCCTTGCGCGTCCGGGCATTCGTGTGGGTGCGCTGTCCGCGAACCGGAAGCCCGCGACGATGCCGCAGTCCCCGGTAGCAGCCGATGTCCATGAGCCGCTTGATGTCGAGCTGGATTCGCTTGCGCAGATCGCCTTCGACGTCGCCGTGTTGGTCGATGACCGCACGGATCCGGTTCAGCTCTTCCTCGGTCAGGTCGCGGATCTTCGTGTGTACATCCACATTTGCCGCGTCGAGGATCGTCTTCGAGCGCGATCGGCCGATACCGTAGATGTAGGTAAGCCCGATTTCCGCCCGCTTGTTGGGTGGGAGGTCAACTCCCGCTAAACGTGCCATTCCTCACTCCCTCTCGACTAGCCCTGCCGCTGCTTGTGCTTGGGATTGGTGCAGATGACGCGCACGACTCCCTTGCGGTGAATTACCTTGCAGTTGTCGCAAATCTTCTTCACGGACGCACGAACCTTCATGGTCTCGTTACTCCTCGCCAAAGCCTTCGAATCAAAACAGTCACACTAGCACGGCACTTTCCGTGCCGGCAAGCCATTACAGCCCCGCAGTCGTCAGATAATTCGTCTGGTCCACGAGGGTAAGCACCTCGGGCCCGTTTTCGGTCACCGCGATGGTGTGCTCGAAGTGCGCCGACGGACGTCCATCGACGGTCGCCACCGTCCACCCATCGCTCCGCGTCAGAACTTCCGCGCCGCCGAGATTCACCATCGGTTCGATCGCGAGCACGAGCCCCTCGCGAAGAATCAGGTTCGAGTCGCCGCCGCGCGACCGGTAATTGGGAACCTGCGGCGGTTCGTGCATCTTCCGGCCGATGCCGTGGCCGCAGAACTCCCTGACTACCGTGTAGCCAAGCGCCTCGACATAGTCCTCGACGGCGCCGCCGACGTCGTTGAGCCGGTTACCGGGCCGCATCTGGTCTATCGCCCTGAAGAGCGATTCCTCAGTTGCCTTGAGCAGTTTCTTGACGTCGTCGGAAATCTCGCCCACCGGAACCGTCACCGCCGAATCGCCCACGTAACCGTCGAGCACGATGCCGAAGTCGATTCCCACGACGTCGCCATCCACGAGCTTCCGGCTCGATGGAATGCCGTGAACGACTTCTTCGTTGATCGACGTGCAGAGCGAATGCCTGTAGGGACTGCGCAGCCCCGGTACTCCAATGAACGCCGGGATGCCGCCTGCGGCACGGGTCTTCTCTTCGGCCACGCGGTCCAGGTCGAGAGTCGTGACTCCGGGCCCGACCATCTGCCGGACATCGCGCAGGATCTCTCCCACGAGCTGCCCGACGCGTCGCATCTTGTCGAGCTCGGCTGCGGACTTCCGCGTAATGCGATCCCGGCGGATCCTCATGCGCTCTCCGCCTCGCACGGACCGACAGCGCCCATGATGTCGGCGAATACCTCTTCGGGAGCCTTGGCGCCGTCGATCGTCACCAGCCGATTCGTAGTCCGGTAGTGTTCGTATACCGGCTTGGTCTGATCGGCCCACGTCGTTATCCGCTGCGTCACTGTTTCCTCGTTGTCATCGTCACGCCGAAAGAGCCCTTGCCCGCAGTTGTCGCAAACGCCTTCAACCCGTGGCGGTCGCGAATGGACGTTGAAAATCTCGTTGCAACCCGGACAGGTCCGCCGGCCTGTCAGGCGATTCATGAGCTCGTGCCGCTCCACTCGCACGTAGACCGTCAGGATCTCGCGCTCCTGTTCCTTCGACATGACCTCGAGCGTCCGTGCCTGCGCCAGTGTCCGGGGAAAGCCGTCCAGGATGTACCCGTCCTCGCAATCAGGCCGGCCGGTCCGCTCCCGCACGACGTCGGCGAGCACCGCGTCGCTCACCAGTTGTCCCGACTTCTGAATGCGGGCCACTTCCCTCCCCAGATCCGAATCCTGCTTCGCAATGGCACGCAGGATATCGCCAGTCGATATCTGCGGAATTCCGCAGCGTTGCTCGAGCATCTGGGCCTGCGTACCCTTTCCGGCTCCAGGGGCGCCAACCAGGATCAGGATCTTTCCACGTCTCGACGTCACGTCACACCCTGTTACTGGGATCCGGGAACGCGCCGGCTGCGGAGACGCCGGCCCCCAGGTCCAAGGAAGCCGTCGTAGTGCCGCATGATGAGCTGGGCTTCGATTTGCTGCATCGTGTCCATCGCCACGCCAACCACGATCAGCAGGCTTGTGCCGCCGAACTGGAAGTTGAGTCCCATGCCGGTCGCAATCCACGACGTGACGATGTTGGAACGGAGGAAGTCGTCAATAGCCGGTCCGATACTCGGAATCTGCTGGAACGCCACTCCCTGGATCATTACTTGCGGAATGAGCACGAGCACCGCGAGATAGATGGCGCCGACGAACGTTAGACGGTTGAGCACGCCGTTCAGATAATCGGCCGTGCGCTTTCCGGGCCGAATGCCGGGAATGAACTGGCCGTTCTTCCGTAGATTGTCCGCGACCTCTTCCGTGTTGAAGATGATCGACACGTAGAAGAACGTGAAGAAGATGATCGCCGCCGCGTCGAGCAACATATAGAGCGGATGACCGCCACCTCCCATGCTCTGAACGGCCGTGGACAGGAAGTTCTGCAGCGACGTGAGGTCGAAGCCAAACACCGAGTTCGGTATCAGATTCGCAAGCGTCTGCGGAAACGCCATAATCGACGCCGCGAAGATGACCGGAATCACGCCGCCCATGTTGACCTTGATGGGCATCGTCGTCTGCTGCACCGGCACCGACGTGCGGCCAACCTGCCTTCTGGCGTGATTGATCGGAATCTTGCGCAGTCCGCGCTCCATGAAGACGATAGCCGCGATAATCAGGATCATTCCCGCGAGAAGCAGGATCATCCCCAGTGCGGTCTGCGTACCGCCCTCCGTGGCTTTCTCGTAGATCTGAACGACCGCGCGCGGCGCGCCGATGATGATACCGGCAAAGATGATAAGCGAGATTCCGTTGCCGATTCCGCGTTCGGTGATCTGCTCGCCAAGCCACATGATGAAGATCGTGCCGGTCGTCAGCGTCAGCATCGTCAACGCGACGAACGAGACGCCCGGTTCGTAAACGAGGCCGGGCTGGCTTTGCAGGAACCACGCGATGCTCGTCGTCTGGATGATCGCGAGGACGACGGTCAGGTAGCGCGTCCACTGATTCATCTTCCGGCGGCCCATCTCGCCCTCTTCCTGCACGGCCTTGAGCCGGGGACTGACGACCGTCATGAGCTGGAGGATGATCGAGGCCGTGATGTACGGCATGATCCCGAGAGCAAGGACAGAAATCTTCTGCAGGTTGCCGCCCGAGAAGAGGTCGAGGACGCCGAGCAGCGACGAAGCGACGTTCTGCCAGAGCTCGGCCAGCTGCACCGGATCGATACCAGGCACCCGGATGTGGCTGCCAATGCGATAGACCGCAAGCAGGCTGAGCGTGAAGATGACCCGCTTGCGCAGGTCCGGCACGGCAAAGACATTGCGGAGACTGTTGAGGAAGTTCTCGATCATCGTGTTCCCAACCCCGGAATCACTGGGCGTCGCTCAGGCGTGAAATAACGAATGCTCCATCGCGCGCATGCCGCCCTGTCCAAGCCGTGCTACGACGCGCTCGCCTCTGCTGCGCCGAGGATCGTTACGGATCCGCCGGCCTTCTCGATCTTCTCGCGAGCACCCTTCGTGATGCGGTGCGCAGAGACCCGAAACGCCTTCGTGACTTCGCCCTTGCCCATGATCACGAGACCAGCGCTAGTTTCGATCGCGCGCTTCGAGCAGTATCCCGCCTCGACGAGGAACTCGGGCGTGATATCCGCGCCGGCGTCGAACCTCTTCTCGATGGTCAGCAGGTTCAGCTCGACCCATTCCTTTTTGAAAATGTTCGTGAAGCCGCGCTTCGGCAAGCGCCTCTGGAGCGGCATCTGGCCGCCCTCGAATCCGGGCCGCAACGAGTAACCGGACCGGGACTTCTGTCCCTTGTGGCCCTTGCCGGCAGTTTTGCCGGTTCCGGAGCCCGGACCCCGTCCGATGCGCTTCTTGTTCTTTACCGCGCCCTTGGCGGGTTTCAGATTGTGCAGTCCAAGCATTGTTCTTCTCCGTTCGCCTGTAACAGCGCCGCGCGGACCATCGCCGGTCCGATGCAGGCTCAGTTCGACGAATCCTCAACAATCCGCACGAGGTGCGGAACCTTCGCCACCATGCCGCGGATGGCGGCCGTGTCGGGACGCTCGAGTGTCTGGTTGAGACGCCTGAAGCCGAGGTGCTTCACCACGGTCTTGATCGTGCTCTTCTGACCGATCGTGGACCGGTACTGCTGGATGCGCATGGTCTTGGCCGCCATTGCCGTATTACTCCTCTCCGTCCTTACCGCGCAGCCGACGGACGTGCGCCGGATCCTTCAGGTTGCGAAGACCCTCGAAGGTCGCCCTGATGACGTTGTGCGCGTTGTTGGTCCCAAGGCACTTGGTGACGATGTTGTGGATGCCCACCGCCTGCATGATGGCGCGCACCGCACCGCCTGCTATCACGCCCGTTCCTTCCGGTGCCGGCTTCAGCAGGACCTTGCCCGCGCCGAAGCGGCCGGTGGAAACGTGCGGGATGGTCGTGTCGGCCAGGGGGACCGCGATCAGATTCTTCTTCGCGGCCTCGATGCCCTTTCGGATGGCGAGGGGAACCTCACGGGCCTTTCCAGTGCCGAATCCAACGTGCCCGTTTTCGTCGCCAACGACGACGAGCGCGCTGAACGAGAGGTTCTTTCCGCCCTTTACGACCTTCGTCACGCGGTTGATTGAGATCACCTGATCCTTGAGATCGAGGCCGTCAGCAGTAATTCTTCGCATTCGTACTCTCCGCCTAGAACTTCAGGCCAGCCTCGCGGGCGGCCTCGGCAAGTCCCTTGACCCGGCCGTGATAGATGTAGCCGCCGCGATCGAAGACCACCTGCTCGATCCCCTTTTCGCGCGCACGCTCGGCGATGATCCGGCCCACTTCTTTCGCGGCCGCGACGTTGCCGCCGACGGATCCGCGAAGCGCTTTTTCGACAGTCGACGCCGCAGCGACCGTGACGCCCTTCGTGTCGTCGACGAGTTGCACCGAGATGTGCTTGAGACTGCGGTAGACCGAAAGCCGCGGACGCTCGGACGTCCCCGATACCTTGCGGCGAATTCGGCCGTGAATGGCTTGGCGCACGACGGCGCGTGACTTGGTGGCCATGTCCCTTTACTCCCTTACTTGGCCGACTTGCCCGGCTTGAGCCGCAGCTTCTCGTCGGCGTACCGCACACCCTTGCCCTTGTAGGCATCGGGGCGCCTCAGATTTCGAAGGTTCGCGCAAACCTGCCCGACTTCCTGCTTGTCGATGCCAGTCACGATGAGCGTGGTCTGATACTGATTGATGCCCGGCTTCGACTTGCGCTCGATCTTGATGTCGATCGAAGGCGGAGGCACGAACTCGACGAGATGCGAATAACCGAGAGCCATCACCAGCTTCGTGCCCTTCTGCTCCACCTTGTAACCGACACCGACTATGTCGAGTTCCCGCGTGAAGCCGTCAGTTACGCCTTTCACGGCGTTTGCGAGCAGCGCACGAGCGAGGCCGTGCGACGCACGTTCCTGACCCGTGGCCGCCTTCAGGCGAAGCGACGAGTCTTCCTGCTCGATGCTGATCCCGGCCGGAATGGGCGTGACGAGCTTACCCTTCGGTCCCGAGATCTCGATCTCGGTCTCGCTGATCGAAACCTTGACGCCGGATGGAAGTGAGATCGGCCTCTTACCGATGCGCGACTCCTTGGCGATGGTTGAAACTGTGGTCGACATAGCGCTTTCCTTTAGTGGACCCGGCAGAGGATCTCTCCGCCGATGCCGAGACGCCGGGCGTCACGGCCGGTCATCACACCGCGCGAAGTGCTCAGGATGTTGATCCCGAGACCGGCGAGGACGTTCGGGATCTCGTCGCGTCCAACGTAGACGCGGCATCCCGGCTTCGACACACGCTCGATGCGGTTGATGATCTTCTCGTCGTCGGGCCCGTACTTCAGGTAGACCCGGATGGCACGGCCGGCGCCTTCCCCGATCACCTTGTAGTTCGAGATGAATCCTTCGTCCTTGAGAATGCGGGCAACCTCGACCTTCAGGTTCGAAGCGGGAACATCGACCTTCTGGTGCTTGGCCCCCAGAGCATTGCGGACGCGCGTCAGCATATCTGCGATCGGATCAGTCACGGTCGATTCTCCTTACCAGCTCGACTTGATGACGCCAGGAACGTGTCCCTGAAGCGAAAGCTCGCGGAAGCAGATCCGGCACAGCTTGAACTTGCGCATGTAGGCGCGCGCCCGTCCGCACCGGTTGCAGCGGTTGTGCTGGCGCACCTTGAACTTCGGGCGCTGCTGCGCCTTCACCATCGATGACAGCTTTGCCATTTCGCTTGCTTCTCCTATTTCCGGAACGGCATTCCGAACGACCTGAGCAGGGCCCGGCCCTCCTCGTCGGTTCGCGCCGTCGTCACAATGCTGATGTTCATTCCGCGGACCTTCTCGACCTTGGCGAAGTCGATCTCCGGGAAGATGAGCTGCTCGCGAACGCCGAGCGTGTAGTTGCCGCGACCGTCGAACGCGTCTGGCGAGATGCCGCGGAAGTCGCGGATACGCGGGAGCACGGCGTTGAGCAGCCGGTCGAGGAACTCGTACATCCGGTCGCCGCGCAGCGTGACGCGCGCGCCGATCTGCATTCCCTCGCGCAACTTGAACGCCGCGATCGACTTCTTCGCCTTCGTGACCACTGCGTGCTGTCCCGTGACCTGGGCCAGTTCGGCGCGAGCGGCCTCGAGCCCCTTGGGATTCGAATGCGCGTCGCCAAGTCCCATGTTCAGGACGATCTTCTCGAGCTTCGGCACGGCCATGTGGTTCGTGAAGCTGAACTCCTTCATCAGGGCCGGCGCGATCTCGTTCCGGTATCGCTCTTTGAGTCTCGGTTGCATCTGTTTTCTTCCTTCGTCGCCCCGGCGTTGTACGGGGCCATCGGTCTTTCGCGTCTCCGCGGTTCTACTTCGTCTTGTCGAGGACCGTCCCGGATCCCTTCGCGTACCTGACGATCGTGCCGTCCTCGAGGATCCGGCGGCCTACGCGCGTCGCCCTTCCCGTCGAGGGATCGATCACCTTGAGGTTCGAGAGCTGAATCGGAGCCTCAACCCGGACGATGCCCCCCGTCTTGCCGCGCGCGCGATCCGGCTTCTCGTGCTTCTTGACGATCCGGATGCCTTCGACACGAGCCGTAGACGCCCTGGGATCGACATCGATCACACGGCCGGTATCACCGCGATTCGCGCCACTGACGACCAGAACCTGATCGCCTTTGCGAATCTTCACCTTCGGCGCCGGCTTCTCCGCCTGCAGGCGCCTAAGCTTCGCTTTCACGATATTCGCCATCTCAGATCACCTCCGGAGCGAGCGATACGATCTTCATGAACTTGCGCTCACGCAACTCGCGCGCGACCGGTCCAAACACACGGGTTCCGATCGGCTCGCCGTCCGGCTTGATGAGCACGGCGGCGTTCTGGTCGAACCGGATATAGGTTCCGTCACGCCGGCGGGTCTCCTTGCGCGTCCGGACGACAACCGCCTTGACGACCTGTCCCTTCTTGACCGTGCCGTCGGGCGAGGCTTCCTTGACCGCTGCCGTGATGATGTCGCCGAGCCCGGCCTTGTCGCCCGTAGATCCGCCGATCGGCAGGATCATCGAGAGGCGCTTGGCGCCGGAGTTGTCGGCAACCTCCAGCATGGTTCGCATCTGTAACATTGTGCTGCTCCTCCTCTGCCGCGTCCGATCCGGCTACTTGACGGCCTTCTGAACGATCTCGATCACGCGCCAGCGCTTTCGCGCGGACATCGGCCGCGTCTCCATGATCCGCACCTTGTCGCCAACACCAGCGCCGAGTTCGTCGTGCGCCATGAAGTTCGAGCGCTTGCGGACGTACCGGCGGTACTGCGGATGCTGGACCAGGCGGTCGACGCGAACGACGCACGACTTCTCCATCTTGTCGCTCGTGACTATGCCCACCTTCTGGTTGCGGGCCCGGCGTTTCGCCTCGACCTCGGTCCCGTTCTGAATTTCGTCAGCCATCTCTCGCTCCTCTTCCTCGTTGAACCGTTCTAGGACCGCGCCTGCGCGTTGTGTCGCGCCTCGGCCCGGCGGCGGCGCTTCGCACGCGACATCTTGCCCGTGACCTTGCCGCCTTCGGCAGCCTCGTTACGCAGTTCGCGCGTCCGGACCTCCGTCTTGATCCGCGCGAGATCCTTACGGGACTGGCGGATGTCGTTCACGGTGTCCGTATTGCCGAGGGCCGCCTTGAACCGGAGCCGGAAAAGCTTCTCGCGAAGCTCGGCCCCCTTGGCAAACAGCGCGTCGTCATTCAAGCCGCGCACTTCGTTCGGCTTCATATGAGGCCTCCTTCCTGCTCCTTCCGCGTGACGAACTTCGTCTTGATCGGAAGCTTCTGGGCCGCGAGGCGCATGGCTTCACGGGCGAGAGCCTCGTCGACGCCCTCCATCTCGAAAAGCACACGGCCAGGCTTGACGACGGCGACCCAGCCCTCGGGCGCGCCCTTGCCCTTGCCCATGCGCGTTTCGGCCGGCTTTTTCGTGATCGGCTTGTCGGGGAACACCCGGATCCAGATCTTGCCGCCGCGCTTGATGAATCGCGTCATCGCAATACGACCCGCTTCGATCTGACGGCTCGTTATCCAGGCCGGCTCCATCGCCTTCAGCCCATACTCGCCGAAGCTGATGCCCGATCCGCGCGTTGCAAGCCCGCTCATCCGGCCGCGCATCTGTTTGCGGAACTTGACCTTCTTGGGAATCTTGTACTCTGCCACGGTTTACCTCCCGTCCCGATCGAAGCGGTCGCGCGGTGCGCGTCCGGCAGGCCCGGCATTCGCCAGACGACGGCTGTCGAGGACGTCGCTCCGGTAGATCCACACCTTGACCCCGATGACGCCGAAGGTCGTGCGGGCTTCCGCGAATCCATAGTCGATGTCCGCGCGAAGCGTGTGCAGCGGAAGCTGGCCGTCCAGTGCCCACTCTGACCGCGCGATCTCGGCGCCGTTGAGGCGGCCTGAGACGCGCACCTTCACACCCTTGGCCCCGAACCGCTTGGCATTCTCGACCGCGCGTCGCATCGCCCGGCGAAACGCGATGCGCTTCTCGAGCTGCTGCGCGACCTGCTCGGCCTGGAGCTGCGCGTTGAGTTCCGGCTTGTGGATCTCCTGGATGTTGACGAAGACCTCGCGTCCGGTGCGGTTCTTGATCTCCTGCTTCAGCTTGTCGATCTCAGCGCCCTTGCGGCCAATGATGATGCCAGGACGGGACGTGTGGATGATGATCTTGAGCTTGTTGGCGGCTCGTTCGATGTCGATGTGCGACACGCCAGCTCCAGCGAACCGGTTCTTCAGGTCCTTCTTGAGCTTCAGATCTTCGTGCAGCAGTTCGGCATAGTCCTTGTTGGCAAACCAGACCGAATGCCAGGTCTTGTTGTAGCCGAGCCGAAACCCGAATGGGTGTACTTTCTGACCCACGACTCCTCCTTACGCCTCGCCCGGCGCCGTAGCGGCCGGCTTCTTCTTGATGGAAAACTGCGCGTCGCGCGCGTCGCGCTCGGCCACGGCTCGCGGCTTCTCGGTCGAAACCTCGATCGTGATGTGGCTGCGCCACCGGCGCTCGCTGTACGCACGACCCATAGGCGCCGGACGGCGGCGGCGGCGGTGCTTCGTCGGCCCAAGGTCGACCATTGCAGCCGACACGTAGAGGTTGTCCACGTCGACGCTCACGTTCTTCTCTTCGGCCAGGTTGCTCGCGTTGGCCACTGCCGACCGCAGCGTTTTCTCGATCATCGCTGCCGCACGCTTGTTCGTGTAATGCAGGATTGCGAGCGCCTCCGGCACGCGCAGTCCGCGAATCGTGTCCACCACGAGGCGCGCCTTCTGCGGAGAGCCCTGGACGGATTTCGTAATCGCTCTTGCGTTCATCAGCGCCGACCCCCCTTCTTAGCGGTCTTCTCGCTCTTGTCCGCGTGTCCCTTGAAGGTGCGAGTCGGCGAAAACTCGCCAAGCTTGTGACCCACCATGTTCTCGGTGACGTAGACGGGAATGAATTTCTTGCCGTTGTGGACCGCAATCGTGTGGCCCACCATATCCGGCGTGATCACCGACCTGCGCGACCACGTCTTGTGGACCCGCTTGTCGCCCGCGGCGTTCATGCGCTCGATCGCCTTCTCGAGGTGATCGTCGATGAAGAAACCCTTCTTGACTGAACGCGCCATAACTCAGCTATCTCCTACTTGGTCCGTCGGCGAACGATAAAGCGATCGGTGTTCTTGTTGCGCCGTGTCTTGTAACCGCGCGCGGGAGTGCCCCACGGCGAAACTGGATTGCGGCCACCCGAGGTCTTGCCCTCGCCGCCGCCATGCGGGTGGTCGACCGGGTTCATCGCTACACCGCGAACCTTCGGTCTGAGGCCCTTCCACCGCGATCGGCCGGCCTTGCCGAGGCTCACGTTCTGGTGCTCGGCATTGCCGACCTGGCCGATAGTCGCAACGCAATCGAGAGGAACGCGCCGGACTTCGCCGGACGGCACCTTGATCAGTGCCCAGTCGCCTTCCTTGGCCTGCAGTTGCACTGCAGCTCCGGCGGACCGGGCGATCTGCGCACCGCATCCGGCCTTCATTTCCACGTTGTGCAGCGTGGTGCCGAGCGGGATGTTTCGCAACGGCAACGCATTGCCGACGATGATGTCCGCTTCCGGTCCCGAGACGATCTGCTGACCGACAGAAAGCCCGATCGGCGCGAGGATGTAGCGTTTCTCCCCGTCGACGTAGTGGATCAGCGCGATGTGCGCCGACCGGTTCGGATCGTACTCGATCGTCGCGACCTTGCCGGGAATGCCGTTCTTGTCGCGCTTGAAGTCGATCTTGCGGTACTGCCGCTTGTGACCGCCGCCGCGACGGCGCATCGTGATGCGTCCGTTGTTGTTGCGGCCCGAGATCCGCTTCTTCGGCTCGAGCAGACTCTTCTCCGGCGTCGTCGCCGTCAGCTCGTCACGCGTCAGGTACGTCTGGTACCGGCGCGCGGGACTGGTCGGTGTGAGCTTCTTGATGCCCATCGGTACTCTCCTTCAGCCTAGATCGTGTCCTCGAACACGATCTCCTTCTCGCCTTCGGCGATGGTGACGTATGCCTTCTTCCAGTCGGGCCGGCGGCCTTCGTAGCGACCCACGCGCTTGAGCTTGCCCTGCACGTTGATCGTCCGGACCGATTCGACCTTCACGCCGAAGATCTTCGAGACGGCCGTGGCGATCTCGGTCTTCGTCGCCGCCGGCGCCACCTTGAGCGCAAGCATCTGACGGTCGTTGCCGGCACGGCCATACGACTCGGGGTCGTCCTTCATTTCGAGGGCCTTCTCCGTGATGATCGGCCCGAGTATGACGTTCCAGACGGTACGCATGGTCGTCTCTCCCTTAGCGCGACAGCCGCGCGGCAAGCGCCTCGATGGCGTCCTTCGAAAAAATCAGCCGGTCGTGCGCAAGCACGTCGTGAATGTTGAGCAGCGAATCGCTCGACACGGAAACCGACGCGAGGTTGCGCGACGAAAGCATCAGGTTACGGTTGCCGCCGCCGTCGACGACCAGCGTCTTGCGATCGTGTCCGAGCGCCGTCAGGACCGACGCGAATGCTGCCGTCTTGTGCGATTCGAGCGCGAAGCCATCGACTACGGTGATACGGCCCTCGCGCAGCCGCTCAGACAGCGCCGAGCAGAGCGCGCCCCGGCGCATCTTCTTCGGCAATCGCGTCTCCCACGGACGCGGCTTAGGTCCAAACGTCGCGCCGCCACCCTTCCAGAGCGGCGACCGGATCGACGCGATGCGCGCCCGGCCCGTGCCCTTCTGCTTCCAGAGCTTGCGGCCCGAGCCCGAGGTCTCGCCACGCGTCTTCGTGCTCACCGTGCCCAGGCGCTGGTTCATCTGGTACGCCTTGACTGCGTCGTAGATGAGCGCGCGATTGAGCGGAGCGCCAAAAACGCTTTCGTCGAGTTCGACCTTGCCGACCACTTCGTTCTTGAGATTTCGGACGTCGAGTGTCGCCATGACGCTTACCTCTTCACCTTGTTGATGAGCACGAGCGCTCCGTTCGGTCCAGGCACGGCGCCGTGGACGAGCAGCAGGTTCTGCTCGGAGTCGACCTGCACAACCTTCAGGTTCTTGACCGTCACGCGCGCATCGCCCATGTGTCCGGCCATCTTCGTTCCCTTGATGACCCGCGACGGATAGGCCGACTGGCCGATCGAACCGGGCGCGCGATGGAACATCGAGCCGTGCGATGCGCGGCCGCCGCCGAAGCCGTGACGCTTCATGAAGCCCGCGAATCCGCGGCCCTTCGACGTGCCGACAACGGTGACCGTGTCGTTTTCGGAGAAGTTGTCCCCGACGAGCACCTTGTCGCCTACGTTGGTCGCTTCGCCGTCGAGGCCGTCCAGGCGGAACTCCTTGAGCACGCGCGTAGGCGCGGCTCCCTGGCCCGTCTTCTGGAAGTGGCCCTGCATGGGCTTCGTGACCTTCTTGGGCGCGCGCTCCTCGACGAAGCCGAGCTGCACCGCTTCGTAGCCATCGGAGGTGACCGTCTTCTTCTGCACGACGACACACGGTCCGGCCTTGATCACCGTCACCGGTGTCACCGTTCCGTCTTCGTCGAAGACCTGCGTCATCCCGATCTTTCTGCCGATAATTCCGTTGACCATGCCTGCTTCTCACCCCGCGGCGCGCGGAGAGAATCCCCCGCCGTCCCGCGCCTGCGACCCCATCGACGGGGTCGTGGATGCTATTTGTGTTCCTTGCCGAATGCCTTGATCTCGACGTCCACGCCGGCCGGCAGATCGAGCTTCATGAGCGCGTCGACGGTCTGCGGCGTCGGATCGAGAATGTCCATCAGCCGCTTGTGCGTACGGATCTCGAACTGCTCGCGCGACTTCTTGTCGACGTGCGGGCTGCGCAGGACCGTGTACTTGTTCTTGACCGTCGGCAGCGGAATGGGCCCCGCCACGCGCGCGCCAGTCCGCTTTGCCGTCTCGACGATCTCCGCGGTCGACTGGTCGAGCACGCGGTAATCGTAGGCTTTGAGCCGGATTCGAATCTTCTCGTTCAGCATATCGGTTCACGTGCGAGGGGCGGCCGCGAGGACCGCCCCGGCAAACTCCTACTCCACTATGTCCGTGATGGTGCCGGCGCCGACGGTCCGTCCGCCCTCGCGGATCGCGAACCTCAGTCCCTTCTCCATCGCGATCGGCGTGATCAGCTCGATCTCC
>JAJTWZ010000070.1 GCA_021463145.1 Blastocatellia bacterium | reverse complement strand
ACTGCGAACCCAATGCGACCGCTCCGCGGTCGGCGCATCCGGGTTCCGGGATCCGCGGGTCGCGCGCTTGCTCGCTGCGCTCGCCCACGCGCGACCCACGGCTATTGCATCGACCGCTCCGCGGTCGCGGACCATCCTGCCTTTCGAGGGGCAATAGCAGTAAAGCGCCGGCGAGAATGCACCGTAGCCCAAGGCGCAAGCCGTGGGTCCGCGGGCAGAAATCGATCGAAGCCCCGCAAGGGGCGAGAGAGGGCCACGGACGTCGCGCTTTCGCGTTCTTCTTTCGCCCCTCCGGGGCTTGACGGAACTCCGCCACAATACCCACGGCTTGCGCCGTGGGCTCTGGCTCTTTCGCGCCTCCGGCGCTTCAGAATGGCCCGCGGACCCGAAACGCTCCGGCGCTTCAGAATGGCCCGCGGACCCGCCCGCCGCGCCGTTCCGACCGCGGTCGATGCAATAGCTGTGGGTCGCGCGCGGCGAGTGCAACGAGCCGCGGCGCGACCCGCGGAATCACCAGCCCCGACGCGCCGACCGCGGAGCGGTCGAACCGTCGCTCCGGTCAATCACACCAGCGTGGTTTCGATTTGCTTGCAATGCGCACGTTATCGCCGTGGGGTGCGACCGCGGTCGGTACGATGTGGGTGGGCGGACCGGGGGTCACGGCGGATCGCTTCGCTCACCGCCGTGCCCCCCGGCTATCGTCTGTGACCGCTTCGCGGTCAAGGCGCCACGGCCATCGTCGGCGACTCGGCCATCCTCCGCGACCGCGGAGCGCGCTGAGTCCGGCTCGGCCATCCTCTGCGACCGCGGAGCGCGCGGAGTCCGACTCGGCCATCCTCTGCGACCGCGGAGCGCGCTGAGTCCGACTCGGCCATCCTCTACGACCGCGAAGCGCGCGGAGTCCGACTCGGCCATCCTCCGCGACCGCGGAGCGCCACAACCGGATGCGCCGAGTTCGGTTCGATCTCCCGCGTCATTCGCGGTCCGGCTCGCCGCAAAGTGACGCCAGGCCGACCCGGCTGGCGCACCGGACCTGACCCACGGCTCCCGTCAGACGTCCTCGTCCGGCAGTTCGATCTTTGGAAACTCGCCAGTTCGGCGCAGGCGGCCTGTCGCGCGCTCCTGACGCTCGGGCAGCCTTTCGCGCAGGAAGGGCAAGACCGCATCGGCGAGACCAAAGGGCTCTTCCTCCGGGACGAAGTGTCCGCAGCTGGGGATCTCGACGAACGTGGATCCCGGGAGTTCCGCCGCGAGCTTTCGGCCAGACGCGACCTTGAGGTACGGGTCGTCAGCCCCCCAGACGATCAGCTTCGGCATCGGCAAAACCGCCAGCTTCGCGGTGAGACCGGCCGTGTCGTTAGACGAGAGGCCTGCGGCAAGCTGCGCCAGTCGCGATGCCCCGCCGCGACTCTCGATCGGCGCGGCGTAGGCCTCGAGCGCCTGCGCCGTCAGCCGGGCCGGGTGGCGGGCGGCAGAACGTATCAGCCGGGACAACACCCTCTCGAACCCGAATACCCGCTCGAGCAGCGAGCCAACCGCAGCGAAAGGCTGTGACCGCGACGAGCGGACGATGAGCGGCGGCCAGTTCCGTTCCGTGACGGAGTTGACCAGGACGAGGCCGATGACCAGTTCGGGATGACTGACGGCCAGCTGCTGCGCGATGCCTCCCCCGATGTCGTGCCCAATCACGATCGTGTCCTTCAACCCGAGGCCTGACACGAACTGGTAGAGATATCTCGCCTGGTCGGCAACTCCGTATTTCGCGCTGGTAGGATCGCCTGACTTGCCGTAGCCAAGCAGGTCGGGCGCGAAAGCCCGAAACCCCTCCGCCGACAGTGTCGGCCCGATACGCCGCCAGATGAGCGCGTTTGTCGGAATCCCGTGGAGAAGGATGACCGGCATCGCGCCGGGCTCGCCCCACACCGCCGCCGACATCATCGTGCCTCCGGACGGAACCTCGATTCTTTCGGGCTCTTGAATCGGAGAATGGCTCATGCGAGGTCGTTTGGCACGGGAGAGCTCTTCGCGTGCTCCTTGGAGAACCGTGATCGGCTGTGCTAGGAAGAGCGCCCACTCTACTTGAGACGTCAAAAGGATTGCAACGCACGGGAAACCGGGCCCGGACTGCCGGGCCGGCGTCCCAGGTCGAGCCATTCGACCGGATTTCTCACGACCGGTGAGCCAGCAGTCCGTAAACGACGTCTTCTGTCGGGCCAGGTAGTTACTCCAATTTCGCTGTCATCCCGGAGGTTCTCAATATGCATTCGAGGCGGTTGCTCGGCGCCCTGATCGGTTTTGCACTCATCGGCGGACAGGCATCGGTCCTGCGGCCGTATCGCGTTTCGGCGTCCGGCACTCCGGTTCCACTGACGGCGACCGGCGTTACCGTCACGGAGAACTTCAACTCGCTGGCTTCGTCGGGGTTGTCCAGTACTCTGCCAACCGGATGGGCGCTCTCCGAGGCTCTCGGCAACGCCAACACCACCTACGACTCCGGCAACGGCGGTGGAACCGCGGGAAACACCTACAGCTTCGGCGCGACTTCCAACACCGAGCGCGCGTTCGGCGGACTGCAGAGCGGCAGCCTCAACCCGACGATCGGCGCCTGCTTCCAGAACAACACCGGATCCACGCTGACGAGCCTCGACATTGCCTACACGGGTGAGCAGTGGCGGCTGGGTGCAACGGGCCGCTCGGATCGGATCGATTTCGAGTACAGCCTCGATGCGACGAGCCTGACGACGGGCACGTGGACTGGCGTCGACGCCCTCGACTTCTCGAGTCCGACGACGACCGGTTCCGTCGGCGCTCTGGATGGAAACGTCGCCCCCAACCGGACGGCGGTTTCGAGCTCTATCGCTTCGCTGAGCATCGCGCCCGGCGCGATCTTCTTCATCCGGTGGACGGACCTCAACGTGTCCGGAGCGGACGACGGATTGTCGATCGACGACTTCAGCCTGACGCCGCAGGGCGGGCCGGGCACTCCAGCCCTCTCGGTGGCGATCGCTCCGGCGAGCATTTCTGAAGCGGCGGGCACGAATGCCGCCACCGGCACCGTGACGCGGGCGAACGATCCAGGCGGCAACGCCAGTCCGCTGACCGTGATGCTTCTGTCCAGCGACACCACCGAGGCGACGGTTCCCTCAATGGTCACGATCCCTGCGACGATGGCCTCGACGACGTTTGCCGTGGACGCCGTAGACGATGCGGCAGTCGACGGAACCCAGTCTTCGACGATAACCGCCTCCGCGGGCGGCTTCACCAGCGGAACCTTCAACCTGTCGATCACAGACGACGACGTCGCGCTCAACCTGATCTCGGCCATTCAGGGAGACGTGACGGTTCTCGCGTCTCCGGCGAACCTCTCGCCCGCCACGGGCACTTCGGTCACGATACAGGGCGTCGTCACGAACACAACGACGAACGGCTTCTGGATTCAGGAGGAAATCGCCGACGACGACGGCAATGCGAACACATCGGAGGGGATCTTCGTCTTCACGTCCTCGGCGCCGGCGGTAACCCTGGGACAGGTGGTGCGCGTGGCCGGAAGCGTTGCCGAGTTCACGCCGGGTGGGCCTTCCTCGGGCAATCTGTCCAACACGCAGATAACCGGCCCCGCCATCACACCCATCGGCGTCATTCCCGACATCGGAGCTCCGGGCATTGGCGTCGCGGACCTCAGGCAGGCCGTCAACATCAAGCTGCTCGACACGCTCCCGAACACGAATATCTACAACGGAGCCAACCCGAACGACCCGAACACGGGCATCGAGTTCTGGGAGACGATCGAGGGGATGCTCGCCGAAGTGACGTCCGGCGTCGTCGTAGCGCCGACGAACAATTTCGGCGAGTTCGCGGTCGTCGCGCCCGGTAATGCCTCGGCGGGAAGCGGGTTCTTCCCGACGACCGGCAACATAATCATCCAGGCCTTTGATCCGCCGTACGTCGATCCGTCACTGCCGGCGACGATAGGCGGCGGAGACTTCAATCCCGAAAGAATCGTCGTCGACGACCGCGGCGGCCAGACTCCGTCGCCGGTCGTCGCAGCGGACGGCGATGTCGTAAACGACATCGTGGGAACGGTCGACTACAGCTTCGGGGTCTACAAGCTGCAACCCGTCGTGTCGCTCACGAACGTCGTGAATGCCTCGGCCTCCGATCCGCTCACTCCGCAGGGCGCCAACCTTCGAGTCGTCACATTCAACCTGGAGAACATCTTCGACACGGTGAACGAGCCCGGCCGCGCCGACAGTCCGATCCTCACGCAGACCGAGCTCGACACGAAGGTCGCCAAGATCCGTCAGGCCATTACGGGTCCTCTTGCGCTTCCCGACATCATGATCTGCCCGGAAGTCGAGAACACGGCCGTCATCCAGCTCGTCGCCAATGCCGTGAATGGCGCGACCGGCACGACGAACTACCAGGTCCGCTCACTCGATGCGGCGGACGATCGCAGCATCGAGGTCGGCTACATCTACAACGCGAATCGCGTCACGTTGAGGTCCGTCTTCAATCCGGCCCTGCTGCTGACACCGCCGGGAAATCCGGGATCGGGCACGACGGTCGGGGACGATTCGCACACGCGGTCGTTTTCGGCCGGCCCGTTCCCTGATGTCAACCTCGGGACGTCCTTCCTTGCAGATACCAACAAGGTATTCGAGGGAGGCCCTGGAGCGACTTTCTCGGACAGCCGGGAGCCGATCGTCGCGGTCTTCCAGTTCGCCGGGCGCGACATTCTCGTCATGGGGGTCCACCTTGCGTCGAAAGGCGGCGACGGCCCGCTTTACGGTGTGACGCAGCCGGTGGTCCGATCGACCGAGACCCAGCGGCATGAACAGGCGCTTTACGTGAGGCAGCTCGTCACGCTGTTCTTCAACGGAGACCCGTTGCGCCAGATTCCGGCGTTCGATCGGATTCTCGTCGCCGGCGACTTCAACGACTTCCAGTTCCCGGAGCAGGGAGAGGTCGGCACCGATGCCGTGAACGTCATCCAGGGCATAGGAGTCGCGCCGAACCGTTTCCTGTCGAACCTGCTGAACGGGGTTCCCGCCGACGAGCGTTACTCGTTCGTGTTCGACGGCAACTCGCAGTCTCTCGATCACATGCTGGTCAGCCCCGTGCTTTTCGCCGAGCAGTCGGCGCCCGACATCTCCCACTTCAACGCGGATTACCCGCCGGGGCTCGCGTCCGACGACACGACGTTCAACCGGTCATCGGATCACGATCCGCTTGCAGGCACCTTTCAGATCACGGCGCCGAATCAGACGCCGATCGCAAACGCGGGTTCGAACCAGACGGTCAACTCGTGCACGAACGTCTCGCTCAACGGCAGCGCCTCGAGCGATCCGGACTCGGGACCGGCGCCGCTGACTTTCCAGTGGACTCAGACAGCGGGTCCGGTGGTCTCGCTGGCGGGCGCAACCTCGGCGACGCCGACGTTCGAGGCGCCGAACGTGGCTTCGTCCGTGTTGCTGACCTTCCAGTTGACCGTAAGCGACAGTCTGGCAATGGCGTCGGCGACAGTCGACGTGACGGTCAATCACGTGAGCGGGCAGAACGTCGACACGATCGGCATATACACAACCGGCGGAAACACCTTCTTCCTGCGAAATTGCAACGCTCCCGGGCCAGCCGACGTCACGACGTCATTCGGAGCCGGTGGCTGGGCGCCGCTTCGCGGCGACTGGGACGGGAACGGCACGCAGACGGTCGGCGCATACGATCCGGCTAGTGGCTGCTTCTTCCTGCGCAATTCGAACACGCCGGGTCCTGCCGACATCGTCGTTTGCTTCGGTGCGCCAGGCAGCGTGCCGATCGTTGGCGACTGGGACGGCAACGGAACGGTCACGATCGGAACGTACGTTTCCGCGACCGGCACGTTCTTCCTGAAAAACACCAATACTCCGGGGGCTGCCGACCTGACGGTCAACTACGGCCCGCCGGGAGCGGCGCCGATCGTGGGCGACTGGAACGGCGATGGATCGACGACGCTTGGCATCTACATCGAGTCTTCCGGGGTGTTCTTCCTGAAGGACTCGAATGCGCCTGGCGCAGCGGACCACGCGTTCGCGTTCGGTCCGGGAACGGGATTTGCCGCGGTCGCGGGAAACTGGGACGGCATCGGCGGCGTCTCGATCGGAATCTTCTCGCCGGCGACCGGTACGTTTTTCCTGAAGAACTCGAATGCGGGTGGCGCGGCGGACATGGCCTTCATGTTCGGTCCGGGTGGCAGTTTCACGCCCATCGCAGGCAACTGGGACGGGTTCTAGAACGGGGATCGAGTGGACAGGATCGACGGGATTGCCCGAGGATTGACGGGACAGCGACGGGTTGAAGGTCATCGGCCTCCGTGTTTCCGGTCAATCAGGTGCAAGTCCCGTCAAGCCTGTCCACTCTTCGCCTTAGGAATGACTGCCGTTTGATGATTCACCGATCCGTCGTCGCAATCGCGGTTGCCCTGGCGCTGGCGACCACAATGACAAACGCATCCGCTCAGAAGAAGCCGCTCACGCCGGCCGAGACTGTTGTGTCGTTCTACAGGCTCCTTCGTGAGCAGAAGTACGCCGAGGGTTTCGGACTCAGCATCTACCGGGAGGCCGTCGAAGGCCTCAGCCCAGAAGAACTGGCCGAGCTCGTGCCGGATTTCGAGGCCACTTTCACCGAGATTCCGGCGAAGATCGAGATCAAGGGCGAACAGGCGAGCGGCGAGACCGCTACCGTATTCGCGCTTTTCGGCGGCGACACGCAGGTCCAGGAAGTTGGGCTCGTGCGCGAGGACGGCCGTTGGCTTGTCGGCGACCCGGAGTCGCTCGCACTCGTGCGGCGCGACAAGACCGCGTTTTTCTTCAACACCCGCATCCGCGTGAATCACAACGAGGCGTTCGCCCTGCTGAAGCGGATTACCGGGTCACAGATCGTCCGCCTGAAAGAAAAACAGGCCTACGGAACGCTGCAGGAACTGATGGAAGAGGACAAGTCTCTTGGATCGGATCTGCCCGGCGCCGTTGGTGCGGGATACCGGTTCACGCTGAACGTGACCCCGGATCGGCAGGCGTTCACGGTCGTCGCCATTCCGGTAAAGCACGGTCGAACCGGGCTGCTGTCGTTCTTTGCGGATACTGGCGGCATTCACGCGGCGGACGCGGGCGGCCTCGCGGTCAACGAATCGGCGCCGTTGCTGGAGCAGAGCCAGTTGGAGGCCGCGCCCTAGGGGGAAAGCGGGAGAGGCGCGGCTCGAATCGGTCTGATGGAGCGAGCGGATTGTAGCCGGCCTCGACGTCCCGAATCCGGAGTTCCGGCGAAATTCGGGCTGGTTTCGTCCGTGTTCATTCCCACAGGCCGGGCGGCGGGTCCAGGTCGTAGGCCACGGAGAGCACGCGGTCGTCCCAGCAGGTCGACGGATCGGCTCCTTGATGCCGCTCGCGGTGCGGGGTGAGGATTCCGTCCACGGGCCTGTAGTCACTGTATGCCACGCGCCGACTTCGTACGAGGTCGATCATCAACAGGCAAGTGTGGCGCACTGCGTCGAAGAAATAGATCGAGAATTCCGCCGGATAAGAGACGACGTGCAATCCGCCCGGCGCAAGATGGTCTCGCATCGTCAACTCGATCTCGTCCGCGTGCGCAAGCAGGTTTCGTGGCGACAACCGGGCCGCCCGAATCAGTTCGCTGCGATCCTCGTCGGTCAGCGCGCCGGACGTCGAAGTCCGTCCGACGTGACCGTCACTGGTGCGTTCTTCGATGAACACGCGCCCTCCGGCCGCCCGCCAGACGGTCACGTGCGCTGCGATACCGTCGGCGTACGAGCGCAGCAGCTCGACGTGGAAGGTGCGAACGCCGCGCAGCCGATCGAGGCCGCCAAGGGCGTTCTGCGCGGCAGCGACGACAGCTTCACACGTCGAGAGGGGCAGCTTCACGGTGGGAGAGGGAACCACGGAGAACTCCTGTTTGGCAATGCGGCGAGCCCGCAATCAGTTTCGCGTGAAGACGACGAACGGCCCGGACTCGAACGCCTGGGCGAATCCGGCCGCAAACGCCGGGTCGGTGGCCAGGCGGCGCATCACCTCGTCGTCGCGCCGCGCGACGACGGTTGTAACGTCGGCGGGAAGGTGGCCCGTCGCGACCCATTCGCCCCAGGCAGGGCTGCCGTCGTGAACGACTCGGGCAAAAGTCAGCCGTGACATGGAAACCACCGGGCCGAGATCGCCGGAGTGCAGCAGCGTTCGTCCCGCCGGTTGGTTTGCGGCCAGCCACTTGGCGACGGCGGCGCGATGTTGCCATTCCGGCGCGTTACGGCTGTTTCGGATCGCCTCCTGACACACAGCGACTTGCGAGAAACCCTCCGAGACGAGCCAGACGTCGCTGGCCACGACAATTGCCAGCAGCACCGGCAGGAAAAAACGCACCCGGCAGAAACGCGCTGCCAGCGCTGCGACGAGGATCGCGGCGAGCGCCACGTGCGGAACTCCGTATCTGACGTTCAACAGGGCAACGGCGGCAAAGGGCGCGATCTGGACTTCTCCTCGATAAAGGCTGAAGGCGAGAAACGCGAACGGCACCGCGAGCAGGGCGGCCGGCGCATCCGCGATCAGCGCGCGACCCCGATTCGCCACCCGGCACACGGCTCCCGCTACGGCGAGACAGACGACGGCCGGGCCGCTGACGACGGCAACTGCAAGTAACGCCCAGCCGGCGGACTTCAATGGCCGGCCGGCGGACACGGCGGCCCAGCCGAGCGATGCGCGCTCGAACACCGCTCGCGCCGAGTAGGGACCGCGAACGAATGCGAGCGGGTCGCCCGCCACCGCGTAGTTGTGCCAGAGCCAGAAGGCGATACCCGACGATGCAACGAGGCTCCAGAGTCCGATTTCACGCAACCGGTTTGCCCGTGAGCCGCGGCCGCACACGGCAACTATCGCCGCACCTGCAGGAACGAGCGCCCATCCCTCGTAACGAGTGAGTGTTGCCGCCGCGGCACACAGTCCCGCAAGCGTGAGAGACGTCAACTTTCCGTCGCGCGACCAGCGCAGGAGCGTCCAGGCGCTCGCAGCGAGCACCGCGAGGAACGGTGCCTCGGTCATTGGCGTGGACGCGATGTAGAGCACGCTGGGGTTGAGCCCGACGGTTACAGCCGCGAGCAGTGCACTGCGTTCCCGGATGGCGCCGGCGTCGGAAAACAGATCGAATGCGATTCGGTAGGTGAGCCAGACGGCGGCCACGTAGCAGGCGAGGGACGGGATCGTGCCCGCCCAGCCCGAACGCCAGAGCGGATCGATCCAGACGAAGGGCAGCATGAGCAGATGCGGAACGGGCAGCCAGGGGCTTCCGAACTGGACGTAGTGCGACCAGAGCGGCGTTCCCGGCGCTTCGTCGACGACCTTTCTCGCGATGTTAAGGTGCGCGATGCCGTCGCCGTACACGTTGATCAGATCCTGGGAGGCCAGAAACACCGCAACGAGGATTCCGAGGACGGAGGCGGCGCTGACGACGTGACAGCCGTGGCGGGCGCGGGGAGTCGAGGCGTCGAACACGCGACGATGCTACACCTCGGCGAGGCGCAGGAGACGCCGGAAGTCGCGAAAGACAGAAGCGGCCGAGACCGGCGGGGCGCGAGGAAGGCCGCGCCGCCGGCCCCCACCGCTTCTCGCCGTCGTAAGTGCGCGGATCGGCTGGCGGAGGCATTCAGCCGCCGAATGGCTTCCCCATGCCGAGGCGGGCTGGGATATCTTCTAAAGCGATGAACACGAACCGCCGTCCCGTCGCACGTTGGAGTGTCCGCGCCACAGCAGCCGTTCTCGCCTCGGTTCTCGCCTGGCTGGCGAGTGGTCCCGTGCTCGGACAGGAACCGGCCCCGGCCGTGCCCAATGCTCACCTCGATCGCTACGTCCGCGCCGTGCGTGAAACACCCGAGAACGCGTTCTACAGGTATGCAGCCATCCAGACGGCAAGGCGGCTCGGCGTCGAAGCTCCATCCATCGCGCTGGACGTTCCGAACCCCGACCGATGGCGCGGCCAGATCTACGAGATGACCACCGGAGCCTGGGCGATTCAGGAGACACTACAACTTGACCGGCTGGCGGGCGCGGGCGACGTCATCGGGCCGTCGACGGTTCCGGTCGGTTCGATCGAGGGTGTCACGACTCCGCCGGTTCCTCTCGACACTCTACTGGCCGGGCGAACTCCCGTGATCGAGTCGCTTGCCGGCGCCGTGCCGCACGACTTCGCGTACGCGCACTTCCCGCGAGTCTCGGCAATGCGGAAGGTGCTCGACGCGAGCGGGAAATGGGGCGGACACCTGCTTGCCGCCTACACCCTGAACGGCCGCGACGAACGCCTGCGCCAGAAGATCGAGGGACAGCTCCTGCTCGCTTCCTCGCCCGAGCTCGATCCATTCTACGACCTCGTGACCGACGGCATCGCCGTCGCCGCCAGCGATCCGTTCTTTGCCGAGGGCACGGATGTCACGATCGTGTTCCGGGTGCGCAACCAGATGCTGTTCGGCGCAAAGATGGATCTCGGCCGCCGCGGCGCGGTTGCTGCATCCACGGCGAAACTCTCCATCGTTCAGGAGCCTTACCGGGAGTGGCGGATAGACGGCGTATCGAGCGCGGATCGCTCCATCTCGTCGTTCGAGGCGTCGAAGGGCGACCTTGCCATCGTCAGCTCTTCGATGGCGGCGCTCAAACGGGTTGCGGACGCAGCTGACGGCGTGTCCCCATCGCTTGCCGGCTCGGACGATTTTCGGGCGATGCGTGCGGCTCTGCCGTATTCGGCGACGGCGGAGGATGGCTTCCTGTTCATTTCCGACGCTTTCGTCCGTCGCGTCGTGAGCCCGCGGTTGAAGATCGGAGAAGCACGCCGGGTCAGGTGCGCCGTGTCGCTCCAGACGGCGGCGTACGCGTCACTCATGTTCCAGGCCGAGCAGGGCCGCGCGCCGGTGTCGATAGCCGAGCTCGCCGGATCCCGTTATCTGGAGCGCGACTCGCTGCGCTGCCCCGACGGCGGAGTTTATGCGCTCGAGGCGGGGACTCCGTCCTGCTCGGTCCACAACCGGATCGGGGCGTTGACGCCGAACCTGGAGTTGCGCCTCGACAGTGTCAGCACGGAGGAGGCCGAGAGCTACGGCCGATTCCGCGAGCAGTACAAGACATACTGGCGGCGATACATCGATCCGGCAGGCATCCGCGTGCGCGCAGGGGAGCGGCTCGAGGTTGATGCCAGGATCCTGCCACTGGTCGAGAACTCCGCGTATCGGGGCCTGCTCGACTTCGTCGGACCGGGCCCGGTGAACCTCTCGACTCCACAGCTGCCATCGGCGATCCTGACTCTCGACGTGAAGCTTCCTCCACCCCCTGAACCGGGGAGAGACCATTTCGCCTATGGAGTCGACTCGCACGAGTTGTTCGGGAAGGCGCTGGGGGACCACTTTTCCATACAGGTCGGGGACGGCGAGCCCCCTATCTCGACGGACCTCGGCAGGTTGCTGGCAGAAACGGGCTTCGGCCGGTTCGACGATTGGATACTTTTCGCACCGCTCGTTTCGGCGCTGACGCTGCCGACTGCCGTTGTGGTTCCGGTGCGCGACGCGACGTCACTTGGCGAGATCCTCGCGCAGTTTCGGGCGAAGGTCGCCTCGGAGGCGTACAAGTCCGATCCCTGGGTGCGCGTCGAGGGATATCGGATTGTCGAGGGAGGCGCCCGGCAGGTGGAGGCGGTCACGGTCCGGTTCTTCGTCTTCCAATGGCGCATTTATTACGCGGTCGTCGGCGACCGGTTCGTGATGGCTACAAGCCGCCAGTTGATCGACGACCTGGAGAAGGCGGGTCCGTCGCCCGTTGCGGAGGGCGCCCTGCGCTTCGAGATCGCGCCGAGCCGGTGGAAACGCGCCGCAACGTCGATGGCGATGTCGTACGCCGAGGATTCACGCCGCGTCTGCCTGGTGAACCTGCCCTGGCTCAATGCTTTGCGGGCTGCATCGCCGGTCGGCGCCCGCGATCTCGACGATTGGGCCGCCCGGATGCTTGGAGTCCGGTTCGTCTGTCCCGACAACGGCCGATACGCGGTCGGGCCTTCTGGAGACGTCGAATGCACGCTTCACGGAACGCGTCAGGCGCCGCGACAGGGGCCGCGACCCCAGCCCGGCAGTCCGGCGTCGTTCATTCTCGAGCGTGTGAGGCGGCTCGAGGCCACTCTCTCGTTCACGCCGGATGGAATAGCAACGCGAGTCGTAGTCGAGTAGCGGTACGCCGCGTCGAAGCGGATTCACGCAGTTCCTTGTGAATCTGTGGACGAGCCATAATCCGCCAGTTGCCCTAAAGTTCCCCACTTCTCCTGCCGAAGAGTGAGTCGAGGTTCCCTGCGGCCTCGCCGAAATCCCGTTCGCGGTCTCCGAGGCAAACCGCCATGCAAATTCTAGTCGTCGATGACGATCGCTCCATTCGCGACCTCGTTCGCACGACGCTTTGTGAACAAGGATTCGACGTCGCGGTCGCGGCCGACGGCGAGTCGGCCATCGAGATGGGCCGGCGCCTGCCGTTCGACCTCGTTTTTTGCGACGTAAAAATGGGCAACAACACCGATTTTGACGTGTTGCGAACCTTCCGGGACGAGGTCCAGACCTCGGCTGACATCATCTTCATGACGGGGCACGCTTCTCTGGACTCGGCAATGGACGCCGTCCGTGGCGGAGCCCGGGACTACATCGTGAAGCCGTTCAGCGAATCGGAACTCGCCAGCCTCGCCCGATCGTCTATGGAACGCCGCCGGCTGGTCCGCGCCGCGGCAAAGGCCGCCGAGCCAGCGGCCGGTTCGCCGGACCTGATCGGGAAGAGCCCGGCGATGCAGGAAGTATTCCGCAACGTGGAGCGGCTGGCGCTCACGGATCTCGCCGTTCTCATCTCCGGCGAATCCGGCACCGAGAAGGAAGCCGTTGCAAGGACGATCCACGCCAACAGCCCGCGCGCGTCGCGTCCGTTCGTGTCGATCAACTGCGGAGCCTTGCCGGAGGGCCTGCTGGAGCGCGAACTGTTCGGCCACGGTCGTGGCGAGTTTTCTGGCGATGTCTCGGGGCGGCGAGGGCTGTTCGAAGAAGCCGCCGGCGGGACGCTCCTCCTCGACGAGATCACGGAGCTGAGTCCGGGGTTTCAGCAGAAACTCGCCGATGTCCTCCAGGACGGCGAGATAACGCGGAGCGGCTCGAACGTTCCTGCGAAGCTGGACGTCCGGCTGATCACCACCGCAAACCGGGATCCGGAAGTACTCGTAGCCACCGGCCTGTTTCGCGAGGACCTGATGCGCCGAATCAGCGTCGTCTCGTTCCGCCTGCCGCCATTGCGCGAACGCAGCGGAGACATCGACCTGCTGATTCCGTCGTTTCTCGCCAGGTACCGGCCTGCCGCGTTGCCGTCGCTGAGGGTGTCGGCCGAGGCATTCGTCTGCCTGCGGGCATACGCCTGGCCGGGAAACGTGCGCGAGATGCGCCACGCCATGCAGCGGATCGCCACTACGGCGACCGGAAACATCGTTCGGCTGTCGGACCTACCGGACAAGATCAGGACGTCCACGGGCGAGCTCGACGAACTGCTTCACGAGATGCCTTCGCAGGACGTCGTCGGAGCCGCATGGACTGCGAAGTCGGCGACGCCGCCACGGGATCCCGGCCATCCGGATTCCGCCTGGCTGCCGCTCGGCGAGATCGAACGGCGATACCTGGTTCGCGTGCTCTACCACACACGCGGCAACAAGAAGCGGGCAGCCGAGATCCTCGGTGTCGACCGGAAGACGCTGTCGAGAATGGTCGAGCGGCACACCATCAACGTCGGCCGCATCAAGCGGGACGTTCGCGGACTGCGCTAGGTTCAGGAGGCTGCAGTGGGCAATCAGATTAACAACATACCCGCGACGACGCGGAACCATCATCCGATCCTCGGCCCAGGCACCGAACCGGGCAACGCCCGGCTGCTCATCGTCGACGATGAAGAGTCGGTGCGGTCGCTGCTTTACGATCTGCTCTGCGACATTTACCAGTGCGACGTCGCGGGCTGCGGCGAGGACGCAGCCAGTCTGGTGGAGACTAACCGTTACAACGTGGTCTTGAGCGACATCATGATGCCGGGGATGAGCGGCATCGAGCTGCTCGAGCGGATCAGGGCCGAGCAACCCGACGCGTCGGTGATCATGGTCTCGGCCAATCACGACACGCGGCGCGCGGTGGGTGCGCTGAGGCAGGGTGCGTACGACTACATAGTCAAGCCATTCGAGCTCGAGGAAGTGGAACTGAGCGTGCAGCGCGCGCTCGAGCACCAGAGGCTCGTTACCGAGAACCGTGTGTACCAGACGCAGCTCGAACAGCTTGTCGAGGCGCGCACCGACGAGTTGCGGCAGGCGAACGACTTTCTGCAGGAGAAGTCCACGAAGCTGGCGGAGATGGTCAGCGAGCTGTCCGGCACCTACCGGTCGACGCTCGGCGCGCTTGCAATGGCGCTCGACGCGCGTGACGCCGAGACCCGCGGCCACTCGGAGCGAGTCGTGGCTTTCTCGCTGCGGCTTGGAGTGCAGATCGGATTGTCGAAGGAAGAACTGACGAACCTCGAGCGCGGCGCGTTGCTGCACGACGTGGGAAAGATCGGGGTTCGGGACGCGATTCTGCTCAAGCCGGCGCCGCTCACGGCGGAAGAGTGGCTCGAGATGAAGCAGCACCCGGAGTTCGGCCGCGCGATCCTGGCGCAGGTGCCGTTCCTGAAGCCTGCGATTCCCGTGGTGGCCGAGCACCACGAACGATGGGACGGCCTTGGTTATCCGAACGGGCTCAGCGGGGAAGGCATCGACGTCAAGGCGAGGGTATTCGCCGTGGCCGACTGCATCGACGCGGTGACGTCGGACCGTCCCTACCGCCGGTCAGCCAGTTTCGAGACCGCGGGCGCCGAACTTCGGGCGTTCATGGGCACGCAGTTCGATCCGCGGATCGTCGAGGCGTTCTTCCAGATTCCGCTCGAGGAATGGCGAGAGTTGCGGCGCATGGCGAACGAGTTGTCGATTCTGCACGGAGAGGACCAGATGCAGGCCGTCACCGAAGCCGCGCGATCCTTCGGGGTCGAACTGTAGGACCCAGTCCATCGATCGACATGGATGGTGACGATCCGCGGCACGGATCTGTCCTGTCTGCGCCGGACCGGGGCCGTCTGCGTCGATCCGCGGTCATCCGCAGTCAGTTCCCGCCGATCAGCATCTCGAGGACTGCCATCCGCACGGCGACCCCGTTCGCCACCTGTTCCAGAATGACCGACTGCGGGCCATCGGCAACTTCCGGCGTCATCTCGACTCCGCGGTTGACGGGGCCGGGATGCATCACGATGGCCTCCGGCTTCGCCCGCTCGAGACGTGCGGCGTCGAGCCGGAATCGGGACTTGTACTCGCCCAGCGAGGGAACGAACGCCGCCTGCTGCCGCTCGTGCTGCACCCTCAACATCATCACCACGTCTGCCCCATCCACTGCCTCTTCGATCGAACTCGCCGGCGTCAGTCGCCCCGGACCGCCCTCGACGATCGACACCATTGCTTCCGGCATCAGCGACCGCGGACCGCAGAAGACCACGTCGCTGCCCATCGTCGTCAGCAGTTGCGCGTTCGACCTCGCAACACGGCTGTGAACGATGTCTCCGACTATCGCGACGCGCAGGCCGTCGAGGCGGCCGAATCGGCCGCGGATCGTCAGTGCGTCCAGCAACGCCTGAGTGGGGTGCTCGTGCGCGCCGTCGCCAGCATTGACGACCGAGGCTTTCGTGTGGCGCGCAACTATGGCGGGAGCGCCCGCCGACGGATGACGGACGACGATGGCGTCCGGCCTCATTGCGTCAAGCGTCCGCGCCGTGTCGACCAGGCTTTCTCCCTTCACGATCGACGACGATGTCGCCGCGATGTTCACCACCATCGCGCCGAGCCGCCCGGCGGCGATCTCGAACGAAACCCGAGTTCGCGTCGAAGGCTCGAGGAACAGGTTGACGACCGTCCGTCCGGTCAGAGTATCGGCGGCGCCGGAAGCGCCAGTCCACCGTCCGGCCGCATCCAGGATCGCGACGATGTCGTCCGCGGTCATTCCGCGAATCTGGAGCAGGTCCTTCTGTCGCGGTACTGCCGCCGTCACGATGCCGCCTCGGCTTCGACCTCGACGATCAGAACCTGCTCCGCGTCGTCGTACTCGTCGAGCATGACTTTGACGACCTCGTCGGCGCGCGTCGGAACCGTGCATCCGGCGTAGTCCGCGCCAACTGGAAGCACGTGGTGCCCGCGATCGACGAGCACCGCAAGCTGGATCCGTCCGATAGCGTGGCGGGAGAGCAGGCACGCGACGGCCGCCCAGACCGTGCGTCCCGAATAAAGGACATCGTCGACGAGGACCACCGTAGTGTTCTCGAGCCCGCCATCGACCGAGGTCGATCCGACGACCGGTGACGCAGCCACTTTCGTCAGGTCGTCGTTGTAGAACGCCACGTCGATCGTGGCCTGACGCACAGCGACGCCTTCGATACGCTGGATGTGCTTCGCGATGCGATCAGCGAGAGGAATTCCGCGGCGCTTTATGCCGAGCAACAGGACGTTGCCGGCCCCGCCGTTTCTCTCGACGATCTCGCACGCGATTCGCGCCAGCGCGCGATCCATCTCCGCGGCGTTCATGACTCGGGCCTTCTGGACGAATTTCATTGCGCGCGAGAATAGCAAGTCAGGAGCCGAAAAGTCTCACGGTCTGAGCTGGTGCGGCCCCGCTGCCATATCGGAGGCAGGGCCGGCCACCTCCGCGATGCCGGCATTGAGACGCGCGTCTTGCTCCGATCGCAACCGGGCCTGTAGCATCGGAATCTGGAGGTAAGCGCCGGTCATGTCCCAGAATCCCGCTCCGGAACAGGTCATCTTCTCCATTCGTCCGGCGTTTCTCTTCGTCGGAATCAAGTACGTCATTGCCGCAGTGTTGTGGCTTGCCGCTTCGGCTCTCGTTGCGGCGGGAACGTCGTGGTTCGAACTGCCGATATGGGTCGGCGGGATCGCAGTCGTCGTCGTCGGCCTGGTGCTGTTCGCGCGCCCGATGCTGTCGCACCTGGACCGGCAGCGACATCTTTTTACGCTCACCGATCACAAGTTCGAGGTCCAGTACGGACTGCTGACGACGACCACTCGCAACATTCCGCTTTCCAAAATCCAGGACGTGACCGTGACCGCATCGCTCGTCAACCGGTTGCTCGGGCTCGGCAACATCGTCGTCGAGAACGCTTCGGAGGCCGGCGGTCAGATCGTCATTGCGGGTGTCTCCGAGCCGAAACGCTACGCGGACCTGCTTCTAAACGAGTTGCGGCGCGGGAACTGACCGAGCCGCTCCGGTGTCCACCTCGACTATGTCACGACAGAAGCGCCTCAGGCCGTGCGTCCTGCTCCACCTGGCAATCGCAGTAGTGGGGCTTGTCTGCGCGTTGCCGCATTTCGCTGCCGCCTCTTCCGAGGGGCCGTCGGACGCCACTTCCGGCGTGCCGGTTCGCGACGACGGCCTGGCTGCGGTCCTGACTGACTCGATTGGCGGCATCGCGGCGTCTTCGGCCGCCGGTAAGCCCGGCGCCAGGGCCGCCGTTGTTGCCCAGACCCTTCCGGTCAGGGCTTCTGCGGGCAGGTCGTACGGGCGCGTCCGGGTCTCGGCCTTCAAACTGGTGAACGAACCGATTGCGTACGCCATGCTCCGTTTCGCCCAACCGGAGGGTGCAACACCGGCGGAACTCGGCGACGACGGCTGGACGTCGGCGAATGAGTCGGCCGTGCGAATCGGCGACGTCGTCGTCTTCGTCACTGGCGGCTCGGCGATCGAACGCGCGACGATCGCATCCGCGGTCGCCGCGACCGTCACTCGCGTCGCTCCGAATGCGCCGATCGTCGACAACCTGCCGTCTGCTGGAAGAATTCCCGCGACCGAGCGGTACGTCTCGTCGCACGAACTGTTGATGCGACTCCGGCCGGACCTCGTCGAAGACGTTTACCGCCTGGGATCTGGCGGCGCCGACGCTGCAATCGCCGATTATGCACAGGCAGACGCCCCGCCGGCGCGTCTGCTCATCGTCGAGTACCAGACACCGCAGCTTGCGACCGAGGCTCAGCAGTCCGTTGCGGCCTGGTACGAGCGGCTGGACCAGTCCGAGCAGGCCTCTCGCCTGCTCAAACGGGAGGGCAACTTCCTGATCGAGGCCACGGGAGTGGCGAGTGTCGACGGGTTCCGCCCGACCGTCGATGCCGTGAAGTACGACTACAAGATCACGATGCTGGATGGCCCGATGCCGGCGGTCCAGCTTGACACCGCAAGAGAGGCATACACCACGGCGATGCTGCTGATCGGCAGCGTCCGGCTCGTCGGCGCCGGAGCCCTCATTGCTCTCGTGCTCGGGATGGCCGTCGGGGCGTTCGTCTTCGCGCGCCGGCGGCGTGCAGCGGCCAACGTATTCAGCGATGCGGGCGGGATGGTGCACCTCGAGCTCGACGGCGCCGTGCGCGCGCTCGAGCCAGGTAGAGAAAATCGCGGTCTACTGGGCGAGGGGTCCGAATCGTCGGGGTAACGAGCTGTCCCGGGAGCGATGGCGGCCTGTTCAGGTCCACCGCCGTTCGTTGAGCGGCATCCGGCAGTTATGGGTCGCGGCTCTGATCGTCCCACTCGAGCCCGATCTCGCGCAGGACTTCCTCGGTATGTTCCCCGAGCCGTGGGGGAGGCAGACGGTACGACGGTGGAGTCGAAGTCAACGCGAGCGGCGACCCGACCATTCGGATCGGAGTTCCGTCGCCACGATCCAGTTCGACGATCATGCCGCGCGCGGTTGTTTGCGGGTCGGCGAATGCTTCCGTCACGGAACGCACCGGCCCCGCGGGCACACCCGCCCGCGCGCACGCGGCAACGGCCTCATCCACTCCGAGAGTCGAAAACGAGCGCTCGAGTTCCGGGATGAGCTCCGCGCGCCGCTTGACGCGGCCGGCATTCGTCGAGTAGTCCGAGCGGGAGGCGAGATCCGTGCGCCCGAGTTCGCGGCACAGCGCCGTCCATTGTCCATCGTTGCCAAGCGCGAGTGCGAACCGGCCGTCGCGCGCGGCGAGCGTCTGATACGGCACGATGTTGGGGTGCGCGTTGCCGTAGCGGTTCGAGGCGAGGCCCGTGAATAGATGGCTCGACGCGACGTTTGCGAGCATTGCAAGTTGCCCGTCGTAGAGCGACATGTCGATCCGCTGCCCGCGCCCGGAGACCTCGCGGCCCGAGAGCGCGGCGAGAATGGCGACCGCCGCGAGCGTCCCGGCGAACAGGTCCGCAACCGCGACTCCGGTCTTCATCGGCTCGCCGGCCGACTCGCCCGTTATGGCCATCAGGCCTCCCATCGCCTGGATGAGAAAGTCGTACCCCGGCTCGTCGCGTCGAGGGCCCGTCGAACCGTACCCGGTGATCGAGCAGTAGACGAGCCGCGGATTTTCTGCAGCAAGCGCGTCGTAACCGAGTCCCATTGCGTCGAGTTGCCCGGCCCTGAAGTTCTCGACGACGATGTCGGCGCGGGACGCAAGCCGGCGTACGGCCTCGCGTCCGAGGTTGGACTTCAGATCCAGCGCAGCCGAGCGCTTGTTGCGATTGGCCGATGCGAAGTAGGCGGACATCCCCGAGTCGTCGAATGGCGGCCCCCACCCGCGGGTGTCGTCTCCCTTGCCGGGTCGCTCGACCTTCACGACGTCGGCGCCAAGATCCGCGAGCATTTGCGTGCAGAAGGGACCCGCGAGAATCCGGGAGAGATCGAGGACACGGATGTGCGAGAGGCTTCCGTTTCCCGGCGGTGTCGTTGTTCCTGGCGCGACTTGTCGGTGTCTGCTCACGGCTGGCAGGGTAGCACAGCATTGTGCCACAGCACTCGCGACGACAGTGCTTGCCAAGGGTAGGGCGCTCGGCTACGATTCGGCCATTAGACAGACGACTTTCCTGAATTCTCTCAGGCTGCCAGCCGACGTCGAGGCGCTGCGCGCGAGCGTGAAGCTGCCGTAAGCGCAGGACGGGTCATGCCTGGTGACGGCAGACTCCAGATCAGAGGCTTGCCGCTTTGCGGCGTCGGACAGGAGGCTTGAAGTGAACAGAAAGCTGATCAGAACGACGCTGGCCGAGATCAGGGAACGGGGTGAGCGCGATCCAAACCGCCAGCGCGACGCTGGAGGCGGCGGCCAGCGAAAGCGCATACCGCCGGAGCAGACCAATGCCGAGTCCTTCTACTACAAGAAGCAGATGGACAACCGGACGGCGATGGTCATCGTGCTGCAGGACGGCGAAGAGTTGAAGGGAACGATCGAGTGGTACGACCGATCCTGCATAAAGCTGCACAGGAGCGGCGCTCCGAACCTGCTGGTCCTCAAGCACAACGTCAAGTACATGTACAAGGAGAACGAGTCGGACGAAGACGACGACTCCGAATCTGACGTGGATTCCGAGTCCGGTCACACCGGTCACGAGCACGGTGATGAGGCCGAGTAAGCCAGGCGCGGCAGGAAGGGACGGTGGCCGTGGATTCTGAAAGACCCAGAATCGCGATCACGATCGGCGATCCGGCAGGCATCGGTCCCGAGATCGTGCTGAAGACGATCGCCGACGAGGGCGTCCGAAATGCGTGTGTTCCGATAGTCGTCGCCGACGCGCAGGAGCTGTCGCATCAGGCGCGGAGGCTTGGCCTCGTCTGCGGCCTTCCGATCTTCAACGTCGGGGAGGCGATTCCCGCGGATCTCGACGGCCCGGCCGTCTACAACGTCCCGAACGTGCCAGAGCCCGTCGAGATGGGCGTCGAGACCGGCATCTGCGGCAAGGCGGCCGGCGATTACATCATCGCCGCCGTCGACCTCTGCCGAACAGGCGAAGTCGATGCGATGGCGACGGCTCCGCTCAACAAGAAGGCGCTGTTTCTTGGCGGCTACTCGTATCCGGGCCATACGGAGTTCCTGGCCGATCTGACGAAGGTCGACGATTATGCGATGGCGTTCGTGGCGCCTGGCCTGCGGGTCGTGCTGATGACGACGCACATGCCGCTTTCGGAGGCCATCAGGTCGGTGAGGCGGCCTGACATTGAGAAGAAGATCCGGCTCACCCATCACGAGCTCATGCGATGGGGCATCGAGCGGCCGCGGATCGCGGTTGCGGCACTGAACCCGCACGGCGCCGAGGGAGGCCTGTTCGGAATCGAAGAATCGTCGGAGATCCTTCCGGCCGTCGAGTCTTGCAGCGTCAGCGACGGGATCGAGGTGACCGGGCCCTATTCGGCCGACACTATTTTCCTTCGCGCTTCGCGAGGCGAGTTCGACGCGGTCATCAGTTGCTACCACGACCAGGGACTGATTGCCGTAAAGTGCCTTTCGTTCGGCGAAGCGATCAACGTTACGCTCGGTCTGCCGTTCATCCGCACGTCGGTCGATCACGGCACCGCATTCGACATTGCCGGACGTGGCGTGGCCGAGCACTCGAGCATGGTCGCCGCGGTTCTGCTGGCAGCGGAACTCGTGCGTCACGAGCACAGCGGAGAGACTGTCGAGCGCTGAGATCCGCGTCGAGGGGATTCGCGTGGAGGGTGCATCGGAATTTCAGGCAGGGGCACAGGCTGCCTTCCGTCAACCGCCGTGGCTGTGCCTGTTACGAAACCCGGCCTTGCGTGTCAGGCGGCGACCGGGAATTCTGACTTTTCCTCGATTGTCACGTTGACACCAAGTGCTGAGAGCTTGCGCACCAATCGCTCTCGCTCGCACCATTTTACGAGCGCCGGATCGGCATGACCGCTTCGCGGTCGCGGACCATCCTGCCTCTGCTCGTTACGTCCGAGGGGGTGCGCCGCAGGCGCGAGGGGAACTGTTACGAAACCTCTCTGTATTCTTCGAGTCGCAATGCCGCGTGAACGAGTCGTCATCGCATTCTTCCGGAGCGCCGTAGGCGCGAAAGCACCGTAGCCCACGGCGCAAGCCGTGGGTCAGCAGGCCGAAATCGATCGAAGCCCCGCAGGGGCGAAAGAGGGCCACGGACGTCGCGCGTTCGCGTTCTTCTTTCGCCCCTCCGGGGCTTGACCGAACTCCGCCACAAGACCCACGGCTTAAGCCGTGGGCTCTGGCTCTTTCGCGCCTATGGCGCTCTACTGCTATGGCCTCTCGAGAGGCAGGATGGTCCGCGACCGCGGAGCGGTCGATAAAATAGCCGTGGGTCGCGCGTGGGCGAGCGCAGCGAGCA
>JAJTWZ010000007.1 GCA_021463145.1 Blastocatellia bacterium | reverse complement strand
ATCGACCGCTCCGCGGTCGCGGACCACCCTGCCTCTCGAGGGGCCAAGGCAGTAAAGCGCCGGCGCGAAAGCACCGTAGCCCACGGCGCAAGCCGTGGGACTGTGTTGGGAAGGCGTCGAGAGCCCGCAAGGAGCGATGGAAGAACGCGAACGCGCGACGGCCGTTGCCCTCTTTCGCCCCTTGCGGGGCTTCGATCGATTTCTTCCTGCTGACCCGCGGCTTACGCCGTGGGCTACGGTGCTTTCGCGCCTGCGGCGCTCCGGAAGAATGCGATGACGACTCGTTCGTGCGGCATTGCGACTCGAGGAATACGGAGAGGTTTCGTAACAGATCGCGCCAATCCGAGTCTCCAGGCCCTGTGCTATTCTCGCCTCGTTGCTCGGTATACCGATGCTGCCCAACCTTCTCCGATTCGGCCCGTTCACGCTTACCTCTCACGATGCGTTCGTTTTTCTGGGAGTCGCGAGCGCGCTCGCGGTTTTCCTGACTTTGGCCAGGCGGCACGGCGAACTGGACGCGCGAATCGCCTGGATCGCGATAGGTTCCATCCTGACGGGCGCCGTGGCCGCGCGCTTGAGCACTCTCTGGGCGACCATCGGCCGGTTTCCCGACGCGACGTGGCTGGCGGCAATTCTCTCGACCGGCAAGAGCATTCTCGGCGGCCTTGCGGGCGCTTACGTTGGCGCAATCGTTACGAAACGGATCGTTGGATACCGCGAATCGACTGGCGACCTTTTCGCGCCTGCCGTCGCTCTCGGCATGGCGATCGGCCGAATCGGGTGCTTCCTCAGCGAGCAGGTCGGAACTCCCACGACTCTACCCTGGGGCATCACGGTCGATGCCGAGACAGCGGCCCGAATTCCGATGTGCGGATCGTGCGCGCCAGGCGTGCCGATGCATCCGTCATTTCTTTACGAAGTCGCGTTTCACGCTGTCGCGTTCGCCGCACTGAGACGGCTCGAAGGCGTTATTCCAGTCCGCGGAGATCTCTTCAAAATGTACCTGCTCGCATACGGAATCGCCCGGTTCCTGCTCGAGTTCGTGCGCGGGAACCCGCCGGTCGCCTTCGGACTCTCGTTCTCGCAATTATTCCTCATCCCGGCCGTGGCCCTTCTGATGGCATACTTCGGGAAACAGTGCTGGACACGCGCCTACGTCGTGCCGGCATTCGAACGCACAGCTAAACCTCAACCGGACACCTGATGCACGACCCTGAACTGATCGCACGACTCCGGCGATACCTGGAAGAGCACAAGTCGACCTATACGATCGATGCACTGCGAAAAAAGCTCATCGCCGAAGGCGTTGCACCGGACGCTGTCGACCTCGCCATCTCCCAGTCGTTTCCTAACGCCTATGCCGGGCCTGCCGGCACGCCGCCCGCTCCGCCCAGGCGTGGATGGAGTGTCCTGACCATTCTGCTTGTCATTGGCGCCTCGGCGATCTTCAATGCCGGACTGATTTTCGGGGGCGGACTGCTGATGATCGTCGAAGATGCCTGGACGTTCCCGGTCCTGTTCGGTGGCCTGACCATTCTGGTTGCGGAGATCACGGGCGCAGTCCTTTTCTCGAAGCGGAACTCAGCGGTGACGCTCGGACTGATCCTTGGAATCGTCGCGACTCCACCCCTCGTGATTCTCGTCCTTGCCGGAACCTGTTTCGCCATTGTGATGGCCTATCAATGAGCACCGTGGGAGGATGAGCCCTTGCCGGGAATGCAGCTCAGAAACGATCGGATCCTGAGATACGTGACGGCGTTCTGTCCGCAGTGCCACGACGAGTCTCCGGATCGGCCCCTTGGCGACGTCGAGAGGCTGGCCGGATACCTCGCGGAGGAAAACGGGAGAGTAATTCTCGTGCGCGGATGTCCTCGCCATGGGCGAGTCGCGTCGATGTACGACGAGTCTGCCGAGATTCTCGCCTATCTGGAGCGATGGACCGCACCGACGAAGCGCCACGTTCCGGATACGTCGGGCAACTTCGATCCGGTGCCGTCGGTATACCTGCGCGGACTCGGTGAGATGCAGACTCAGCACACCTGCATCCTTCTCCAGGACGTCACGCAGTCCTGCAATCTCTGTTGTCCAAACTGCTTCACATCTTCGTCGCCTTCGCTCGAGGGCATCGTGCCTGTCTCGCGAATTCTCGAGAATATCGACCAGCGATTGGCGCGCGAGGACGGACAGATCGACGTCCTGATGCTGAGCGGCGGAGAGCCCACAGTACATCCGGATTTCGCGGAACTCCTCGACCGTGTGCTCGAGCGCAACATCGTCCGGGTGCTCGTAAATTCGAATGGCATCGAGATCGCACAGAACGACGGACTTCTCCGTCAACTCGCCCACTACAACACCCGGGTCGAGGTATATCTGCAGTTCGACGGACTGCGCCGCGAAACGCACCGCTTCCATCGAAATGCGGACTTGCGCTCCGTCAAGCAACTCGCCCTCGAACGATTGAGCGACGCCGGCGTGTTCACCACGCTAACGATGACAGCGACCCTGGGCGTCAACGACGACGAGATCGGCGACGTCGTAAGGCTCGGGATGGAAACCCCGTACGTCGGCGGCATCTCCATCCAGCCGCAGTTCGGTTCCGGACGCGCGACGGCGATCGATCCGTCCGAGCGACTCACCCACACCGGCGTGCTCTCACGACTCGGGCCGCAGACTGACGGAGTCGTGACCTGGCGCGACTTGACCGCGTTACCGTGCTCTCATCCGCATTGCTGCAGCGTCGGTTACATGCTGCACACGGACGGCGGTGAGTGGCGGTCGCTGGTCGGGATCGTCGGACACGACCGGTTGCTCGAAAATCTCGGTCTCGTGGCGAACCGAATCGCGGATCGTGAGATCCCGGCCCAGTTGCGCGACCTTGTGAAGCAGTCGCTGCTCGGCCTGCTCAGCGAGCAGTCGTCACTGACGCATCCGACGATTACGGACATGTTCCGCAACATCTGCGACAACTGCGATCTGGGTTTGAGCACCATGCTGAAGATCGCAGGAAACGCCCTCACCGGACGCACGGACAAGCTTCGCGACATGCTCGCGCGGCGAATCAAGAGAATTACTGTCAAGCCGTTCATGGACATGCACACGATGCTCGAAGAGCGCCTGCTTCAGTGCTGCGTTCACGTTGGCACCCAGGGCGTTGCGGGAGACCAATGCGCACCGTTCTGTGCCGTGCAGGCGTGGCCCGCACTGCGGGCTACCGTGCTGGCCGAGCAGTCTGGCGCCACCGCAGGTGTGGCGACCCGGGAGGACAGATCGTGACAACCTCGGAATGGAAGCCACCAATTTTCGACCCCATCCGCTACTGCGTGTTCACGACCGTGGCCTTGATCGCGTGGGTATTCGGCGCCCCGGCGGCAGTGGCACTCACGAGCGCGCTTGGACTGACGTTCTACGTCGTCGCATATCGCAAGGGCCTAAGGCAGAGTAAATGCCTGATTGGCGACATGCGCCTCGTCATCGCCTACCTCGCCATTGCGTTCATTGCGGCGGTCACGGCTCTGGGGATGTCGCTGGCTCGGGTTCTTGGCTAGCGCGGCGGGCTTCAACTCTATCGATCTTCATCGTTCGGACTGGCCGGCGCCGCGTGAGCGCGAATACGACGATCTCGACGAACGCGCCCGCCAGAGCCGAAAGTCCCAGTATCAGGGCGACCTTCGGCGACGACGCACCAGGTCGCCAGACCGAATTCAACACGAGCGTCATATTCCACAACGCCGGATCGATCGTCTGCTTCGCGACCGCGTTCATGACCACCCAGGCCACGAACGCACCTGCCGCCGCAAGCGGCAGTTTCAGAAGGCTGCTCGCAAGACTCGAGCCGACGAAGCCGCGGCTCGCGAGCGCGGCGGTCAGGTATCCGAGCACGAAGAACCCGGGCGCGGCGATGAGCCCTCCCGCTTCGCCGCCGAGCACGACGCATATCGACGAAAGCGCGCCCACTACGATTCCGAACGCAACGCCAGCCGCAACGCCGAGGTGCGAGCCTTCGCCGAGATCCGGCTCCAGCTCCCGAACCATGCGCTGGATTTCCTGCTCCTGGTCGCCGTAGCCGCTGACGCAAGGTTCGCAGAGCAGCGCGGGAACTCCGTCCGAGAGAAAAATGGCCAGGTCCGTGGGGCGGCCGCAGACTTCGCACAACCGCTCGAGCGTTCTGACGTGATCGCCCATGGCTGCGATCAGCCCGTCGAGCACCCGTTCGACCTTCTTCGCAGAAGGCGGGAACAACTCGTAAGGCAGCCGCACGAGGACCGTCCCGTCGGCGAGAACGACCGTGCGGCGTATACGGCGCGGCAGCCGGCGGCGGCGGCCAAAGGCCGCAACGAGCGCCGGATTCCTCAGCAGGTCATCCCGAAAGCCCAGCACCGTGTGCCGCTGTGGGAACCGCACCAGCAGGTCGATGCTGCTGCGGTTGAGAGTCCAGGTGGAGGCAATTGCAACCAGGTAGCCGTGGCGATCTCCGACGAGCCCGAGCATCCGCGAGCCGAGCAACGTCTTACGAAAGACCGGGCGAAAGCCCAGCCGATCGGCAAGGCGCTGCCACCGCCCGCGAATCCTGCCCGTCGCGACATCCATCGTCCGGGATTCTCGCTCACACCGGGGGTCAGGAGAAGCGCTTACCTACACTAGCGATTCGACGGTGCTGCGTTCTTCGCTCCGGTGTTCGACGCCGGGGGCAACCCGAGTGAGGATCGAGTAGCCAGGTACGCGCGAGTAATGGTCACGGGTTCCGCCGGCCGCTCCCGCAACTTGGGATCGTCACGGCGCGTCGGAGCATTCGCAATGAGCGCAACGACGTTCATTCCGTCGATTACGCGACCGAAAATCGAGTACTGGCCGTCGTACGCCGGTTCGTCGTTGAGGCAGATGAAGAACTGGCTGGTCGCGCTGTCCTTGTTGTCGCCCTTTCGGGCCGCCGACACGATGCCGCGCGTGTGCTTGATCTCGGTCGAGAACTCCGCAGGAATCGTCGGCTGACCGGGCTGACCGAGGCCGTCGTCCGACGGATCGTCGTCTTTCGAGTTCGGATCCCCGCCCTGAATGATCTTGTTGGCGATGATGCGGTGAAACCTGGTTCCGTCCAGCGAACCGCTGGTGATGAGCCCCTGGAACGCCTCGACGTGCTTCGGAGCGTATTGGGGAAGGAACTCGAAGACTATTCGACCGTAGGTCGTCTCGAGAACGGCGACCTGGTCGCTTCCGGAGCAGGACGACGCAACTGCGCCGAACAGGGCAATCACCAGAGCAAGAACACAAGCGCGAACAATCACAGGGCTACTCCTCGAATGGAATTCAATTGGATCAACCGGGCAGAATCCAGCCAATGGCCGTCACGAACCTGGCGCGAGCATTTCCTTCAACAAGTCGTTGGCGATCTGCGCGTTCGCTTTCTTGTTGGTGGCTTTCATGAGCTGGCCAACGAAGAACCCGAAGAGCGCTTCCTTCCCCCCGCGGTACTGCTCGAGTTGCTTCGGATTCGCGGCGATGATCTCCCTCACGATCTCGCGGAGTACGTCGGCGTCGTTGATCTGACCTCCGCCAATGGATTCGACGAGTTCGGCAAGCGGCGTGGCGGCCTCGATCATACGCGGCAGCAACTCCTTCGCCTGCGCGCCCGAGATCCGCCCACCGTCGATCTCGATCAACAGCTCAGCGAGCCTGGCAGGAGTTACGAGCGAGGATTCGACCTCGATCTTTCGCGCGTCCAGCTCGCGAAGCAGTTCGTTCTTGATCCAGTTGGCGCTCGAGCGAGCATTACCGGACGCGGCGGCGGTCGCTTCGAAGTAGCCCGCGAGCGCCCGCGTGGCCGAGAGCACTTGAGCGTCCTCGTGACTCAGGCCGAACTCCTCGCAAAAGCGCCGCCGAACGGCCTCCGGCAGCTCAGGCAGCGCGGCGCGAACCCGCTCGATCATCTCCTGTTCGACGCGAAGCGGCGGAAGATCCGGCTCGGGGAAGTACCGGTAGTCGTGAGCGTCTTCCTTCGACCGCATCGAATACGTCCGATTCTCGTGTTCGTTCCAGAGCCGCGTCTCCTGCACGACCTCTCCGCCGCCTTCGATGACTTCGATCTGGCGGTCGATCTCGTACTCGAGGGCGCGCTGCAGGAAACGCACGGAGTTGAGGTTCTTGAGTTCAACCTTGGTGCCGAAGGCCTCGGTTCCAACCAGACGGACCGAGACGTTCGCGTCGCAGCGCAGACTTCCCTCCTCCATGTTCGTGTCGCACGTTTCGACGTACTGAAGGACGCGGCGCAGGTACTGCACGTAATCGTAGGCCTCCCAGCTCGAGCGGAAGTCCGGCTCCGAGACGATCTCGGCCAACGGCGTGCCCGAGCGGTTGAGGTCGACGTACGTTCGCGTATCCGAGTCGGGCATACCGTCGTGCAGCGACTTGCCGGCGTCTTCTTCGAGATGCATTCGGGTAATGCCGAACCGCTTCAGCTGCAAGTCGCGCGGGTGGCCGGTCTCGTCGCGGTCTCCGGTCATGATCTCGACCCAGCCGTGCTCCGAGAACGGTTCCTTGTACTGGGAGATCTGGTAGCCCTTGGGCAGGTCCGGATAAAAGTAGTTCTTGCGCGAAAAGATCGACTCGTGATTGACCCGAAGGTTCAAAGCGAGTGCGGTCTTCGTGGCGAACTCGACTACCTTTTCGTTCAGCACCGGAAGAGCGCCGGGAAGGCCGAGGCAGACGGCGCATGTGTTCGAGTTCGGATCGTCGCCGAACCGGGTCGAGCAACTGCAGAAAATCTTCGAATCGGTCTTGAGCTGTGCGTGAACCTCGAGGCCGATGACCACGCCGTACTTGTCTCTCATAGGCGGCGGATCATAGTGGAACGGCTCGCGACGCGGCAAGCGAGGCAAAATCCGCAATGCTCGGGGCTACGTGGCCGGCGTGGGAAGGTCACCCGCAACACTTGCACCAGCTTCGCCAGTCGCGACATTCGTTCGCCGGCTCGCTTCGCGTGCAGCGCGCTTTTCCTGATTCGGGATGTATTCCTTGCGGACGAAGAGCTCGAATGCGGCCACGACGCTCGGCTCGAAGGCCGTCCCGGTCTGGTCTTTCACGAGCTGGATGACCTCCTCGATCGGCATTGGCTCACGGTAGTGGCGCTTGTGTGTCAGGGCGTCGAAAAAATCGGCCACGGCGATGATCTTCGAGCCCAGCGGGATCTGCTCCGAGACGAGCCCGTAAGGATACCCGGTCCCGTCCACCTTCTCGTGATGGCTGGACGCGACGAGCGGCAGGTCCTGAAGGTCTTCCGTGAAATGGATCTGCGACAGGATGCGCATCGTGTGGCCGGGATGCTCTTTGATGTGCTCGTACTCCTCGGGAGTCAACTTCCCCGGCTTGCAGAGGATTGCCTCACGCGTACCGATCTTGCCGTAATCGTGCAGCAGACCGGCGTAGTAAAGCCGTTTGCGGTCTTCGGCCGGCCATTCCATGTACTTGGCGATCGCCGACGAGTAACGGCCCACGCGAGCGGAGTGGCCGGCCGTCAGGTCGTCACGCGCGTCGATCGAAGCCGCAAGCGCCCGGATGAAGCTCTCGATCATCTTCTGCTGCTCGCTGACGAGGTTCAGATTCTCCATGGCGATGCCGGCTTGCCTGGCCATCGCCAGCAGGAACTCGAGGTCTTCCTGCTCGAATGTCTTCTTCGTCGTGACCGTGTCGACGTAAAGCACTCCCCATACGCGAGCGGCGGAGGCGATCGGCGCGCACATCACCGACCGGATCGCCTGCAGGATGATCGATTCGCGCGTCGCGAAACGCGAGTCGGTACTGGCGTCGACGCTCAGGACCGCGACGTTCTCGCTGTAAGCGCGCTCCGTTATCGCACGGCTCGGAGCGAAGCTGTTCCCGGAATCCACGGTACTGCGCATCACTTGCGGTTGAAGCGACGCCAACTTCTGATCGTAGACCATGATCACGCCGCGCTCGCACGACAGGTTCTCGAACACGAGGTTGAGCAGCTTTTCGGAGACGTCCTGCAGATCCTTCAAGGAGAGCATCACGGACGTCGCTTCGTATAGCGCCGAGAGGCGGTCGACCGTTCCCGTGGTCGTCGAGAGCTCGGCCGTCGAGATCATCTTGAGCAGCGACGTATTGAGGAACCGAGTCTGTGTCTCGTCGATGACCGTCATTATCTGCTGCTGGTCGTCGTCGGTACGCTCCTCCGACGGCACGGCAGCGCAATGAAACGTGATCTCGCGAGCGTCCTTCCGGCCCAGGCGTATCGAATCGCCGTCGCGGAGAACCTTCTCATCGGTCTTCCGGCCGTTTACGAAACTGCCGCAGGAGCTGCCGTTGTCACGGAATACGAAATTGGAGCCGTCGAACGTGATCTCGGCGTGATGGCGGGATACGAAGTTGTCGGGGATCTTGAGGTCGTTGTCGCGATGGCGTCCAAGCCGGAACGACGATTTCTTGAGCGTTACGCTCCGCATGCCGACGTCCGGATCGTAGATATCGAGATTGGCTGTTGGTTGAAGGCGCTCGACGCTCATGCCGTACCTCCCGACTGGCTCGCGGACTCAGAAACCGCGCATCTCGCAAACACCGCAATCGACACAGGGCTGGCCGGCCTCGATCGAGCACGGCTTGCCGGCAAGCGAATCCACGAAATCGCTTAGGGGTTCGCTACCCGCGAACCGGTCCGCGCTTGCGTGTGCGCCGGACGCGACGCCGGCCGCTGCCGCTCGAACCAACGGCAGCCGCTCCACGGCACCGATGACTACGCCAAGCTCGCGAAGTCGAGACAGTACGCCGTCGACGGCGCGCTTCGCGCCCGCTGGCGCTTGTTCGGACATCACGAAATCCGGCTCGTGAAGACTGGCTTCGACGGGAACGCCATTGAGCACGGACCGAAGAATCGCGTGCGCCGCCGGAGTGTCGGCCTGCAGCGACGCCACCCGCGACGCAAGCGCCAGACTCATCGACGGGGCGACGACACGGTCGACTCCCGCGAGGAGCGCTTCAAGCCCGGCGCCGTTGCCGGTAGTTACAGACTCGAGTTGCGGAAGCCGTGTCAACGCGCTCGCAAGAGCCGGCGACGTTTCGTCCGAACTGTCGATGACCGCCTGGATTGCCGCTCCAGACCGGGAGAGATCGATTAGCGTACGACCGAGAGCCTCTCCATCGGCCGAGAGCGCAAGCAGAACCCCGCCACGGGAACGCGACGGCTGCGCCACGGATCCGGACATGATTCGGCTCGCGACGTTGGAGGCAACGTCGCGGAGGAGCTCATCCGAGACTTCCGGCATACGTCGGCGAGTATACCAGCAGACGGTTTGAGCCGGCACGCCCCGTCTAATCGATCGGCTCGGTTGCTTCCAGGTCGATCCGATCCACAACTCCAACGATTGCCGTATCTATTGCTGCCTGAGGCCTTCCGGTCGCCGCCGTCGAAGCGGCCCATCCCTCGCGCACGACGAGAACCACGTCGCCCACTCCGGCATCCACGGAATCCAGGGCGATGAACTCGGCCCCCGTACGCGCACCGTCCAGCCCGATCGGTTCGACGAGCAACACCCGTCCTCCTTCGTACCGGTCGTTCTTCTGGGTTGCGACAACGTTGCCGACTACGCGCCCGAGTATCACGAGGCCTCCGCTCCGGTTCGGTCCGCGAACACGGAATCGACGATACCGACAACCGAGCAGTCCGAAGGGACGTTGCGGGGCAGAAACGGAAAGGACGATTCCTTTCCGCGGCACCAGATCACGATCTCACCCGCGCCAGCTCCGACGCTGTCGATCGCAACCAGGGTCCGGCCGTCTGGATTGCCGGAAGCGTCGATGGGCTGCAGTACGAGAAGCTTATGGCCGACGAGCGGCTCGTACTTTGCCGTGGAGACGACGCTGCCGATGACGCGTCCGAGATGCACTCCTCGACCTTACCAGCGGCGCCGGTGCGGCGTCACGGGCTATGCCGGGCCAAGCGCTTCGAGGTACTTCACCCCGGTCCCGGTATTGAAGATCACGGTGCGCTCGCCTGGCTCGATCCAGCCCGTATCGACGAGGCGGCGAAGGGCCGCGACGCACGCGCCGCCTTCCGGCGCCGCCAGGATGCCTTCCGTCATCGCCAGCTCGCGCACCCCGGCAAGCAGTTCCGCGTCATCCACGGCAACGGCCGTGCCCCCGCTTTCCCGGACGGCGCGAAGAATCAGGAAATCGCCGATGGCCTTCGGCACGCGCAGCCCCGAAGCAACCGTGTGGGCTTCGGCGACCATCTCGGCGAACTCCGCACCGGCTTCGAAGGCCCGGACTATAGGCGCGCAGCCGGAAGCCTGAACCGAGACCATTCTGGGACGCGCCGGCCCGATCCAGCCAAGGTGTTCCATCTCGTCGAACGCCTTCCACATTCCGATCATTCCGGTGCCGCCGCCCGTCGGATAGAGAATGACGTCGGGCAATTCCCCGTCGAACTGTTCGGCCAGTTCGTAACCCATCGTCTTCTTGCCCTCGATTCGGTAGGGCTCCTTCAGGGTCGAAACGTCGAACCAGCCTTCGGCGTCCTTTCGCTCGGCCACCATTCGTCCACAGTCCGTTATCAGGCCATCGACAAGCGTCACGGATGCACCCGAGTAGTCGCATTCCAGGCGGTTGGCAATCGGCGTATCGGCCGGCATGAAGATGAACGAAGGCAGCCCGGCGCGCGCGGCATATGCGGCAAGAGCGCCGGCTGCATTTCCCGCCGACGGGATGGCGAACGCCTTCGCGCCCCGCGAGACGGCCATCGTCACTGCCGCGCTCATTCCCCGCGCCTTGAACGACCCCGTGGGATTCAACGATTCGTCCTTGACGAACAGGTTCTCGAGGCCGAGCCTGCCGCCGAGACGCGCCGTCCGCAGCAACGGCGTCCACCCCTCTCCAAGCGATACCACGTCCTCGGGCGTCGCGGCGGGCATCAATTCCGCGTACCGCCACATCGACGCGACCCTGTCGCGCACCACGCTTCGGCCGAAAACGCGCGCGGCCGCGTCGAGATCGTACCGCGCGAGCAGTGGCATTCCGCAGCGGCACAGGTTGAGCAGCGCCGCGTCGTCGTAAGTCGCACCGCAGGCCGAGCACTCGCAATGGGTGAGAAAGCTCATTGCAGTTGGACCGGGAACGGGGTCAGGCGCGGCGCACGAAGATGCTCTTTGCGAGCGACTCTTCGATAGCGACCTCGGTTTCCTCACACTTCAGGACGAAGCTCGGCCAGCGCTGATGCAATCGAAGCGGGACGCCCGGAGACACGCCGAGGCTGGCGAGCTGGTGTCCGATGGCGTGGGTGACATGCGCAACGTATGCGACACGGCCCTCTTCTCCGATTTCGAGCGCCGTTGCCGGGACGACGACTGGCCCGACTGAGGACCGGGCCGATCTGCAGCACTCCCCATCGGGAATCGGCCGGCCTCGCGGGCTGATGGTCGGATGGCCGAGAAGCGTGCAGATCGCATCGGTCAGCTCCGGCGATACCGTGTGCTCGAACTCGCAAGCCGCGCCCTCGGCCGCCTCGACCGAAGCACCGAGCACGTCTGTGACGAGGCGTTCGGCAAGCCTGTGGCCGCGAATGATGCGGCGCGCGATGGCGTGGCCATCTTCGGAGAGGGCGATCGACGCGTTGTCGCCGGCCCCGCTCACCGAGATCAGGCCGCGGGACTGCATCGTGGATAGCACCTCGTCGGTCGCACCACCTACGGCGACCTCGCGCACCCGCGCGATAGTCGCCTCGTCCGTTTCGCCGGTTGCCCAGATTGCTTCCAGCACCTCGTCGACTCGTCGTGTTGTCTTCAGGCTCATTCGAATATGTGAAACGTACGCAGAAAGAAAGACACCAGCGCCCCGATGGCGATTGCGAACGGCGTGATGAAGCCCAGAATGATGAAGGCCTTCTTAGTTCCCTGCTCTTTTATCATCACGAAGAAATTGGCGATGCACGGTACGAAAAGCGTCATCACGACCATCGCCGTGATGAGCTGCTGCACCGTGAGTATCCCATCCTTCGCCATATCGAAAAGACCAGCCGCGCCATAATCGCGCCGCAGGAATCCGAGGATGAACACCTTGGCGGTTTCGGCAGGCATGTTCAGGATGCCGGTAACGACCGGCCGGAAGACCACCTCGATCGCCTCGATACCGGACATCGCGCCATCGACGAACGGCACACGGATCCGATCGAGCAGGAACAGGATGAGCGTGCCCAGGATGAAAAGCGGCACTGCCTCGCGCAGGAACCACTTGATGCGAAACCAGGTCTTGATCGCGACGTTCTTGACGACCGGGACGCGGATAGGCGGGATCTCGAAGAGGAACGGGCTCGGCTCGCCCTTGATCAACCTGGCGGACAGGTAGCCGACCAGCAGCATCTGCGACCCGACAACTCCGAGCACGATCAGCGTAGCGACGGGCGAGATTCCGGCCGATATTCCGAGTATCACGCCAAGTTGCGCCGAACACGGCACACCGAGAGCAAGCAGGAGCGTCGCGATCAACCTCTCCTTCGGCGTCGCCAGGATGCGCGTCGTCATCGTCGCCATGGTGTCGCAACCCAGTCCAAGCACCATCGGGAGGATCGCCTTTCCGTTCAGGCCCATCAACCGGAAGACGCGGTCGCCCAGGATGGCCAGGCGCGGCAGGTATCCGGAGTCCTCGAGTAATCCGAATGCAATGAAGAAGGTGCCCACGACCGGAAGCACGATCGCAACGGCATAGGTCACTCCGACAGATACGAGTCCGTAATCGTTGCGATATCCGTCAGCGGGATTGCCGACAACGAGGTCGTGAAAGAAACCCAGCGGGATGATCGACCGAAGCCCCGGATTGAGGTATTGGTTGAAGATCCCGTCCTCGAGCGTGCCCACTAGCGTCTGCGCGCCGATGAAGCCGACGAATTCGTAAACCAGCACGAGCACCGCAATCAGGATCGGCGCGCCGTAGATCGGGCTGCGCGACCAGATACCGAAGTTCTCGGCAAACTGCCGGGAACGCCGGATGAGCATGAAGAACGGAACTACGACCGGAGCAAGCACCGTCAGGAAATGGATGGTGGCCTGGAGAAGACCGAATTCGAAGACGCCATCGTCGTTACGTGTACCGGCGAGCAGGCTGGCGACCGGAGCGAGAACCCCTGTTAGGGACGAAGCGATACCCGGAGCCAGCCCCTGCACCGCATCCTGTCCAAGCGAGTAGAGCGTGGTCCATCCCAGCTGCGATCCGATTTCGGTATGCGCAAGCAATGCGAGACCCACGAGAAGCAGGCCGAAAAGGACTCGTGTTCCAAGTGAGTCTTCCGCGTCGAGAACCGTACGCTCGCGTACCGTCTTCAGCACGTCCACGGCCTCGTCAACCCACGCCGCCCGCCGCTGCTCGAGATCGCGCGTACCGCCGAGCCCGGTAACTCCGTTGAGCGTCGCCACAACCGCGCCGCGGCCGCCGGCAGAAGCAATCGCCGGCACTCCAGATACCGCGCCAACGGTCTCGTCCACCTGTTCGGCAAGCGGGTCTCGTGGGACGGCCGCGTGTCCGAGCGCCTTGCTCAGGTCGCTCAAACCTTCACCGTAAGGTGCAACCGTCTCTATGACCGGAATTCCGAACTTTTCCGCGATGGCCGCGCTGTCCACCGAGATCCCGCGCTGACGCGCTTCGTCCATCAGGTTTAGCACGAGGATCATTGGACGGCCGAGCTGCGCGAGCTGCGACGTCAGCAGGAGCGTCCGTCTCAGATTCTTCACGTCCGCGACCTGGATGAGGATGTCTGGAGGCTCGCTGAGCAGAATGTCGCGTGTGACCCGCTCGTCCTCGGATTGCGGGTCGAGGCTGTTCGTTCCCGGAGTGTCGACGACATCGAAGTCACGTCCGCCGAAGCGCATTTCACCGCGGGCAACTTCGACAGTCGTTCCGGGGTAGTTGGAAACGATCGTGTAGCGCCCCGTCAGGTATCCGAAAATGACGGACTTGCCGACATTCGGGTTCCCAACCAGAGTGACGCGCCCTCGCGTTCCGCTTTGCGTCTCCATGCTTGCCCCCGTCCTCCCCGGATCGAACGCGCAGAATAGCAGTAGCTGAATGTCGTTTTCAACTTGCGCCTGAGATCGGGGGTCGAAAAGGCGGTTCGACCGGTACGCGGGTTTTTGCCAACGGATGGAATCCACTACAGTTGCGCCCTCATGATCGAAGTTGCAAAGCTCTCGAAGTCTTTCTTCGTGCACCGCAAGGATCCTGGTTTCTGGGGTTCCGTTCGTTCGCTTGTAAGTCGTGAGAAGGTCGAAAAGGCGGCGGTCAATGCGGTCGAGTTCAATGTGGGAGAAGGCGAGATCGTCGGTCTCGTCGGCGCAAACGGCGCAGGAAAGACGACGCTGGTGAAGATGCTCGCGGGCATCGTCCACCCGACCAGCGGCGACGCAACCGTTCTCGGATTCCGGCCGTGGGAGCGCGACAACCGCTTCCGCCGCCAGATCGCCCTGATCATGGGGCAGAAGGCACAGCTATGGTGGGATCTGCCGGCCGAGGACTGCTTCCTGCTGTTGCGCGAGATCTACCAGATACCGGAGTCGCAGTTCCGCGCGTCGCTCGATTACCTGAGCGGCGTCCTCGACGTCCGTGACCAGTTGAACATCCAGATTCGAAGGCTGAGCCTCGGCGAGCGGATGAAGATGGAACTGATGGCGTCGCTACTGCACACGCCGCGTGTCGTTTTCCTGGACGAGCCTACTATCGGCCTCGACCTCACCGCGCAGCGCGCAATCCGGGATTTCATCCTCGACTACCGCGTCGAGCACAGGCCTGCAATGATCCTGACGAGCCACTACATGGAGGACATCGAGCGGCTTTGCGAGCGGATTCTTATTATGCGAGAGGGGGAAATCGTCTACGACGGCGCCCTCCGCGACGTCGTAGAGCGATACGCCCGCACGAAAATCGTCACGGCACACCTTCGAAAGACGGGCGAGAACGTCTGCGCCGACGAGCAACTTGCCGAGCTAGGTGACGTGCTCGAATGCAACGAGCATCTGGTCCGCATCAAGGTGCCGCGTACCGGTGTCGCCGACGCCGCCGCGACGGTACTCGGCCGGTTTCCCGTTGCCGACCTGAGCATCGAGGACGAGGACGTCGGATCGATCGTCGAACGCATAATGCAGTCAAAGGAACGGATGCCGTGAGCCCACGGCTCTTCCTGCACGTGTTCACGATTCAGTCGCGCAAGCTGATGAGCTATCGCGCCGACTTCTGGGTGAGTTCCGTCTTCGCGTTCCTCACCGAGCTCGCGATCATGTACTTCCTCTGGCGCGCGATCTTTGCGGAATCCGGAATGGACCGGATTGGCGGGTTCTCGTTCGAGGCGCTGATCCTCTACTACGTGGCCGCAATCCTGCTCGGCAAGCTGATCCGAGGAAACGACCGGGACGTTACCGTGTCTACCGACATTTACGAGGGCAGTCTGACCCGTTACCTGCTCTATCCGTCTTCGTACTTCAAGTTCAAGTACGCCGAGCACGTCGGCACGATGATTCCGTCCGCTATTCAACTGGTTATTTTCGGCGTGCTTTATCTGTCGCTATCTGGGGCGCCAGCCGATGTGCACGTCACACCGGCCACGGTGGGAATGACGGTGATATCGGTCGCGGTATCGAATCTGTTGCACTTCGCGCTGCTCTATCCCATCCAGCTGGTCGCCTTCTGGGCCGACAACGTCTGGTCCCTCAACGTCATGTTCCGATTCGCGTGCATGATGTTGGGGGGATTGTTGCTGCCTTTGAGCATGTTTCCGGAATGGGCGCGACCGGTGCTGAACGTGCTGCCCTTCAGATACCTGTTCGACGTCCCGGCCATGACTCTGCTCGGCCGGCATTCCGTAGCCGAATGGATGACAGGTGTCGCGGCTTCCCTGCTATGGATCGCCGCACTCGGAATCGCAACCCGGCTGATCTGGAACCGCGGAACGAAGTCATACACCGGAGTCGGCATATGATCCGTTACCTCCGGCTCTACCTCCACTTCCTGCGATTCTCGTTCAGCCGCGCATTCGAGTTCCGGCTCGATTTCTACTTCCGCATACTGATGGACTGCGTCTACTACTCGGTCCATCTCGCGTTCTTCGCAATCATTTTCGCGCGCGCGGGCGTGGTCGGGGGCTGGACCCTCGATCAGACCTACATCTTCGTTTGCGGGTTTCTGGTCGCGGACGCGATTCATATGACGATCTTCGCGAACAACCTGTGGATGCTTCCGGTGTTCATCAACCGCGGAGATCTCGACTACTACCTCTTGCGGCCAGTTTCTTCCCTCTTCTTCGTAAGCGTTCGAGACTTCGCCGCAAACTCCTTCGTCAATCTCGTCATAGCGGCGGGACTCGTCGCCTGGGCCATTGCCCGGTATCCAGAACCTCTCGGCGCCGTGCGGATCGCGATATTCGCCGGGTTCATCCTCCTCGGCGCGTTCCTCACATACCTTTCACGGATGCTGTTCGTCATTCCAGTCTTCTGGATTCACTCGAGCCGCGGCCTGGAAGACCTCTACTACACCATCGACAACCTCGCCGAGCGGCCCCACCAGATCTTCCCTCGATGGATCCGGTGGGCAATACTGACGGCCCTTCCACTCGCGTTCGTCTCGTCCGTGCCGTCGCACGTTCTCTTCGAGGGACTGACGATCGAGCGGCTCGCGCACGCGACGGCCGTAACATTGGGACTGTTCGCGTTCGTCGTTTTCGCCTGGCGTCGCGGCCTGTCCGCGTACAGTTCGGCCTCGTCCTGAGCCGGTCGTCCACGAAGCCGGCCTCGCGCCGTAGGCTATACTGTTGGCGCGACGCTTACGGACGGCGTCCCGGATTCCGCGGAGGTAAACACGTGCCTTACAAGCTTTTCTCCTCGAGTCGGGCGCTCTCGGGTTCGCTCGCTTCCGTTCTCGCGGTCACCGTGGCAATCGGAGCCGGTTGCGCCGGCTCTCCCAATGCCGCGGCCTCGTCCGGAGACAGCGACCTTCAGCAGTTGGCGTCGCTTCTCGACCGGGCCGGCGGTTCGCCGTCCGACGCCGAGCTTCTCGAGTTCCAGGGAGCGCACCGGGGCACTCGCGCTGGCGCCCTGGCCAGGTTCCTTCGTGGCTACAACGCATACGAAGCGAAGGACTACGCAACAGCCATCTCAACGCTCGACGGCGCCGAGATTTCCGAGAATACGGCGATTGGGGACTATGCGCTCCTGTACCGCGGACGTGCACTCGTTCAGCTCGGGCAATCGGGCGAGGCCGTGACTGTTCTTTCGAGCATTGGCGCGAAGTTTCCCGATTCCATGTTGCTGACAACTGCCGCCGACGAAGCTGGTCGCGCGGCGCTGGCGGCCGGAGATGCAAGGAGGACAGTGAGCGTCCTCGAGAATGCGGCGGCAACCGGAGACGGCACCGCACTGAAGCTCACGGGCGACGCCAAAGCCGCGCTCGGGGACACGAGCGGCGCCGTGGCCGCCTATCGCGCGGTCTGGTATGGAGCGCCGGCGTCGGCAGCATCGCCGGATGCGCGCATTGCTCTGCAGGGACTGGGTTTCGATCCCGAGGTGTCCGTCGGCACCGAGCGCGAGTTGGAATCTCGCGCCGACTCACTTTTCGAGGCGCAACAATGGAAGGACGCGGCTGTCGCCTACGGGTCGCTGCTTGCCGCCTATCCCAATCGCGCTGACCGTGACCGCCTCGCGATTCGCCGCGGAACCGCTGCGGCCATGTCTCGCGACCTTCCCACGGCGCAGGCCAGCCTGGGAACGGTCTCGTCTCGCGACCCGAAGCTTCACGCGGAGGCAATGTACCAACTCACCAATGCAGCGCGTCGCGCCGGACAGGGGGCCGAGTTCGAAGCCGCCGTCTCGCGTTTGCGGTCGTCGTACCCGAAGAGCGACTGGACGGCGAGGGCGATCGGCGACCTCGTGGATTACTACGACGGTCGGAACCGCACGTCGGAGAAGATCGCCACGCAGCGCTTACTTGTAGCGAACTATCCGACGAGTGAAAAGGCGGCGCAGGCTTCCTACGAACTGGGCTGGCTCGCCTACCGGGCCGGAGACCATCGGTCGGCGGGCGAACAGTTCCTTACGCACCTTGCAACGTATCGCAGTCCTCAGTCGAAATGGATCGGCGAGGCCGCGTTCTGGGGAGGGCGCTCCTGGCAGGCGCTCGGCAACGTAAGCCGGGCACTTGCGTTCTATCGGATCGCAGCCGAGAGGTATCCGTTCGGCTACCACGGTCACGTGGCGAATGCCCGGCTGAAGGAGTTGCAGTCGCGCAATCCGTCGACGAAGCCCGAGGCAGGTGAAGCGGGTTCGAAGTTGGCGTTCGCAAGAGAGAACGCGCTTGCGGTTCAACCGATTACGGAGACGGCGGACGAGTCCGTCGAGCCGAGGCTGCGTCGAGCGGCGGATCTGGCCGATGCGAATGCCTGGGAACTGGCGGCGGCAGAGCTCACCGAGGCCCAGCGCCTCTTTCCAACGTCGCCGAAGGTAGCGCTCCAGTTCGCGCGAATGTTCCGAGCCAAGGGAGACAACTTCCAGGCGACGGTAATTCTCAGGAAGGGTTATCCGGATATCTATTCCTACCGCGACGACCAGATGCCTCGTGAAGCGTGGGAGATCTGCTTCCCGCTCTCGCACTGGGACACGATCAAAGCGCAAGCGTCAGCTAACGGCATCGATCCCTATGTCATAGCCGGCTTGATTCGTCAGGAATCCGTCTTCAATCCGAAGGCTCTTTCGCGGGCGAACGCTCGCGGAATGATGCAGTTGCTTCTCTCGACCGGGCGGCTGGTTGCCAAGTCGGCGGGCCTGGGCGCCATCGGGCCGGCGGATCTCTACAACCCGAGCCTGAACATCACGCTTGGCACAAGCTACTTCGCCCAGCAACTCGGCCGTTTCGGGCGAGTCGAGCTCGCAGCGGCCGCATACAACGCCGGACCGGGTCGAGTCGTTCAATGGCAGGCGGCACGCTCCATTGACCCGATCGAGGATTGGGTCGAAAACATACCGTTTACCGAAACTCGCGGATACGTGCAGGGGGTCCTCCGATACGCCGCAAACTACCGGCGGTTCTACGGGCGAGGACCCGAGCGGGCCGTAAATGACTGACGGCCGCTCGGGCTGGTCCGCCGTCATCGCGGCAGCCGTGGCGATCGGCTTGCCGTGGTCGCTTGCCATTGCCCAGCGTCGGCCGCCTGCCAGGAAGGCCTCGCTTCGAGTGACGGGATCTGTCGCGTCGTCGATCGTTATCGTCGACGACGTTCGAATTGGACGCACCGGCTCGAAAGGCGCTCGAACGTTTTCGAACCTCCCGGCCGGGCGGCGAACGGTCCTCGTCCGGCAACCGGGCTTCGCGGACGACCGGCGGACGGTGCTGCTGACCGCCGGAGGGACGGCCTCGATCAATCCGGTACGACGAAAGCTGGACAGTGAAGCCGAACGTGTCAGGCAGGCCGCCGAGTTCCTCGCCGCGGATGGAAAGCACGAACTGGCAGTTGCCGAGTACCGTCGCGCGATCGCTCTGAATCCGGGCGGATTCCGCGACGCCGAGATCGGCCTCGGCCGATCGCTTCTGGCACTGAAGGATTACGACGCCGCAACCGTGGCGGCAGAAGCTGTAGCCGCCGCGAACCCGCGGCACGTCGAGTCCCAGACCGTGCTCGCAAACGTACTTCGCGAGCGCGGGTTGTACGACGAAGCCGCGGAGGTTTATCGGCGGGCGATCGCACTCGCTCCCGGGCGCGCGCCGGAAGCGCACGCCGGCCTTGCAATCCTGCTCGGCGAACGCGGCGATCTTGCAGGATCGGCAACGGAGTATGCGGCGGCTATTGCGCAGAACCTCGATGCCGAACCGATCCTCTATCAACTGTACGGCAGCGTCCTCGAGCGCCAGGGCCGGCGCGCCGAAGCGCTCGAGGCTTACGAGCGCTTCCTTGTTCTCGCTCCAGATAGTTCTCTTGCGCCCGCAGTCAAATCCGTCGTCGACCAGATGAAGCAGGTCGATGACGTAAACCCGTACGCGCCGGCGCCCTGATGCCGGGTTTCAGACCAGGGCAACGTCACGCTGATGAACGATCGCGTGAATCCGCCGCAGTTCCTCCACCATCTCCAGGAACATCTCGGGGAGCAGAGCCTGTGGACCATCCGAAAGCGCACGTTCCGGCTGGGGGTGCACTTCCACGATGACGCCGTCGGCGCCGACGGCCACGCCAGCCCGTGCAAGAGGGACGACCTTGTGCCGCTTTCCGGCCGCGTGACTCGGATCGACGAGGATCGGAAGATGGCATAGCCTCTGTACCGCCGGCACGATCGAGACGTCGAGTGTGTTCCGGGTGTGGTCGGCAAACGTTCGCACACCTCGTTCGCAGAGGATTACACTGTAGTTGCCCTCGGCCATGACGTACTCGGCCGCCAGCAACAGTTCGTCCAGCGTCGCCGCCATTCCACGCTTGAGCAGGACCGGCTTGCGCGCCTGACCGGCGGCCTTGAGAAGGCTGAAGTTCTGCATGTTGCGAGCGCCGATCTGGAGGACGTCAGCGTACTCTGCCACAACCTCCAGGTTCGCGGGATCGATCGCTTCCGTAACTATCTTCAACCCGAAGCGATCGCGGACCTCGGCGAGGATCTTCAGGCCTTCCAGTCCGAGGCCCTGAAAACTGTATGGCGACGTACGTGGTTTGTAGGCGCCAGCCCGGAACAGCGTGCATCCTGCCTTCGCAACGAACTCAGCCGTCGCAAACGTCTGCTCACGCGACTCGACAGCGCAAGGACCGGCAATAATGGCGAGTTCACCGCCGCCAATCCGCGTGCCACCGACATCGACGACGGACTTTTCGGGCCGAGCGTCGAGACTGACAAGTTTGTATGGCTTGGTGACTCGAATCGCGTCGGCGACTCCGGGCAGGTTCTCGAAGTAGCCAGGATCGACCGGTTCAGGATTGCCCGTGATCCCGATCGCCGTGCGATTGGCTCCGGGTAGCGCGTGTGCTCGGTAGCCGAGCTCTTCGATGACACGAACGACGGCCGAGACGTTCTCCGGCGTCGCTTCCTGCTTCATCACTATCAGCATGCGGGTTGTGCTCCTGTGGTGTCTCTATTCAGCCACCGAACGGGCATTATGGAGCAATTGTGACGAGAGGAACAAGCGCGGCGAACTTACCGGCATCACCGTAGCAGCCGGCACACAGACGTGCGCCGTCTCGAACCAGCGCGATTACTCACGGCGCCGTCAACTGCCATTGAAGTGTTACCCGGGGATGTCCATACGGCCGAGGAACAGTACGACTCGAGAAACCACAGGACGTCCGGACTTGCCGCGAGCCGGGACGAAGCTCCGGGGGCGATTCATCGCTACGGCCAGTTGATTTACAGCCGACAAGTCTTCCGGCCCGCTAAGCACACCAAGGATCGACGCCCTTCCATCCACGGAGACTTCGGCCAGCACTACGAGATCGTCCGAGGGCACGAGACTGGGAGATGCAGCATAGCTCGGCGCCGTGTCAGCATCGGCAACACGCGCAAGCGAATGCCCGTTCAGATCGGAATCGCCTCCGAGCGCCCTGCCCTCTGCTGGCGACACCCAGATCAATCTCTCGGCGGATGGAACGAACGGCTCGACGCTCATCAGCGGTCGGGCCGCGGCGAGAAGCACGGCGAACAGCGCGAAGGACAAGGTCGCGCCAATGCCGTACGAAACGAGCGTGAACTCGTAGTCGAGGAAAATCTGCCGGATGACGTCGAATCGTGAACCCAAATAGTGCGGACGGATTATGGAGTGTCGTCGCGTGACGATGGTCATCTCCGGTTCGACCTCGCGGTCAAGCGCCATAAGCGTCGAATGAGCCAGATCGGCGGGCGGAACCGGGGCAGCAACGTTGCGGAGCATAAGAGAGAGTCCGCGCATCGACTCGAGCCTCTCGCGACAGACCTCGCACGACTCGAGGTGCTCGCAGATTGCCAACCGCAAAGGCGTCTCGACTTCGAAATCGAGATACTCGGACAGGCGCGATTGCACTTCCGTACACTGCATGGTTCAGAACCCCATATTCTGCAGTCGCTTGCGAAGCTCGTCGCGACCGCGGGCTATCCGGCTCTTCACAGTTCCCAGGGGTAACTCGAGGGCGAGTGCGATCTCGTCGTAGTTCAAGTCCTCGATGTCCCGAAGCACGACCGCCACCTTGTAGTCGGGTTTGAGCCCGTCGAGCGCAACCAGCAGCAGTCGCTGCCTTTCCCGGCCAAGGGCGTTCTGTTCAGGAGAACTTTCCGACGATGTCAATCTGTCCGAAATCGTGATTCCGGACGTTACGTGCGTTTCGTCGAGCGAGACCGTGTCCTGACGGCGCCGGCGCCGCCACCATCGGCGGTGGTTCGACACCTGATTCAGCGTCAGCCGGTAGAGCCAGGTCTTGAGCGTGCATTCTCCGCGAAATGTGCCTATGTGCCGCCAGGCCTTGAGAAACGTCTCCTGTGCAATGTCACGCGACTCCTCGACATCTCCGAGAAGACGGTACGCCAGGCCATAGACGAGCGGTTGGTACTCAGAAACCAGTAATTCGTAGGCAAGCCGGTCTCCGTCCTGGAGACGTGTGACGAGTTTCGCGTCAGGTTGATTCGAGCCGACACTCTCGGCGTCGAACCTGATGCAGAGACCTTCAGTGGCTATGGCCGTTTCTCCAGCACTCATGCGGGGTTCCCTCCCGAGAGCTGACCATTCACAGCCCGATAGACTCCAGGCGGTGACCAAAAGTTCCGGCAAGCTTGACACGCTTCCGGAGCGCCATCTAATGTCCGTCTTTCAGCCTCGCGCCACTTGCTCGGCTGAACGCCGGAAGTATAACACCGACAAGGCTGTAAGAGCCGTCCGAGGAGATTCCGAGAGCGTGTCACGATCGATCACGAAGGTTCGCCGCAAGAAGAAGGATGCGGACGTGCTCCGTTCTGCCTGGCACGTCCTGGAGGACTGGCTGGAGGTCAATCGACGTCAGATCGTCACGCTCGGAGGAATTGCCGTCGGCACGTTGCTCGTAGTTGGATTGCTCTGGTATTTCCTGGAATACAGGAAGCAGGCACAGCTCCAGGCGTTCAACGATGCCTACAAGAAGTTCACAGCCACGGTATCCGGCACCCTGACTCCCCCTTCCAGCCTGACTGGAGTAACGCCGGTCACGTATCCTGATTCTCAATCCAAGTTCGCGGACGCGGCGGCAGCGTTCGAGAAGCTGGGGAACGATTACTCGGGCTACCGTGACATCGCAAACTACTACGCTGGCTTGAGTTACCTCGAGACTCAGCCCGACAGGGGCCTTCAATTGCTGCAGCCGGTGGCTGACGGATCGACAGAACTCGCGAAATACGCCCAACTTGCTATCGGCGAGTACCAGATCCGGACTGGCGCATACGACAAGGCCGAGCCTGTTCTCCAGAAGCTCTCTGACGATCCTGGCCCACTTCCACGATTTTTCCTTCTCAATCGCCTCGGAAAGATCAAGGAAGGACTTCAGAAGCCGGCTGAGGCCGCGCCCCTGTACAAGCTCGTCGTGGACGCTGACCGAAACGGCGCATTCGGACCGGAAGCGGAACGCGGCCTTCAGCGTGTGGATCCTGCCGCGGCGGCCGCATTGCCTCCGAAGAACGCGCCGCAGTCCGGTGTGAATCCGTCGAATACGGTTATCCAGGGCGGCGGACCCGGAGGGACGATTCCTGGACTTCCTCCTGGCGCGTTGCCTGGAGGAATGCCTCCCGGATTCTAGTAGTCCGACATCCCGGATAGACGGTTGGGGGGACCGGTGGCCACTTCGAAGCCTACGGCAAAAGGTGACATCCTGATCGTTGACGATAACCCGGTCAATCTGGACCTGTTGTCGGGCATGTTGCTGGATCGTGGATTCCGCGTTCGTGTGGCCACGAACGGCCGGCGCGCCCTGTCCGCAGCGAAATCGGCAACTCCCGATCTGGTCATGCTCGACATCAACATGCCGGAGATGGATGGCTACGAAGTCTGCAGGCAGATGAAGGGCGACGACCTGACGCGAAACGTGCCCATCATATTTATCAGCGCTCTGGATAACGCACTCGACAAGGTGAAGGCGTTCAGTACGGGCGGTGCCGACTACGTCACGAAACCGTTCCAGTTCGAAGAAGTTCTCGCTCGCATTGAGATCCAGTTGAAGATTTCTCGTCTCCAGAAGGAGATGGAGCAGAAGAACGCGGAGATGGAGCACGCAAACCTCCAACTCGAACGCGCCAATAGAATGTTGCGGGCGCTCTCCTACCTCGACGGGCTTACCGGAATTGCAAACCGTCGCCATTTCGAGGAGAGCCTCGATCAGGAATGGCGGCGGGCAGTCCGCTCCGGGGCGCCGCTCTCGTTACTCATGGTCGATATCGACCGGTTCAAAGCGCTCAATGATGCCTACGGCCACCAATATGGCGACGATTGCCTGCGTCAGGTAGCGTTGACCTTCTCGGACACGCTCAAGCGCGCCGGCGACCTTGCATCGCGATATGGTGGCGAGGAGTTCGCCGTGATACTTCCGGCTACCGAACTCAGTGGGGCGGCGTCCATCGGCGAAGTCATTCGAGCCCGAGTCGAGGAACTGGCGATCGCTCACGATCAATCGCCATTCCTGGTGGTGACGGTAAGCGTCGGTGCGGCATCGTGCTTTCCCACCGAATCCGGAGCATCGACGAGCCTTATCGATCTTGCGGACCGGGCGCTCTATCAGGCGAAGCATGCGGGCCGCAATCGCGTTGCTACTACCGATGACCTGTCGTTGAACCCCACCGGATGAGTACTGTCGAAACTCCTGATAACAGAGATGTTACGGCTTCGCCTGCGACGGGTGAGGAAGGACGCAAGGCTGGTTCTTCCTCCGGACCGTTCCTTGACCCGTCTCTGTGGCGTGTGCTAGCGTGCCGGGTTCTTTTCGACGGATTTCCGGCGCTCTCCGAGAGTCGCCACTGGAGAATCGGCGTCACCTCATGATCAAGAAGACTCCGCTGAACGAAGCGCACAAGGCCCTCGGCGGCCGAATGGTCGAGTTTGCCGGCTGGGAACTTCCGGTGCAGTACTCCGGTCCGATTCCCGAGCACATGGCCGTCCGCGAATCCGCCGGCCTTTTCGATGTCAGTCATATGGGTGAAGTCGAGATACGCGGCCGCCAGGCGACGGATTTCGTCGATTACCTGACGGTCAACGACGTTCGCTCGCTCGATGACAACGCAGCTCATTACACGATGATGCTCAACGAGAATGGCGGGATCGTCGACGACCTGCTCGTTTACAGGATCTCGAAGTACCACCTGATACTCGTTGTGAATGCCGGAACGACCGCGAAAGATTTCGCGTGGATGAAGAGCCACGCATCAGGCTTCGAGTGCGAAGTTGCCGACAACAGTCCGCTGTACGCCCAGATAGCGATTCAGGGGCCGAAAGCCGAGAGAATCCTCCAGAACCTCACACCCACATTGCTCGACCGGATGCCGAACTTTACCCATCAGGTAATAGAGATCGACGGCGTCCGCTGCCGGGTATCCAGATCCGGCTACACAGGTGAAGACGGATTCGAAATCTACTGTGACCGGTCCTATGCGATGCAGGTCTGGAACCTGTTACTCGTCGAGGGCTCGGGCGACGGTATCGTCCCGTGTGGGCTTGCGGCTAGAAACACGCTTCGGCTCGAGTCGAAGATGGCCCTCTACGGCAACGACATCGACGATACGACGTCACCGCTCGAGGCCGGTCTCGGCTGGGCGGTAAAACTGGACAAAGGCGACTTCATTGGCCGCGCCGCGCTGCAAGCGCAAAAGCGAGATGGACTCGTCAGGAAGCTGGTCGGGTTCGAGGTTCTGGACAGGGCTCCAGCGCGCGACGGCTACGAGATCGTCGCCGGCGGCGCCGTTGTGGGCCGCGTCACTTCAGGGTCTCCCGCGCCGTTTCTCAAGAAGAACATCGGACTCGCTTACCTGCCAACTGAACACTCCGCCGTTGGAACGTCGATCGGCATCCTGGTCCGTGGCCGCGAGGTGCCCGCTGTCGTCGTCAAGACGCCGTTCTACAAGCGCGTTCGGGCATTCGATTGATCGATTGGAAGTGCCCGCCTGAGGCGCGGAGGCGCGGATACTCTCAACACCGGTTGTTTGCAGGCCGCAATTCAAGATCACAGGAGAACTGACGATGGCGACGTATCCAGAAGATCTCTACTACTCGAAGGATCACGAGTGGGTTCGCGTGGACGGTGAGACCGGCACTATCGGCATTACCGACCACGCTCAGCAGCAGCTTGGCGATGTCGTATACGTAGAATTGCCCGCCGCGGGTACTTCCTACTCGGCCGGCGACTCTTTTGGCTCGGTCGAATCGGTCAAGGCAGTCAGTGAACTCTACCTGCCCGTCGCCGGTGAGATTCTCGAGTCGAACGCCTCGCTCAGCGACACGCCTGAAATCGTCAACTCGGATCCTCACGGAGCCGGATGGATGGTGCGAATCAGGATCAAGGATGCCGGCGAGCTTTCGGGACTTATGCGAAGCATCGAGTACGGCGCCTACGTGAAGGAAGAAGGGGGCGAGTAGGAAACTGTGAGGTACATCCCCAGCTCGGCAGAAGAACGCTCGGAGATGCTCGCGTCGATGGGCAAGTCCGACATCATGGAGCTGTTCGAGTCGATACCCGACCGTCTCCGTCTCACACGTCCGCTCGACCTTCCGGCGCCAATGTCGGAGTTCGACCTGACAGCCTATTTCCGCGACCTCGCCGGCCGGAACCGGACTTCGGGCGACCTGTTCCTGGGTGCCGGGGTGTACGACCACTTTGCTCCCGTAGTGATCGATCACATGGTCCTTCGGTCCGAGTGGTACACGGCATACACACCCTACCAGCCCGAACTGAGTCAGGGCACGTTGCAGGCCATATTCGAGTTCCAGACGATGATCTGCCAGCTCACGGGACTCGAAGTCGCGAATGCTTCGCTCTACGACGGTTCGACCGCCGTTGCCGAAGCAGTACTGATGGCGCTCCGCGTCAACCGCGGCCGCAACCGGGTCGTCCTTGCTGCTAGTCTGCATCCGCACTATCGCGCTGTTGTAAGCACGTACCTCTGCAACAGCGATGTCGAGCTCGTCGAGGCGGGTTTCGGCGCTGACGGGCGAATCGACCTCGCCTCGGCAGGCGTCGACGCGAACACCGCAGCCGTTGTCGTGCAGTCGCCGAATTTTTTTGGCGTCATCGAGGACGTGGACGCCGTCAGCAAGGCTGCGCACGGCGCCGGGGCATTATCGGTCGTTGCCGTAGCCGAGGCGATGAGTCTTGGAGCACTCAAGGCGCCCGGCGACGTGGGCGCCGACATCGTCTGCGGAGAGACCCAGTCGTTCGGCGTGCCGATGAGCTTCGGCGGCCCGTTCGTGGGCTTCTTCGCGGCACGTGAGCAGCACGTTCGGCAGCTTCCCGGCCGGCTCGTCGGCCGTGCCGTCGATTCGAACGGTAATGACGGCTTCGTACTCACGCTCTCGACGCGAGAGCAGCACATCCGGCGCGAGAAGGCGACGTCCAACATCTGTACGAATCAGGGGCTCTTCATGCTTATGGCGACCATCTATCTTTCGACGATGGGCCGTCAGGGTGTTCGGGAAGTTGCGGAGCAGAATCTGAAGAAGGCGCATTACGCCGCTGCTCGTATCGCCGGTATTCCGGGCTACTCCATTCGATTCGCGGGACCCTTCTTCAACGAGTTCGTGGTCACGACGCCAACACCTGCGCGAGCCCTTCGGGACGAACTGGCTTCGCGTGGTCTTGTCGCCGGGGTTCCGTTGGATCGCTACTTTCCCGGAATGGCCAATGAACTTCTCGTGACAGTTACCGAGACGGCGTCGCGCGAAAGCATCGATCGTCTGGTCTCGGAATTCGCCGCGACAGGAGGACGTCGCTGATGTCGAACAAGGACGTCAAGGTTCCGGCCGCGGCCGGTCATATCGTTCGCAACGAGGAACTCATCTTCGAACGCTCGCGTCCCGGACGGCGCGGCTATCTGCTTCCCGAGTTGGACGTCCCGGATACCGGCGTTGAGTCGCTCGTGCCTTCGGAGCTGTTGCGCGACGACATCGAGGGACTGCCGGAAGTATCGGAGTTCGAGGTCGTTCGTCACTTCACGCGGCTGTCGACGTGGAACTACGGCGTTGACACCGGGCTTTATCCGCTCGGTTCCTGCACGATGAAGTACAACCCGAAGGTCAACGAATCGATTGCCCGCCTGGAAGGCTTCTGCCGGTCACATCCGCTGCTTCCGGACTTCCTTTCGCAGGGATCGCTCGAGATCCTTTCCCAGCTCGAAGCGGCGCTTTCCGAGATCACCGGACTTCCCTATTTCTCGCTGCAGCCGGCTGCCGGGGCGCACGGCGAGCTCACCGCGATGCTTGCAATCCGGGCCTGTCACGCGAAGAGCGGCAATGTCCGCAAGACCGTGCTGATTCCCGATTCGGCGCACGGCACGAATCCGGCAAGTGCGATCATGTGCGGCTACGACGTCCACGGTGTGACGTCGACTTCCGAAGGGCTTCTTGATCCGGCCGATGTCGAGCGGAACATGAGCGAGGACGTCGCCGCGTTGATGCTCACGAATCCGAACACACTCGGAAAGTTCGAAGAAGACATCGACAAGGTTTGCGAGATCGTCCACGCCAAGGGTGGCTTCGTCTACATGGACGGGGCGAACATGAACGCTTTGATGGGTATCGCCCGGCCGGGTGACATGGGCGTCGACTGCATGCACCTCAACCTGCACAAGACGTTCTCGACCCCCCACGGAGGCGGCGGTCCTGGCGCCGGTCCTATCGGAGTCGTTCGCCAACTCGAGCCGTTTCTTCCTAAGCCGCGCGTCGTGCGCGGTGAAGACGGAGCATTGCGTCTTGATTTCGACCGTCCCGAATCGATAGGGCGGGTCCGTGCGTTCGTAGGGAACTTCGGCGTACTGGTCCGAGCTCTTGCCTACATCTACACGCTTGGCGCCAAAGGCCTTCGAGAAGCTACCGAGACGGCCGTGCTGAACGCCAACTACATCAAGCATCGGCTCGAGGATGTGTATGCCCTCGCTTACGAGGGCGATGTGCTTCACGAAGTCGTGTTCACCGACCGGCGCCAGCAGGCATACGGCGTCAAGAATGGCGACATTGCGAAGCGCGTGATCGACTACGGCTTTTATCCTCCTACGATGTCATTCCCGCTCATCGCTCCCGGCGCGATCATGATCGAGCCGACCGAAACGGAAAGCCGTGAGGAACTCGACCTCTTCATCGACTCCATGCGGGCGATCGCTGAGGAGTGCGAGAACCAACCCGAGATGGTCAAGTCGGCGCCCCACCGTACGCGAATGGGACGATTCGACGAAACAGCAGCTGCGCGAAAGCCGATCCTTCGCTGGCAATCGCCGAAGGAAAGGGTCGCTGGGGCGTAGCCAACCACCGGCTCGCGTAGTGGCCTTGTGACACGCGAGTGCCAACGACACCGGACGGGCGCTGGAAAGGAAGCCAGCGCTCGTTCGTTGAGACGGAATCAGAAAGGAAGCAGAACGTGAATATCGAACACCTGAAGGAACAGCTCATTTCAGACCCGGAAGTCAATCGACTCGTAGCACATCGCGCCTTCGAGATCTACCTCGAGCGACGGCACCGGTACGCGGCGCACCCGTCCGAGGACTGGCTGCGCGCAGAGAGAGAGGTATTGCCGGGACTCATCAGCCAGATGATGGAGCGAAACCGTCAGGCGGTGGAGGAAGCACGGGACGTCGCTGCCTCAATGAAGACCTCGAAAAGCCCCGAATCCACGAGCCTCGGGACCGAGGTAAAGGAAGACTCGACGATGAAGGCGGCGAAGGTGAAGCCGGCGGCCCGGAAGACGTCGGCGAAGCCTGCGACCGGGAAGAAGGGCACGAGTAAGCCGGTCGAAAAGAAGCCTGCCGAAAAGTCCGTGGCCAGGAAGGTCACCAAGGCTGCGTCAAAAGCGGATTCGACTAAGCCGGTGAAGGACTCGGAACCCAAGGCGACGCCTCTCAAGGCTTCGGCCCGCAAGTCAAAGAAGAAGGACGACAAATAGACCGCAGAGGAGTTTTCGGCAATGCGCGATTGCGTCCACACTGACAAGGCGCCAAAGGCAATTGGACCGTACTCGCAGGCGATCAGGGCGAACGGGTTTCTATTCGTGTCCGGGCAGATCGCCCTCGATCCAGAAACTGGAAATGTACTCGGTGGAGATGTCGCCGAGCAGACGGAGCGTCTGCTGACGAGTGCACGTGCTGTCCTGGAGGCTGGCGGTTCTTCACTCGCCTCGGTAGTCAAGACGACGGTCTATCTGACCGACATGACGCACTTCGCCGACATGAATGCCGTCTACGCTCGATTCTTCGAAGCGGACCCGCCGGCGCGTTCAACCGTCGCCGTCGCGGGCCTTCCGCGCAACGTGCTCGTCGAGATCGACTTCGTGGCGATCGCGACGAGCGAGCGTGGGGAGGACTAAGCCGCCTTGACTACCTTTCCGGCCTTGATGCAGCGGGTGCAGACCTTCACACGGCGAACCGCGCCGTTGATGAGCGCACGCACGGACTGCAGATTCGGGTCGAACCGGCGGCGTGTCTTGTTGTTCGCATGGCTCACGTTGTTTCCGAACATCGGGCCTTTGTTGCAGTAATCACAGCGCTTCGACATGGCTTCCTCCTACAGGTGCGAATGACTTGGTCGACGCAAAAGCCGAGAGTATAGGGACCGATGAAACTGATGTCAACGATTGGGAGGAGCAGGGACTTGGGCAAGAACGCGAAACTAGCCGCTGCGCTGGCAGCGGTACTCTTTTCTGTCTTTGGACTCACCGCCTGCGGGGAGCCCGGACCTGGCAAAGGCGCCGACGACACGGCTGCGACCGTGAACGGTGTGGCGATTCCGGTGTCGAAGATCGACCAGATCATCGACCGTCAACTCAAGGAGAGTGGTCCATCCGCACCGCAGTTGACGCCTGTCGCGCTCACCGCAGCCCGCCTGAAGGTCCTCGAGACGCTCATTCAGGAAGAGGCAATGTACCAGCGGGCCCAGAAGGAACGTCTCATCCCCACGGACGATGAGGTCAAACAAGCACTCCAGACGCAGATTCAACAGTCCGGCATGTCACAGGACGACTTTCAAAAGCGGCTGAAAGACTTCGGTCAGACCGAGGACGAACTGAAGGCCGACCTCAAGCGCCAGCTCGCCATCCAGAAGCTCCAGGACAAAATCACCGCGCTCATTCCGGCCCCGACCGATGCGGAAATGCGGAAGTATTTCGAGGAGAACAAGTCACAGCTCATAGCGCCACGCGGTGTCGAGCTATCCGACATCATCGTAGATCCCGCGAACAATGGCGCAGCCGACGATGCGATCGGCGTCGAAGCCGCCAGAAAGAAGGCTGACGAGATCGTAGCGGCGCTTGGCTCGAACGCGGACTTCGCGACCGTGGCCCGCGCCCGCTCGGAAGACGTGACGGGCCTGCAGGGCGGCTCCATCGGATTCTTCTCCGAGGACCGCCTCCGGCAGACATTTCCTGCCGAGATCGGCGTGAAGATATTCGCCATGACCGTCGGACAGATGACACAGCCTATCCAGTCGCAGGACGGGCGGCTTCACATCTTCAAGCTGAACGGGAAGCGCGAGCAGAGCAAAGATCTGACTTTCGAAGAGGTCAGCGCCGAAATCGCGAAGTTGATCACTGATCAACGAAAGCAGGTCGTACTGAGCGCTCTGCTGATCGAGGCCGTCGCCACGGCGAACATCCGCAATTCCCTTGCAGAGCAGATCGTGGCCCATCCCGACACGTTCGGCGCCCTGCGGCCATCGCCGCTGACGAACCCTAAACCGGATGCCGGAACTCCGGCACAGCCTGCAACGAACGCGGCGCCGGCGGCGGTTACGAACACGGCGGGCGAAGCGCAACCGTCTGGCCCGGCCAACACGAACGCGCGGAACGCGGCAAGCGGCAAATAGGAGCTTAATCACCGGGTCACGACGGTGCGCCTCTAATCGGGAATCCCTGCCCGACCTGGGGCGCACTGTCGCGTCTGGGCTGTGTTCATATCCGAATGTTGTTTCGATTCGACAACGTCACGAAGTCCTACGGTTCGCACGAAGTACTGCGCGAGGTCTCGTTCCAGATCAATCCGGGCGAACACGTGGGACTGGTTGGCCGCAACGGCGCCGGGAAGACGACTTCGTTCAAACTGCTTCTTGGAATCGAAGACCCCGACGATGGCCGCGTCGAACAGATGCGCGGCCTGCGTATTGGTCTGCTCGAGCAGCAGGTGCACGCCGAAGGCTCGGGCACGGTTCGCGAATCGGCGCTGGAGGTGTTCTCAAGCCTTCACGCGATGGAGGTCGACATGCGGCGCCTCGAGCACGAAATGGCCTCCGCAAACGGCGACGAGCTCGACGCGATCCTCTCGACATACAGTGATCTGCAACATAGCTTCGAGGACGCTGGCGGCTTTACGATGCACGCGCGCGCCGAATCCGTGCTCCTAGGCCTCGGCTTTTCGCGCGATGACCTCAACCTCGAAGCCTCGAACCTGAGCGGAGGACAGCGCGCTCGGCTCGCGCTCGCGAAACTACTGCTCGAAGGCCCCGACATTCTGTTGCTCGACGAACCGACGAACCATCTCGACATTCAGGCCGTCGAGTGGCTCGAGGACTTCCTGGCCGACTATCCGTCCGCCTACATCATCATCTCCCACGATCGCTACCTTCTCGACCGCACAGTCGACCGGATTCTCGCGGTCGAGAACGGCAGAATCTCGACGTATCCAGGCAACTACACGGCTTACCTCGTTGAGAAACAGCAGCGACGCTTGCTGGCCGAGAAGAGGTTCCGAGAACAGCAGGAACTCATCGATCGGACGCAGGAGTTCATTCGCCGCAACCTGGCAGGCCAGAAAACCAAACAGGCCAAGTCTCGCCGGAACATGCTCGAGCGAATGGAGCGAGTCGACCGGCCCGAGGCGGACGGCAGGGCGGCGAATTTCGGCCTCGCTCTGGCGGCGCGTACCGGACGCGAGGTCCTGAGCGTCGAGGCACTCAGTATTGGCTATCCGGGCGTCGAGCTTGCCTCGAGCATCGAGTTCGTCGTCTATCGCGGAGACCGCGTAGGCATAGTCGGCGGCAACGGAACCGGAAAGACGACGCTCTTCAAGACGCTGCTCGGCTCGGTCGATCCGCTCGGTGGCGAAATGGAATGGGGCCACAACGTAAAGCCGGTCTACTACGACCAGCACCTTGCCGACCTCGACCCGCGCAATGACGTCATCGAGGAGATGCGACTCTCGATTGGCGGCGCGGACGACCCTACACTGCGCGGTTACCTCGCCCGGTTCCTCTTTACGGGCGATGACGTGTTCAAGCGCGTTTCGGCTCTCTCGGGGGGCGAGCGCAGCCGCCTTTCGATCGCAAAGTTGATCTCGGGCAGTGGAAACGTACTGCTACTGGACGAACCGACGAACCATCTCGACATCCCGTCTCGCGAGGCCCTCGAGTCGGCCCTCGAATCCTTCACCGGAACGATTCTGACGATCTCGCACGACCGCTACTTTCTCGACCGGATATGCGATCGGCTCGTGAATCTCGAGGATGGCACGGCCGAGGTATTCGAAGGCCGCTATTCGGACTGGCTCGACGAACGGCTCATCCGAAAGGCCGAAGGGCGCGTCAGGGAAACCCCGGCAGTGACCGCGAAGCCGCCGCAGGTCCCGGCCCCTTCCGGCGCGACGAAGCGCCGGTCCATCCCTGCCATTGAGGCCGAGATCGCGGACGCCGAGGGCGAAATCTCGGATATCGACGCGACGATGGCGAAGCCTTCTGTTGCAAGTGACCACGTCAAGCTCGAACCCTTGATCGAAGCCAGGCTGCACGCGGTGGAACGTCTGGAGCGATTGATGGCCGAATGGGAAGCTGCGTCCGCGGACTAGGTTCCGGCGAATCGCAAGCAGCCCGCCGGTTGCCGCACGATCCGTGTCCACGCCGACACCAGGAGCGGACTCATAACCGCCGCCTCCGTCTCGAGGAAGGCCTGCCGAAGCCGTGCTGCAAGCGTATCGATGTCGATCTCGTCGGGCGTTGCTATCCCACGGTCGCAGATTATGTCGTAGACGTCGCGAACTGACTCCGCAAGAAGCGTGCTTACATCGGGTTCTGCGCCCGTCATCACTGACGAGCCGGCGATCATCCCGGGCCGCTCGAGACCACTTGCGATGAACGAGTGGTGCAGTTGCATTCCAATTCCCACGTGATGGCCAAGCTCACGCAGGGCCAGGGTTACCCATCTCGCGGCATCGCGAGCCAGCTTCACTTCGGGCCGCATGTGCGCGGGTTGAGTGAGGTCGAACTCCTGGAGTGCAAGCAGTCCGCCAACCCGAACGAGCGATGCAAGCCGCCAGATAGTGGCGACCGGATCCGGTTGCCTCATCAGCAGGAATCGCCCCAGAACTGCGTCGAACGGTGCGCCGCTCAGTCGCCAGAATCCCCCGAAATCGGACTCGACGTCGCAGGAAGGCCAATGTCTGTCCCGATCCGCTGCAGGCCGGTCCGCAATGTCCGAATATTCGATTCCAACCACCTGCCCGCGCGCTCCGACGAATCGCGCCGCAAGCGCGGCGAGTTCGCCCCATTCGGGGCCGACGACCAGTACGCTCCTTCCCTTCCAAGGGCCCGATTGCCTGAACATTTGTTCAGTCATTGGTCTGAAAAAGCTGGCGCACGCCTCGATCCGTTCAAGGGGGGCCATCCCGGCTTTATCGCAATCAGAGCATTCTTGAACTACCTCGCTTCGGATTCGCCTCACCTGCTCCTCTACCTTGCCGTGTGTCTCGATCGTGGCTTCCCTACAGTGTGAAATCTGGAGCCGGACAACGCTCGAGCACGCGTCGTCGAGCCATTGCCGGCTCCCTCTTCCCGCGGAATGCACGGGAGTTTCGTCGCATCGAACTTCCGACTCGGCACGGCGAAACACCTGCACGGTATCGCCCGGAGTCGCCCAAGATCTTTAAGGTGGACTAAAGAAGTTCTAATGATTGCGTGAACTCGCGGAGACTGGAGGCGCGGCTTTCCGGTCCCTTGCTTGCTGCGTATAATCGAGCCGGTTCGAGATATCCAGATCGGCCGGCATCCTCCCCAACAAATACAACTCTCGCGCCAGGGGGTCGGTGTCGTCTGAAACTCGCCGTGGACTGATTTCAGATCCCCAGGAGTCCCACACGCCCCATGACAACGTCGAATGCACGCCCTGCCGGGGACGTCTCGGAGCGACTGGCGCCGTTGATCGGCGCCGTGGAGAGGGGAGAGCGCGACACGGCGATGGGCATTCTCGACGACGATTCGTTCACCCTGGTCGAGCAGGCCAGATTGCGTCTCGCCCTGGCAGAGTCGTTCGAGATGGCAGGCCTGTTCGACGATGGCCTGCAGGTTCTCTCGAGGTACGAGGACAGCTCGATGCACGAGGGGCTCTCGTCGAACCTCGTCTCACAAATATGGCTGCAGCTTGCCAGTCTTTACCGGTGGCTTTACGAAATTCCGCGTTCAATAACGTTTTCGGGCCATAGCCTTCGCGCAGCCGAAACGGACGTGTCCCGCGGTTGTGCGCACCGCCTGCTCGGGTATGTCTACTGGATGATGGACGAGTATGCGATCGCGCGTGACCACCTCGCCCAGGCGCTCGAATTCCACAAGGCCGGCGGCAATCCACACGAGCTCGCCCACACCTATTGGAATCTCGGGATGGTCGACAACGTCGAAGGCCACCTGGAGTCCGCAAAGCAGGACTGCCTGGCCGGATTCGAACTGCTTCGCGGCACATCTTCGTTCCGGCCGAAGGATCACCTGCTCATGGGGCGCCTGCTCAATTACATGGCGCTCATCAACACGGATCGCGGCGACGTTCACCGCGCCATCGCCGACTACGAAAAGACCATCGAGCACTGGTCTTTCGTCGAAGACAAGCGGTTCCTCGCCCTGGCTTACAACAATCTCGGCGACGCACTGCTCGCCGTCGGCGAATGGAAGCGGGCCGAGGCAGCGCTCCTGACGGCGATTCAGTACATCCGCCGCTCGGCTTCGGTGAGAAGCGAGCCCAGGGTGCTCATGACGCTTGCGGACCTCCAGCTTTTTCAGGGCAAGACCGATCAGGCAATGGCCACGGCCGATCGTGCACTAAAGCTTGCGAAGGAACGTGGGCCAAAGTCGGCGGAAGCGGAGTCCTGGCTGACAGTCGGGCGGATCCACCACGTAACCGGGAATTTTTCCGAAGCACTGGCCGCCCTGGACACGTGCCACGCACTGGAGGAACGCCTGGGGCGGATGGTCGACATGCCAGAGACGCTCATAAGTCTCGGTGAGCTGGCACTCGACATGGGCGAGAAGGACGCGGCGGCCGAGCACATCAAGAGGGCGCAGCGCCTGCTCGTGGAGCAGCCCAATCTCTACCATTCGGGACTGCTGGCGCGTGCGGAAGGCAGGCTGAAGGCGGCCTCCGGTGAATACACCGAAGCGATTTCGGCCCTCGCGCAGTCTGTCTCGATTTTCGAATCGACGACGTATGTGTATCAGGCCGCGCTTTCCCATCTGGAGATGGGCCGCGTGCTTGCGCGAACCGCAAACACCGTGCGCGCGACGAGCCATCTCAAGCGCGCTCTTCGGACGTTTTCCGAACTTCACGCCGAACGCGACAAGGCTCGCGTCGAGGACGCGCTCGCCAAGACGAGAAACAGCGGCACGCTTTCGAATGCGTTGCCGACCGTGTTCACTCTCGATGCACTCATCATCGAGCGCCTCGTCGCGGCATCTACGTCGCACGAACTGCTGCTGCGCGAGCTCGCGACTATCATTCGCGACGAAACGAGTCAGACCGCGGTGCTGTTCGAGGTTGCCAACGAGCACGACCTCAAGCTTGTCACGGCGCGTGGCTGCGACCGCGAGTACGCATACGAGGCCGCTCGGGAAGCCGTGCGTTATCTCACCGAGCATCAACTGCCCGAGTCGGGCGCAAAGGTGAAGTTCATATCGGACCGGCGCGAGAACGCGCCGCGCCGGTTCCTGCTCTACACCACAGCCGACACGTCGTCGGCGATTGGCCATTTGGACTCGTTGCTGAAGCTTGTCGAGCAGGGGCTCGAGGTCTGTTCGTTGCGGGCCGACGCCGCCGCCGCGAGCGTTCCACTCGTGCGGTCGAGCCTGCCCGAGAACATCGTGGAGTTTCCCATGGGCATCGTGGCGGCAAGTCCCGCGATGAGGTCAGTGATCGACCAGATCCGCCGGATTCGCTCGTCGGACGTCACGGTACTGATCACGGGAGAGTCGGGCGTCGGAAAGGAGCTCGTTGCCCGGGCGATACACCACGAATCTGCTCGACGCTCCAAGATCTTCCTTCCGTTCAATTGCGCGGCTGTCCCGGACGAACTGCTCGAGTCGCGACTCTTCGGCCATCGGAAGGGTGCGTTCACCGGTGCGTCGAGCGATCGGATCGGTGTGGCGCGGGCGAGCGAAGGCGGGGCCCTGTTTCTGGACGAGATTGGGGAGATCGCGCTCGAGATGCAGCCGAAACTGCTTCGGTTCCTGCAGGATCACGAGATTCAGCCGCTAGGCGAGGACAGGCCGATCAACGTCGACGTCCGGGTAATTGCAGCGACAAACCGCAACCTGGAGGAATTCGTCGCCGAACGGCGCTTCCGGGAGGACCTTTACTATCGGCTCAACGTCATTCGCGTGAACGTGCCGCCACTGCGTGAGCGGCGGGAAGACATCCGCTATCTCGCGGAGCGGTTCCTCCAGGAACTGGTTGAGCGAGAAGGCCGTGAAGCTCAACTTTCCGACGACGCAATTCGTCATCTCGAAGCGTACGGGTGGCCGGGTAACGTCAGACAGCTCCGCAACGAGATAGAAAGAGCTGTTGCGATGGTCGAGGAAGGCGGCATCGTTTCGGCGCAGCACTTCTCGCCGGAGATCGCAGTCGCCGAGCGGCGCGCGGCGCCAGTCGAATCGCACTTGCCTGTCGAACTGGTCGCAACGCTCGCGGGCGAGAATCTCGAGGAAGCGACGCTAGCGGTCGAGCGTCTGCTGGTCGAACGGGCCCTGGTGCGCTACGAAGGCAACATCACACACGCGGCCCGGGCGCTCGGGCTCAGCCGGCAGGGTCTGTTGCTGAAGAAGAAACGTCTGAGTCTGGACTGATCTTCCGGCTCGATCCAACGGCGGCTCCCACGGCGCGAGAGGCGAGCATCGCGACCAGAATCCACCAGAGCGCCTCCGTCTCAAACCTGAAGCGCTGGTTCTCGCCAACCTCGATCGCATTGCCGACAACCGCGGCGAACAACACATTCGCGATGCAGAAGGCGGCGAGAGCTACCTGGCGGCGGTCGTAACGTCCTGTCCGCCGGTTGCAGAGAATCGACATCGGAACGAGCAGAGCAATAGCAAGCGTGCCAACAACGGAAGTCCAGGAGACGCTGGCGATCCTACGAGTGCGAAACGCCGGCTTCGCATACGAGAGCAACTCGCCGTCGGCAGGAGGGTTGCCGAGTTGTAAGCCGACAGTGCCGTTCCAGAATGCCTCATACGGAGCCAGCGCCACCACGTTCGTCTGATGATATCCAGTCCGAGAGAACACGGCGCCGATGAAATGGTGATACTGACTGCTCGGCTGGAAGTAGGTGCCCCATGAGTCGATCTGGCCCTCGAACGCCATGGCCGGTTCCGCTCGAATGACAACCAATGCGTCCCGGAGATAGCGGTCCGAGACCTCCACATATGCGAAGTTGTTGTAGTTGGAGGCCCCGTTCGTCTTCCTGATGGCAGTCAGTGCGGGATGGCCGCCAGCAGTCGGCGTCACGAAGCGCGAATACTCGTCTAATGGGCTGAACGGAGGAATCGAGAAGATCGGTGTCACGGAGCCGTCCTGAATGTGCCGCTCTATGACAGATTCGCCAACTGCGTTCGACGTGAATTTGCCCAGACTCATCCCCATCCAGGTGCTCGCAGAGAACTGGCCTACCAGCGCCAGGTTCTTGGCGTACCAGGCCCCAACAGCGACAATGGCAAGGATCGCGGCAAGCGTCGCAGTTCGCCTCACCTCTGGCGTAGCCAGTGCAACCACGGCAGTCGCCAACGCGAACACCCACACGAGGTGATACGTTGATCTCGTCAGGGCAATTGACGCGACCAGCGCAAAGAAAACGAACATCCAACGCTTTCCTTTGTCACCGATCGCACGGTCGAGTGCGAACGCCGCCACACAGAACAAGACCATTACCAGATGTGGGTAGAAGAGGACGTTCTCGAAAAGAATCGCAGCTGGGTTCAGCGTAAACACGCACGCAACGATGCAGGCAACGCGCCGGTTTCCAAACCTGGAAGCGAGTTCGTAAACCAGGAGGGCGGCCGCAAGACCGAGCAGTGCGAACAGTATCCACGCGAGAGCCGTTCCCCGATCTGCAGGCGACAGTTTCGCGACGATGCCGTAGAACGCGTTCATCAACGGCGGCTGACAGTGCAGGTTCCACAGGCTCGCGCCAAGGTCCGACTCCAGCAGACGGCCGTCCAGGAACTGCCAGTGAGTCTCGACCGTGCCGGCGTCGAAGCGCACGCCAAGGCCAAATGCAATGAGGCGCGACAGAACGAATGCCGCGGCCACGACGGCTCTGTCCCTAAGATACGGCATCTTCAACAGGTTGTGGTCATGGGCTTGCACTGACACCAGTTCTTGTTGCTCAATGGAATCTCCCACCGAGGTGGGATCCCCCCGAAACGTCTTACAGGATGCCCGTAATGGCTGGCAAGCAGTTCGTTCACCTTCACCTTCACACTGACTACAGCCTTCTCGATGGCGCTATTCAGATCAAGAAGCTCGCGGCAAGAGCCGCTGAGATGAACATGCCGGCTGTGGCGATGACCGACCACGGCAACATGTTCGGGGCGATCTCCTTCTACAACGAGATGAACAAGGTCGGCGTGAAGCCGATCGTCGGATGCGAAGTCTACATCGCACGCGGCAATCACAAGGACAGAGCTGAGCCAACCCGGCCCAAAGGCGTGAATCACCTGATTCTGCTCGCAGCCGACCTGGACGGTTACAGGAATCTGGTAAAGCTTACGAGCCTCGGTTACACCCAGGGCTACTATTACAAGCCGCGTATCGACCGCGAACTGCTCGCCGAGCACAGCAAGGGGCTGATCGGGCTCTCCGCCTGTCTCTCTGGTGTGCCGTCGCAACTCGTCATTCACGAGCAGATCGAGGAAGCCGAGAAGCAGGCCTGCCTTTTCCAGGAGATTCTGGGCAAGGGCAACTACTTCCTCGAAGTCCAGAAACAATCGGGCATCGAGGTTCAAGATCGCGTAAATCGGGGTCTGTTCGACATTTCCGCGCGAACCGGCGTCCCGCTGGCCGTGACGAACGACTCGCACTTCCTGAACCGGGAGGACTTCGAGGCGCACCGAACTCTCCTCGCGATCGGTACCGGCAAGCCGGTGAGTCAGGTGAATCTTCATTACAGCCCGGATCACTATTTCAGGTCCCAGGAGGAGATGTGGGAGCTGTTCGGGGCCGATCTGCCGGAAGCGCTCGAGAACACGGTACGCATTACCGAGCGCTGCAATCTGAAGCTCCCCGAGAACGAGCACCACCTTCCGAACTTCCGGGTTCCGGACGGTCACTCCGTCGCGTCATATCTCGCTGAAGTCGCCCGGCTCGGGCTGGACGAACGTTGGGATGCCAACATCCGCAATACGGCGGGCAGAAAGCACTCGCGCGACGAGTACGAGGAACGGCTGGAGCGAGAGCTGCGGGTCATCGACGAAATGGGCTTCCCGGGCTACTTCCTCATCGTCTGGGATTTCATCCGCTTCGCGAGGGAACAGCACATTCCCGTTGGACCGGGTCGAGGCAGCGCCGCGGGCTCGCTCGTCGCCTACTGCCTGAGAATCACCGACGTCGATCCGTTGCAGTACGACCTGCTGTTCGAGCGATTCCTCAACCCGGCGCGTATCTCGATGCCCGACATAGACATCGACTTCTGCGTCCGCGGACGCGGGGAGGTCATCAAGTACGTTTCCGACTACTACGGTCGCGACCACGTGTCGCAGATCATTACGTTTGGAACCATGGCCTCGAAAGCCGCCATCAAGGATGTCGGTCGCACGCTGGAGATCCCGTTTGCCGAGGTAGACCGGATCGCGAAGATGATCCCGCCCCCGGTTCGCGGCCGCAACTTCACCATCGAGGGAGCGATCGAACAGAACCCGGAACTTCGGGAAGAGATCGAAAAGAACGAGCAGGTTCGGCAGCTCATCGACCTGGCCAAGAGGCTCGAGGGCTGCTCGCGACACGCCTCCGTACACGCCGCAGGCGTCGTCATCTCGCCGCAGCCAATTCACGAGCTGGTTCCCGTCTACAAATCGGCGAAAGACGAAATCACGACGCAGTATGCGATGTCGGATCTCGAAAAGACCGGCATGTTGAAGATGGACTTCCTTGCGCTGACCACGCTGACGGTCATCGAGGACTGCCTCTCAACGATCGAGCGCGAGACCGGAGCGCGACTGGACCTCTCGAAGATACCGCTCGACGACTCCGAGACCCTGAAGATCTTCGCCGACGGGCGCACCGATGCGATCTTCCAGTTCGAATCCGGAGGGATGAGGGAGATCTGCCGCAAGCTCGGGCCCGAAGGCATCGATGACCTTGCAGCGCTCAACGCGCTCTACCGGCCCGGTCCGATCGATTCGGGTATGGTCGACGACTTCATCGATCGGCGCCACGGGCGCAAGAAGGTCACCTTCGACTTCCCTGTTCTCAAGGACATTCTCGGGCCGACTCTCGGCATTGTCGTGTTCCAGGAACAGGTCATGGCGATCTTCCAATGCCTGGCCGGCTATACGCTCGGCGAGGCTGACCTGGTCCGCCGGATCATGGGCAAGAAAAAGCGCGACGAACTTGATACTCACAAGGCCAAGTTCATCGAGATGGCCTCTGAGCGTGGTTTCAACCGGGCCAAGCTCGAGAAACTGTGGCAGATGCTCGAGGGCTTTGCGGATTACGCCTTCAACAAGTCGCACTCGGTCGCATATGCCCTGCTCGCCTATCAGACAGCCTACTTGAAGTCGCACTATCCGACGCACTTCTGGTCGGCCGTGCTTTCGAACGAACTCGACAACTCGGACAAGGTAGCGCGCTACATCGCCGAGCTTCGCGCCGATGGAATCGAGGTTCTTCCGCCGGACATCAACGTCAGCACATTCCTTTTCACCCCCTCGGGTGGACAGATTCGGTTTGGACTGACGGCGATCAAGGGCCTTGGTCAGTCAGCAGTTTCGGCGATCCTCGAAGCCCGCAAGTCTGGAGGTTCATTCGGGTCGATGCACGATCTCTGCGAACGTGTCGACTCGAAATCACTGAACAAGCGCGTCGTCGAGTGCCTCATCAAGGCTGGCGCGTTCGATGCGTTCGGGAAACGGCGGCGGCAGCTATTCGTTGCCATAGACTCTGCCGTCGAGTCGGGCGCGAGGGCGCAGCGCGACCGTGCAACCGGACAGGTCGGACTTTTCGCGATGGCGGGTGTCGAGACCGAGGCGCTCGATCCGGTCCTTCCGGACGTAGAGGAGTGGTCGACGCTCGACCTGCTGACCTACGAAAAGGAGACGCTCGGCTTCTACATCACCGGTCATCCGCTGGCACGGTTCCGGGACGAGCTCGACGAGTTCGCGACTTCCGACGTCGAGGGACTCGCGAGCGTTGCAGCGGGACAGACCGTGACAGTCGGTGGAATGATCGGCGATCTCGCGGTGCGGAAAACCAAGAAGGACGACAAGTTCGCTCTCTTCAGGTTGCAGGATGGGTCGGGCGGCGTGAAAGTCGTGGCCTGGCCGGAGGCCTACAAGAAGTTCACGCGCCTCATTGTCGCGGAAGCGGCCGTCCTCGTGACCGGCCGTCTCGAGCGAACCGACGACGGCACCTGCACGATCGTGGCGGACGAAGTCCGGCAGCTTGACGACATCCGGTTGCGCGAGGCGCGCGCCATCGCGATCCACGCGCCATCGGCGGCCATGACCCATGACCGCATCGAAGAACTACAGAAGCTGCTCGATATGCACCGCGGCGAGTGCGGAGTCGAGTTCGTCCTGCTGCTGCCGGATGGGTCTCGAGCCCGCATTCAGCCGAATGCCTTCGTAAGCGTTTCATTGACGCCGGAACTCAAAAACGAGCTTCGCCGGATCTGTCCTGAAAGCAACGTCGAGATCAGGACGCGAAAACGAACGTCGGCACTGCAATCGGCTGCCACCTCACGGTGAGCGGCGGTTCTTCGTCATCGCGCGACGTCGCTCTGGCGCGGGAACGGCGGCTCTGGAACGCTTACGTTTCGGCCGACCGAGGCGCGCTCGAGGCATTGATGGACGCCCGGGCACTACACGCCGGCCCCTGGGGCATGCGCTCGCGCGACGAAGTAATCGATGCCGTCTCCGCAATGCGTATCGAAGGCTTCGAGTTCCGCGAATTCGAGTTGACTGCCGTCTCGCCGGACGTCGAGATCGTGACATATCTTGCGATCGTCGCGGGAACGTATCGCGGAATGCCATTCGACGCGGACATCGTCGTCTCGACGTCCGTCTGGACCAGAGGTCACGAGTCGTGGAAGCTCGTCCATCGATGCGAGTTTCCGGCCTATCCGGCGATATCGCGCGGTCAGGAACCCCCGGACTGAGCGTAAGAGACGGGCACGATTTCGAAGTCCGTGCCGGTCCTTCCCGCGAGCACCCGGTATATTCGCCGATCTGGAAATGCCCGTCCGAGACGCGCTTCGATGCCCGGCACGTCGTGAAGGATCATCACGTCGTCGCTGAAGTCGGGACGGGGCCGCTTCCAGACGAAGACCCACGAGCCAGTCTCAACGAACGTCGCGTCGCGTTTCCAGATACTCGCGAAGGTCGGGGCGAGCACGATTGCCTTGCCGGATCCTTCGGGCACTTCGGACTCGACCTTGTCGTAAACTCCGGCCTGGATGTCCGCCTGTCGTCTGAGGCCGACGCCATTGACGACGTTGAACGCTCCCATTGCGAGTACGAGAACGACCACCACAGCACTTGCGATCGGCCCGAAGTCGACGCCGTTTTCTCTCGCGCGCTGCGCGGTCGCCCACATTCCTTCGGTTGCGAGGATTGCAAGCGGCACGACGCACTCCGAATAGTGAATCGGTCCTACCGTGTGAATACCGAAATTGTCGTGAAACAGGTTGAGGGCAAGCACCGAGCCGATTCCGAAAACAAGAAGACGTGTGAAGCGGTCGCGCCACGCTCCAAGAATTGCCAGAACCACGCCCATGGGACCGAGAAACCATACCGAGAGCAGAAGCGCGTTGAATGCCACGCCGTTTCCGAACCGGCTCCACGTAGACTCGACCGGGAGTTCCGATGGAATTGCGGCACCCGGAACGAAACGCGGCGGAACGAGCGGATTGCCCGTCACGAGCCACGAGTACGCGCAGAAGACGGCAATAGGAGCTGCCGCTCCAGCCAGTGTGGCCCCGAGCCCCTCGATCGCGCGTTGCTCGCGGCGCACGGCGCGCCACAGGAGGTCCAACCCGATCGGGAGCCCGAGGAACGCAGTCTCGAACGGGCGGCACAGAAAACTGATGCCGATTGAAAGGCCGAAAAGGAACCACGCCGGCCGGGCCCGTTCCCTGGACATCGCAACCGCAAGGAATGCGAGGGCAAGGGCGAAGAAAGCCCGTGAAGCCAGGTGCGCGTGCGACGAGAACGAGAGCGCGAGCCCCATCGGCGAAAGGGCGAAGAACGCGCCGGCTACAACTGCCCACCGGGACCCAAGTCGAACACCGCAAGTAACGGCCACCGCTACGAAAGCCACAGCGGCAAGTACCGCCCAGACGAGATTGCCAGTGTGGGTCCACTCCGAAACGGCCCAGACGATTTGCGGCCCCAACCAGTCCATGCTCGTAAAGTAACCGTCTCTCACAAAGAGGAAGAGCATCGGAATGGCGTCGGCAAACGCAGGCACAGGGACCATAGTGTGACCCGACGCAATCACCTGTCCGCCGAACCTCGCGGCGTACTCGTCATCGGTGACGGGAAAACCACCGAGCACGAACGTGTTTCCAGCCCAGGCGATCGAGGTAAAGACCAGGAACGCGATGATAACCGCTATCCGGCGCCCTCGAGAGCCGAGCCCATCGACTTGCCGGGCGGCGCGCCGGAGCAACGGCGATATCGAATCCGCGTACCCTAACCCGATCAGGACAGATCCAGGGACGAGAAGCAATGCCGTGCCGATCCAGAGCATCAGCTCGCCCTGGGCGATCCACGAAAACGGCGGGTAGTTCTGAATCCGGAAGCCGTCGAATGTCTCGGCCAGACCGGAAAACATCAGAACGAAAATCCATCCCGCGATGCGCGCCGCGGGCCTCCACGAAACTGCCGCCGCAGGCGCCGGTGCGTCCTCCGTGGCGACACGACGGGCGAAGCCGTCGGCCTCGCTGCCTTCTGGTCTGGCGTCCAGACCTTCCATCAGCGATTCGACCGCGCGACCACGATGCAACTGGTGCCTCGACGGATCGGAGCGCCGGCGTCGAGGCGATCCAGCTCGGCCCGCGACCACCCGTCGATCAGTCTCCGAAGTCGCCTGGATGGAGGCGCGTGCTCCGCGGCGTACTCGTGACCGGTCCCGTCGCGCAGGCCCAGGCGGCTTGGAATCGAGCGGCGCAGGAACAGCGGCCACACGAGAAACCCGAAAAAGTACGTCGCGAACTCGACAGTGAAGCCACTCGTCACGAGCAGCGAGGTCATTGTCTCAATCGTATAGCGGCGGTAGTGACCGGCCCTGGAGTCCTCCGATGACCAGAGCCACGAGAGCGCCGGAACCGTGACGTACAGCCGGCCGCCGGGCTCGAGAAGCGTGCGCAGGCGTTCGAGAAATCCACGGTCGTCCTCAATGTGCTCGACGACGTCGAAGAGGCCGGCCGCAGGAAACGATCCATCCGCAAAACCGGCATCGTCGATGGTCGACTGCACAACTGGCCGAAGTCCCCGCATCACCGCGTTTCGCACTCCGTCCTCACCCGGCTCCACAAGGAGGGAAGGAAAACCCGCATCGCGCAGCGCAACGGTCACGAAGCCGTTGCCGCCACCGACGTCGAAGACGGTTCCGGCCGGAGGATGCCGGCGAATGGCGCGGAGAATGACCTCGTTCCGATGGAGGTACCAGAATGATCCCGCCTCGATGTCGAAGCACAGATTGTGCGCTCCGTCCGGGTAACTCAGCCGTGCTTCGCCCGCGCAGGACCAGACACCATCCTCCCGTTCGACCAGATTCGGCGCGATACTCCTCACCGAGAAGCCGAGGTCGGTTCCCTCTGCGGATCCTCGACGGCTCGTCTCTGTTCCTCGCATCGGTGTTACAGCAATATCGGGCGTACCCGAAGGCTCTGGAAAGTCGCGGAAGCGGAAAGCAGGTTACCACAGGCAGTTGCCACCCTTGCCCGGGCGGTTGAGTTGGATCGCCTCATTCGGGATAATCGCCGCCGAACTCCAGATAAGCAATTTTGACGTCGCCGCTGCGTCCTTCGAGAATTGTCCGCAATGCGGGCGCAATCAGGCTCGACACGACACACGATTCACTCCAGAGATCGGGAACACTCGCTCATGTCGCTCATCGTCAGCATCGTGATTCCCGTCTATCGCTCCGAGCAATCGCTCACACCGCTCGTCGAGCGCATACTCGAAGTATTCCGGGATCGTTCGGAGCAGCCCGAAATCGTGCTCGTCGACGACGTGAGCCCGGACAAGAGCTGGGATGTGCTCCTGTCCTTGAAGTCTGCACACCCGGCCGAACTGAAGATCGCCCGGCTGTTGCGCAACAGCGGGCAGCATAACGCCATCCTCTGCGGGTTCTCGCTGGTCACCGGCGACATTGTCGTGACGATGGACGACGATCTGCAGAACCCGCCTGAGGAGATCCCGAAACTCATCGACGCCGTCGAATCCGGCTACGACCTCGCCATAGGCGCGTACGACTCGAAAAAGCACGACCGTGCCCGAAACTTCAGCGGGGGGATGATCGATCGCATCCAGCGCGGCATTTTCCACCTCCCGTCGACGTTTCAACTCACGAGCTTTCGGGCTGCGAGGCGCGTCGTCGTCGATCACGTCTGCCAGATGGGCGGAGCCTTTCCGTACGTGACGTCCATGCTGCTTGCGAATGCCTCGAGCTATACGAACGTCCCGGTACGACACGATACACGTCCGTTCGGCCGTTCGACATACAACCTGCGCCGCAGCTTGAGCCTGGCCGGCAACCTGATCTTCAACTATTCGAACTATCCGGTTTACGCCGTTGCCTTGTCGTGCGTTGGAGCGATGGTCTTCTCGTTGGTCTACGGCACATTCGTGCTCGTGCGCGCTTCGAGCCAGGGCACGGGTATTCCCGGATGGGCCAGCACGATCGTTATCCTGACGTTCTTCAACTCGGTTGTGCTTCTCTGCAACCTGATCTTCTCGATCTACCTTGCCCGAATGAGTCAACAGGTGACGCGATCGCGAATACAGTACGCGATTCGGGAGATCCACGAGTGATGCCCCGGACCGTCCTCGTACTCGCGGCATCCGTCTACCAGCTCGATGCGATTCGCACGGCCCGCAGGCTCGGGCTTCGTGTTGTGACCGTCGACAATCGGCCGTCGAATCCCGGCCACGCGCTTGCCGATGCGCACGCCAACGTGGATACGACCGACTTCGGCGGCGTGCTCGAGGTCGCGCGCCGCGAGCGGATAGACGGCATCATCTCGCCGTGCACGGACGTCGCGGTCCCTACGGCGGCATATGTCGCCGCGGAACTCGGGCTTCGGGGCGTTCCGCTTGAAGCTACCCGCGTGACGTGCAGCAAGGCGCGGTTTCGCGATTTCCTCGCATCGACCGGTTTCTCGTGCCCGCGGGCCATTCCGGTCGACGATGCGTTCATTCCGCCAGACGGACTTTTCGATAGACGATGGGTGCTCAAGCCGAACCGGTCGTCTGGAAGCAAGGGCATTCGGGTCGTGGACTCTGCGGAATCCCTTTCCACAGTGCTTCGAGAGAGCCTTGCGTTCGACCCCGATCGATCCGGTGTGCTGGAAGAGTTCATTGAAGGGCACCAGGGCACCTGCGAGGGTTTTCTGCTCGACGGACGCGTCGTCTTCTCTCTACTTCTGGACCGCGAGACGGCTCAGCCGCCATTCGTCGCAACGCACGGGCATCGCGTTCCCGCGAACCTCTCCACGGGTGACGCACGCCGCGTCGTCGATGCCATCGCGTCGGCACTGAGTGAACTCGGCATTGCGAGCGGGCCATTCGACTGCGACTTCATATTGCGTCAGGATGACGTCGTACTTCTCGAAATGAGCCCGAGACTCGGCGGAAACTCGATCGCCCCGCTGCTTCGGTTCGCGACCGGCGTCGATCTTACGGAGGCCGCGCTCCGCCACGCAGTCGGTGAGACGCCGGCATTCCCTCGGTCAGTCGCCATCCGGCCAGCGGGTCTGGCTCTGCTTGGCGTATCCGGCACGGGCAGGCTTGCCTACGACTCCTCTGCACTTACGCGTCTGCGCGAGCAACCGTGGGTACGCCATCTCACGATCGACTTCGAGCCGGGAGCACCCGTCGAACCGTTCGTCGACGGACGCAAGCGCGTCGGCGAAGGTCTCGTTGCCGGCGACTCGCGCGCAGAAGTAGATGCGCGCCTGGATCAGGTCCGCCGAGAGCTCGACGTACGCGCCGAGGCGCCAGATGGTTGACGCGGTGCGTCCGTCCCGGTCGAGACGGTTCGTACGCTGGGCAATGGCCGGTGTCGCAACAGTGATCTGCCTTGCGTACATTGGACTCACGTTCAACTGGGGCGCCATTGCCGAAGTCCTTCACGGCACCGATCTCGCAACCTTCTTTGCCGGAGGCTGCACTACGATCGTCGTCTATTTCGTGATTCGGACGCTGCGATGGTCCATCGTGCTGCGGGCCGTTGGCGTGCGACCGTCCTTTGGATCGCTCTACCGGTGGAGCGTGTTTTCGCAGGCCGCAATCGTCGTGACGCCGTTTCAGTCCGGAGAGGTATTGAAAGTGGAGATGCTGCACGGCGCCGGTCACAGCGGACGCGTGGACGGCTACGGAGGGTTCGCCGTCGAACGGATGGCAGACGTAACCGTGCTCACGTCGATGGCTGCCGTGGCGATGGTTTTCTCCCTGGAACGGCCCGGTGCGCCGGCGCGGGCGGTACTCGTCGTCGCACTCGGCGCCGTCCTCCTCGTCGCGATTGCGGCCCTTCTCGCGCGGCGCCGGCTTGGATTCGTCACCGAGATGGCCAGATCGGCGTTGGTAGTCGGAAGGCAACCGGCGGTCGTCGTGCCAGTGCTCCTCTACACGGTCGCGTCGTGGAGCGTCGTGGCGCTCGGCTGGCTCTTCACTCTGCGCAGTATCGGCATCGACTTGTCGTTCGCGCAGTCGGCCGGGCTAGTGTCCGTCGTGACGATCGTAAACGTTGCCAGCCTGATTCCGGGCGCAGTCGGAATCTCGGAGGTCGGGATTACCGAGTCGCTGGTACGCCTCGGGTACGGCGCTGCTCAGGCGCAGGCCGGCGCTTTACTCATTCGAGCTTATGCGCTCGAAGTGCTCGCGCTGGCTGCCATTCACTTCGTCGTATGGCGACTCGTGGGGCGCCGTCCAGATGGCGGCGGAACCGCACTGTGATTCCCCGCACCAAGGTCAATTACGGGCTGCTCGACCTGGTAAGAGCCGCGTTTACTCGCGAACGGAAACGCGAGTACGCCGAAGCCCTCGTCACGCATCTCCGCGAGCTGACGGGTTGCCGTCACATCCTGCTGACGGCATCTGGCCGCGGCGCGCTCTACGCAATCCTTCGGGCAGTCGGCCGTGAGCGCGTGCTCATCCCGTCATACACCTGCAAGGCGGTCGACGAAGCGGTATTGCTCGCCGGCAGGTCGATAGTCCGGGTTCCGACCGAGGCCAACGGGTTCAATTACGACGCCTCGTCACTCGAAGAACTGCTCGATGAAGGTTCTGTCGTAGTCGCCACACACCAGTTCGGAATCCCGTGCGACATGGCGACGACGATGAGCCTGGCCCGGGCACGTGGTGCACTGATCGTCGAGGATGCCGCGGCGTCGCTCGGCACACGCATCGACGGAAAGCTGACGGGAACGATTGGCGACGTCGGCTTCTTCAGTTTCGATTCGACGAAGCTCGTCACCGTGCCCCTCAAGGGCGGTTTCATTGCGACGGACGACGACGCGATGGCGCAGCGTATCGCGCGCGTGCTCGACGAAGAAACGGTGATGCCAGGACTCGCGTGGAAAGTCAGGACGATCCTCATGGCGGCCATCCTCGTCGTCATCGAGAACGGCGCTCTCTATCGGCTGTTTCATTGGGTCGTCTTCGGGTGCCGCCGTGCATTCACGTTCGACGAGGATGGATTGCACCCCGAGTTCACGGAGTTCTACCGCCATCGGCTTACGAACTGGCAGGCTCGTATCGCTCTCGGCCAGATCCGCCGCCTTGACGAGATCGTCGGCGCACGGCAGCGCCGATATCGAGAGCTTCTGTCTGGCTTGTCCGGAGTCGAGCGAGCGGCGCTGCCTCCGGAGGATTCCACGAATTCGTGGGCCTGCATCCGGTTTCCGCTGCGGGTCAGAGGCGACAAGCTCGTGTATTATCAACAGCTTGTGGATCGAGGTGTGGACTGCGCTTTCAGCTTCACCTACATTGGCGACCCGTCGGCATGCGGGCGCGCCGGCCAGTTGGCGCACGAGGTGCTCGACCTTCCCTATTATGAAAAGTTGACCGACCGGGAGCTGAATCGAGTGGTAGAGGCTGTCGTGGAGATCGACTCGGCAGGGGTCACCAGATGAACGTCAAAAGCCTTGCGGCGATGCTTCGGAATCGCCGTAATCGGAAGCAGCTCTACAGCACGGCGGATTATTGGGACTCGAAGGCCGTCGAGCTCGCCGGCGACGCCGTGTCGATGTGGCCGAACAACAATCTGAACCGGCTCTACCACCGAGAGCAGCTGGCTGTCATCGATCGCCTGCTGCCTGAAGTGACCGGTAAGTGCATTCTGGATGCCGGATGCGGGACTGGACGGATCGCGAGGTATCTGGCCGGACGCGGTGCGACCGTTCACGGCTTCGACTTCTCGGCCCGGGCCATCGATATCGCACGAGGTCTCTCCGGCGGCGAGAACCCGTCCTATTCGGTAGAGTCGATTTTCGAGCTGGCCGAGCACGACCGCTACGACGCCGTCGTCTCGTGGGGTTCGGTCGCCGTCGCGTGCAAGGATGCCGAGGAGCTGCTGCGCGCCCTGGAGAAACTCGTCCAGGCATTGAAACCGGGCGGAGAGATCCTGCTGCTCGAGCCTATCCACACGGGCTTCCTTCATCGTGTGCTCGACCTGAGCGTATCTGCCTTCGCCGGTGTCATGCGCGAAGCGGGAATCACCGTGAAGGGAATGTACCCACTCCACTTCTGGCCCGCGCGACTTGCCCTTTCGTACGTGAGTCTACCCGGATTCGTCACGTCGCCTGGCTATCACATCGGACAGTCCATGATGCGCGCGGTGCCGTTTCTACGGCTGGGCGACTACACGGCAATGCACGGCCTGGCCGCGAAGGAATGAGAATGCGAATTCCGTTCAACAAGGCGAGTCTCTCGGGTCGAGAGATCGTCTACCTTCTCGATTCGGTCGCCGGCGGGCACATTTCGGGAGATGGTCCTTTCACGCGCCGCTGCCAGGCGCTCCTTGGAGAGATGCTCGGGTCGGCGCAGGTATTCCTGACTACGTCCTGTTCGGACGCGCTCGAACTTAGCGCTCTCCTTCTCGACATACAGCCCGGCGACGAAGTCATCATCCCGTCGTTCACGTTCGTGTCGACAGCGAACGCATTTGCGCTCCGGGGTGCCAGGATCGTCTTCTGCGACATACGGCCCGACACGCTCAATCTGGATGAGTCTCTGCTTCCGTCACTCATTACGGAGAAGACGCGCGCCGTCGTTCCCGTGCACTATGCCGGCGTCGGGTGCGCGATGGACGTAATCTCCGGCCTCGCGAGCACTAACGGCTTTGCCATTGTCGAAGACAACGCCCACGGAATGCTCGGGAAGTACCAGGACCGCTTGCTCGGGTCGTTCGGTCAACTCTCCACACTCAGCTTCCACGAAACCAAGAACCTGACGTGCGGCGAGGGCGGCGCCCTCGTCATCAACGACGCCAGCCTCGTCGAGCGAGCCGAAATCCACCGTGAGAAAGGCACGAACCGCTCCCGCTTCTTCCGCGGACAGGTCGACAAGTACACGTGGGTGGATGTTGGCTCGAGCTTTCTGCCGTCCGACATGCTGGCGGCGTTCTTGCTCGCGCAACTCGAGCGGGTCGAGCTCATCCAGTCGACCCGGCAACGACTGTGGGAAGGCTACGATCGCGCTCTCGGCGAATGGGCGGATTCCATCGGCGCGAGGCGTCCGGTCGTGCCGGACAACTGCGAGCAGTCGTACCACATGTACTACCTCCTGCTGCCGGATGAGACGACGCGGGCAAACCTAATCGAACACCTGAGGCGGCTGGGCGTCCACAGCGTGTTTCACTATGTCCCCCTGCACACGTCGCCGATGGGAATACGTTTCGGGGGACGTGCCGGCGATTGTCCAGTGACCGAAGACGTCAGCGATCGATTGCTGCGACTGCCGTTCTACAACTCGCTCTCGGAGATTGAACAGTTGTACGTCATCGAATCCATTCTGCAGTTCGATCCCTCGCGTTAATGGCCGAGCGAGTTCATCCCCCGGGCAGCGTCACGAGCACGACTTACCGGTCGAGTCAGGGCGCCGTCCTGACCGTCTGCGTCATTCTCGCGCCAACGCTGGTACTCATTGGATGGGCGCTCCAGTTGACGTCCGGGCTGCGGCACACCTTGCTCCTGCTGGTAATGGGCCTTCTCTCGCTGTTTCTGGTGTGGGTTTTGCTCCGCCTGGGAGAAACGGTCGTCATTGACGACGAGTCGATCACGCGTCGCGCGCCGCTACTCGGACAGAGCCTTCTGCGCTGGGCCGACGTCGCGGACATCGAGGTAGTCGAGGGGCCTGCCGTCGGCCGTGCATTCCGGCTCACGTCCGGCGTCGCGCCTCCGCTCCGGGTCAGCGACTTCATTGCGCGCTACGACGACGCTCTCGCCGACGCACTCGCCCGGATTCCGGCACGCGCGTACGTTCAGTCCTACCTGGTCTCGAGAGGCGCAGTTCGGGATCGCATCGACACCGCGATGAGCGGGCGTGCTGCTGTCGACGAGACCTTCCTTCCATCAGTTCGCGCAGCTCTCGAGGCGATAGGACTGGTAACGGAAGCCGCGACACTCGAACATCGAATCGTTGCGCGCCCAAGAAGAGATGTAATAGATTCCGCCACCGAACCTACGCTATGAAAACGATCCGAATTGCGAGCGGTCAGGGCTTCTGGGGCGACATGCTCGAGGCGCCCGTCCAGCAGGTCGAGGGCGGTCCGATCGACTACCTCATGCTCGACTACCTGGCCGAGGTGACGATGTCGATCATGCAGAAGCAGCGCTCGCGGAATCCGGAGCTCGGCTATGCGACCGACTTCGTGCCGCTGATGGAACGAATTCTTCCGGCTTGCGTCGAGCGCGACATCAAGGTCACGGCAAACGCCGGCGGCGTGAATCCGGCCGGTTGCAGCGCGGCTGTGCTGGAGGTCGCGCGCAAGCTCGGACTCGGTGGCCAGGTGCGAGTGGGAATCGTCCGTGGCGACGACATAATGGACCGGCTGGAGAGTTTCACGCGCGACGGCATCGAGCTTCGGAACATGGACACAGGCGAACCGCTCTCGACCGTGATCGATCGTGTCCAGAGTGCGAACGTCTATTTCGGCGCGTGGCCAATCGTCGAAGCGCTGTCGCGCGGGGCGCGCGTGGTCGTTACCGGCCGGTGCACGGACACGGGACTGACGCTTGCTCCAATGGCCTACGAGTTCGGCTGGGCAAAGGACGACTGGGACCGAGTAGCAGCGGGAACCATCGCCGGACACACGATCGAGTGTGGAGCACAGGCCTCCGGCGGCAACTGCATGGTGGACTGGGATTCGATCCCGGACCTGGCGAATATCGGGTATCCAATTGTCGAAGCCTCTGCCGACGGCACGTTCGTCATCACGAAGCATCCTGGCACTGGCGGCCGCATATCGCCTGCGGTCATCAAGGAACAGCTCGTCTACGAGATGGGGGATCCGAAGGCCTACATCACGCCGGACTGCGTGGCCGACTTTACTTCTATCCACCTCGCCGGCGACGGGACGGACCGCGTCAGAATGTTTGGCATTCGCGGCAACCCCGAAACCGAGTTTTACAAGGTTTCGATCAGCTATTCGTCCGGCTTCAAGGCCGTCGGGACGCTCGTGTATGCGTGGCCCGATGCGTATCGCAAGGCCGAGGCGGCCGACCGAATCCTTCGCGAACGGCTCGAGCGGCTCGGGCTGAGATTCGACGAAGTGCTCACGGAGTTCGTCGGCGCGAGTGCGTGCCACGGCCCGCTCGCCGGCACGCCGTCGGGCGAACTGGCGGAAGTCGAGCTTCGAGTCGGCGTGCGGTCCGAAAGCAAGGCGGATGTCGAACGCTTCACCAAGGAACTCGCTCCGCTCGTTCTTACCGGACCGCCGAACGTAACTGGCTTTGCCGGCGGCCGCCCGCGCGTGCAGGAGATTGTGGCCTACTGGCCCGCGCTGATTCCAAAGTCGGTCGTGGAGCCGGTAGTCGAGATAGCGGAGGCCTGATACTGGAATGAAGACAATCCGGCTGCTCGACATTGCTCACGCCCGATCGGGCGACAAAGGCGACACGGCCAATGTCGGTCTCATTGCGCGCCGCCCCGAGTTCTATCCTGTACTCGTCGAGCGCGTCACGGTCGAGGCCGTCAAGCGCCATTTCGATGGGCTTGTCCACGGTGGCGTCGAGCGATTCGAACTCCCCAACCTCGAGGCCCTGAATTTTCTCCTGCACGAAGCCCTTGGGGGCGGCGGAACCGTCTCGCTCAAGACCGACGCGCAGGGTAAGACATACAGTTCCGCTCTACTGCGCATGGAGATCGAAATCGACGACGATCTTGCGCGACTCATTCCGTAGCAGGCACCTCATCCGACGGAGGCCTCGCATGGCCGGTTCACGACCCGTTGTCTGTACGTTCTGCAATCGGACCATCTATGACTACTCCGGTCCATCGGACCGCGTGGTATTCGAGGCCGCGTACTTCGCTCCACGGCGTGGCGTGCCGCCAGTCGGCGCCGAGTCGAAGCTGGTTTGCCCTCTCTGTGGCCAACGCTGGGTCTCGGTCTCCATTCAGATCGACGGTATCCGGATGGCCGTCGATCCGGCAACTCGTGGCACAGGCAATGTGAAATACTGAAGCAACCGGCTCGGCCGGTTTGGCCATCCACAAAGCGCCCTCCCGCAGCCCACACTTCCATCATGACCCAGTCATTCACGCGCATCCTTTACGAATCGGCGGACGGTATCGCGAAGATCTCGCTCAACCGGCCTGACAAGCGCAATGCGCTGGACGATGCCACGATCCAGGACCTCAGGGACGCATTCGAACGTGTGGCGTCGGACGTGCTGGTTCGCGTAGTCGTCCTGCGGTCGTCCAGCGCCGATTTCTGTGCCGGTGCGGACTTGTCGGCACTGCAGAAGATTGCCGAAAGCTCGATTCTCGAAAATCGCGACGATGCGCGATCACTGATGGACCTGTTCGTCGCGATGCGCCGACTGCCGAAACCGATTGTCGCAGCCGTCAGGGGACGCGCGCTCGCTGGCGGCGCCGGACTCGCAACCGCGTGCGACATCGTCATCGCGTCGAAGTCGGCCCAGTTCGGTTATCCGGAGGTAAGGCTCGGGTTCGTGCCGGCAATGGTGATGGCGATGCTTCGACGCTGCGTTTCGGAGAAGATCGCCTTCGAGCTCGTCGCGCGCGGAGAGGCGATCTCGGCCGACCGCGCCGCGGAGATCGGGCTCGTAAACCGTGTCGTGGCCGACGACGACTTCAACGCGAGCGTGTCCGAGTACGTGACGAGCCTCGCCAGGTCCAGCGCCTCCGCGATCGCGCTCTCGAAGTACCTGCTCTATCAGATCGATGGAATGACATTCGACGCCGCCATTTCGTCGGGCGCCGATCTGAACGCCGTCGCGCGCCTGACGGACGACTGTAAACGCGGCATCGCCCGCTTCCTTGAAAAGGAGTGATATGACGGACGCGAACGAGGCCCAGGCTCCCCGTAAGATGGCCATTCACACGAAGATCCTGATCGGGCTTCTCGTCGGCGCCGTGGCCGGCGTGACCTGCAATCAGCTCTTCGGGACCGAACAGTGGCTCATCAACCTGATCGACGGCCCGGTCTATTTCGTTGGCCAGATGTTCCTACGACTCATCTTCATGGTGGTCATCCCGCTCCTGTTCTCGGCGCTTACCCTTGGCGTCGCAGAGCTTGGGGACATCCGCAGGCTTGGCCGCATCGGCGCACGCACGTTCGCCTATACCCTGATTGTGACCACAATTTCGGTCGCCATCGGTCTGGCGCTCGTGAACGTGGTTCGACCTGGCGATTACCTGCCCGAAGATACGAAGCAGAAGCTCATTGCCTCGACGGAAACGGATAGGGACAAGGTCCTTGCGAACGCGGAAACCGCAAAGAAAACCAAGACTGTCGACAAGATCCTGCAGATCATCCCGAACAACCCGATAGGCGACATGGCGAACGCGATCAATCCACATCCGGCGTATGCCGGAAGCGGATTCATTGCCGTGATGTTTTTCGCGTTCATCTTCGGACTCGGCCTCGCTATGAGCGATCCGGACACCGTGGCTCCGACGATCGCCGTGCTTAAGGGCGTCTACGCCGCGGTAATGAGGATTATCGACTTCGCCATGGGGCTCGCACCGTACGCGGTGGCGTGTCTGATCTTCGCGACGACGGCTCGCCTGGGATTTGAGGTCTTCAAATCGCTGGCTGCCTACGTCGCCGTCGTGCTCGTCGCGCTTGCGATCCACCAATTCGGAACATATTCCGTGCTCGTCTACTTCTTTGCGAAGATGAATCCGCTCACGTTCTTCGCGAAGATCCGCGAGGTAATGATCACCGCCTTCTCGACGAGCTCGTCGAACGTCACGCTTCCGACTGCGATGCGTGTCACCGAGGAGAAGCTCGGCGTTCCGCGCGAGATCACCGGATTCGTGCTGACGCTCGGATCGACGGCGAACCAGAACGGTACGGCGCTCTACGAAGGCATCACGGTGCTCTTCCTCGCGCAGGTGTTCAACGTGGACCTCACCTTCGGCCAGCAGGTTACCGTGCTCTTGATGTCGATCCTCGCCGGAATCGGCACGGCGGGAGTGCCCGGGGGCTCGCTGCCGCTCGTGGTGCTCGTGCTGCAATCCGTCGGCGTTCCTGCCGAGGGCATCGCGATAATTCTTGGCGTCGACCGCATCCTCGACATGAGCCGAACCGTCCTCAACGTCACCGGAGACATTACGGCCGCGGCCTACGTAGCGCGCGCGGAAGGCGTCGAGTTGAGCACCTGACAGCCCTGCGACAGCCCCGGCGGCATCCCAACTGCCGCCGGGGAGACCTCTACTTCGCCTCGTTCGCCGAAAGGATGAGGATTAGTGCCGTCCGGTTCAGGCTCGCCGAACCGACGACCACCTGCTCGCCCGGGCCCAGAGACAGGTTGCTCGCGATTCGAGCATTGCCGAGGCGACCTCCCATCTCGAACGCGAATCCTCTCAATTCGATCTGGCTTGCTCCCGACTTCGAGACTTCGCGCGAGATCGATCGGATCTCGTAGTTGTAGCCTACGGCGCCACCCGCATCGACCAGTCCTGCCAATGCCTGGCCACCGACTTCGCCGGAACCTCGAGTTGCGAATTGCCCTTCGCGACTGCGCTGCATGATCGGAGTCAGCAGGCGGAAGCCCTTGTAGCCGAACGCCGATTGCAGTTGCTGCGTTGCCGCGCGAATCTCGGCCGGCAATTCGGACACCGGCTGGTCCGGCACGGTCGATGCTAGGAGGACGAACAGATGCAGGTCTATGTCGGAAGATGCTTCTACCGGGACGTCGAGTCGCTTGATCGCAGCTTCAATCGTCGCGAGATTCTCCGGAAAGTCACGCACGGTGAGGGTATTGAATTCGCGGCTCGCATCTATCACCGCCCCACGGCGTCCACTTCCAAGAGCCTGAAGAACCTCCACGAGCCGCATTGGATCGCGGTGACGGACGTCGAAGATCTGGTTCTTCATTCCCGAGTCCTCGACGTAGACGCGAGGCTCGATCGGAGGAGGAGCCATCGGACCGCCGGGCCCTGCGGCTGGCGGAGCCTGACCGGGGCGCAGCGGAGGCAACGGGGCTCGACTCCCCGGTGCGGCTCTCGGCGTCACCGGCGGCCTCGCGGCTCCACCGCGCGGCGCACCTGGAGGTCCCACGGGTCCCTGCCCCGGGTCCGGGGCCTGGCCCGGACCCGGCTCCTGATCGACGCCCGGCAACGCGGCCCCTTCATCGGTCGCCGGCACCGCCGCCCCTGGCGCAGTCTCGTCCGGGCGAGCCGGCGGCTGACCGCTACCGCGCTGCGCCAGCCCGGGTGAAACGAGGGAACACACAAGCACGAGGGCTCCCGACAGAAATCTGATTTTCATGGACAATCGCTCCTTCACCGATTCAGATCTTGCGCCTGGATACTTGCTAGTCGCCGACCTCCGCCGTTTCTGAAGCCGCGTCTTCTGCCTTCGGAACGAACCAGATGATCCGGATCGCAGGATCCTCGGACTGGAACTCGAATCGCATCATGGAATCCGAGTCCACAGATCCAAGGTCGACTCTCTTCACGGCCGCACTACGGACGGCCGCGCCCACGCGGCGTGTTCTGCGATTCGAGGTCGAGCCGCGGCCGCGTGACATCTCCCCCGCTCGTTTCGATTCGTCGTTCTCCCGAACGGCAACTTCATCATAGGGACCGAGCTCGCCCGTCGGACCGTCGTCGACTCGCGCCGCGGACTCCGCGCTCGAAGCGCCGGCCTGCGGCCTCCCAAACCGTCCCGCCGCCGGCAGCCCCAGAAGTAACCCGATGGCGGCCACGGTAGCCGCGACCGCAAGCCGGCGCACACGCGACCTTCGTCGAATGACTCCCCACTCGGCCGCAATGGAGCCACGAACCGACGCTCGCAGGGTTACTCGCTCCGCCTCGGGAACATCCGCCTCGGTCAATTCTCGAATCAGAACGACGGTCCGACGCTCGCGATCGAATGCCTCGGAACAGTCCACGCAACTGAAGAGGTGATCGAACAGCGGCGAACGCCCGACACTCGCGCGCTCGCCATCGATGGCGAGTTCCTGGAGTTCGCGTTGAATCTCAATGCACTTCAAGACGCGTCTCCAGATGGCCCGGGCTCGCCAATGGCAGCGGCACAATAGCGTCGCACCTTCGTCCGCGCAGTCGACACGTAGCTTCGGACCGTGACAGCCTTCATCCCGAGCACGCTGGCGACTTCATCGGTCGTCAGACCCTCGAGGTCGCGCAAGACGAATGCTTCACGCTCACGATCGGCAAGTTGTCCGAGAGCTCGCATCACCAATGCCCGCTGCTGGGCCCTCAGAATCGCATCTTCAGGCCGGCTTCCGGAATCCGCCTGCCCGCCCGCGAGCTCGCCGCCGCTCTCCAGCGGCTCGAAGCGCTCCGCCCGACCGCGGCTTCCGCGCATTGCATCGCGACAGGCATTGATTGCGATTCTGTAAAGCCACGCGGAAAAATCTTCGCCGACGCGGTAGGACCCCAGATACCGGAAGACCCTGAGAAAGATCTCCTGCGCCGTATCGCGGGCATCGTCCTCGTTTCCCAGAATGCGCCACGCAAGCGATACCACTCGCCGTTCCGACCTTCTGATGATGACGTCGAAGGCGTCCAGATCTCCCTGTCTCGCCAGGACGATCGACTGCTCGAGAACGTCGTCTCGACTGTCAGCCGCCGTGCAGGCTGCAAGCTTGCCGGTCGTAAGAGCGATGTTTGCCACGTCTCCCGCCATCGATTATCCCTGCGCCTCTAGGTTCTACTACCGGCGCCGGCGGACTAACGTTGGGTCCGGATTCGTGTTCCGCGACTACGGGACGTCCGCGCTCGACGTCGTCGCGGATTCCACGACGGCGGGTTGGCCGACGCGCCGGAACATACCCACGACTTTCCCGAGCACGCCGTGCAGGGCATAGACCGAAGAAATCAGCAGAAGCGTCCACTGCGAATAATAGAAGATCGCAACTATGAGAACGGCGAGAAACAGGATAACCAGCCGGGGATTGCGCGAATTCGGCGCCACCGACTTGAAACTCGTGTAGCGGAACGTGCTGACCATCAGAAAGCTGAGGCATACGACGAGGACGAGCAGAGCGGTGCCCCAATCCCTGGGACCGATATCGATCACACGGCCGGCGACCTCGAACCGCGACACCGTCAAAGAAGCGGGAGTGGGCCAGAAATGCACGATGGCGGCAATCAGACTGGCTCCGGCGGGAATCGGCATTCCGACGAAAGCCTTCTTGTCGAGCTTGGGACTTGCATTGGGTTTCTGCAGCTTGGGCTTCGAAGCCTGCACGTTGAAGCGCGCGAGCCGGAGAGCTCCACAGATCAGGTAAAGAAACGAGACCGCCCACGGAGCGCTGCCGAGTTCCGGAAGGAAGCCGTAGCCCCAGCAGTAGACGAGCAGAGCCGGCGCTATGCCGAATGTCAGCACGTCCGCGATCGAATCGAACTCGACGCCAAACTGGGTCGTCGAATTCGTCATCCGCGCAACGCGACCATCGAGAAAATCGAACAGAACCGCCCACCCGATGAAGAGTGCGGCGATGTTGAAGTGCCGCGCCGCGCCCGGAACGTCCCCCAGACTCATGGCAACGCTGCCGCTCACCGATTCAATGACCGCCGAGAATCCGCAGAAGATATTCGCGGTCGTGAAGAGGCTCGGGATGATGTAGACGCTCTTCCTGAATCCCTTGCGCTCGGGCCGGGGCTGCTCGGTTTCTTCAGTCACGGATCTTTCTCCCGATGACGGTTTCTCCGCCTACGACACGGTCGCCGACCCGGCACAGGACCTCCACGCTCGACGGCACGAGCACGTCCATCCTCGAACTGAACTTCATCAGCCCGATCCGCTCCCCTGCCTCGACTCGGTCGCCAGCCTTCTTCCAGCAGACGATGCGCCTCGCTACGAGTCCGGCAATCTGCCTGGCGACAATCGAAATCTCGGATCCGTTAATCGCGATGACGTTCTGCTCGTTGACCTCGGACGCAACCTTCAGGCTCGCAACACGAAACTCGCCCGGCTTGTACGTCACCGACTCGACGGTTCCGCCGATCGGTGCACGGTTGATGTGCACATCCATCGGCGAGAGAAAAATCGAGACCTGAGTCGGCGACGAAGCATCGGCCCCGTCGATTCGCTCGACAACGAGCACTTTGCCGTCGGCCGGAGAGATGACGATGTCGTCGCCACTTGGCACGGTCCGCGACGGATCGCGGAAGAAGTACGCCATGAAAAGCGTCAGAAGCAGGAACACGAGGGTGATACCCCAGAGCCAGACGCTGCCTGTCATTCCGGCCGCGGTGCCGGCGACGAGCGCCGGTACTGCGAACAGGACGACAAATGGAATGCCCTCACGAGCCATGAGTGTGATTGATTCTCCGTTCCCAAGTGAAACGGGGGCGCGTTGGAAGCGCCCCCGTCACCAGTCTTGCCGGACACCGTGCGTCCGATCCAATGAGTGCGATGTTATGAACTTTCCTGGTGGCGATACTGCGCCAAGATCGACTCCATCTGGTCCTTGATCAATAGCTTCCTTTTCTTGAGGCTCTTCTCTTCTACCAACTCATCGTCATTCGGATAACTCAGCGCCGCCAGCTGTCCAAGTCGCTCCTCGAACTGGCGATGTTCATTCGCAAGGTCACGGAACTGAGGGTTCTCGGCGAGAAGGTACGCCTTGAGTTCTTCGGTCGTGCTGAACTGATTCATAGAAGCCTCCTTTTTGGGGTCTTAGACGAGGTGGAAAGATCGAAAGGAACCACGAACTTTGGTCATAGTACTCCATGCCCCCGGGGCTGGCAAGTAGAGTCATACGAACCGTGCAAAGTTACTATCTCTTGTATTTGCAGTACTTACGAGACGCCTGAACGATCCGTCTCCCGTTTCGCTGCAGCCCGATACGATCGCGTCTTCCCGGTAACGGAAGTTGAATCGGAGCAGGGCGCGAGCCGGCGCCGGGGTTCCATTGCGCCTCGCGGGCCAGAACTTCGTGGCGCGGACGGCATCGATCGTGGCCTCGGTCAGGCCAAATCCGGCCCACCTTACCACGTCGATCCGGCCGTACGAGCCGTCGGCCAGAAACTCGACCAGGAGCTCCACGGTTGCGTCGGCGCGGGCACGATCCGCGTCCGTCGTGTATTTGGGTGCGATGCGGGCGAAGAACCGCGGAGGGATGACATCGGCGCTGCCTTCGGGTCGTCCAACGAAATCGAGCATCTCGCCGCGCACAACGGCAACAGGTTTTTCGAGCCTTTGCGATTCCGCCAGTTCAATCCGTGCCATCCAGGATGAGACTTCAGACTCGACTGCTGCTTCGAGCCTGGTACAGGCCTGGTCGCGGCGGCCGGCGAATTCCTGAGCACCGCGGTAATTGACAAGCGCGCCGGAGCGGCCGTCAACGAGAAAGAGCCCGGCGAATGCATCCCAGGTCTTCTCGGGATTCGCGTCCTCGCGTTCCGCGACGCTGGACGTTCCAAGAACGAAGTATTCGCACCCGATGGCAGCCGCGACTCGGCGAGCCTCGTCTTTCGTGGGATTGAGTGAACCCTCGTAACCGACCCCACGAACTGCCGAATCGCAGAGTTTGTCGGCAGCGACCACCGCGCCACGTGCAGTGAGAATGCGAGCTACGAGCGGGCGCAGAGCCGCGATCTCGCCAAGCTGAAGCACCGCGACCCGAGGGGCATAATCCGGGCGCGCAGCAAGGCCGGCGCCGATGCACGTCTCGATGGCGCACGCCGCGACAAGCGATCCCGCAAGCAGTCCGATCCATCGACGCCGCGAGTTCACGGCGATGGTCGAGTGCGGTCTCTTGCAATCGCCACCGCATCGGCCACCTCCGGCGGAAAGCAAAAGCGGTGGAGTCGATAGCTCACCATTCCCTTCACGACGTGCGAGACTTCGCTGATCTCACGAACTTCACCACCGGGGCCGCCAGTCTCGACATAGATATTCGAGCGAGCATCGGCCTCATCCGGCGCGTAATAGCCGTAATACGGAACATCCGAGGCACTGTCGACCACGAAGTAGTACTCGGGATCGAACCCGGCATCGGCGACGACCCCGCAGACGCGTTCCGCAAGTTCTGCCTCGTCATCGCGCTCGAGGTCGACGTCGATCGTCTTGAACAGCCGGCGGTCGACGAACCGGAGTGATAGATCGGAGAGGATCGGGTCGGGCTCGCGCTGCCATTGCTTGATGTGAAACATCAGGTCGTAGTCGTCGAGTTCGAGGTACTCCAGCACAGGGAGTTCCCGGCCCTGCAGCATCCGCTCGAAAACCGATCCCGGTATGTGAAACCTCAGTTCCGAGGCTGCAAGAAGCTCGACCGCCCTCCGGATTATCGAGAGCAGCAAGGCCTCCGCCGCGCGGAGCGTCCGGTGGAAATAGACCTGCCGGAACATGTAGAAGCGCGACTGGAGATACTCCTCGACCGCATAAACGCCTTTGGCGCCAACGAAAAGTCGCGAGCCCGTCGCATCCAGACGGATGTGGCGCAGGATCCACTCCAGATCGTAGTTGCCGTACTTCGCGCCGGTCATCAGCGCGTCTCGCAGGAGGTAGTCGCAACGGTCGACGTCGAGCTGGCTGGACACGAGCTGCGAGACGAATGCGGGCTGAAACTCGTAGCGGTAGACCGAGGCAATGTCGCGAGGCAGGTCCGAATCGAACCTGGAAAGCACCTCGTGCACGCGAGTTTGCGGGTCGAGCAGAATGTCGACTGTTCTCTGCTCGTGCGCCACCTCGAGCACCTTCTCGATGACATGCGAGAACGGCCCGTGCCCGATATCGTGAAGAAGAGCCGACGAGAGCGCGATTGCCCGGACGCGATCGGAGAGCAGATCGTCCCGGCCGATCCGCTGAAGCACGCGACGCATGACGTGCATGACGCCGAGAGAATGCGTGAATCTGCTGTGCTCGGCGCCCTGGTACGTGAAAAGTGCAAGTCCGAGTTGCTTGATACGACGCAGGCGCTGGAACTCGGGCGAGTCGACCAGGTCGATCAGTAGCCGTTCAACCGGATCGTCGTACGACAGCGCAATAATGTTGTGCACCGGGTCGCGGTACAGTCGCTCGGTCGGCGGAGCCATCAGTGGTTTTCGCGGGCGGGGCTCAGTCGTCGCCACCTTCCTCGATGTCGATCTCGCGGACGGAATGTGCGATGAGATAATCCATCCATTTCGCATTGTCGCCGACAAGTCGCATTCCGACCCCGGAAGGCTTCTCTCCAGGCTCTCGAATCCAGACTATCTGTCCATAACCAAGCCGGTGATCGCCGTTCGCTTCGTCTACGAGTCCAAGTAGTCCGCCTTCCTTGAAATTCAGAGTGCTCTCGACAAACGCACCTCGCCTCGTAACGTTCTCGACGAATGTAGAAAGCCTGAAAGGAATTCCACTCGCATCATCGCCTTCGATCACGATTGGCAAGCGGTAATTGACTCGCGTCTGGGACTTGGCGTGCATCTCTTCCGGACGTTTCGCATCCATGCGCGACCTTCCAGTTGAACAAGGGGGGTTGACCGGCCGAGGCGATTGTACTCGAAGGACCGCTTTCGCATGAAGTAACAAAAACGAAACGGCCACTCCGAAAAGTGGCCGTTCCATCATCTTGGTTGCGGGGGCAGGATTTGAACCTGCGACCTTTGGGTTATGAGCCCAACGAGCTACCAGACTGCTCCACCCCGCGTCAGGAACAAGCAGTATGCCGAGTGGGTTCGAGCCCGTCAACTGGTTTCTTCGAGGGCCGGACTCCGCAGGCTACGGCCCTCGAACTTTCCTGTTGATTACTCGGCCTTCGCGTCCTCCGCTTCGGCGGCCGGCGCCTCCGGCGCTTCCTCGGCGACGGCCTCGGGCTCAGCAGTCTCGACGAAGGTCTCTTCGGCGTCGGCATACATCGTTTCGACGACGGGAGCGGCTTCGGCAGAGTCATCCTCTGCGGACTCGACCTCCGCTTCCGCAACCGCTGCAGCTTCAACGACCTCGGCAGCTTCCGCGACCTCGGCAGCTTCCGCGACCTCGGCAGCTTCCGCGACGCCGGCAGCTTCCGCGACGCCGGCCTGTGCCGTCTCGGCCGGTTCTTCAGCCCCGGACTCCGATGTTGCAGCACGCGGGAAGAGGTTCGCGAGCTCTCCGAGCGAGGCCATTCCCTCGCCACTGTCGTAGTACGTCCGGACGTCGCCCGGATCGTCCTCCTTGCCCACCGCGCGAGCCGAGAGTCCGATCTTCCGCTGCTCCCGATCGAGCTTGAGGATCTTGAACGCGATCTCCTGACCGATCTGGACTGCGTCCTCCGGCTTCTCGATACGCTCGTCCGCGAGCTCCGAAACGTGGCAAAGTCCCTCGATTCCCTCTTCCAGCTCCACGAAAGCGCCGAAGTTCGCGAAACGGGCGATCTTGCCCTTCACGAGGTCGCCGGCGCGATGGGTATCGAAGAAGCGGTCCCACGCGTTCGGTTCGAGGTCCTTGATCGACAGCGACAACCTGCGATTCTCGGAGTCGATGTTCGTGATGATCGCGTTGACGGCCTGGCCCTTCTTGAGGACTTCCGACGGATGCTTGATCCGCTTCGTCCACGAGATGTCGGAGACGTGAACCAGCCCGTCGACTCCGTCCTCGATCTCGACGAAGGCGCCGAAATCGGTAAGGCTGCGGACCTTGCCCTCGACTCGCGTCCCGATTCCGTAACGATGCGGCAGCGTCTCCCACGGATCCGGTTCCGTCTGCTTGATGCCAAGCGAGATCCGGCGATTGCGGGGATCCACTTCGAGCACCATCACGTTCACTTCCTGCGTGACGTCGACGATCTTCGACGGATGCTTGAGGCGCTTTGACCACGTCATTTCCGTAACGTGAACGAGCCCTTCGACGCCGTCCTCGAGCTCGACGAACGAGCCGTAGTCCGTAATCGAGACGATCTTGCCGGAGAGGCGCTGACCGACGTAGTAGCGCTCCTGTACCGTCTCCCAGGGATCCGGAAGCAACTGTTTGAAGCCGAGGGAAATTCGCTCGCGGTCACGGTCGAACTTGAGAATTTTCACCTGCACGCGATCGCCCACCTTGAAAAGGTCGTTCGGCGAGAGGATCCGTCCCCAGCTCATGTCGGTGATGTGGAGCAGCCCGTCGATCCCGCCGAGATCGACGAAGGCGCCGTACTCGGTGATGTTCTTGACCTGCCCTTCCATCACCGCACCCTCTTCGAGCACATTCAGCGTTCCGCCCTTCTTTTCGGTGATCTCTTCCTCGAGAACGACCTTTCGGGACAGGACGATGTTCGAACGCTTCTTGTTGATCTTGATGACGCGGACCTGAATGTCCTTGCCCTTGAAGGCATCGAGGTTGCGAACCGGTCGAACGTCGACCTGGCTGCCAGGAAGGAACGCCGCAACGCCGTCGATGTCGACCTTGAGACCGCCCTTGATCCGCTCGATCACCTTGCCGGTGACCGTCTCGCGATCGGCGTGGGCCTTCCGGATCTTGTCCCAGACCTTCATCCGGACAGCGTCCGCACGAGACAGGACGACATAGCCTTCGGAATTCTCGAAGTTCTTGACGAGAACATCGACCTCGTCGCCGCGCTGAACGAGCAGATTTCCGGTCTCGTCCGTGAGGAATTCGTCCTTCGGAACGATTCCCTCGCTCTTGAAACCGATATCGATGAGCACGCCCTGATCGGTAACCGCGATCACGCGCCCCGTGACGACCTCGCCCTCCTGAATCGAGTTGGCCTGCTCCTCGTAGTGGTCGAGCATCGCCCCGAAGTCTCCGCCCTCGGCGGAAGCCTCGGTTACAGGCTCCGAAGCCGGTGCAGCTTCGGCCGCCGGTGCAGCTTCGGCCGCCGGTGCAGCTTCGGCCGCCGGTGCGGCTTCGGCCGCCGGTGCGGCGTGCTGTGTCTCGGTCCCTGCTGGGCCTGGATTCTCCTCCGTGACCTGCTGCGTTCCAGTCGTGTTGTTTTCGTCGATCGCCATGTGCGTGCTGTCTCCTTCAATTTAGGTTGCGCGACGCATTCGCCCGCGATGGACGACCGCCGCTAATGCCTGCCTCACCGCACTCGACACACCACAAGAACAAGATTCCAGCCTCGGCCAGATCCGAACTCAGGACATTCATTGTGTCTGTGAGAGAGTTCCCGGATCCAGGAACGAGGTTTGTGGACTGCGGGTTGTCTAGAAGCAATGACTCAGTGAGCCTCGAATACGATGTACAGAGCAAGTTTCGACTCTACACAGGGGTCGAAAACCTGTCAAGGAAGGCTCGGCCCGGCAGGAATCGAGGCAATGCCGGGTGAGCGCGAGCTTCAGTAGTCGAGGTCGATCGGTTCGGGTGGTGGCCAGTCGGTGAACCGGTCGCCCTCGGCCTTCTGGCGGAAATACTCGACTATCAACTCGGCGGTCTGGATCCCGACGAAGGGCTTCAACTCGGCTATCGATGCCTTCGACACGCGTTCGACGCTGCCGAAGTTGCGCAGGAGGGACTCCTTACGCTTGGGTCCGATTCCGGGGATAGCATCGAGCTCGGACTCGCGATCCCGGATCTCCCGGCGTTTCCGGTGATACGTCACTGCGAAACGATGAGCCTCGTCGCGTATTCTCTGAACAAGATGAAGGATCGGGCTTCGCGCCGGCAGGTTCACCGGTTCGTCCTCGTGTCCTTTCACGAATAGAGTCTCCTCACGCTTTGCGAGCGCCACGACCGGAAGCGCCTCGAGTTCTAGCGCCCGCAGAGCGCGTCCGGCTGCCGAGAGCTGGCCCTTTCCGCCGTCGATCATCACGAGGCTCGGCAGCGGCTCGCCTTCCGAGAGAAGGCGCGAGTACCTGCGATATACGGCCTCGCGCATCGACGCGAAGTCGTCGATGCCCTTCACGGTGCGAATGCGGAACTTGCGGTATTCGGACGGCCGCATCTCGCCATCGATGCACACCACCATCGATGCGACGGTCTCGGCTCCCTGGACGTGCGAAATATCGAAACACTCGATTCTTCGGGGTGGCTCGCGCAGTTCCAGGACATCCTGAAGTTCGGCAACGAGCCGTCCACCGTCGACCCGGCGCACCCGAAACCGCTGATCGAATTTGAGCCGGGCGTTCTTCGTGACCAACTCGACCAGGCCGCGCGCGTTACCGCGTTTCGGCGATTTGATGTGTACCCGTCGACCCCGTTTCGCGCCAAGTACCTGTTCAAGAAGCTGAAGATCTTCGAAGTCCGCCGGCACGTGAACCTCGCCCGGCGCGTAATCGCTGGACGCGTAATACTGTGGCAGGGCCTCACCGAGAAACTCGCTCGGATCGAACGGCTCGAGGATCTCCTCGAAGTAGAATTCCCGCTTTCCGATGACTCGACCGTCACGCATCGTGAAGAGGATGAGCGCTGCCTGCTCGCCCTCCCGATAGAAGCCGAAGATGTCGATGTCCGACTCGGTCATGAGCATCATCTTCTGCTGTTCCGCGAGCCGCCCGATCGTCCGAATCTGATCACGGTACTTCGCCGCCTGCTCGAAGCGCATCTCCCCGGAGGCACGCTCCATACGGGCAGTGAGCGACTCGACCAGGAGAGTGGCGCGCCCTGCGAGCAATTCGCGCACGTCGGCCACCGCTTCTTCGTACTCTTCGGCCGTGCAGAGCCCCTTCACGCAGGGACCAAGGCACCTCTTGATGTGGTACTCGAGGCACGGCCGCTCCAGCTTCCCGTCAATGGGAATCTGGCATGTCCGCAGCATGAAGTACTTGTTGATCAGGTCCAGCGTCTGGTGTGCGAGGCTTGCCGGCAGGAACGGCCCGAAATAGGACCCGCCGTCGTTCGAGATACGGCGGACAAGAACGGCCTTCGGAAACGGCTCGTTCGTTATCTTGATGTGGGGATAGCTCTTGTCGTCCTTGAGAAGAACGTTGTATCGGGGCTGATGCGCCTTCACGAGATTGGACTCGAGGATCAGTGCTTCGGCCTCCGTGTCCGTCACGATGTAGTCGAAATCCCTGATCCGGGCGACGAGCTCCCGTGTCTTCGGGTCGAACGACTTTGACGACTGGAAGTAGGACCTGACGCGACTGCGAAGGCTCTTCGCCTTGCCGATATAGATGATCCGGCCGGACCTGTCCTTGTGCAGGTAACAGCCCGGCATCGTCGGGAGAATTCGAAGTTTCTCGTCGAGAGTCATCGTCCCGAACCCACAAGGCGGTGATGCCCGCGTCACCCGCGCAGCGCCGTCAATTAATCCGCATATGCCGAATCAATCAAAGCGGACCGCCACACCCGGGCCCGAACGGTCAGTCGATCTTCATGACGGGCGCGTACTTGCCCTCTTCGAAGATGAACTTGAAGTAGCCGTCGAACCGACTCACGTTCGACACCCCGTTGCCGTTCGCCGTCGACGGCATTCGCAACGCACCGCCAAACTGCGAGAAGTCGACGCTGGCATTGAAGGAGACAATCTTGTCGAGTTGCTTGTCGAGCGCGCGCAGGTTCACGAAACCGTTCACTCGTATCGTAAGAACCTCGCCGGTTTTCGCGTCGAGTTGCGCGGTGCCGGATGCAAGCGGCCGCTTCAGATCGGAAGGCAGGCTGGCCTTCGGCGTGAACTTGAACCAGACCTCTCCGTCGGCTGTCGATGGAATCTCCTCGAAATTCAGGTACGGAATGTTCTCCGGGAGCAGAGGGAAGAACACCTGATCGAGAAATGCGCCGGATGCAAGGCCAGTGCGAGCATTCGGATCGACGTTCTCCTTCGGCTCTCCCTTGTCGTTCGTGTCTGCGACGACTCGCGTCACGACGGGAATGAAGCCAGTCTCGTCGGCCTTTGTCGACGGTTCGACGACGACAGTGGTAATGCGCGTGGCCACGAGGTCACCCTGCTGCTGGAGGCGCTTGTCGAACTTGAACCGCTCCATCTGCAGCCGCTGTTCGTATCTGCAACGGTCACGAACGTAGAGCGAATGACCCTGATTGCGGGCGGCGCGTACGACGAGATCCGGGACTCCTGGAAACTGCTCGCCCTGAGCTCGGCCATTCCCACCCGCCGAAATGCCGGTAGGCAGGAGCGCCAGGACAACAAAGACGATTCCCAACTTCATTCGATATTAGCTCCTTGACGCGTACTGACCGGAACTGTATAACCCCGGCGGCCCCAGTATAGCGGACGGTTTTTACCCCCTGCAATTGGTCCATTTTTTGGAGGAACGTCGAAACATGACCTCGAGAAGACTGCCCGTACTCCTGTTCGCGATTGTCGTCGTGTCCATGCTGCCGGCTGGCTGCGCGACCAAGAAATATGTCCGTCACCGAATCGACGAGCGGGTCGCGCCTCTTGAGAACCGGACGGGCGAACTCGAAGAGACGTCGCGTCGGAACTCGGCCGACATCGTTCGTCTGGACGGCGAAGTCAACGAAGCCCGCGCCCGTGCCGACAAGGCGCAAGTGACGGCCGACGCCGCTACAGTCAAGGCCGCCGACGCCAGTGCCAAGGCCGACAAGGTGAACACGCGGGTCGACAAGCTCGTCGAGAACATCGACGCATACACCCTGCTGAAGACTGTCACCGTCAACTTCGCGGTCAACCGCGATGTGCTCGACGAGACGGCCATCAGCGAACTGGGCACGCTGGTCGGCGAGCTCCGGGGGAAGAAGGGCTACGTTCTCGATATCCAGGGCTACACGGATTCCACTGGTGCTGACAGGAAGAATATGCTTCTCAGCGACCGTCGCGCACGCGCCGTCTATCAGTACCTGGCCGAGAGCGGCGTTCCCCTGTTCCGGATGAACCTCCTGGGATTCGGCAAGGGCCAGCCGATTGCCGAGAACGACACGCGTGAAGGCCGCGCCCAGAACCGGCGTGTCGAAGTCAGGGTGATGGTCACGCAGATCCGCGACTAGTACCCGGGATTACGCTTCGTACCGCCACGGATCTGCACGTCACGTGCGATGCGTGGCGGTTCGTGCGTCTGGATGCCATGCGCTTTCCCGTCGTCCCGCTAGGGCCCCACGAAAAGCCGTTCGACGCAATCGCCGTCGGCCTCAATGCGGTCGATCACGTCGCCGTGGTCGATGGCTATCCGGTGTTCAATACGAAGATCGAGCTCGTTTCGCATTCGACCTTCTTCGGTGGACAGTGTGCGACAGCGATGGTCGGCCTCGCCCGGCTCGGAATGCGGACACGGTACGCCGGCTCGGTTGGCGACGATCTCGCGGGTCGTTTGCAGTTGGAATCATTGACTTCCGAAGGTGTGGATACCTCGCACGTGCGGGTCGTCGGCGGCGCCGAATCCCAGACCTCCGTGATCCTGGTCGATCGATCCAGCGGCGAGCGGACCGTGATGTGGCGCCGCGATCCGCGAGTGCGAGTCGAGGCGGACGGAATTCCGCAGCACCTGATCACTTCAGCACGGGCTTTTCACTGCGACGGGCACAACATCGAGGCCGAGGTCCGCGCCGCCTCGTGGGCGCGCGAAGCCGGCATTCCTACTTGCATCGATGTGGATTTCGACTATGGAGGAGCTTCGCTGTACCCGCTGATCGACTATCTGGTGACCTCCGAGGAATTCCCGGCGCGGATGACCGGCCTGACGGATCCGCGAAGCGCGCTCGTCGCGCTGCGCGATCGATTCGGCAGCCCGTTCGTTGCAATGACACTCGGCCGCAGTGGAGCGATCGCACTCCAGGACGGAGTATTCGTCGAGTCGCCGGGGTTCGTCGTTGACGCAGTCGACACGACGGGCGCCGGCGACGCATTCCACGCCGGGTTTCTCTTCGGGTTGCTCGAGGGGGAAGACGTCGAATCGACGCTGCGACTCGCAAACGCCGTCGCTGCACTCAACTGCACGGAACTGGGCGCCCGCAGCGGGCTTCCGTCGAGGCCGCAACTCGAGGCATTCCTTCGTACTGCCTCAACCGTCCAGATCTTCTAGCCTGTCCTCGAATTCCTGAACCATGCTCGGATGCCCGTGCCGATTCGCGGCGTCGATGCCTCGACGGTACGCGTCCCTCGCTTCGCCGGCGAGGCCGAGCTTCTCGCAGGCCTGCGCAAGCAGACGAAACGCCGAACCCTGGTCGTCGTTCGCCGCAAGGTATGCGACGAGCACATCTCTCGCTTCTGCGAACTCTTCGGCCTTGACCAGCTCGTTTGCAAGACCGAACTGCGCAAGTCCGTGCGCAGGATCCTTCGCGAGCATTGCCCGAAATGCGTCCATTCTAGTTGCAGACACCTGATCAGCTCCTGTCAGCCGGCGCTGCCGCCGGAGGCGCCAGAAGCCCGCCCCTCGAGCAGCGTTTTCAAGCGCTCGATGCGCTTGTCGTAGATCTCTTCCTTCAGAACGTTGAGCAGCCGGACCTCACCGAGTTCGGCGAGCGCAACGTTCACTTTCCACATCGTCTGCTGTCGAACACGGCGGGCTCTGGCCTTCGCTCTGGAAGGTTCGTGTGTGTACCACTCCTCGAGCGTTGCTTTCTTGTACTCGAACTGAGCGGCACGAAGCTCGCCGACGAGCCCCTCCAGCCGGCGCATTACGATGTCCTGGTCCTTGGCGAGTTCCGAAACCTCGCGATACTGGCGGAACAGGTCGCAGATGCGGGCGGCAAGCGCCGGCTTGAGGCCCGCCGCAGCAGCGAGATCGCCGGGATCGGCCATATCGTACGAACCGAGCGACACGAGCCCGGCCGAGAACAGGCGGCCAATAGTGACGCGGCCGACACCCTTGATCTGCTTGAGCAGCGAATTGAGGATGATCGACTCCGACTCGGCGTTCGGATCGGGAGCGACGTCCGGAAAAGTCGCCGGCAACAACGCCGCCAGATGCTGATAGGCCGTAAGCACCTGTACTCTCGTGTCACCATCCACCACGCGACTGGACTGGCGCGCCTCGACGAGAAGGTCACCGAACGTGTCCAGTGCGGATTGCAACTGGCCATAGCCCATTGACTCGGTAGCGCGCGACATCGAGACGACTGCGGGATGGCAGAGGTCGACCCACGTGGTGGAAACCGGACCGACCCGCAGCTTGCCGATGAAGTCGGTGATCGGACCAACATAGCTGGCTGCAATGTGCGAGAAGAGCTCCTTGAGCGCGTGCTCCTCCGCCGCCGAGAGCTCCACGTTCCCCGGTTGAATGGTATCCGTCGCAAAAGCCGGCACCGCCCGCACAGCGGCTTCCTCATCCTCCCTCTCGGGCAACCCCGTCCGGGTCGCGTCGAAGGCCGCGTCGAAACCTCCTACGAGCTCGTCGAGGAAATCGTCCGACATCGCGAACTCGTCGAACGGATCCTCGTCGAAGATCTCGCCGAGCGCTGCATCCGATCGAACTGCGGCTGACGGCTCCACGGCGGGAGCTTCTGCGGCCCCCTTTCCGACGAACGCCTCGAGCCGTTCGAGCGCCGAGTCCACCTCTCTCGCCGGCCCGTCGTCCAGCCGGAGCATGTGATCCAGTTGTGCTTCCAGTAGATCGATCGCTTCCTGGAGGACCAGAACCGTTTCGGTGGTTGCGGATTGCGCGCCGTTGATCTCACTTGCCGCGGTTACGAGAACCGTAGCGATTCGCACAAGGTAACCACGACCCGGAGTAGCCTGCTCGAGCAACGAGATTGAAGAAGATATTTCGGTCGTGTGCTCCAGCAGCGGCGGGTAGAACATCGCACGCGACGGCGCCTTCACGAGCCGGCCGACATACAGCTTGAGCAGGGTCGTGCTGTCTTCGACGTCGACTATGAGTGAATCGAGTCGCTTAGCGTCCTGGGACATGGGATGGGGCTTATTGGGCGCCGGTGGCGTTCTTCTCGTAATGACGCCTGAGCAACGGTTCGAGTTCGGCAACTACCTGATCGACAACGGCCTCGAGCAACCGGGCAGCACGTTCGCTGACCGCTTTGCGAAGGATCGTTCGATATGCTGGATCGTCCAACAGCGCGCTAAGGTCCTGCACGCCCTCGGGCTTCGGCCCGTCCATCGTTACATCTGCGAACGGCACCGGGAGTACGGGAAGCGGAAGTGTATCGCTGAACTGCACTACAGCTTCGCCTTCGGCCTCGGCCTCAGCCTCGACGGTCTCTACCTCCAGTTCTTCCTCTACCTCTGGCTCCGGTATGGGGAGGAGGAAGTACTCTACGCTGACGGCAGGCGCCTGCATCGGACCGATCGTGGCATCGCCCCACACGAGAGCAACGTTGTCTCGCACGAAACGGTCGACGTCCTCGATTCCCTCCGGGACGTCCATGAACGCTTCGGCCGTGAGCGTCACCAGGACCTGAGCCTTGGGCATGAAAACGCGTCTCCTTCGAGATGTCGTCCTAGTAGCAGGCGGCCTAACGGCGAATGCACCGCCTATGGCTGACTTGCCGGCATCTTGCTACACGCTGTACCGCTTGTCAATCTTGCGCCCGGACGAGACTGTGGCCTATAAAGCTCGTGTGGTTCGTATTCTCGAGCATTCATCCTGCTTCGCCCCAGTTGCGATCCGATGCAACCTGTTCGGCGATTAGTTCCCCCTCCATCGACGCTTCTCCGCGCGGTTGTTTCCCCAATTCGCACCACCAGGCTTCAGGAATCAGGAATGCCGTGCCGCCGGTCGATATAGTCGACGCGAGCGAGACACGACGAGGAGAATTTGCATGTCCAAGCCAATCTCGAGTTCGCGTCCATCCATCGTCACGGAACTGCCAGGCCCCGAGGCGCGCAGAGTCATTGCCGACGACCAGAAGTGGGTCTCGCAAAGTTACACGCGCCCGTATCCGCTCGTAGTCAAACGCGGTTCCGGCGCAATGCTCGAAGACGTAGATGGAAACACGTTCCTCGACTTCAATGCGGGCGTCGCGGTGTGCTCGACGGGACACGCCCATCCGGAAGTCATCGAAGCCATCAAGCGGCAGGCCGACGAGTTCCTGCATATCTGCGCAGCGGACTACTACTATCCGCATCTGCCGGCACTTGGAAAGAAGCTCGAGGAGATCGCCCCGGGAGACCACGAGCGTCGTGTGCATTTCGGTAACTCCGGCGCCGAGGCGGTGGAGGGCTGCGCAAAGGCGGCGATTTACGCGACAGGACGCAACAAGTTCATCGGGTTCTACAGCGCCTTCCACGGCCGGACACTTGGAGCGCTGTCGTTTACCGCGAGCAAGAATGTGCAGCGGCGCGGATTCGGCCCGCAGGTGCTCGACGTGACTCACGTGCCCTATCCGAACTGTCTCCGCTGTCCGTTCGGGAAGAAGGTCGAGAACTGCGGCGTCGAGTGTGTGAAGTTCATCCGCGATACGGTCATGGAGACTACGGTGCCGGCGGAAGACTGCGCCGGGATCGTTCTCGAGCCGATTCAGGGTGAAGGCGGGTACATCGTGCCGCCCCAGAAGTTCGTCGATGCGCTCGTCGATCTCGCAAAAGAGAAGAATGTGCTGGTCATCTGCGACGAGGTCCAGTCGGGAATGGGACGCACGGGAAGGATGTGGGCTTCGGACCACTTCGGACTGGTCCCCGATCTGTTTTCGACGGCCAAGGGAATAGCCTCCGGTATGCCGCTATCCGCAACTGTCGCCAGAAAGGATCTTATGAACTGGCACGTCGGCGCCCACGCGTCCACGTTCGGTGGCAACCCGGTTGCCATTGCCGCCTCGCTGAAGACGATCGAACTTCTCGAGAACGGGTTGATCGACAACGCCGCGAAGCAGGGCGAGTACCTGATGGAGGGGCTGCGCCGGCTTCAGGCGAAGTACGTGAATCACGTCCTCGACGTCCGCGGCCGTGGACTGATGGTTGGGATGGAACTCGTCCGCACGATCGACGGCATGGAGCCCATCGGCGAGGAGCGTGACCGCGTAGTGGAAGAAGCGTTCAAGCGCGGTCTGATCATCATCGGGTGCGGGGCCTCTACTGTCCGATTCTCGCCGCCTCTGGTCATCGGCAGTGACGATGTCGACTTCGCTCTCGAGGTGCTGGACGAGTCGATGGCCGCCGTGTTCACGAGTTGAGGCGGAGCGGAAGAGACTGACCTGGGGCGGGCTGAAAGAACGAGTGCCGGGGCGGTGGGACGAGAAGGGACGGATCTCGCAGAGAGAACTCGAAAAGCTGTAAGCGCCGGTTCGGAGCGATCCGGGCCGGCGCTTAGCGATATTAGAGGTAGGCTCGGTAGTCGACTTCCGGGAAGATGTTGTCCCGCGACTCGATGTCATCGAGCTTCGCATAGTCGATGCGGTTCGCCGCCACCATCTTGTACAGCTCGTTGAACCGTCCGATGTGGTCGCGGAACCGCTTGATCGCGTACTGCACCATCGTCCCGGTCGTGATTATGAATGCCCAGTCGCTCGACTGCGCCAGCAGCAGTTCGCGCGCAAGCTGGTTCAGCAGCCGGCGCTGGTCGCCCTCGGCCGACGGGTACCGGCGAGCGGACTCGATCATACGATCCTCGGCGCGATGCTGGTGGTAATACATCCAGTCGGTCTCGGCGTTAATCCAGACACGGTTGTAACCCTCGGCGCCCCACGTGGAGGCTGATGGCGTCTGCGTCTGGTTCTCGGGATACTCGTCGACGTAATCGAGCGGCGTCGCGAGCCTTATCGTGTCCTGGTCGTAGTGAATTTTCTCGATCAGGTACTTGAGGAACAGCGGTCCCTCGAACCACCAATGGCCATAGAGCTCGGCGTCGTACGGTGACACTATGATGGGCTTGCGCTCGATCGTGCCCACGAGCTCAGCCGACAACCGCTGGCAGTTCGAGAGGAAGTCTCCAGCGTGAACGGCGGCCCTCTCCGAAGCGATGGACGGCAGGTACGGCTCCTTCTCGTGCAGCGCCACCTTGCCCGTGACTCGATGGTACTTCACGCCAACGTTTCGTCTGACGCCATCCTCGTGCAGATACGGCGCGATCGACTCGTAGTCGAGGTCGTAGCCGAGGTCACGGTAGAACTCCCGATAGAACGGATCGCCAGGATAGCCGACTTCAGACGACCAGACCCGCTCCCCGGTCGTTACGTCACGCGCCAGAGCCGCAACTCCGGACTCGGTGATCACAGGCGCGTAAATGGCGCGCCGTGGGCGCGGTGACCCGAACATGATCGCGTGAGCATCCACGAAGAAGAACCGGATGCCCGCATCCGCAAGCAAGGTATCGACACCGGGAGCAAACGCACACTCCGGCAGCCAGATTCCACGCGGGTCACGTTTGAAGTGCTTGATGTAGTTGGCCTTGCCAACCTCGATCTGCGCACGGCGCGCCTCGACTCGACTCATCAGCGGGAGAAATCCGTGAGTTGCGCCCGACGTGATGATCTCGAGCGCGCCCGCATCCTGGAGCGCCCGGAAACCGGCGACGAGGTCGCCGTGGTAGGTCTCGTCGTAGAGCCGGTAAGAGGAAGCGAAGTGGTGATGGTGGTACAGCGCCGCTTCGTGAAACTCGGTACCGCGTGTCCTGACGACCTCACGCTCCGTCAGTTCGACGAGCTTTTCGATGTGCTTCCGATACCGCGCCTGCAGCAGCGGGTCGCAAAGCATCTCGCACAAGGGCGGCGTCAGTCCCATCGTCAGGCGAACGCGCACTCCACTCTCCATCAGGGACTGGAAAGTGTAGAGGAGCGGAATGTACGTCTCCGAGATGGCCTCGTAGAGCCAGTCCTCTTCGAGGAACTCCGCGTGTTCCGGATGCCGTACGAACGGCAGGTGCGCGTGGAGAACGATCGAGAGGAGGCCGAGTTCCATGCAGGGCTCGCCGCGCTCAGGCGGCTGGGACGGGATCCAGGACGTCCGGTGCGATCACTGGCTGCCTCCGTGACAGCGACTCGGCCATGCTCGGCATCCAGCTCCAGTCCACGTGCGGCCGCTGTACGTGCTCCGAAGATCCAAGAGTCGCAAATCGAGGCGGCAAGTGGAACGGATGCGCCGGATCGTCGAGGATGCCTCCATCGAGCACGTTCCTGAGCAACTGAGGAAGCAGATGCATGAACGCGGCAGTGAGGAGCTCGGAGTCGAACTCGCCCGAAGCGAGGAGGCGCTCGAGCATGAAGCGCAGCGACGCCGGCAGTTCCTCGATTTCGTTCGCCGCAAGCGACTCGCCCTCTGCGATACGCACCGCCGCAGTTCGAACCGCAACTGGCAGTTGCGAGAAGGCGTCAATCAGCGACGGCGACGGCTGCGTAACGAACTCGGGCATCGGAAGGCCGGCGGCAAGGGCGGCCTCGGCCTTGGCGACATCCGTAAGCACCCGGTCCGTCGCGAACCCGGTAACCGCGAGCAGCTTGACGAATCGCGGGGTGTCGACGCGAAACTTGGGATCTTCGTCGACCGCGGTCGACACCGTGCCCGCCGGAGTGCGAACGACGTTGCTGCGGACGACAGGCACGAATCCCGAGCTCGACGACAATGCCCCGACGTCGATGCGGAAACTGCTGCTTGGATTTACCGAGAACCAGTACTTTCCTGACAGTGGAATGGCGACGTATGCCTCGTCGCCCGCATCGAGGTCCGTCAGTCTCATGAATGGCCGGAACGTGGAGACTTCACCACGCGGAAACAGACCCTCGATGGCCGAGTAACTTTCAGGCCGGATCTCCCAGTAAACCATCAGGTGAAACGGATCCTGAACGAGCGCGCGAACGATGTCGACGCCGTAACTCTCGGGAATCTCCATTCCGGAGTCGACGAACGTCACTTCGTCGGAATCGTGAGCCGGTGCGCTCGGCGCGGCTGGATCGACCGGCAGTTCCAGTTCGATCGGCTTTCGGCCCCCCGGCGACGTGATCCAACTAGTGAAAATCGACATCTGGCGCACTCCTTGCTCGCGCTTCGCGCGAACGGGCTATTAGGCCACGCCGTACCTGGAGTGTCAATGCAGCCGATTTCCCGCACCAACGGTGCGCCTGCTCCCGGCGATGGTGCGGAAATTACTCGTATCGCAGGGCGTCGATCGGATCGAGGCGCGCGGCCTTCACCGCCGGCCAGAGTCCGAACACCAGGCCGAGCGCGACAGAGACAGAGAACCCCAGAGCCACCGACCAGAGCGGCACGGACGAAGGAATGGACGGTATGACCGCGGTTACCAGCAGCGATATGAGCCACCCGACGAGAATTCCGAGAAGGCCACCGATTCCGGTAAGCGACATTGCTTCGATGAGGAACTGCCAGACGATGTCGCGCCGTCGCGCACCGACGGCCCGGCGAACTCCAATTTCCTTCGTCCTCTCGGTGACGGAAACCAGCATGATGTTCATGACGCCGACGCCGCCAATCAGCAATCCAGCTCCCGACAAAGGCACGACGATGAGTCCCAGGATTTTCGTCATCGAGCCGATCGTCTCGAAGATCGCATCCGGGGTGGAGATAGAGAAATCATTCGACTGGTTTGCCCTGACACCGCGGCGGCGGCGAAGCAGCTCGGTGACTTCGTCGAACATTGCACCCATCTGCCCATCACGGGCTCGCAGGGTGATCGAAACGTCGTCCAACTCGGGATGCATCTTCTCGAGCGTCTGGAACGGAACGTAGATGAACCGGTCGTCCGCGCCGTCTCCTCCGAACAATCCGCCAACCCCGCGTTTCATCACGCCGACGACACGAAACGGGCGGCCGTCGATGTCGACGCTCTTGTCGATCGGGTTGTAACCGCCGAAGAGCGCCGTGGAGACCGATTCCGCTATGACCGCAACCTGCTCGAACCGCTTCGCCTCGGAGTCGACGAAGAATCTCCCCTCCTTCACTTCCGTCGATCGGATGTCGGGATAATTCGAATACACGCCGAAAATGATCGGTCGCGCGAACTCCACGTCACGGTACTTCACGCTGAACGAAGAGTTCGACGGTCCGAAACTCCCAAGACGATTCGTCGGCGTCGCGCCCGCCACGGCCGGCAATTCGGCGATGGCATCCGCGTCGGCCTGGGTGAGGTTCTTGCGCATCCGCTCGTCACGCGGGGCGCGTCCAAACCTGATGCCGACCGAGCTCTGCTTGGTTACGAATGCGACGTTGGGACCGAACTGCTCTGCGATTGCATCGACTCTGGCATTCATGCCTGTAAGGATCGAGCCTACGGCGATCACCGTCATCGTGCCGACGACGACGCCGAGAAGCGTGAGCGCGGAACGGACCTTGTGCTCCCATATCGTAGCAAGGGCCAGCCAGAGGTTCTCGCGGATGTCGGTTCGCAGTCCGATCATCTCAGTCAGCCCGCAGCGCGACGATCGGATCCAGCTTGGAAGCCTTCATCGCCGGATAGATCCCGAAAAAAAGCCCTACGCCAGCCGACAATGCAACCGCGAGAACCGACCAGAACACGGGGAGCGCTGCCGGTATTGGCGACAGGTAGGAAACGAACTTCATCGTGGAATATGCGACGACGACACCGATAGCGCCGCCGGTGCCCGACAGAATCACGGCCTCTACGAGGAACTGCATCAGGATGTCGTTGCGACGCGCGCCAAGCGATTTTCGAATACCGATCTCGCGGGTCCGCTCGGTAACGACCACCAGCATGATGTTCATAATCACGATGCCGCCGACGACCAGCGAAATGAGAGTGATTGGAATGGCGATCGCCGCTACGATGCCCGTGATCTGGCCAGCCAGGTCGGCAATCGCCTGGTCGTTGACGATCGCAAAATCATCGCTCTCGTCGAAAGTTCGCTGGTGACGCGCTCTGAGGATCGTCCGAATGTCGTCCTGGGCACGTTCCAGGGTCACGTCGGGCCGAGCCTTCACGTATATCGTCAGCGAGCGCCGGGCACCGTAAACCTTGAGGTAGGTGGAGAGCGGAAGTATGACGAAGTTGTCCTGCGACTGGCCCAGCACGGTGCCCATCTTCTTGGCGACTCCAACGACCGTGTATGTCAATCCGTCGATCCGAACCTCTCTGCCCACGGGATCGACGGACGGAAAGAGTGCGTCGCTGACCTCGCTGCCCAGAAAGGCCGCCGGACGGCGATTCTTCTGGTCGAAGACGTTGACGTATCTGCCCTGCTCCGGTGTCACCTGCGACATGTAGATCATGTTCGGCGTGCACCCCTGGATGCCCACGTCCTGAAGGAGTTCCGTGTCGTTTCTGACCTCCCCGGAGCGTCCGTCGAGCGCGCCAACGTGCTCGGCCATCACCGTCTGCTCCGCGAGCGCATCGACGTCCTGCATATCGAGATTTGGATTCTTCCTCATCTGTTCGAGGAACTTCTCGAAGTCACCGACATTCGTCACCGAGGCCTTGTTTACGAAGAAGACTCCGGAACCAAGCGCCGCGAGTTTCTCGTCGACATAGACGTTGGCTCCCTCGATCAGCGTCGCAACCGCGATGACGACCGACACGCCGATAATCACGCCAAGCAGCGTAAGAAACGACCGCAACTTGTGCGCCCAGATCGATGCCATCGCGATTCGGGCCGCTTCGATCAGTTGCTGCACGCGGTCAAACCTCCCGTCCGGCCATCCGCTCCACGTTCAGTTCTACGGCATCCGCGCCGCCAGGTTTTCGGATCACGATTGCGGCAGCTGTCCTTCGAGCTCAAAAGCCCGGCGTACCTGACGAGAAGCCCGGGCCAAAGAGGAATCCGTTGATGAAGAGCCGGTCCAGGCCACGCCATAGCCGGCGAAACGTTATGTCCTCCGAAAAGAGTATGACGTGACCGCCGCCGGTCGGTTCCTCTACGAGATACGAGGTTCCGCCGATCAACTGCTCGGTGTTCTTTGGCCAGATGAAGCCAGCCGTCACCTTTGTGTTCTTCGGGAATCCCACAACGTTGGCTCCCTTCGCACTTGGCCGCAGGAACAGGTCCGTGTTGACCGGAACGAAGACCTTCGTCTCCTCGAAACCCAGGCTCATGAAATAGTTGTGATCGATGTCGGCGCAGAAAACCGCCCCCGGTACGTTCAGCGGGGTCTCGGGCACCGCCTTGACAGGCTTCTCCGGCTTCTTCCCGGCGTCCTTGTCCACATCGGCCTTTGTGTCCTTTGCGGCTTTCTCCTTGGCATTGGGCTCAACAGCCGCCGGAGCTGCAGGCTCCGCTTCTTTCTCGTCGCCGGCGCCATCGGCAGCTTTCGCGCCTTCGTCGTCCCTGGCTCCCACAGCTCGCGCCGACGTCATCTTGGAGTCCTTCGCAACAAGGTACTGCGTGGCGCCTCCGATCGCGATCAGAGTGCCACCATCGTTGACCCACTCGCGCAACTTCTCGAGCCCGCCAGGGCCAATTCGACTCGCATAGGTACCGGAATAACCATCCGGGAGGATGATGACGTTGAATCGGCGCAGATCCGTGTAGGGGATGTTCTCCGGATCCATTGCGGTGAATGGGTACTGAAGCTCCCGTTCGAGCATGTACCAGATCGCTCCGTACGACGTGGTCGCAACGCCGTCTCCGGCGGCCACCAGAATCCGGGGCGTACGAAGTTGCTGGACCTCGTCGGAACCAATGCCAACGAACGTGTCGTCGGAGTACTGGCTGTCTACCGCGGTCACCTGAACGCCTGTCTCACGAGCAAGCTGTCCGATTCGCGCCGCGAGCGTTTCGGGATTGCGTCCCGTCCGCGCGACGATCGCGCCACGTGGAAACTTCTTGCCGCCGGCCTTCATTTCGTATTGCGCAACCCCGATCCTGAATCCTTCACGAAGCAACGCGAGAGCCAACCTCGCCGACGCATTCGTGCCGTAGGAGAAAACGTAAGCCTGCTTGCCGCTTCCTCCAGACACCGCGCCCTCTGCCGAAAACGGGGCGCGACGGCCGTGTTCGAAATCGGCCGGAGCGCCCAGCTGCTGCGAAGCGATGGGCGGCGTGTCCCCAAGCCAGTAAGTCTCGAGGCCAAATGTCAACGGCAGCGACCACGCGGTCACGTCGTAGAAGCCGGCGCTCTCGTGCGGAGTGTTCTTCCCTCGCTTGTCGTTCCGATCCCTCCTCGCAAGCTGATCTTTTATGAACTCCGGATTGAGCTTTGCGTCCGGTTCGAGGAACGCGCGCGCCATACGCCCCTGCGGTTGCGCGAGATCGATGACGTAAACGCCCGAATCGAACTGCCGTTTTCCGCCGGGCGCGGTAGCTGCGCTACCGTACTCGTGAGCGGCCACGGAGCTGAACGCGGCCGAAGCGACGCTGACCTCGATGCCGACGCGACGAAGTATCGTGATCATTGCGGCCGCCCGCTCAGGATCGCGAGCGGGCAAGACGACGACGTACTTCATCGGCTTCGACCGGCCTTCGTCCATCGAGGCCCTACGGAACGCGTAGAAGTCGTTGAGCCGCTCTTCGCGATGCAACGACGTAGTCTCGATCGTCGCAATCGCCGCGACCAGGTGGTGCTCGATGCCGTTGCGAAGAGTGATGACGGTTCCGTCCGACCGCCTCCAGGAAAAGCCGAGGTTCCCGCCGCCGTCAGTCTCGTACGTCATGCCGATAGCGCCGTTGAGTGCGGCCCAGGCGTCCAGATAGCCAACGTAGAGAAAGTCGAAGATGCCGCGGGTGTGGTAGTCCCAGCCGTTCTTGTCGAACGCCGCCGCGTTGCCGCGCCCGTACCTGTCGAGCCACTTGTCCTGATACGCCTTGTCCGAATTGTCATTGATCGGAAGCGCCACGGGCGGGAAGAAGTACTGGTCGACCTCGCCGTGCTGATCCACGTAGACGTGCGGATTCCACCGCAGGTACTCGGCGATCTCCATCCGCACTTCCTGCTGCGAGAGCGCCAGCTTGTCGCGGTTCATGTCGAACCGGTAGTGGTTGAAGCGTCCGTGGGTCGCCCACGGTTGCGCGTGCTCGATCGCGTCGTTGTTCGGATCGTTCATCCCGATCGAGTTGTGATAGACGGCGAATCGTTCGTGGCCGTCGGGATTGAAGGACGGGTTCACGATGATGACGCAATTCTTCAACGACTCGAGAAGCTTCGGTTCCTCCGTCGCGGCGAGGTTGTAGATAAGCGCCATTCCCGATTCGAACGATGTCGACTCGTCGCCGTGAACGTTCTGGTTCAACCAGACTATGGCCGGCATGCTTCGCGCCATCTCTGCCGCTTCAGCCGCGGGCAGCGACCTTGGATCGGCCAGGCGGGCAGCATTTGCACGAATGGTTTCGATGTTCGAAATGTTTTCGGGCGACGAGATGACGACGATGCGAAGCGGACGCCCTTCAACTGTTCTTCCGTACGGAATGACCTTCACTCGATCGGGCGCGGCGTCGGCAATTGCGCGAACTACCCGCTCCTGCTCCCAGTACGTCGTCTCGCGCGCGCCCAGCTCGTAACCCAGGATGGACTCGGGCCTCGGTACCCCGGCGCGATACGGTCCGCGCTGGTAGAGGTCGTAGACCGGCTTCCGGTCACTCGATTGCGGAAGAACGGAAGCGCGGACGAGTGCCGGCGGACACAAAGCGAGTAAGAGAAGGGCAATCACGAGATGGCGCATCGAATGTCGTCTCCTTGAAGGTTGTCGCCCCCACGGCCCTGCCGCGCGGCCGTCGCAGGACAATGTCCGCCGTTTCAGACTGAAACAGGCCTCGAGAGTCAGGGAGCGTGAAGGTAAGGGCGATTGCGGTCACGGGATGATGCGCCACCGCTTTCGAGTGGCGCAAGCGTCCGTGCGCCGGCAGCGTGTCGCTTGCGCGTGCAGGAACGCGCCGCTAGCATCCGGTGTCTTTTTTGAACGGTGAGGACTTTCGACGATGGCTGAAAAGATAACGCCCCGGAGCGAGGACTACTCACGGTGGTACCTCGACGTGATCCGCGACGCGCAACTCGCCGAGAGCTCGCCCGTGCGCGGATGCATGGTCATTCGCCCGTACGGCTTTGCGCTCTGGGAGAACATTCGCGACGGCCTGGACCGAAGGTTCAAGGCGACTGGCCACGTCAACGCCTACTTCCCGCTCTTCATACCGATGAGCTTCATGCAGCGCGAGGCGGAACACGTCGACGGATTTGCCAAGGAATGCGCGGTGGTCACCCATCATCGGCTCATCGCCGGTCCCGATGGCGCTCTCGTTCCCGACCCTGAGGCAAGACTCGAAGAACCTCTCATCGTGCGTCCGACCTCGGAGACGATCATCGGTTCGACGTTCTCGAACTGGGTGCAGAGCTACCGGGACCTTCCTCTTCTCGTCAATCAGTGGGCAAACGTCGTCAGATGGGAGTTGCGCACGAGACCGTTCCTTCGGACTACCGAATTTCTCTGGCAGGAAGGCCATACGGCACACGCGACAGAGGAAGAGGCGGTCGAGGAGACGCTTCGAATGCTCGACGTCTACGCGGACTTCGCGATCAACGATGCAGCGATACCGGTGGTGAAGGGGCGCAAGAGCGCCAGGGAACGGTTCGCCGGCGCGGTCGAAACGTACACGATCGAGGCACTGATGGGGAACGGTTGGGCGCTGCAGTCCGGCACGAGTCACTATCTTGGAACCAACTTCGCCAGGGCATTCGATATCCAGTATCTGGACCGCAACAACGAAAAGCAGTATTGCCACACGACGAGCTGGGGCGTTAGCACGCGCATGGTGGGCGCGGCGATCATGGCGCACGGCGACGACCAGGGCCTCCGGCTGCCGCCGGTAATTGCGCCCATTCAGGCCGTCATCGTTCCGATCTGGAGAAAGGACCCCGAACGCGTGGCCGTGATGGAGCACGCGGAAAGAGTGAAGGCGGCGCTTGCGGGAGCGGGCATCCGGGTCAAACTCGACGTTCGTGACGATGTCTCGCCCGGATACAAGTTCAACGACTGGGAAATGCGGGGTGTGCCCGTGCGAGTCGAGATCGGACCTCGAGACGTCGAAAGCGATGCCGTGGTTCTGGGCCGGCGTGACGTTCCCGGCAAGGAAGGCAAGCAGTTTGGAATTCCCGCCGGTCAGGTGGCCGATGCCGTTTCTGAATTGCTGAGTGAGGTCCAGGCAGGGCTTCTGCGTCAGGCTACCGAGTTTCGAGATTCGAATACGCGCCGCGTGTCGAGTTACGACGAGTTTCGTCAGCTGATCGATGGAGACGGAGGCTTCGTGCGCGTTCACTGGGACGGCACGGGCGAAGACGAGGACACGATAAAAGAAGAAACGAAGGCGACGATCAGATGCTTCCCCGATGGCGCGGACGACGGCGAAGGAGTCTGCTTCTATACCGGCCGGAAGACATCACAGGTGGCGCTTTTCGGGAGGGCGTATTAGGGCATCGCGCTCCGCTTCGAATTGCCGGGTTGCGGCCCGCTGCGGCGGAGACACCCCTGCGTTGACGCAATCAGGCAACGTCAGTAAGATACGCCGTCGTCTGAAGGGCCGATGATGTTGTCGGAACGGAAGACAAGTGGGGGCCGTTAGCTCAGTCGGTAGAGCAACTGGCTTTTAACCAGTGGGTCGCTGGTTCGAATCCAGCACGGCTCATTTTTTTATGTCTCGTTCGTCTAGAGGCCCAGGACACCGCCCTTTCACGGCGGCGACACGGGTTCGAATCCCGTACGAGACGTTTCCACAGGAGCCGCGCGTCGCTTGTCGGTGCGCGGCTCGTGGTTTTTCATCATGAGATTATTGTCGTTCGCCTTGCTCGTCGCTCCGCTTCTTGCGGCCACACTTCCCGCTTCGGTTCACTCGTCGGCGTTGCCGGAGTCTCCAGTTGCCACCACGACCGACACGGTCCTGGTATTTCCATTCGAGAACACCTCGAAGCGGCCGGAGTACAACTGGATAGGCGAGAGCTTCTCGGAGATGCTCTCCGAGTTGCTCGACCTTGGAGCCGACGTCGTGTCCATCCGGCCAGACGAGCGTAACCTCGCTTATGAGCGCGAAGGACTGCCCGTCGCCGCGATCCTCACGCGAGCCACGTCGATCAAGATTGGAGAGCGGGCCGGAGCAGATCTCGTCATCGCTGGCACGTACCGCGTCGATGGCACCGAGAAGGGCAAGGAGACCGTGACCGTCGCTGCGCGCCTCATCGATATCCGCGAAGGGCGCGTGGTCGGACGTGAATTGAATCGCGGTGGCAAGCTGTCGGACTTGCAGGAGATCCAGGGGGAGATGGCTTACGAGATCATGAAGCAGCGCAACCCGTCGCTTCCATTCTCGAAGGACGACCTCATCGGATCGGCCACCAAGGTGCCGGTCGACGCCTTCGCCGATTTCATGAAGGCGGTCACTACGGCGGATCGCAAGAACAAGGCGCTGTTTCTGTCGCGCGCGATCGAGACCTATTCGAAGGAGCGCAAGGATCAGGGGCAGTACACGCAGGCGATTTTCGAGCTGGGGCGCCTCTCGTTCCTGGATGGCAACTGGCAGGACGCCGTGAAGACGCTACAGCTCGTCGACTCGAGGTATCCTCGCGCCACGGAAGCGGCGTTCTATGTCGGAGTATCGCAGGCCAACCTCAAGCAGAACGACCAGGCATTGAAGACGTTCACCGACCTCGTGCCAAGAATGCCGCTCTACGAGGTGTACAACAATGCCGGCGTGGTCTACGTCCGGGCAGGCCGGTACGACGACGCGAACATATACCTGAAGCCGGCCGCCGAGGCCGCGACTCGTGACCTCGATACGCAGTTCAACTATGGTTACTCGCTCTATCTGAAGGGCGATTTCGGCGCCGCGGCCGACCAGCTTCAGAAGGCGATTCGCCGCAAGGCGGCCGATGGCGAACCGGTCCGGCTTTCCGCGATGGATGGAGAGGCCTACTACCTGCTGTGGAAAGCCTGCGAACGCACGGGGAGAAGCGCCGAGGCAGCCGAAGCTCTGGACCAGGCGAAGCGCCATCTGCCGTCGTTTGCGCAATGGGAGACGAAGAAGTCCATTCCGGAGCTTTCGCGCCTCAAGACGAGATTCTCGCGTGCGGCGCTGATCCGGCTCAAGCGCGACCGCGATGCCGCGACTGCCGTGCCGTCCGCCACGGGAAGCGCCGAAGCGAGCATTGCGGCAAATGATTCGCTGGTGCGGGCGCGCGAGTTCTATCAGGCGGGCCGCGATCGCGAAGCGCTCGACGAACTTGGCCGTGTGCTGCAGTCGAATCCGGACAATGCCGAGGCTCACCTTCTCCGCGGGCGCGCTTTCGAGCGAATGGGCGACTACGACCGTTCTATCGAGGCCCTGAAGGCGGCCACGTTCTGGGATCCCAGATCCGTGGCCGGGTACGTGCTGCTGGGCAGGATCTATGTGTTCCGAAACGACTGCGCCAGCGCGCAAGCGGCCGTTCGCAAGGCGCTTCAACTGGATCCATCTCAGAGCGACGTTCAGGCGCTCAAACGAACGATCGACGGCAAGTGCGGCAGCCAGTGAGATCCGATCGGCCAGACGCCGGCTAACGCGGCGAAATCAGCTCGCGCCGTGCTTCACTATCAGCAGCGTCATGTCGTCGACTGGCGCCGCTACGCCGACGAATCGCGACAGAGCTTCGTCGATCCGGTCACGGATCTTGCCGGCGGATGCATTGAGGTTCTTCGTCACGACGGCGATGAGACGCTCCTCGCCGAATTCCTCGTCGACCGTGTTCACCGACTCGGTGATGCCGTCGCTGTAGACGACGAGCACGTCTCCCGGCCAGAGTTTCACGCACGCTTCTTCGTATTCCGCCTCGTGCAGGATTCCGATCGGCAGGCCCGTCGCGGCAAGCAACTCCACCTGCCCTGTCGACCTGACAAGAATTGGTGGATTGTGCCCGCAATTCGCGTAATGGAGGTCGCCGGTCAAAGGATCGAGCTCCGTATAGAAGAGCGTGAGGAACTTGTTCTCGGGTGAGTTGTCGGCGATGTACTGATTCAGGTTCGCCATCATCTCGCGGATCGGATGTTGCGTCTGAGTCTGAGCTCGAACCGCGGCGTGGAGCGAGCTCATCAGCAACGCGGCGCCAATTCCCTTCCCGGATACGTCCCCGAGCGCGAGCGCGTAACGACCCTGTTTCCTGCGCTCGATATAGTCGTAGTAATCGCCCCCGATCTCCCGCGACGATATGCTGTAGGCGCAGATGCTGTACCCGTCGATCGGTGGGGGGCAGACCGGTTGAAGCCGCATCTGGATCTCGCTTGCGACCTTGAGTTCCTCCTGGAGCCTCTTCTTCTCCAGGCGCTCGTCCGAGAGCTTCGCATTCTCGATCTTGATGGAAGCTACACCCGCAACGGTCGTCAGAACCTTCAGGTCGTCCTCGGTGAACCTGCTGTCGTATGCGTTGTCGACGTAGATCATCCCGAAGGTCTGATCCGCCAGGCTCAAGGGAACCGCCATGACCGACCTGACGGCGGAGAGAATGATCGAGTCCGCAGCCTGGAACCTGGGATCGTGCATTGCGTCCGACGTGAGCACGGCGACGCCTTCCTTGAATACCCGTTCGGATATCGACCGGCTGATCTGGATATCGGCCGTATTCGGCGTGGCCGGCCCCGTCCGCGATCGCGACACCTTGAGCAGCAGGTCTTCGCCATCGAGGAGGAAGAGGAAACCGCGCTCGGCCGGAATCGTGTCGAACACGAGGTCCATGACGAGGTCGAACGTCTGATCCAGCGTTGTGTCGGAAAGAAGCGCAACTCCAACCTTGCTGACGACCGCGAGCAGGTCGCGGCGTTCGAAAGCATCCGACATGGCTTTCGAAACGGTGCCACTCGTCACGTCCGGCGAAGTGTTGCGAAGCGAATCCAGGAAACCCGACGTGCGCCGCCCGGGTCGCGCGGATTGGATCGTGACGTCCGGTTCCTGACTCTTGTGGGCCTCCGTCCATAGGATTGAGGTGCTCGAGGCGACCGATGCATTCGACTCTCGCGCAAACGTGATCGTCGTTTCGCCGATCCGGAGCTCGTCGTTCGGTTGCAGCCGCGTCTGGCGGGCCAGAAGCATGCCGTTCAAGAGAGTGCCGTTGGCGCTTCCCACATCCGCCACGAAATAGTCGTCGCCTTCCCGTCGCACTTCGACGTGAAAGCGCGACGCGAAAGGGTCGCTCAGGCATACGTCGTTTCGCGACGAGCGGCCGAGCGTCGTCCGGACCTTCTCGAGCGGCACGGTGTAAATGCCGGATGCCTTCGGCTTGATTACGATCTCAGGCATGGAGTCGCGAAGCGCCGGCCCCTTCGAGTGGCGGGCCGGTCATCGGGCAAGTACGACAATGGTCCGCGCTATCTTGTCGTGCCAACCTTGATTGCGCGAATCCCAGACGATCCAGACGAATCCGAGAAAAAATCCCACTGTGGAAAGCAGATAGCCAACTACGTGCCGAAGTACGACGCTCATGTAACCGGCAGGAGCGTGGTCCACCTTCACGATTCGAATGCCTACGAGCCGTTTGCCGACTGTCTGGCCCGTTCGTCCAGCCAGCAGAATGAAGTTGAACCCGAAAAGCAGGAACGCTACGCAGTAGAACGCCACGAGCATGGCATTGCTCGACACGATCGACCTTTCGCTGTAGCTCGACAGCAGAAAAGTCGCAGACATGAGCACAATCAGAAACAGAAGCAAATCGAAGAGAAAGGCACCAAGCCGCTGCCCGAAGTCGGCCCGCTCATAGTCCAGGGCCTGCCCGCGAGGCGCCTCGAATTCACGCGGCGGCGAAGGAGCAGATTCCAGGTCGAATGCCTCCGTCTCGGCCTCTTCCCGTTCGGCGACTGCCACCGTCGAGACAAGCGGCCCTGACCCCGACACACGCGCGCCGCACTTCGGGCAAAACTTCGACCGGTCGTGGAGCGAACTACCGCACTGCCTGCACGTCAAACCCATACCTCATCCAAGCACGAACTTCAGCATCGTCTCGCCGAGCTTCAAATCGTCTCCACTGTTGAGTACCCGAGGTTGCTTTGGAGGCAAGCGAATGGCTCCGTTAATGGTCGTTCCGTTCACGCTGGACAGATCCTCGATCAGGAATTGTTGCCCCTGACGATAGATGCGGGCGTGCCGGCGCGACACTTTCGTCTCAGGATCGTACGGCGACAGGTCTACTTCAGGAAAGATACCCGTATGTGGATCGGTCCGCCCGATCAGATGACTGTCCTTGTCGAGAACGAAAGCCGCTGCCGAATCGTTCGAGGCCGCCAACTGAAGGCGCGCTGACGGGCGGCCCGGCGCGCCGTGCCGCTGCCGGGCTCCACAATGGGCGCAGAAGACGTCGTCACCAGCTATTCGTGTTCCGCAATTGCCACAGAAGATGGTCCCGTCGCTCACGACCGGTACGAGGGGTTCCGCACTCGAATGGGGTTGAACCAGTCGTCGCTCGTGTTCCTCCAACATCCGCATCAACTCGAGCGCCGACGATGGACGGTCCTCGGGCCGGTGCGAGACCGTCCGGGTAATTATCGAGTCCATGTCGCTCGTGATGGCGGGGTTCAACTGAGACGGTCTGGGATTCTTCGAGAAGTCGAAAATCAGGAGCGGGTTGTCCTGTGGATCCGACCCTGTCAGCAAGTGAAACACCGTGGCGCCAAGCGAATACAGGTCCGACCGCGCCTGCACCTTACCGGCGAACAGTTCGGGCGGGGCGTAGCCCATCGTCCCGATTGCCGTTACGCCCTTCTGTGTTGGTGCGACGAAGCGGGCGATGCCGAAGTCGATAAGCATGATCTTGCCCTGCTTATCGTCAAGCATCAGGTTGGCTGGCTTCAGGTCGCGATAGATGATCGGGGGGTCCTGGTTATGTATGTAGTGCAGAACGTCCGACACCTGGATTGCCCACTTCGTGACCGTCAACTCGTCAACCCGGCCACCGCGCTTGCGCATCTGGTCAGCGAGGTCGCCGCCTGAGATGTACTTCATCACCAGGTAGTAGCGGCCGCCCTCGATGAAATAGTCGAAGATGGTCGGGATCGACCGATGCTCGAGCGATGCCAGCAGCTGTGCCTCGCGAGTGAAGTCTTCCACGGCCTTCGCGCGCTGACCCTCGTCGGCGAACATCTCGATCATTTCCTTGACCGCGCACAACCTGTCCGCCAGGCGCTTGTCACGCGCCTGGTAGACGGAGCCCATGCCCCCACCTCCGATCCGCTTCACGATGTAATAGCGGTCGTTTAGCAGGGTGCCCGGCTCGAGCGTTGTGCCCACCGGTCTAGGTTTGTCCATAACGTGCGGGTGCGTCCTTGCTGGTGCGAATCGAGTCCCGATTCGGCGAGAGGCCGTCGACTAACTAGAACGGCGCTCCCTCGACGACGAATTTCAAAAATGTCTTGCCCACGATGATCTCGTCGCCGTTGTTGAGTGGATGACGGTTTCCAGGCAGAAGCCGGCGCCCTCGATTGATGAATGTGCCGTTCGTCGACCCGAGGTCCTCGATGAAGAATTGTCCTCCCTCGCGCATGATCCGCGCGTGCCGGCGCGAGACCTTCGCTTCCGGATCATCCTGGTCGAGGTCGACGTCCGGAAAGATCCCGCCATCCGCATCCCACCTTCCAATGTTCGTTTCGCCGCCGGCAACGGCGAATTCCTTTCCGATACGGCCGCCCCGCTCGATGATCAGCCTGGCCACCGCCGAGCCAGGAGGAATCTTGTGGCCGGCCGAAGACGAAACCGGGATGGGTGAGACCACCGGGGCGCTGGTCTGACCAGTTGAGCTCATCTGAAGCGTCTGATCCGAAGGCTCGCCTGCCTGTCCGGCCGGGACGGCCGGCTTCGGTACGATGTCAGACGCCGAAAACGAAGGCGCTCCGGGCGGGCGCATCAGGTCGGCCGTGGACGGCCGCCGTTCACTCAACCGCATACCGCACTCGTCGCAATACTCTGATCCGTCGAGATTCTCGGTACCGCAGTTGTGGCATCGCACCATATCTATCCGCCTCCAAATTCCTCGTCAGAAAGTCAGCACGTAGCCGCCGCCACTGGCAAAACCGTCAACTTCGAGCGGGATGGCATCGGTACCGCGACACGCGAAATCATAGTTGTACAGCGCAAGCCGCGGTGAGATCACACTAAAGCACCGTTACCACGACGACGGAAATGTTGTCCTCGCCGCCGTGCGCATTTGCCGCGACGACTAACTCCTTGGCAGCCTGGGTTGGCTCCGGGTTCCGGTTAACGACATCCTTGATCTGGTCGTCCGTGAGCATTCCGTTCAGTCCATCCGAGCAGAGCACGAAGGACTCACCCGAACGCAGCATGCATCTGACGATGTCGATCTCGATCTCCTCCCGGCATCCGATCGAACGGTAAATGACATTTCGGTACGGATGATAACGGGCTTCATCTCGCTCGATCTGCCCTTCCCGAACCATCCTTTCGACGATCGAGTGGTCCTCCGTGAACTGCTCGATTCCTCTCGAAGTCAGAACGTAAGCACGACTGTCGCCAACGTGCCCGATAGTCAACGAGTTTCCAACCAGCATCGCCGCCGTCACGGTCGCCCCAAGACCACGCGTGTGCGGATTGAGCCGTGCATACTGCAGAACTTCCTGGTTGGCGTGGATGATGGCGTTCGTCAGCAATTCGGAGGCCCTGACGTCAGCCCCCGTGCTCGACGCAAGCCTTATTCCGCCCGTCTCGGTCTCGGCGGCGATTCGTTCTCCGTGTGTCGACCGAAGGCTGGCGGAGATGAGCTTGTCGGTGATCCACTCGGCGATAGCGCGAACGGTCACGCGGCTCGCCACCTCCCCGGCCGCTTCGCCGCCCATTCCATCCGACACTATATAAAGACCGATATTCGTCTGAACCGACTCGAAATACTGAGTCAGGTTCAGCACCAGCAACGAGTCCTCGTTGAGCTCGCGCACCTTCCCGACATCGGTGAAGTGACCTGAACGGACATTGACCGTCACGTTCAGGTCGGCGAGGGCGAGCTTCATCTCGTTGACCGACCTGTAGCGGTCCTCAGGGTACGGAGCAAGTGCGCGATTGAGAATCCGCTCGAAGCCAGGGGCAACGATCAGCTTGGGGTAAAGCTCGATCTCTCCCTTCTCGGTCAACGCCAGATCGGCCTCCGGGAGGGCTTCACCTGCAAGCATGTAGTAGAGCAGAGCACCGATCGAGTAGATGTCCGAACGTGGATCGACCACCGAGTCCGCGTCCACTCGCTGCAATTCCGGCGCCGAGAATCCCGGCCGCGGCAGCAAAGGCGAATCCGAACGGAAGGCGCCGGACGGGCGGCAACGATCGAATCGGCCCAACTTGAGCCGGCGTTGCGGGTCCACGATGAAGCTGCCCGGCTCGATACCGTTGTGCACGATCCCCTGCCGATGCAGAAGGCTGACGATCTGACACAACTGAAGGCCCCAGGCGCGAACCTCGCCTTCGGTAACGGGCCCGAGATCCGCGATCGGATCTCCGTCGGTGCTGTCGAGAACCATGTACGCACGGTCCGCTTCTACGAAGACCGATCGCGATTTCACGATGCCGGAATAGTCGAAACGAGACAGCAGCACGTGCTCGGTATGAAATGGATTGGCCGAAACGGCGATCGCTTCTCCGGGGCGCATAAGGCCGGCCTCGGCGAGTGGATCGGGATCCGAAACCGCGCGCTCGGCGATGATGACGCGATCTCCGTTCGGTTCGTCGATGTGAGCCGAGTGATAGGTCACGCCATCCCAGGCCCATCTGACACCGTCCACCACGTACTTGTCCTCGAGCCTGACGCCAGCCCCCGGAGGAACGGCGAGGTCGGCAGTGTCGATGGCGCCCGATATCTCGGCACCGCAGTTCGAACACACGACTGCGCCGGTCTCGAACTCAGTCGTACCGCAGGAAGGACATTTGGCTGCAGTGTTATCCGCCGGCCTCGTCATAGGTGGTTATCAGAGGGATCAGAGTGGGACCGGCTACTTATAGCACACGCGAATCGGCGTCCTCAAATGCAGACGGCTATGGGCTTTGCGGAGTCGGCCGAAGGCCCGCTAAATGCCAGATGGGCCCGATCTTTGATGAAACCTCGCGGAGAACCCGGGCGTACAGGCCACCGGAATAACTCCAACCCGTGAGCTTCGGCTCTGCCAGATATTGAAGAGCGAGAGGGATGCGCCCCATGGCGATTAGTCGCAAGAAGAAGATCATCATTGGATCGGTTGTCGGAGTCGCCATCGTTGGCGTTCTCGGTGTTAGCCTGATGGCCGGGAATCGGGAAGCTCCCGAGGTCACCGTTGCCGAGGTCAAACAGCAGCCGTTGCTGGAATCCAAGGTCACCGCATCGGGTGAAGTCAGGCCGGTCAAGTTCTACGATCTGACCGCGGAAGTGTCGGGCCGAATCACGAATCTTTACGTTCGCGAAGGTGACGCGGTGAAGAAGGGCCAGGAGCTGATCAAGGTCGACCCTACCCAGCTCGCCGAGCAGGTGGCCGGCAGCGCGGCGAATGTCAGCGTGACAATGGCAGACGTCTCCTCCGCTCAGTCGGCCGTGAACACGGCCGAGAACAACGTCTTTTCCGCCCAGGCATCGCTGAACTCCGCCAGAGCCGATCTCGACCGGGCCAAGGCGGATCTTGCCCTTGCCGAAGCGAATCTGAAACGCAACCAGCAACTCCTCGAAAGCGGCGTGATCTCGCGCGCTTCCTATGACCAGGTCGAAACCACCTACCAGACGGCACTGGCGAGCCTGAACGCGGCGAAGGCCCGCGTCGAGCAGAACGAGACGCAGGTGGCGGACGCGAAGATCCGTGTCAAGCAGGCCCAGGCAAACCTCAATGGCAGCCGGGCACGTGTGGAGCAGACGAGGTCCGGACTGCGCTCCAATCAGGATCTGCTCAACAAGACGACTCGCTACTCGCCAATCGACGGCGTCGTATCGTCCCTGCCTATCAAGGAAGGCCAGTACGCGCTTGCGAACCTGAGCTCGACGCCTCTGATGGTCATCGCCGACATGAGCGAGGTCAACGTCGAGATCAAGGTAGACGAGACCGACATTGCCAACGTCCGCGTCGGCCAGAAGACCAAGGTGAAGGTTGATGCGCTCGGGGAACTCGAGATCGACGGCGAGGTCACCGAGGTTGGATCGTCTGCGATCACGCGCTCCGGCCAGACGATCGCGCAAACGACCGGTTCGCAGGAAGCAAAGGACTTCAAGGTGGTCGTGAAACTCCTTCCGACCGACGAGATTCGCAGCCGCCTGCGGCCGGGAATGTCCGCAACGGCCGTCGTGACGACGGATCGGCGCGAGAACGCGGTGGTCGTCCCGCTCCAGGCACTCGTCCTCCAGGAAATGCCGGCGGAAGGCGGTGACGCGGCCACCAACACGGGCAAGCCGAAGGAAGTGCAGGGCGTTTTCCTCCTCGAAGGCACGAAGACCAAATTCGTCCCGGTCGAAACCGGCATCACGGGCGACACTGACATTGAAGTCATCAGCGGGGTGAAGGCCGGTGACAAGATCGTCACGGGACCATTCAGTGTCCTTCGAACCCTGAAGAACGACACGGCCGTCAAACAGTCGACGGAGTCTGCGGGCCCGAAGGGCGACAAGAAGACCTAGCCGAACGGAGAGGGGAGGAACGACAATGTCGTTCCTCCCCTGCAACGCACGCAGGAGAACCAGATGAGCGCACACCTTATGGAAGAGCAGATCGCGACTACCGTCAGAGTCAGTCACTCCGTGCCGGGCGTGAACTCTGCGATCATACGCACGGAGAACCTCTGGAAGACCTACACGATGGGCTCCGAGCAACTTCACGCGTTGCGCGGGGTGTCTTTTGAAATCCAGCGGAACGAGTACGTTGCCATCATGGGACCGTCCGGTTCGGGCAAGTCGACTCTGATGAACCTCATCGGATGTCTCGACACGCCGACCCAGGGACAGTACTGGCTCAACGGAAAGCTCGTCTCCGACATGGAGGACGACGAGCTCGCTTATGTTCGAAACCGCGAGATCGGCTTCGTGTTCCAGACGTTCAACCTGCTTTCGCGCGCGACTGCGCTGCAGAACGTCGAACTGCCTCTCATATATAGCGGTGTGCCTTCCGGCGAGCGACTTCAGAGGGCGAAAGAAGCCCTCGAGCGCGTCGACCTTGGCTCGCGTATGGGTCACAAGCCAAACGAGCTGTCCGGTGGACAGCGTCAACGTGTCGCTATCGCGCGTGCGCTCGTGAACAACCCGTCGATCATTCTTGCCGACGAGCCAACCGGAAACCTCGATTCGGCGACCAGCTACGAGATCATGGGACTGCTCGACACGCTGCACTCGCAAGGTAACACCATTATTCTCGTAACCCACGAGCCGGACATCGCGGAGTACTCGCACCGAGTCCTCCATATCCTTGATGGCAACATCGACAGCGACAAGCTGAGCGCAAAGGGTGAGGCATTCCTGAGCCGATAGGCGCTGTCCTCGGCACCGAAGTCCAAGGCCCCGGCGACCTGCGAGTCACCGGGGCCTTTCCGCGCAAGGCGAGTTGGACTGCGGGGTGTTCGCAGTCGCACCAGTCCCAGTGTACGCCAGAGGAACAAGCGGCGCGTGGGGCTGTACGCCAACACGCAACGCCCGGCCTTCAAGAAGAGGCCGGGTTATCGCACCATCGGCCTGATCGCTTCGATTCGCTCACTCACCTCGGCCGGCGTCATAGACCGGTAAGGCTCGGGCACCATGTCGCGTGAGGTGGCTTCTCGAACGGCAACCAGCGTCTGGTATTCGACGGCCATCTCGTCACGCGCCGGAGTAAACTCCGCCGCGACCTTCGCAATGTCCTCCTGAGCGACAGCCTTTCTGGCAGCCGCGCGCGCCTCGCGCCGGCACCGGATAACCATTGACTCGAGATCGGCGCCCGACAGCGTCATGGGACTCTTCGCGATCGGCGACCAATCGAGATTCTCGGCCACGTCGACCTTGTTCTTCCGCACCATCGCGAGAAGGATCTCGAGCCTGTCCTTCTCGTTGTCAGGATAGAAGAGCGAGATGTGTTCCTCGCATCGCCCCTGGCGCTTCAGGTCGATCGGCAGCAGGTCGGGCCGGCTCGTCATCAGGATCCACAGGATGCGGCCCCGGTTCTCGGTATTGCCCATCGCAGCCGCAATCTTCGAGAAGATCCGCGCGTCGACGCCCGAGTCTCCGCCGCCGGAGTCCCGGGTTCCGAGCGTGGCGTCCGCTTCGTCGATCAGCACCACGATCGGCGCCAGCGACTCGAGCAGCGAGAGGATCTTCTCTAGGTTCGACTCCGAAGCGCCAACCCACTTCTCGCGGAAGTTCTTGATCTCGACGACGTTCAGTCCGCAGTCCTTCGCAAAGCACTCGGCAAGAAACGTCTTCCCGGTTCCCACCGGACCCGAGAAGAGTATGCCCATCGGCGCCTCCTCTTCATTGCCCGAGCGGATAGTCTCCGCGATGCGGCGCAGCGATTCCTTCGGCTTGGTCATTCCGCCGACACTGTCGAGTCCGAATCGCGGCGTGACGAACTCTACGAGCCCGACGCATTCCGATTCGATGATCTCCTTCTTCTTATGCCGCAGGGTCTCGAACGTCAGCGTGCCGCCGTCGAAAAGCGAACTCTTGAGCATCGAGTGCAGATGAACGCGATTCAGGCCGGAAGTCATGGTCGCCACCTGGTCGTCGGGCAGTTCGGACCGCACGCCCGGTGTAACTGCATTGAAATACCGGATGAACTCGAAGCGCTCCTTTTCGTCGGGATACGGGATTTCCACGTTCACGAGCCGCGAGTGCTCGCGAATACGCGGATGCACGTCCGCGACGCTCTCGGCTATATAGAGCACGATGTTGTCCGAGTTGAGCAGGTTCGAGGAGGCAATCCAGCGTTGCAACGTAACGAGGTTGTTCCGATCGTCCGACGACATATAGCCGATTTCACCCGCCGGAATGATCGTCTCCAGAAAACTTACGACGACCGCGACCTGCTTTCCGTACAGTAGAAAGCGCTCGATGAGCGGCAGCGCGCGCGCCGGATCCCGTGGCAGCGACTGTGCCTTTTCCTGGTTCATCAGCGGATCGGCAATCCGGATCTGTGACACGAATGCGCGCTCTGTCTCGGCGGCGTTATCGGACCGGAATACGATTCCCTCGCTTCGGTTGTAAGAGACGAGATGCTTCGATCCAAGCAACTCGCGCCGCAGAAAATCGATCAGGCCGACGTACTTCCCGCCCGACCTCACCAGGTCGTAAATGTTGCGGTGCAGCAGGAAATGGCTGGCTTCGCCAGCAAAGTACTTCCTGGCGATTTCTGCTGCCCATGACGGCAGCCTGTCTAGTTCGTCCTTGGAAAGAACGCGCTGGGACGTGGACATCGGCGTTGGCTCCTTACTCAATGAAAACGTTCCGCGCGCGGCCGCGACCGGCCGTACGCACATCCGGAAGTGACGAAACGACTCATCGGGCCAACCCTCCCGATCGGACTACTGCCGCTGGGCGACAGGCGGCGGCGGCGCGTAAGTTGCCGAGTCGCGTTGAAAACTGTCTATGGCAGACAGCACCGGCGCGGTCTCTTCGAGCACCTGCCGCGTGACTTCGATCGACGATAGCAGCGACTCGAAGTCGATCGAAGCAAGGCCCTCGGGGCTCGTCATCGTGACGACCTGGTCTCTTACGAGCCCGAAGAAGTTCTCGATCGACTGCAGTTCGGCCTCCACCCTTCTGACGCTTCGCTCGATGTCATCGTAAGTGCGCAGCCGGAGACCCAGGATGTTCTGGTTCTTCTCCATCACGCCGCGAGTGTATTCGTCCGCATTGCCGATCTGTCTCTCGACCTGCTGTAGCTGGTTCTGGATCGCCTGCCTGTTGATCGATCGCAAATGGTTCTTTCGGCGCCGATACATATCGAGCAGGTCGACGAAAGACTCCCACGCAGACTCGAGCTTCATGAAGTTGGGATTGGAATGTGCATCCATTCCCGAGAACTTCCGATAGTCCGAGTAGATCTGCTGCTTCATCCATCGCAGGTACTCGACCGCTTCGCGCTCCCGCGGATCGAAACTCTTGATGATCTGCTCTCGCTGCTCGCCAGTGGCCTTGAGCTGCTTCTGGCGCTCCCTGCGGTCCACAAGCCTGCGATACGCCGAGTGAGCAGGTACCGTGGCGAGATAGATGGCCTCCGTAGCCAGTCCGGCAGCAAGAGGAATCCAGCTCTGCATATAGGCAGCGCTGCTCGCAAAAAGCACCATCGACCAGATGTTGATCGGCTCGGTAAGGGCTTCCCGAATGTAATTGACTTTTCGTCTCATGGGGAGCGACGTAGATTCCTGCCCTGGTATTCCCGCCTACTCCGTGGCCCGCGCCCGCTCTCCCGGACCGAGTGACTTCTCCGACGTCGACGTATCCGCGCCGAAGGACGGGCTGAGGTCCGTTTCCGAGGCCACCCCCATCTGCGCCTTGTAAGCCGAGAGAGTGTCGTCCACCTGGATATTGAAAGCCTCGCGCTCGATATCCTGGATCTTCGCCTCGACGCCGCTGGTGGCCAGGTCCATACGCGCTTCCGCGGCCGCTTGCCGGCGCTGGATCTTGTCCCGCATCTCGTCGAAGCTCGACGCCTCGTCACCGATCTGGAACGTGGCCATCGTTGCCGCCAACTGTTCCTGCATCTTCGCCTGCTTCGCCTGATTGATCAGCTGCATAGCCTCGGCCGATCGCTTCTTCATCTGCAGCAAGTAGTTGTCGCGGAACTGAAGCGCCTGCTTCGAGGCCAGCTTCGCCTGCTCGAGTTGCTCTCGCGACCGCTCTAGCGACGTCTGCTTCTCCTGAAGCGCCGATATGTAGGTCCGGGCGATGTCGTCCCGGTTCTGCTTGATGGCGGCCTTGATCTTGGCGTCGAGTTCGGTGATCTCACGTTCGAGGTAGGCGACTTCCTTGTCGAGCAGCTTCTGCGTCGCCATTACCTGGGCCACGTTCTCGTTCATCTGCGGAACCTTGTCCCGCATATCGCGAATCACCTGCTGAAGAACGAGTTCCGGATCCTCGGCCTTGTCGATGAGGCCGCCGAAGACAGCCCGGAACAGTCGCTTGATTCGGTTCCACATAGCGGATGTCGCCTCCTCGGAATCGACCGGCGGGTCGCGCTCGGCGTGCCAGTCTACGAACAGAATCCCAATCGCCCAATGCTAGCACACGCGGACTGGCCGCCCATAGCTACAGCGGGGTCAAGCGGTTGGAGCGACCAACGGCCTCAAGAACGTCCCTCGGCTACGGACTCGATCGGCTCGACGACGACCGCCGTGCCATACGCCAGCACCTCGCTGACACCCTGCATTATCTCGGTCGCGTCGTACCTGGCCCCGATGATGGCATTGGCGCCAATCTCGGTGCCGTGAAGCACCATTATGTTGAAGGCCTCGGCTCTCGTCTGCTCGCACAACTTGGTCAGAATCGTGATGTTGCCGCCCACCAGAGTCTGGAACGCAGCTCCAATGCTGCCGACGACCGATCGCGACCGTACCGTGATGCCGCGGACCACGCCCAACGTCCGGACGATCCTGAATCCGTCGAGCTCGAATGCCGTCGTGACCATGTGATGAGGAAGCGTATAGGGACGTGAAACGTCGTATGGCGAATCGGACCGGACGTTTGCCCGGGCCTGTTCGAGGCGGTCAAGATCTTTCCGCATAACCGGTTCCTCCCGCGACTCAATACGATCCGATATCCGACCGGTTCACTTTACCGTCGAACCGAATACGATCCGCGGCCTCGTATGCTAGCGCTCGAGCCTCGGCCAGCGTCGCGGCTCGCGCCGTCACGCCGAGCACTCGCCCCCCTGCTGTGACCGAATTTCCATCGGGATCCAGCGCCGTTCCCGCGTGAAAAACGGTTACGCCCTTGACGCTTGCCGCGTCGCCGAGACCCTCGATCAACTTTCCCTTCTCGAAAGCTCGTGGATACCCGCTCGAGGCGAGAACGAGGCATAGCGCCGCATCCGGGCTCCATCCAGGCGCCACCCCTTCCAGTGACCCGTCGGCTATGCCGTCGAAGATCTCCAACAGATCGGAATCGAGTCGCTTCAGCACCGACTGGGTCTCGGGATCGCCGAAACGCATGTTGTACTCGAGCACCATCGGTCCGGTCTCCGTCAGCATCACTCCAACGAAGATCAATCCCGAAAGTGGAGCCCCTTCCTCGCACATGTGGCGAACGGTCGGCTCGGCAATCTCGTCGCGAACTCGCCTCAACGTTGCGTCATCGAGCAGCCCGTCGATCGAGAACGTCCCCATTCCCCCGGTGTTGGGACCTGTGTCGCCATCTCCAATCCTCTTGTAGTCCTGTGCCGGGGGCAGGCCGACCAGCCGCTCTCCGTCCGTGAAATAGATTACCGACGCTTCCCGGCCAACGAGCGCCTCCTCGATCAGCAGGCGCGCACCCGCATCGCCGAGTGCACGACGGACCATCATATCTTCAATCGCTTCGTCGGCTTCCTCGAGTGTCTGAGCGATGACGACGCCCTTGCCGGCAGCGAGACCGTCGGCCTTTATAACGACAGGAAGACCGAAACCGCCCGCGCGGACGGCCTCGCGGGCCGATTCCGGTGAGTCGCACACTGCGAAGCGCGCGGTCGGAATTCCGTGTCGAGCCATGAACTCCTTGGCGAATATCTTCGAGCCCTCGAGCATTGCGGCCCGCCGGCCGTGGCCAACCACTCGAAGGCCCCGCGCGCGAAACTCGTCAGCGATCCCGAGAACCAGAGGAGCCTCTGGCCCGACGATGGTCAGGTCGATGCCCAGCCGTTCGGCAAGCGCCGCCATCGCCGCGCTGTCGTTGGGATTGCCCGCCAGGCAGGACCCTATCGCGGCAATTCCCGCGTTGCCCGGCGACGCTATGATCTCGGGACTCTTCGGGCTGCGTGCAAGAGCCCAGCAGATGGCGTGTTCGCGGCCGCCAGATCCGATGACAAGGATTTTCATCGTGATTTCATCACTTCCCAGTGAAATGCGCGGGGCGCTTCTCGAGAAACGCCGCTGTCCCTTCGCGCATGTCGTCGCTGGCGAAGCAGAGTCCGAACAACGCCGCCTCCATCCGAAGCGCCTCGTCGAGTGGCATCTCCAGGCCTGAAGCGACCGCAGCCATGCAGTATTCGATGGCGAGCGGAGCGTTCGCCACGATCAGCTTCGCGATGTCTTTTGCCGCCTCCACGACGGTTCCCGCCGGTACGACCCTGTTGACGAGCCCGATCCGCAGCGCCTCCGCAGCATCGATCATCCCTCCCGTCAAAAGGAGCTCGAGTCCGAGCCCCTTCCCGACGAGCCGAGGCAGCCGCTGCGAGCCGCCGAATCCCGGCAGCAGCCCGATTTTCACTTCCGGCTGGCCAAACCGGGCGTTCTCGGAAGCCACGCGGATGTGGCACGACAACGCAATCTCACACCCGCCGCCGAGGGCAAAGCCGTTGATTGCCGCAAGCACGGGTTTCGGCATCGACTCGATCAGTTGCGTGAGCTGCTGTCCCCTCTCGGCGAAGCGTCGCGCCTCGTCCGGCGACAGGACCGCCATCTCGGCGATGTCGGCTCCCGCAACGAATGCCTTCGGTCCGGAGCCCGTCAGGATGACCGCCCGCACATCCCGATCGGCCCTGGCGGAGAGGAACGCACGCATGAGCTCACCGAGCGTTGCCGAATCCATCGCGTTGAGCTTGTCTTCGCGGCAGATCGTCACGAGCGCGACCGCATCCGTAACCGAATAGGAAATTCGCTCGAACGGAGCCGAAACGGCCCCAAGCTCACGCGCAAGGTCGTGCGCCAGACTTTCGTGAAATGACATGGATTCGCGTCCCTCCCTGGAATGTCCGAAACCCGTCAGTACCGGGGGCCAAGGCGCCCCCGGGCAGACGCCGCCAGCTACAGAAGTGACATCGGGGCCGGGTTCGCGGGATCGGAGTAGTCGTAGAAGCCACGTCCGTTCTTGCGGCCGTACAATCCGGCGAGAACCATTCGCTTCAACAGCGGCGGCGACGCGAATCGCTTCTCGCGGAATTCGTCGAACATGATGTTCGCGATGTAGTAGGTCGTATCGAGTCCCACGAAATCGAGCAGGGTAAGCGGCCCCATCGGATGTCCGCACCCGAGTTTCATGGCGTTGTCTATGTCCACAATGGAGCCGACACCCTCCTCGAGCGCACGGATCGCGTCGAGCAGGTAGGGCACGAGCAACCGGTTGACTATGAAGCCGGTGCGATCGGATGTGCGGACCGTCACCTTCCCGAGTTTTTCGCCGAATGCCACGGCCGCTTCGAATACTTCGGGGTCCGTGAGGATCGTACGGATTACCTCGACGAGCTTCATGAGCGGCACCGGATTGAAGAAGTGCGTGCCGATGAAGCGGCGCTGACGGCCGGCAGACGTCGACGTCATCATCTCGGTGACAGAGAGGCTCGATGTGTTGGTCGCGAAGATGGTCTCGGGCTTGCAGATCGCATCGAGCCTGGCGAACGTCTCGCGCTTGACCGCCAGGTTCTCCACGATGACTTCGATGATGATGTCACAGTCGGCGAGCGGTTCGTCCGTCGTCGCGCCGCTGAGGCGGCCCATGACCGCGTCCTTCTCTTCGGTGGACATCTTTCCCTTTTCGACGAACTTCCCGAGCGAACGGTCGATGCCCTTGAATCCCTTGTCGAGCAGGTCCTGCGAAACCTCGCGGACAACCACCGTGCATCCAGCCGCGGCTGCGACCTGGGCGATACCGGAGCCCATCAGGCCGCAGCCGAGAACTCCTACTTTACGAATTTCCATCATTGCCTCCCGAAGTATTGGTGTCGTCTGAAGTCTTCACGAGCCGGAATCGCGTTCCGTTCTCCTCGAGCCATCCATCCCACGCCTTCCGGTTCTCGTCCACATCGCGCGCGAACTCCTCGGCCGTTGCCGGTGTCAGGTCGCTCCGGCGTTCGCCCAAGAACGCTGCAGCGCGCTCGAGCAGTTCCTTGCGCGCCACGAGCAACTCGCGGGAACTCGCGTCGAGCGCCACGGACGCGCTCCTGATTCGCAACAACAACCGCACGTATTACGGCACTGGCGTGCAGTCCACCGTGGGCGCGCGCTGGACCACCGGGAATCTGAGGCACGCAGTCGAGGCCGGCCTCCGCTACCACGAGGATGAGGAAGATCGCTTTCAGAATGACGATGCGTTCCAGATGGTGGGAGGACGATTGGTCCTCACCCGCGCGGGCGCGCCAGGGAGCCAGGCCAATCAGGTGGTCGGCGCATCCGCAGTCGCGGGCTTCGTCTCCGACACCATCACCGCCGGCGCGCCGAC
>JAJTWZ010000069.1 GCA_021463145.1 Blastocatellia bacterium | reverse complement strand
CGTGGGTATGGCGCCCAATTTCGGTCGAGCCCCGGAGGGGCGAAACACGAGTCCGGACTTCTTTCGCCCCTCCGGGGCTTTAACCACTCTTCATCCGAAGCCCACGGAACGCTCTACCCTTCCTGCTGCCTCAACTTCCTCAGGATGGCTCGAAGGTCCAACTCGAACTCCTTGGCCGTCTGGTACCGGTCTTCCCGATTCTTCTCGAGCGACTTCACGATCGCCAACTCGAGCCCGTCCGGCACGTCGTCCCGGTATCGGTCGAGTCGCGGCGGGATCTCTTCGATGATCGCCTTCAGTACGGCGAACGTGTGCGCTCCGCGAAACGGCGGACGTCCCGCAAGCATCTCGTAGAGCAGCACGCCAAGCGCAAAAATGTCGGCGCGACTGTCCGACTCCTCCCCGTGAGCCTGTTCGGGAGACATGTAATGAACGGTACCGAGAATCGTCCCTCGGGCCGTCAGATTCCGCATCTGCGCGGTGGTGTCTTCCTCGATGTCGCCCTCGACTTCCACGAACTTGGCCAGTCCGAAGTCCATCACCTTAACCCCACCTTCCGGCTGGATGATGATGTTCGACGGCTTGATGTCTCGGTGCACGATGCCGGCGGTGTGGGCCGCGGCAAGCGCGCTGGCAATCTCCGCACCAACCCAGATCGTCGTCGTCACGGGAAACGGCCCAGAGCAGAGAGTGTCCGCGACTGACTCCCCCTCCACGTACTCCATTGCGATGTAGGGTTGCTCCTCGAACTGGTCGGCTTCATATAGCGCCGTGATGTTCGGGTGCTTGAGGCTGGCGACGGCGTGCGCCTCGCGAAGCAGGCGCAACCGGTACGTTTCATCGGCGACTACGCGCGGTGCCAGGAGCTTAAGCGCAACCACCCGGCCCGAACGGATGTCCTCGGTCAGGAAGACGCTGCTCATGCCTCCCTCCCCGAGCTTTCTGAGGATCCGGTACGGGCCGATATTCATACGACCGACTCCCTTAACCAGTCGACATAGGCGGACGACCCGCCCTCGACTCTCAGGCGGACAATTTCAGGCGTCACGTAGCTGTGCAACTCGCGAATCGCGCCCTCCACTTCGTCGTACCGCGCAGCAGTGGTTTTCACGACGAGCAGGCATTCGCCGGATTGCTCAACGGCGCCTTCCCATCGGTAGAACGACGTCACCCCTGGCACGACCTGGACGCAGGCGGCCAGCCGGCGCTCTACGAGAGAGGCCGCGATTGACGCGGCCTCTTCGTGGCGTCCCGCAGAGCTGAGTACGACGATCGCCTCGTCGCCGGACATTGCCGTCTCCTCGACCGTCGCGCGAAACGTCCGGCCGCTTCGCGCCCCGGTCTAGCTCGCGTAATACTCCATGAAAGTCCGAATCCAGTCGGTGAAAGTCGCGTTCTCCTCATAGAACGGATAATGGCCGCTCCGCTCGAGAATCACGAGACGAGCGTTGGGAATCCCCTCCGAGATCTCCTTTGCGTCGTCGTAGGAGAACACGATGTCGTACCGCCCGTTCATCACGAGCGTCGGCACCTTGATGTCCGCCAGCTGCTTCCGAACGTCGTAGTTCTGCCCATCCGAACTCCAGATCTGATCCGAAGCCGTCGCGTTCAGATTCAGCGAACTGATGTCGAGATCGAGATAGTACGGTTTGGGCGGGTTGTACCAGTAGAAGGGATACACGAGCCGTAGCGCCCGCCGCAGCCGTTCGTCGGGAGTGATCGACGAGTCGGATTGGAGTCGCTCGTACTCGGAGAACTGGTCCTTAGGCATGAGCCGCTTGAGCGAATCCTGGAACCGGGTCACGTAGCCGAGAGACGCCGAAGTGTCCGAGAGAATCAGCCGGCGAAGTCCCTCCGGGTTCCTGGCCGCGAACTTCAGCGCAACCATTCCTCCGAAACTATGCCCGAACACCGTGTAATACGGCAGTTTCATCGCCGTGGCAAACGCGCCAACATCGTCGACGAGTTGCTCCATCGTGTACGGATCGTTCGGCTTGTTCTGCTCGGAGAGGCCGTGACCGCGAGCGTCGTAAAACCAGAGCGTCGCGTACGGCGCAAGGTTCTGAAGCGCGGGCAACAGGTAATTGTGCGGCAGGCCAGGTCCACCGTGGATGACGATGATGTTCTCGGGCCCGTAGCCCATCTTCTCGTAGAAGAAGTTGCGCCCGTTCGCCTGCACGTACCCGAAGGTCGTTTCCGGCAATCGCAGGCTGCGGAACGAAGTACCCGGATAGAACTTCGGGTTCATTGTCGGCGCAGGTTCGGGCACGACGTCGAGACGGCGGACCTTCTCGGTATCCTTCAGCTCCTTCCGCTGTTGGGCCGGAACTACGGCGACAACGGAGAGCATCAGGCAGAGACAAAAAGCAGCGTTGCACAGCGATTTCATTGCGGTCATCTCCTTCACGACTGCGCGGTGGCCGGGACGCCTTTGCCGGTCCGCGACGACAGCCTCATGCAGACGGTTCCGTAGGGGCTTCGACTCGAGACGAGTCCGAGGACTCGCCGCCCTCGCCGAAATATGCATCGTGCAATGCGGTGGCGCGCTCCATATCGCGTTCATCGACCATGAGGACGATGTCGCCGGCAAACGCCGACGGCGCGACGGTGAACTCACCTCCACTCAGATATGCTCGAATGCCGTTCTCCTCGAGCAAGCCAAGCACCATGCTCGCTTCCGCGGCATTGGCGAAGTTTCGAAGCGGCGTGAGGTCGCTTGCCTCGTCGTCGTGCTCACTTTCCGCGGGCAACTCGGCGACAAGCGCAACGCCACAATCGGTGCACGTCGACACTTCAGGCTTGTACTCGGATTGACACTCCGGGCAGAAAGGCATGGAAACCCTCTGATACGAACGGATAGCTCACTTCCCGTGCTGAGGCCCGTAGTGTAAGGGCATGTCCGAAGTGAAAGCAATATAAATGACTTCCGGGGACGAACAGCACCGGCGCCTGGGATTCCGGCCCGAGCGGCCGCGTTCCTTCGGGCTGCCGAAATGGTAGGATTTCACGCAATGCCCGCATCGCCCGACACAGACCGGACCCCTCTGGTGGGAAGAACGCGTGACGAGATCGTCGCCCTTGCCGTCGAGCTCGGTGAACCGCCATTTCGAGGACGCCAGCTTCACGATGCCGTCTACCGGCGGCGCGTGCTCGATCCGGCCGCGATGACCGACCTTCCGAAGGCCCTTCGCGAGAAGCTGGCTGCGGACTTTCCGGTCACCGAGACGGCGATCCGTACGGTTTTCCGCTCGCAGGACGGCACCCGCCGCTACCTGCTAACTCTCGCCGACGGCGAAACCATAGAATCCGTTTTCATTCCGGTGGCGTCGCGCGACACGATCTGCATCAGCTCGCAGGTCGGATGCGCCGTCGGGTGCACTTTCTGCATGACCGCGAAAGTGACGGTACGGCGTCAGATGACTGCCTCCGAGATCGCATCGCAGGTACTCGTCGTGTTGAACGACGTGTACGGCCCGGGCGGAGAAATTCCACACGGCACGAACGTCGTCTACATGGGTATGGGTGAGCCGTTCCTGAACTATGACGAGGTTATGAAGTCCGTCCGGTTGCTTGCGAGCCCGGAAGGAATGAATGTCTCGCATCGGAGGATGACCGTGTCGACGTCGGGAATCGTCCCTCGAATCATGGACTTCGGTCTCGAATCGGTACGGCCCGAACTCGCGGTTTCACTCACCGCACCTGTCGATTCCCTGCGCGACGAGCTCATTCCCATCAACCGGAAGTACCCGATAGCAGATCTGATGGAAGCTTGCCGGTCATTTCCGCTGGGGCCCCGGGAGCGGCTGACTTTCGAGTACGTGATGTTGGACGGGGTGAACGATTCCGATGCAATGGCCCGCCTTGTTGCCGGACTGCTCGGGGGAATGCGCGCCAAGGTGAACCTGATTCCGCACAATCCAGCTCCCGAACTTCCGTACGCAGCTTCGCCGATGGACAGGATTGAATCCTTCCAGCGAGCTCTCGTCGGGCGCGGTGTCGACGCGTACATACGCCGGCCGCGTGGCCGCGACATTTCGGCCGCCTGCGGTCAGCTCGCGGCGCGCCCGAACGCGCAGGCGTGAAGCGTACCGCGGCCGGCGCGATCGGACTGGCGGTGGCGTGCACCGTTGCCGCTGGCGTAGCGGGATGGCGCCTGGGCTGGTTCGCGAGAGGCACGACGATGTCGGTCGCCTCTCCTGCCGGCAGCGAACCGGTCGCCTGGTCGGCGACGGTCGAGCGGTCGTTCGAATCGAACGGAACGACTACGACGGCCGTCTCCCGATTCGCCCGCGACGGAGACCGCATGCGCCTCGAATGGGACGAAGGCGGCCGGCGCATGGTCTTGCTCGTTCGCCCCGATCTCGGCGTGCGATGGCTCGTCGACTTCGAGAAGGGTGCGTATACGGAAACACCGCTCACCGGGCCTGCCAACCCAGGCCAGGACGGCGTGGAAGCTCCGCTCACGGCGACTGAGATCGAGCGTACCGTCGAAGCCGGGGCGCCGGCGGATGCCTTTGCGGCCCGGCGTGAGCGGATCGACGACGACACCGTCGACGGTCATCGTTGCGCGGTTTACCGAAGCCGGCTCGAGGCACTCGACGGAACAACTGCCGAATCGACTGTCTGGGAGGCCGTGGACCTGGGGGGACTTGCTCTGCGAAGCGAGATTCGGGGTTCTTCGGGAACCGTGGCTCGAACCGTGCTGCGCGATCTCTCGAGAAACCCGCCACCCGACACTTTCGAACTGCCTCCGGGCGTCCGGAAATCCGGGCAAACACCCTGAGCCGGTTGGGCATCCAAGACCCGTTCACGGCGCAAGCGACTCGATTCGAAACAAGGAGCCACCAATTCCGCCATGCGTTTACTGCTCATCTCGGCCTTCCTGCTCTCCTCAACCATTCTACTTCCCGGCCCGACGCGAGCCGCGACTACCCCGGAGATCCTCCAGGCGCTTCCCGCCGGCGACGGCGTCGTCGTAATCGAACCGAAGGCGTTTTTCGGCAAGGCGCTACCCTCAGCGCTCGGACAGATGCCCGAGCATCGCACCAGGCTCGACACGGAAGTGGCCAACATCAGGACGGACTTCGGAATCGATCTGGCGAGTATGCGCAGCATTGGCGTATCGCTTTTCGTTGGGGCCGACGCGTCGACAAGTTGGGTAGCCGTCATGACCGGCGATTTGTCGGCCGTTTCCAGCGAGGACGCCCTTGCTTCGAAGCTGGATGCATTCTCGAGGAATCATCCGAAGTACTCGGTTCGAAAAGTCACGCACGAGGGTAAGGTGCTATTCGTACTGCCCGAGACGACCGCGCCCGGCGCCGTTCGCGAAGACATTGCAGTGGCGATCCTGGACGGATCGACGGCGGCCTACGGCGCCCCGGAGGCGGTGAAGCGCGCAATCGACGTGCACCGTGGCGCGGCTCCCGCCGCATCGTCCGTCGCCGCGCTCACCGATGCCCTCGCCCTGGCCGACCCGGGATCGCCGCTGAGGTTCGGAATGCCGGCGCCCCAGGCACTGATCGCTGCCGAAATGAAGCGCGACCCGAACAATCCTTTCCTTGCGACGCTGGCGAATGTTCGGATGCTCTTTGGCTCGCTGGACGCGACGTCACTGAAGCTGACGGCTCGAGCGTCGACGGCCGCGCAAACCACCGAAGTGGCGGCAGTGCTGTCGGCGATCATCGGACTGGGACAGCAGGCAACCGGGTCGAAACCCGAACTGGCCGGACTCTTCGACCGGATGTCGGTCTCGTCGACGGTTCCAGACGCGACGCTGACCGCGAAGTTCTGAGAAAACCGGGCCGACAGGCTCAGCGCCGGCAGGGACGGCGACCTTGCTCCCATTGCCCACCCATACGCCAGCCCCCCGCCATTTCATCGCGGGGGGGGGTAAGCCGCAGGCGTGCGGGCAACTACTTCTTCGCGGGTGGAGCCGGCACCGGCGCCGGCATTGGCTGAGCCGGCTTCGGCTGCATCGGCATTGCGCCGCCACCAGGCATCGGCATTTGCGGAGGCGCTCCGGCCGGCGGCATTCCAGGGACGCCACCGTCCGTGCCGAATGCATCCAGATCCATCTCCGCGCCAATGTCGAACGCCGAATCGATCGTGTCCTGGTAGATCACGATCTTCTTGTCTTCCTCGAGCTTCTTCCGCATCGACAGCATCGCGTCAGTGTAGAACTGATTGCGGCGAGTCGACTCCAGCCGGTTGCGAATCGGCTCCTTCTGGGTATTGAAGGCCTCGCCCATGTCCGGCTCGATTCGATCGTTCACGGCGAGCACGACGAACCCGTTAGGCATCTCCACGACTGACTTGGAGACTGAATTCGCCGGCAGGCCGAGCAGGACCCCATCGAGCAGATCCGATGCCGTCATCTCGGGCAATGTGTTGCCGGCTTTGTAGTTCTCCTGGGTCTTGGCGTCGAATCCAGCGGCCTTCGCCTTCGCAATGAGCTCCGTCGGCGATGTCGCAGCCGTCAGCGATTCCGCCGTCTGACGGGCGACCTGGCGGGCGCGATCCGTCCTGAACGCGGTCGCTACCCGGTCCTGAACTTCATCGAACTCGGGAACGCGCGGATCGCGCTTGTCGGCAAGCATCGGGACCGCAAATCCGCCCGTGATTCCAACCGGAGATCCAATATCGCCAACGTTCTGCAGGTCGGCGATTTCTGCTTCGAACTGCGGATTCGAGCCGATCTCGGGAATCGTATCGCCTGGTTGCGCAAACGGCGTCTCCCTGACGATCGCGATGGGAGCATCTGCCGGCGCACCCTCCGCGCTGTTGATCTCGGCCGCGACAGCCGCAGGATCCTTCGAAGCGCGAAGTCTGGTCTCAACTTGCTGCGCAATCTCGACGCCCTTCGCGTACGACTTCCGAGCCCGGGCCGACGGCAGCAGTTCCTCTCGGGCCTCTTCGAACGAGCGCTCCCGGCGCTCGGTCACCTTGAAGATGACGAACGTGTCCGCAACCTTGATCGGGGCAGTCGTCTGGCCGGCTTCCATGGTAAACAGGCGTTCGCGCGGGTCGCCAGCCGGCACAGCCGACTTCTCGAGCCATCCCGCGTCGCCGCCGCTGGCCGCCGTTGCCGCATCCTCGGAATTGCCCTTGGCCAGTTCCGCGAAGTCCTCGGCAGGCGCCTCGCCGGTTCCGCGTGCGCGATTCGCGATGCCTTCCGCCTTGGTTCTTACACTGGCCTCGAGGCTCTTCGAAGCGATCTTGAAGACGATCTTGGAGACGTGGACAGCCGAAGTGAACTTCTTCGGGTCGTAGTCCGGCCTCAATTCGTCGTCCGAAACCTGCATCGTCCGCCCAAGAGCGTCCTGACTGACGAACACGTAGGTCATCTTCCTCTGTGGAACGGTCACCCGGAACTTCTCGCTATTCGCGTCGAAAAAGGCGCGCAACTCTTCGGGAGTGCCGGCGGCCACCGCGTCCAGCTTTGGCGTAACCAGCACGTAGGTGGGCTTCATCGTCGTATTCGTTCGGCGGTACTCCTCTTCGACCTCGGCATCCGAAATCGAGATGCCGGACGTCATCAGACTCTGTAGCTTCTCCTGCCGGATGTCGTTCGCAAGCGACTTCTCGAACCCCTCGACGGTCAAGCCGATTCCGCGAAGCCGCGCCTGGTAAGCCGGCGTTCCGATCCATTCGCCGTTAGCCCCGCGAAACATCGGTGTGATTCGATCCTGCAACTCCCTGGTCGAGACATCGATACCGAGCCGATCGCACTCACGCTGGACGAGACGCTGATTGATCAACGCGTCGAGCGCCTGCTTGCCGTATTGCGGATAGAGCGCGTTGACGTCGCGGGATTGCCCGCCGGAGCCCTGCTGCTGCGAACTCGAGTACATCATGATCTGGTTACGCAGGTCGGCGACCGTGATCCTGTAGCCGTCCACGTCCGCGATCGTAGTTGACGAGCTGATCGGCCCGAGCGACCCGAGCATCGTCCGGCCCTCTGGAAGGGCAAAGACGATACCGAGGCTCAGCACGAGAAGCCCGATGAAACACCACAGGACGATCTTGGTCAGTCCCTTTCGCTGGCGGAAGAAGCGTAGCATTGCGGTTCGAGATCCCTCTGATACTGGACTGGGTCTGGACGGAATCGGGGATTCTAAGCAATTCGCAGGGCGCGCCGCAACGGGCGAGGCTACCGGGAGGCGCGATCGAGGTCGTGGATACGTCTCGACTGTCGGACCCGTTGCCGGTTCGGATGACGCAACCGGCGTGCACCCTCTCGCCCAACAAGGCTTCAGAATTTTTTTTGACACCTGACCGGCACGGCTTGCGTCTTTAGAGACTAAGACCTGTTTCGTTTCTTTTACATTCTGGTCACCGAATCTGTGCGATCCTCGATGCGCTATTCTGGTCCGAAACCTCCGCCGCGACCCGTAGATGCGGCGACCCCATATTGTTCGGCCAGAATGCCCCGAACTCGAACCGGACGGCCGGACCAGCTCGGACATGAGGCGTTAGGCCCCCAATGACAGCGAAGATCAAGGACCTCGTCGACCTGACTCCGGCCGCAGAGCGGCCGGCGGCCGGACGTGGCCAGGCGCCCTCGGGGCTCGAGTCGTTCCTTCTTTCCTACGAGATGGGCGATGTCATCGTCCGCACCGTCGAGCGTCTTGCGAAGGATGAGGTCAGCCCGCGAAACTGCCTGATCGTCGGCGGCCCCGGGTGCGGCAAGACCCGGCTTCTCGGTGCGGTTGCCGCCCTTTTCGAGTCCGATGTCGAAGCGCCCCTGCATCCGCGACTCGCGGAGGTTCGAGCGCTTGCCCGGCCTTCGCGCACGGTCGTCGTTCGAGTCGAACCAGAGCCGGGGGAACGACGGCTGCTTCCGACAATCGAGCGCGCGGCGCTCTCGACCCTCGATGCGGCCGGATTCTTCGTCGCGTCGATCTCGGCCGAGGAGGTCGACTCGCTTCTTGCCTTCTCGAAGTCGGTCGCTACGATGCCGGCCGGCCACCGCCTGGTGATCACGGTCGACAATCTTGACACCTGGCTCGCGCCCACGAACCGTTTTGCCGACGAAAACGCCCTGGCGCTCGTCCGCTTCGGCGACCTTGGCCGCACTTTACCCGTGGCCGTCTGCGCCGCCGCGGGCGAGTACGTGCTCACGCACGATTCGAGCGCCGGCAACCAGGGCTGGATCGCGTCCCTCCTCGACACATATCGCATCGAGTACGTCTCGGCCCGCGCGCTCCGCTCGGCCACGGCGAGTAACATTCTCGTCAAGAACGCCCGGCAGCGTCGCGAAATCTCGGACGTTCTCGCGCAGTTGCGCAAACGACTCCCCGATCTTCCATGCACGGACGAAGAGTTCGTCGAGCTCTACCCGCTCGAAGTGTCCACGTGGACCGTCGGCGGACAGCTCCACCGTTGGATCGACGGGTTTTCGTTCCCGGAATTTGCGGCACGCGCGGCAGGTAGCGTGAAACGCCGTCCAGCAGCCAGCCTGTTCGCGCTCAACGACATGTTCACCCTCTACGAGCCGCAACTGAGGAACGTCGAGGATCTGGAGCCCATCTTCGAAGCCTACGACCGGCTCGTGGTCGACGCCATTCCGAAGCTCGGCGGGAACCAGCGGCTCTGGGGGCGCCTCGCCCTCCAGTCGATCTTCATGCACACGATCGCCGGCATTTCGGCAGACGTGAAGACGATCACCAACTCCGTGCTGCTATACGACCTGCACGGTGGCGTTTCGGCTTACACGATGATGCTGGCAGTTCTGAAGCAGATGGAGACGCTCGACGCCGGCCAGATAGTCGCCACTGGCGAGGGTGCTTCACGAAAATACGGGCTGGTGACCGGCGAGCGGGAGGCGCTTCTCGTCCGGATCGACGAGCTCGCGGATGCAGCGGGCGGTGAAGTCGAAGCAGCGGATGGATTGCTCCGCCTGGGTGGAGGGATATTCGCCGACTGGCCTTTCGCTGCCGACGAAGGTCATACGCCACGTACCGATCTCTGGTACGTCGACGACGGCGAGGACTTCGTTACACTCCGCACGCGCACGCTTGACGCCGCTGAGGATGACGGGACGGCGCCGCGTCCGCGACTCGTGCTCCTGTCTCCGGGCACCCCGTGGTCGGAAGCCACCGGTATCGTGCGAGACGACGAACTCGCCGCGTGCTGGATCGTGTCGAAGCCCACGTCGGCCGAACGCGCCGCAGTACGGCGTTGGGCCGCGGCGAGCCGGATATCGGGAGACGAAGGCGGATGGCGCCACCCCGATCTGCCGTCTGTGCTCGCCGAGCTCGAAGCCGCAGCCGTCGCGGCGTTCCTTCGTGTCTACGTCGAAGGCGGCACGCTCGTGACCAGTTCCACCCGCGAGGCCATCACCGAGTTTGTAAACGAGAACAGGGCCGAGACGCTCGTCGTTCGGTTGTTGCCGGTCTCCAGAACGGCCGAATCGATCGAGACTGCGGCTGGAGCCCCCGTTGACCGGGCGATGCCAGCCGTCGCAAAGACTTCCTGGATCGCCTGCCTTGTCGCGACCGATCCCGACGAAGCGCGAGCTCTCGCGGGGAGCCTGTCGACGGCCGAGTGGCTCGCTCGAATCGAAACGTGGTACGGAACTCACGTCGGACGGGACGACACTGGCCCCGTGCGCTCGTTCGGTGCGCGCGCCGAGCAGATCCCGGAAGTCACCGCGGCGCTCGACGCGAAGCGGCTCTTCGACGTGGTTCTCTACTACACACGCCGCGCACTCGGAAACAGGGAGATAGGCGAACTTTGCGATGAGATCGCGCTGGTTTTCGATACGGAGGCCGCCCTCTGGAAAGCCCGCGAAAGACTCGCGTGGCTCGGACGCTTCGCCGACTGGCTGCCGATCCTCAACGACGCGGCCCGTTATCTGGAAGCGGCGGAGACAACCGACGACGAAGACCTCGAGGCGCTGAGGACTTCACTCGTGGAATGGATGGAACGCATCGACGAGTTTGCCAGCGACCGGCGGCGCGGTGCTTTTGCCGACAGCTTCGCGGCATACCGCGACGAATATTCCCGGATCTACACTGCCCTGCACGACAGGGCGGTCGGCGGCGAGAGCGTCGGGCGATTCAGTTCGGAAATCGTCGAAAGCCAGGCCTGGCAAGCGCTCGAGAACCTCTCGACGCTGACGATCGGGAATCCAAGCTACCTCGTGGATGCGATCAATCTCATATCTGTTCTGCGAGAGTCGCAGTGCACGCTTTACGTGGATTCGTCGCTCAAGACGCACGCCCACTGCGCGTGCGGCTTCCGTTTCGCCGATCGTGATCGCATCGCGACGATGGCCGCGAGCGCGTCCGAGTTCGTCCAGATGGGAATCGATCACCACATGCGGCTGCTGCAGGGACGGCGCGCCGAACTGAAAGAGAAGCTCATCGCGTACAAGTCGTCGTTCGATATAGACACGATCAAGTCGATCGCCGAACTGACAAAGGACGCGACGCCACCCAGGGTAGAACCGTCGACCATAGAGGCCATCAACACGCTGCTCGACCCGGATGCCGAATGGCAGACTCGACGTGCTGGAGCCGGAGAAGCTCTCGCGTACCGGCCAGACCGGATTATGTAGCGGCCATCCACTTGCGCCGAACCGCGTCGGGGTGTTTCCGGCCGCGAGACTTGCGAAGCCACGGCGGAGGAAGCCTCGCGCACCCCCCGATCTGCGATTCACTCCGATCCCCTGCCTTGCCCGCCCCAATTGCGTGTGGTAGCGTCACCAATTCTTGGCGCAGGGCGGATTTTCGTGTTTTAGAGCAGCAGATGGCCCGATTCGAACCAGGTATGAACGGATGTTATGGCGATCGGCCGGCAATGGCGTCGGTCGCTCTCGGATTGGGCGTTGCGTCCGGTCTTGCCCACGTTCCACCTGTGCCGGTAAGCATCGCAATCGCAACACAGGGTTCAGCCGGCAGAGCCGTCCGCGCCGTCGCCTCCTCCAGTCCGTTCCGTTCGCTGGCTCCTATTCTGTCCAGGTTCCATTCACCGGTAACCGCCGGCACGTCAGAGCACCTTCCAAGAAAGCATCCCGAATGAGAGTCAGAAGCCTTTTCAATCCCTTCTCGAACGACCTCGCCATCGATCTCGGAACCGCGAATACGCTCGTTTACGCCAAAGCCCGTGGCATCGTCGTAAGTGAACCGTCGATCGTCGCCATCAACAAGATCACGAACAAGGTCGAAGCCGTCGGCAAGGCGGCGAAGGAGATGCTGGGCCGCACGCCCGGAAACATCGTAGCGATCCGCCCAATGAAGGACGGGGTCATCGCCGACTTCGAGGTCACCGAGAAGATGCTGCAGTACTTCATCCGCAAGGCCCACAACGGCCGCACGTGGGTGAGTCCGCGCGTCGTCATCGGCGTCCCCGGCGAGATAACGCAGGTCGAACGCCGGGCGGTCGAAGAAGCGGCGTACCGCGCGAAGGCCTCGAAGGTCTACCTCGTGGAAGAAGCCATGGCCGCCGCGATCGGCGCCGGGCTGCCGATCACCGAGCCGTACGGCAACATGGTAGTCGATGTCGGCGGCGGCACTACCGACATCGCGGTCATCTCGCTCTCGGGCATCGTCTATTCGCGCGCCGTGCGCGTCGCCGGCAACGAACTCGACGAATACATCATTCAGTACATCAAGCGGAAGTATAACCTCCTGATCGGCGAGCGGACCGCCGAGCAGATCAAAATCGAGCTCGGCAGCGCGTTCCCGCTCGACGAGCCGCTCTCGATGGAGATCAAGGGCCGCAACCTCATCGAGGGCGTGCCGCGCACGATCCCGATCTCGGACGAAGAGGTGCGCGAAGCCCTCGCCGATCCGATTGCTACGATCGTAAACGCGGTGCGCGTCGCGCTCGAGCGCACGCCGCCGGAGCTTTCGGCCGACATCGCCGAGCGGGGCATCGTGCTCACGGGCGGAGGCGCGCTGCTCAAAGGTCTCGATCGTCGGCTCATGCACGAGACGGGCGTTCCGGTCTCGCTCGCCGAGAACCCGCTGTCGTCCGTCGTCCTGGGCACCGGCAAGATGCTCGACGACGTCAAGCTTCTCGATCGCGTGTGCCTCGAAAACACGGTTCTCCACCACAGCTAGGCTGAAACTCACGGTGACGACCTGCCTCCGGCGTATCGTCGGCTCGGGCGCTGGAAGGGCGCATCGAGCCGGCGTGCGGCCGGGCTTTCCGGGAGTCTGACGCGATGTCCCTCGCTGGCGACAGACAGAAACAGAAGTACGGTCCGTGGCTGCTCGCGGTCCTGCTCGCCTCGCAGCTCCTGCTCATGGCCGTTACGTCGAGGAGGTTCTCCGCGGAGGACGGCACGGAGCAGTCCGTACTTCGGTCCTGGACGATGACGATCGTTACCCCGATCCAGTCCGCGTTCGGCTACGTCACCGATTCGGTCGCGTCGGTGTGGAACGGTTACTTTGCCCTACGCGGTTCGAACGAGCGCGCCGCTGCACTGGAAGAGGAGAACGCCAACCTGCTCGCCGAGATCGAGGCCGCGCGGGCCGCGGCGGCGGAGAACGAGCGGCTGCGCCAGGCGCTCGAGTTGCGACCTCTGCTGAAGTACGAGTCCGTCGTGGCCGAAGTCGTCGCGCGCGATTCCACGGCCTGGTTCAAGCGAATCGTAGTAAACAAGGGGTCTCAGGACGGAGTGAAGAGCAACATGCCGGTCGTGACGGCCGACGGGCTCGTCGGCCGCGTGACGCAGGTAGGGCCGTTCGCCTCGCAGATCCAGTTGATTACCGACGAACACGCGGGAGTCGGCGGACGGCTCACGGCATCGCGCGCGGTCGGCGAGATCGAGGGCAAGGGCGACGGAAGCTGCCGGATGAAGAGCATATCCAGCCTCTACGACGTCGCCGAGGCCGAGCCGATCCTCACTTCGGGGCTCGACCGCCTGTATCCGGCCGGCATTCTGATTGGATACGTCACGTCGGTTGCGAAGGGAGCCGGCGCGACGCCTCAGGACATTACCGTGCGGCCTTCGGCGGATCTGGATCGCGTCGAGGTCGTCATGATCCTCCTCGTTCCGTCCGTCGACCTTTCCATGCCTGACACCGTGAAGTAGAAGCGACCGCCCCGTGCTCTATCTCAAGATCCTCATCGTCATCATCTTCGCCGTAGCGCTGGACAGCCAGGTTCCGACCTGGTGGGAGGCGTTTCGCTACGTCGATATGACGTTGCTCGTGACGGTATACTTCGCGCTGATGCGGGATCCGGTGGTTGGCATGCTCACCGGATTCGTTGCCGGACTTGCCGGCGATCTGGCTCCGGGGGCGGGGCCGGTTGTCGGTGTCGGGGGATTTTCTAAGACATCGATCGGGTACCTGATCGCGACGATCGCGGTGCGGTTCTCGCTCGAGAGCGCGCCAATTCGGGTATTGATCATTGCGGTGTCGTCGCTGGCAAACAGCGCGCTTTTCATTGTATTGCACGGGTTGATGGGCCAGAGCCTGACTCAGGAAGCGGCGCCGGAGCGGCTCGTTCTGAAGGTTCTGATCGAAGCGACTGCGAATCTGGTCGCAGGCGTGGGTCTTTTCTGGGTGCTCGACCGGATCTTCCCGGAGAACGCTCCCGGCGGAGCGATGAAGGTGAGGCGGCGGTTTTACGATTGAGTCCACGGATACAAACGGATGAACACGGATCGGATCCGTATTGATCCGTGACGGTTCGTGGCGGGTTTCCTGATGTCACGGTTCAACGACGAAGCACAGAATTTCGACGCGCGCCTTTCGGTCGTGATGTACATCATGCTCGCGTTCTTCCTGCTGCTGGGCGTGCGGTTCTGGGTGCTGCAGGTCGTCAACCACGAGTCCTACGTCGTCAAGTCGAACGAGAACCGCATTCGCGAAATCCCGATCCCGGCGGCTCGCGGCAACATCCTCGACCGTAACGGCCGGATTCTCGTAGACAGCCGGCCGGCGTTCAATCTCATCGTCAATCGCGAAGACCTCCGCAAGCAGAACCTCGACGAGCTCCTGTTCGTCCTGCGCGACAACCTCGGCGTCGATCCCGACTGGGCACGCCAGCAGATAGAGGACCCGCTCGCGCCCAAATCGCGGCCCGTCGTCGTGAAACAGAACATCTCCGAAGCCGACCGAGCCTGGATCGAAGCGCACGAGTACGAGCATCCGGAGCTGAACGTCGCACTACAGCCGCAGCGGATCTATCCGCTCGGTCCGGTGCTCGGGCACGTGCTTGGCTACGTCGGCCAGATCTCGGACGCGCAGATCAAGGCGAAGCTGCCGGAATTCGAGGGCGCGCGATCGGGCGATGTCGTCGGACAGGCCGGGATCGAGCGGTCCCACAACAAGATCCTGATGGGAACGGAGGGCACGCGGCGAGTCGTCGTCGACAGCCGCGGCCGTTTCGTCGAGGAAATCGAGCGGGTCGAGCCGGTCCCTGGCCAGGACATCGTCACGGCGATCGACATCGACCTGCAGATGATCGCCGAGGAGAAGCTCGCAGCAACGAAGCTCAACGGCGTCGCGATCGCGATGGATCCGCGTAACGGCGAGATCCTCGCGCTCGTCAGCCACCCGAGTTACGACCCGAACCTCTTCGCCGGCGGAATCTCGCCAGAGGATTACGCCGTCCTGCGCGACAATCCGGACAAACCCCTCACGAACCGGGCGATACAGGACATCTATCCGCCAGGCTCGACGTGGAAAACGATCATGGCGATGGCGGGGCTCTCCGAAGGTACGATGAAACCAAACGAGGGCATCGCGTGCGGAGGCGGAATTTCTATCGGCAGCCGCTTCGCCGCCTGCCACGGATCGCACGGCGCGCCGAACCTAGAGCGCGCGATTGCGGTCAGCTGCAACGGCTACTTCTATCGCGTTGGGCTTCGGCTTGGCGTGGACAAGCTCCACAAATGGGCGAACGCGATGGGGCTCGGCAAGAAGACGGGGATCGACCTGCCGAACGAGACTCCCGGCTACGTGCCGGATGCGAACATCAAGCTGCGGTGGAAGAAGAAGGACGACGATCCCGAGGACAAGAAGTACAAGTGGAACGACGGCGACATGGTGAACGCGTCGATCGGACAGGGCTACGACCGTCCAACGCCGTTGCAGATGGTTCACGCGTTCGGCGGCATCGCGATGGATGGCCACTTCACGACGCCCCACCTGCTGGTAAAGGCGAAGAGCAACGGCGTCCAGGACGAGCGGCCATTCGAGGATCCGAACATCGTCGACATTCCACTGGATCCCGTTGCGTACAAGTACGTGATGGAGGGCATGCGGCAGGTGGTCACGAACGGCACCGCGCGGCGCGCGGAAGTGCCTGGTTTCGACGTGTGCGGAAAGACAGGCACGGCGCAGGTCGTCTCGATCCGCACGGGAGCGACGGGCAAGCAGAAGGAGCACGCGTGGTTCGTCGGCTTCGCGCCTAAGCCGGAGGAGGGCCGGCTGCCGGAAATCGCCGTCTGTGTGCTCGTCGAACACGGTGGCCACGGCGGTACGGAGAGCGCGCCGATCGCGCAGGCAATCATCGCGGAATACGTGCGGAAGACACGCGGCACGGTCGAGGACGTGCCGGCCGGCGCATCCGGCTCGACGGACGACGCGATAGTCGGGGTGGACAGCGTCGATCTCGAAGGTTCTGACGAACCCGAGGATGCAACTGGCGCTGAGTCGGGATCCGATGGTGGAGCGGCGCCGGCCGCCCCGGCGCCTACGATAATTCCGAAGGTCGTCAGTGGCGGGGTGGCACCGGCGTCCGCGCCAACCGAAGTGCCCTCGCAGAAGCACTACAGCCCACTTCAGGGCGTGTTGAAGGAACGTCCGCCTCCGGCGCCACCTCCAAGCCCGCCGGCGACACGGCAACGGTAGCAGGACGTCTACTGGCAGATCGGAACCGGGAGCGGAAGCGACGGGCCGGCCTGCATACCTTGCCTTGCGGACGTGCCACGTGGGCGGCGTTTCCGCGCGACGATCGCCGGCAGCGGGCCGATCGAGCACTCGATCTCGTCAATAGTCAGATCGGCGTAACGCAGCCGAGCTACCGGTGGGTGACGGTCCTGAAATTCCTGGTTGCGAGGGCGGGATTCGCGTTCTCGGCATTTGCGATCGATTCGTTCGCACGGCGCATCGTCGCGTGGCGAGTGGGCAGATTCATGAACACAGGCCTGGTGATCGACGCGCTGGACCAGGCACTGTGGCTGCGGGCGACGATTCAGGGTTTTGTCCATCACAGCGACCGGGACAAGCCGTTATCTGTCGATCCGCTACTCGGAACGACTCGCAGTCGCCGAAATGAATCCGTCAGCGGGCGCAAAGGCCGCCGGGGCAGGCCGCCGGGGCAGGCCGCCGGGGCAGGTCTGCTTCCCGATGGCCGATGTTGATTGGGCTTCTCGCCACATCCTTCTTCCGAGCCGAAATCACGCGACAGTCAGGATCCGCAGGAAGTGACAATTCATTGACTCCCCGTACAGGCCTCAGTCTACGGCCCTTCGCGGTAGCAAGCTTGCTGCCGACAAATGACAGCTCGGGTGTTGTCGGCTCCGGACGAGATGGGCGTCGCCAGTTAAGCGCAGAAGTCTCCGCAAGTCGCTGAGTCTCCATATGTTACCGCGAAGGAAGACTGTCCCCGGCAATCCACAACGAGGTGTAACTCGCTGCGTTCGTTGTGCGCGAAGTCGAACTCCCACCCGGTGCCTTCGGCCACGATCTGCTCGAACCGCCGGCAAAGCGGCCGGTCGATCTCCCGGCCGAATGCCCGCAGCAAATCGACGGCCTCCGACGTGAGATGCTGGAGGTAGTACACCCTGAAGCTACCGGCGCTCGAGCGAATGCTCTCAGACAGTTATTTCGAACCGCCCCTCGATCCCGTCGCAGTCTAGAAGACGGTTCACTTATTTCGCTTGTTGCGTTTATTTCAGTTGGTGTATTGTTCTGCTGGAACTGGGCGAAGCCCGGGAAGGAGGAAGGGCCATGTCGAGAGCCGTCCAGACTGAGCCTGTTGCGCCAACTGAGCACGAGGTTCATCAAGCCGAGGAAAGTGTGCGGGCACTGGCGCGGATGGTGCCGAGAACTGATGCCGAAATGATCGCCGTCTCTCCGACGGCTGGCACCGGCGAGCACGTGATCATTCCTACGGTTGCATTTCGTCTACTGCTCACCATCCTCGAAGAGATGGCGAAAGGGAACGCGATCACCGTCGTCCCGATCCACGTCGAGCTGACGACGCAGCAGGCTGCGGATCTTCTCGGGGTGTCTCGGCCATACCTTGTCAAGCTCCTCGATGAGGATAAGATCCGTTACCACCGGGTCGGGACCCACCGCCGCGTCGCCTTCCGCGACCTCATGGAGTACAAGCGGGCCACTCGGGAGGCGCGTCGCAGGACGCTGGCCGAGCTCACGGCCCAGGCACAAGAGCTCGAGATGGGCTACGAGTAACGGATAGACGACGATGGCCAACTTCACGGCACTGTTCGACGCCAACGTCCTCTATCCGGCCCCGGTTCGTGACCTTCTGATGTGGCTCGCGACCACGGATCTCTTCCGCGCCCGGTGGACGGACGAAATCCACGAGGAATGGATCCGAAATCTCCTCGAGAATCGCAGCGACCTGACACGCGAGCAGCTCGAGCGGACCCGCCGGATGATGGACGAGCACGTCGACGACTGTCTGATCACAGGCTACGAGGCATTGATCGATGCTCTCGTTCTCCCGGACCTCGACGACCGTCACGTCCTCGCGGCGGCGATCGTGGGGCGTGCTGACGTCATCGTCACGAAGAACCTGGCGGACTTTCCTGAAGCGGCGCTCGCGCCGTTCGGCATCGAAGCGCAGCATCCTGACGAATTCATCACGCACATCATCGACCTCGCGCCGGCACGGGTGTGCACCGCCGTCCGGGCCTGCCACCAGAACCTGAAGAACCCTCCGAAGACGGTCGACGAATACCTCGACACGTTGTTGCGCCAGGAGATGCCGCACGCAGTTGCTGCAATCCGGAACCGCTGCTTTGCCGCCGAAGGATAACTTGAGAGCAGGGGAGAGCGGCTGACGAGCTTCGTCAGAGAGGCGGGGAGAGAGTAAAGGAGGTTTCCTTGAAGACTGTCGTAGCCGAGTTCCGCGTCGATCACGCCAGAGCGTACGTCAGCCCGCCCGGCGGGGAACAGTGGGGTGCTCTCGGCCTTCCCGAAGATCCTGAAACAGCGAGGTTCGTGTTCGAAGACAAGCTCGGGATCATTGAGCTTCGTACACCTGGTCCCCGTACACCTGCTTGCACGGAGTCTGTCCCCTTCTGCTCCCAAAACACTCACGATTTCGTGTCCTTAGTCTCCAGACATGACCAGCCTCATCAGTTGTTTCGATAACAGCAAGCTGCCCAGCTTCGCACATCGGAAAGCGCCCGTCGCCTAATACTGCCCGAAACATACACGTCAACAGTCCGTCACGATCAGGAGGCGGGAGGTCTGTTTCGACTTCGTCAAAATGGTGCAAGATCTCCGGCATTCCGCCGGAATAGACTACACAAGCAAGTTGATATTTCTTGATGGTGCGGTCGCCCACATTGCAGACACTGACTTTGCCAGTCTGATCGTCTTCGCTAAGCCGAAGTGGGCATTCCGCAGCCTTTTCAGAGGGACCGCTCGCACTGAGTTGAGCTACCGCAACTCCAGGCTGGAAAGAAAAGGCGAGCAGGAGCTGTAAAATTGGCGCAACTATTCGCATCACCACTTCCACCGATCTCCAGATTAGGGCTCAGCTGGTGCCTTCGGTAACAGGTCAAGCATTCGCTCCACCTCAATCAAAGCTTCGGAAAAGCCAACCGTGTCAGCCTCAGACTGAATCGTGTTCACGAAATTATTGGCTGGCACTTCCGCTGCTGGTGTACCTCCATCATTGTAGGCCTTCACCGGATCAGTATCGACAGCGATGCCGTGCCCAACCTCGTGGGCTACGAGTTCCACTTCCGACGGTATACCGGGTGTACCAGCGGCCTCGTACTTATCGCGCTTGGCGAAATCAATGACGATCGTATCGGTAGTTCCAGTACGATTGATCGTTAGAGCTATTCTGGGATTCTTCGGATCAACAGTCCCCTTCGGTACAACAAGGTTCTGCCCAAATGTTTCCTCGATGGCAGTAGGAGAGATCGGGCTGGTAGGAAGACTGCCGACGCCTATTGGGTACGAAATCGCACTGTGCTCCATCTGCTGCAGACCGGCCCTGCCCGACGATTTCTGATAGATCGCGGCCAAATTTGCCACAATGCGATTAACATCAGTCGGAGACTGTCCGGCGATGGGTTTCAGATCTCTACCATTTGGATCCGTGTAGCGAAGAGGATTGTTGGATACATAGCAATAGAGTGAGAGTCGCTGCGGCTCTATAAGCCTTTCCCGAGTGAGTGTCACCGGATCGGCACTAGTGAATCTACCTTGCGCGTTCGCGCAGTACCTCGCTCCGAAGTAGTCCAGCCCCGTCTCGGCGTCACGTTCCTCTGAGGTTAAGAACCGCAGTGTCCCCGGTAGTTGTCCCCGGTAATTTTGTTCAGCGGACCGAGGCCGCGTGGTCGACATCGACCTTGGGACGTAGCAACGAACAAGCTCGAGATGGCCGTCGAACGAACCAACCTGCCGCGAGGACGCGCGAACCGAAGGGAATCGAGTCATGGGTTGAAGCCGTGAGTATAGATGCGCGGAGGTCGCCGTTACTCGCTTTCTCCTCCCGCCCGTCGCAGCACGGATGCCACCTCGCTTCGGTTGTATCTCTCAGCCCAAAACAGTGGCGTGTGTCCGCCACCTTCTCTCGCGTTCACCTGTGCACCCCTAAACAGCAGCAGCTCCACTGTTTTCAAGTGCCCCTCACGAGAAGCGACCGCAAGCGCGGTCCAGCCGTCATTAGCATGGGCTTCGATATCTGCTCCGCCCTCTAGCAATGTCTCAACTCTCGCAGCGTCCCCTTCGGTGGCTGCGTCAACAAGCTCTCTATCGATCCGTCGCACGCAGGCAAGCCCGAAGAGCACAACGACCACCAAAAGAGCCTTAGAAACTAAACTCACCATAGTCATCTGCCACTACAGCCGTTCCATTTACTAAGAAGATGGCTCCGGCTCCCCAGGCTTCTTGTTCTCAGTCCTCGGAAGCCGAGGATCTGGATGTGGACTGAGAGGATCGAACGGCTTGACGGCCTCAGGAATAGTGGTGGATCCCTTGGGTACGGTGATCACCGTCACTTTTTCCTTGGGAAGTTGGGCGGCTCTCGCTCCGGCCGTTCCTGGCAGGGATGGATCCTTATACTCGAGCTGTGGAACAGGCATCGCACTCGGGAATTCAGATGGTCCCCCCATCGGCACCCCTATGGTCATAGAAGGTGCACCCACCGCAGGAGGTACGCCTATTGCATCAAGTGCGGAATTCGACCGACCCGAGCAATTATCTGGGTACCTTCCGATCGAGCCCTTCTCCTCATCTTGCTTGAGGAGCATTTCAACGACGGCCCTATCCTCTTCTGCGCTCGTTTGGATAATGTAGAGGGTGGTGTCGCGACGAGGGGATTCACGGAGAATATAGTCGCTGGTACTCGAGCCCAACGCTGTTCCGTTACCGAGACTAAACACTCCGTACCCTGACACTGCGACAGCGGTATGTCCCACCGGATTGCCCTCGGTTGGGCCATTTTCAATCACCAAGATATCCTCACCGGACGGATCAACATAGCGAAGAGGGCTGTTTCGCGTGTGGGCATAGAGGTTTATCCGCTGCGGATCAACAAGTCGTGCGTCTCTCATCAATACTGGGTCAGGGCTTGTGAATCGCCCGTGACCGCTCGCAAAGTATCGCGCTCCGAAGTAGTCCAGTCCGGACTCGCTATCACGTTCCTTTGAGGTGAACTTTTGCCTCACCCCGTCGGCCGTCCCGTACCCTAGCGCCGCCGTCCGATTGTCCGCCTCTCCGATCTCTTCACCAAACGGCTTGTAATCGTGCCGGCTCACGGCTCCGCTCGCGTCGCTGATCGCACGTGGCGTTCCGAGGTGGTCCGGCGTCATGTACTGCACTGCCTGGCCAGCCGTTCCGGGGTCGTCCACCGTCGCCAGCAGCCCGCTCGCTCCGTAGACGTACTCTTTCGCGCAGCGTCGCTCCCTCGTACTCCGCGATCAGCGTTCCCGCCGCGTCGTAGATGAACCGCCGCGTCACCGAAGGCGTCACCATCTTCACCCGCCGGCCCTCGCCGTCGTAAAAGTACGTCACCGTCCCGCCGGCATTCTGCGACGACCACACGTGGTTGCCTGCGTCGTACTTGTACTCCGCTCCCGTCTCGCCCGTCAGGTTTCCGGCCAGGTCGTACCCGAAGCCCGTGCCCTCCGTTTCGAACCGGTTCGTCTCCAGATCCACATCCGGGCCCGGCGCGATCCGGTTCCCGTACTGGTGTAAGTGAACGTCTGTTCCCACGTCTGTTCCCACGACACCTCCGGATCGAGGGTCTTCCCCGCCTTTGCCGCTTTCTCAGCCTTCGCCGATTCGATCGCTTCGCGAACGGTGTTGGCATCCAGCCGGTCCTTTCGGCGCGGCTTGATTCGCTTCCGCATGCCACCCGACTTCGATAGCTGGCCGTCCCAGTCGCCCGCAAGCGCCACCTGTCCCGGCGGGCCGAACGATACCACCACGTCCGCCGCGCCCCCCGCCGCC
>JAJTWZ010000068.1 GCA_021463145.1 Blastocatellia bacterium | reverse complement strand
CGCGGACGCTGACACGGCTGCCAATATCGTCCAACCCCATCTTTAAGGGGGCAACGCGGCGTACCTCCAAGCGAAGGCTGGCATAGAAGGGGAGCGCCCGCCCGCCTGTTGTCGTCTCTGGGTTGCCGTAGAGCACGCCAATTCCAGTCGGTCCAAGCATCTTGTGCCCGGAAAACGCGTAGAAATCGCACCCCAGGTCGCGCACGTCGACGTTCATGTGCGGAGCGGCCTGTGCCCCGTCGACAAGCACCGGAATGCCGCGAGCGTGCGCCATTTCGACGATCGCCTTTATGGGATTGATCGTGCCGAGAGCGTTGCTGACGTGCGTGACTCCCACGATCCGGGTGCGTTCGGACATCTCGGCCTCGAGCGACTCCAGATCGAGCTCGCCCGAAGGCGTGATCGACGCGACGACGAGCCGCGCCCCCGTGCGCTCGCACGCCATCTGCCACGGAACGATGTTCGCGTGGTGCTCCATGTGCGTAATGAGAACCTCGTCGCCAGGCCCGAGTATCGATCGCTCGAACCCCGATGCAACGAGGTTGATCGATTCGGTCGTTCCGCGAGTGAACACGGCCTGCCTCGGATCGCCTGCCCCGATGAACGCGGCGACTTTGGCGCGTGCCTGGTCGTGCGCGAACGTCGCGCGCTCGCTCAGGTAGTGCACGCCCCGGCGCACCGTGGCGTTCTCGTGCGACATGAATCGCGCCATCCGCTCCACGACCTGCAGCGGTTTGTGACTCGTGGCCGCGCTGTCGAGATAGACGAGCCGGTGTCCGTTGACGTCCGTGTCGAGTACCGGGAAGTCCGCCCGGATGCGGGCGCTGTCGATTCGCGAGACTTCCGCGTTCGAATTCGACTCAACCTGATTCGATACCGTGGCCATTGTCGTCACCCCTTCGAAAAACCCTTCTGGAAGCGATCGAGAATCACCTCGTCCAGATGCCGCCGCACGGACGCAACGGGAATTTCCTCGACGATCTCCTCCGCAAATCCATACGTGAGAACGGCGCGCGCCGTAGCTTCGTCCAGCCCGCGGCTGGCGAGGTAGAACTGCTCTTCGGCCTCGAGCGCCCCCACGGTCGCGCCGTGAGAACACACGACGTCGTCGGCGTAGATCTCGAGCTCAGGCTTCGTGTCGACCCGCGCTCGCGGCGAAAGCATCAGGTTACGGTTCGTCTGATGGGCTTCGGTCTTCTGAGCGTCGTGGTGGACGTACACTTTGCCGTTGAACACCGCCCGCGAATCGCCATCGAGCACTCCCTTGTAGAGTTGCCGGCTGGAGCAGCGCGGCACGAGATGGTCGATTCGCGTGTGGCTGTCGGCGTGCTGCTCGCCCTCGGTCACGTAAAGACCGTCGATGTGGCAGGAGGCGCCCTCCTCGGCGAGCCGGACGTGCAGATCGTGACGGGAAATCGCCGCTCCAATCGAAATGGCGATCGACGAGTACGATCCCGACCGCCTCACTTCGACGGCAGTCGCGCCCACGTGGAAGGCCTGCGCGCCCTCGCGCTGCACACGCACGTGATCGACGCGGGCGTTCTCGCCGACGTGGAACTCGGCGACGGCGTTCGTGAGAGACGCCACGCCGTTAACGGATGCAAACGTCTCGACGACCGTCAGGCTGCTGCTCTCGCCCGCCACGACCATCGTGCGAGGGTGCGCCGCGACTGGTTCGTCGCCGCCACCCGAAAGATAGACCAAATGCACCGGCGAAGCAGGCGCGCAGCCCTTCGGCACCAGGACGACGGCACCTCCCGTGGCCATCGCAAGGTTGAGAGAAGCGAACGGCGTCGACTCGTGGGCCGACAGCACCCCCAACCGGACGGCGAGGGCGTCGAAGTGGACCGCGACGGCCGTCGCGAAATCCGTCACGACTACGCCCTCGGCCAAGCCGGACATCGACGAAAGCTCGGGATGGTAGACGCCATCGACGAAGACGAGGCACGCGCCCTCGGCCTCGGGCGCCCGCAGGCACTCGAAACCCGCAAACGATAGTTTGCCGATCGATCCTGTCGAGCTCCCGAACTCGGTCTTCAGGATCGGGGAAACGTCCGTGTACTTCCACGCCTCGTTGCGCGTCGTGGGAAACCCGACTGCGTCGAACCGCGCAATTGCCAACCGGCGCAGCGAGGCGAGCCAATCCGGCTCGGCCACCGCCACGGCGGCGCGCGCGTCGTAGGCCGCGAGGTAACGGTCCTTCTCTTCGGAAAGCAGCAGCTTCATCCGTTCGAAGCCTCCGAGGCGCCGGCAAGCGAGCCGCTTTGCGCGCGCACCGACTCGTATCCCTTCTCCTCGAGTTCCAATGCGAGCTCCTTGCCGCCCGAACGCGCGATCCGTCCTGCCGCGAACACGTGCACGAAATGCGGCTCAATGTAATTGAGCAGCCGCTGGTAGTGCGTCACCATCACGAATGCATTCTCCGGCGTGGCGAGCGCGTTGACGGCCGTCGCCACTACTCGAAGCGCGTCGATGTCGAGCCCCGAGTCCGTTTCGTCGAGCACGGCAACCGAGGGCTCGAGCAGCGCCATTTGCAGGATCTCGTTGCGCTTCTTCTCTCCGCCCGAAAAACCCTGGTTTACGCTGCGGTTTGCGAACGAGTAGTCCATCTCGACGAGCTTCATCTTCTCGCGAAGCAGTTCGTCGAACTCGAGCGGATCGAGTTCTTCCTGTCCGCGCGACTCTCGCGTCTGGTTGAAGGCCAGGCGCAGGAAATTCGAGTTGGAAACACCGGGAATCTCGACCGGATACTGGAACGCAAGGAAGATTCCGGAGCGCGCGCGTTCGTCGGGAGCAAGTTCGAGCAGGTTCTGCCCCCGGAACAGAACCTCGCCGCCAGTTACGGTGTAGGCAGGATGGCCGGCGAGTACCTTTGCCAGCGTGCTCTTGCCCGACCCGTTCGGGCCCATGATGGCGTGGATCTCACCCGCGTTCACCGTCAGGCTCACGCCACGAAGGATCTCGGCCGAATCGACGGTCGCGTGCAGATCGCGAATTTCCAGGAGTGCAGTCATAGTCGCTTGTTTCGTGTCCTTGGCGCGCCGGGACTTCGCGCGACGAAGCGATCGTCACGACTCGAGCCGGCATGCACCGTCGTTATCCGACCGTGCCTTCGAGCTTCATGCTGAGAAGTCGCGTCGCTTCCACGGCGAACTCCATTGGAAGCTCGCGGAACACTTCCTTGCAGAAGCCATTGATGATTATCGACACGGCCTCTTCCGACGGGATGCCGCGCGACTGGAAATAGAAAATCTGATCCTCGCTGATCTTCGACGTCGTCGCTTCGTGCTCGACCCGCGACGACTCGTTGAGCACCTCGATGTAGGGAAAGGTATTCGCCGAGCAGTCGTGCCCAATGAGCATGGAGTCGCATTGCGAGTAGTTCCGCGAGCCCGTCGCCTTGGGCATCATCTTCACGAGTCCGCGGTAGCTGTTCTTCGAACGCCCGGCCGAAATACCCTTCGAGATGATCGTGCTCTTCGTGTTCTTTCCGATGTGGATCATCTTCGTGCCGGTATCGGCCTGTTGGAGGTTGTTCGTGAGCGCGACCGAGTAGAACTCGCCAACCGAGTTGTCGCCGAGAAGGATGCAGCTCGGATACTTCCACGTGATGGCGGAGCCGGTCTCGACCTGAGTCCACGAGATATGCGAATTGACGCCGGCGCACTTCCCTCGCTTCGTCACGAAGTTGTAGATCCCGCCCCTGCCTTCTTCGTCACCGGCGTACCAGTTCTGGACGGTCGCGTACTTGATCTCGGCGTTGTCGAGCGCGACGAGCTCGACAACGGCGGCGTGAAGCTGGTTCTTGTCGAACTGCGGCGCAGTGCATCCCTCGAGGTAGCTGACGTAGCTGCCCTCGTCGCACACGATGAGCGTCCGCTCGAACTGGCCCGACTCCTGGTTGTTGATGCGGAAGTAGGTCGACAACTCCATCGGACAGCGCGTGCCAGGTGGAATGTAGACGAACGAACCGTCGGTGAAGACAGCGGAGTTCAGCGCCGCGTAGTAGTTGTCGCTGACGGGGACGACCGAGCCGAGGTACTTTTTGACGAGTTCCGGATATTCGCGGACCGCCTCCGAGAACGAGCAGAAGATCACTCCAGCGTCGAAGAGCTTCTTGCGGAACGTTGTCGCGACCGACACACTGTCGAAGATCGCGTCGACGGCGACGTTCGCGAGCCGCTTCTGTTCGTCGAGCGGAATGCCAAGCTTCTCGAACGTCTCGAGCAGCTTTGGATCCACTTCGTCGATGCTGGCGAGCTGCTTTTTCTGCTTGGGAGCGGAATAGTAGACGATGTCCTGGAAGTCGACCTTCGGGTAGTCGACGTTCGCCCAGTCGGGCTCTTCCATCTCGAGCCACCGGCGGTAGGCCTTGAGGCGCCAGTCGAGCATCCACTCGGGCTCGTCCTTTTTCGCCGACAACAGACGGATGGTGTCTTCGCTCAAGCCGCGCGGGATGACATCGGATTCAATATCGGTCGTGAAGCCGTACTTGTATTCGCGGTTGGCGAGCGACTCGATCGTGCTCATGGGCGGCTCCTGTGTTCGGGTCTCAGGCCGGACGGATTTGCGGCGTCAGTTCGAGAGTCTCGAATTCTGGTTAGGTTGATCATTCCACCCGTCTGCCCGAGCATCAGTTGCTCGAGCGTCACACGGGAGAGCGCGTCGCGCACGAGTGAATGAAGTCCCTCGACGACGGGACGGATCGTGCAGCATTCGGTGTGGATGCAGGCATCGAGATCTCCCGAATAACTCTGGCAGTGGTGGTCCATCTCGTCGTCGTCGAGGACCTTGATGACGTTCGAAAGCCGGATCTCGGATGCGGGAAGGGCGAGACTGTAGCCGCCCTTTGGCCCTCGGGATGACTTCACCAGTCCCGCGTGGCCGAGAATCCAAAGCAACTTGCCGGCGTAGGCCGTCGAAATGCCTTCCGCCTCAGCGATCTGGCGGAGTGAATGCGCGCCCGTCGGGGACGGCCTCGCCACCGAGAGGAGGCAGCGGAGCCCGTATTCTTCCTGTGCCGAGATCTTCATGGTTCCGGTTCCGCCAGTTCCGTGATCGTGCGGAAGACCGGCAGCGTAGCCGCTACCTTACTTTTTAGTCAAGTATATTCCGGGAAGACTGGCGGTGTGGCCCGATGACCGTCGGGAATGGCTCCGGGTCCACGAAATTGCGGTGCCGCACGAGAACGGGCTGCGGGCTCGCAGCAGGCGCCCACGGCTTGACTCGGCATCGGAGTTGGCGGCGGGCGCCGTGTCCGTCACGGTCAATCGGAATCGTCCCAAACCGTCGTCTCCAACTCCTTTTATCCGCCGCACCACAATGGAGATGACCCTCCGTTGACCACTCTTTGGATTGGAGTTAACGTTCCCGAGACCATGAACAAGAGTAAGACCGGATCGAACCTGGCCAGGGCTATGCTCGTCCCTGCACTCCTGTTTGCGCTGGCGATTCCGGCGCTGGCCGCCGGACCGCGAACCGCCGCATCTCGGAAGCGAACCCTGGTCGAGTCGATCCACTTCGGTTCGTACTACGTGCCCCAGGTCGTCTCGGCCGGGCGCAACGTCGTCGTCTTCTGGCGCGGCCCGGACCAGTCCGGCACCCAGCGCACTTTCGCGATCTCCAGGAATGGCGGGAAGACATTCGCCAAGGCTCGCACGGTGCGGATTCCCGTCCTCTTCCAGTTAGTCGCTATCACCGGGGATGCCGCCGGCAACATCTATTACGCGGGCACGACCGGATTCGCGAACCAGATCGCCATCGTGCGATCAGACGCTCAGGTAAAGAACTTCTCGACCGGCACTATCGTCGATTCCGATCGCAACGTCGTCGGCATCGATATGGCGACGACATCGGCTGGGCACCTCTACCTTGCTTACCAGACCGCGTTCGCCGTCGGTGCCGCGGGCGGCGGCACTACAACTGCAGAGCAGGTTAACTGGGGCTATTCGACCGACCTCGGCGCAACCTTCACCGAATTCGTCAAGACCAACTCACGGCCAACTTACGAGTCCGACTCTTCGCCGTCGCTTCACGCGGCCGCCGACGGGTCCGTGTGGCTCTTCCGGGTTCGAATTGCCACACAGGAACGTGCCGCCGCGGGTGACGCATACAACGGCGGCAGCGTGCTTGCAACGCGCATCGACGTCGAATCCGATCCTGTCGAAATCGCCCGGGCCGAAGCTCCAGCTGGCATTCCAAGCGCCGTCCGCGGCTACCTGAGCAACGACGGCCTCCTTTGCGTCAGCTGGGCGGAGACCTCGTACGCCACCGGCTCTCCCGTTCAGAGCGTCTTTCTGACTCGCACCCCGTTGGGCTCGGCTTCCGTTCCTCCGGCGGCGCCGCTTGCGCGGGTCGGGACGCCGCACATCCACCACCTCGTCCGGACGGCCGCCGGAGTGGTGGTCCTGCTGTTGCACGGTGCCGGCCTCGACTCGACCGAAGCCGAACCGAACATCATCGGGCTCTCCTCGGTCGACGACGGGGCGACGTTCGGCGACGTTGCGCAGCTCACCGGCTATCCTCCGGTCACGAGCTTCGAAGTCGCCACCGATGGAACAAGGGTATTCGGCGCCTGGACGGATACACGGATCGTGCGATTCGCGAATTTCGTCGCGAAAGACGCCCAATAGCCTGGCGCTCGATGCATTCCTGGACCCAGCACCAGCGCGAACTGCGCATCTCGACACGGGGCCAGGGAATGCACGACTTTACCGATGACGTCCACGAGACAGTCGCGGCGTCGGGAGTTCGGACCGGAATCTGTACGGTCTTCGTCTCTCATACGTCCGCAAGTCTCACCATCCAGGAAGGCGCCGATCCGGATGCGCGACGCGACCTCGAAGACTTCCTCGTCCGGCTCGCCCCGGAAGGCGATCCGCGCTACCGGCACACCGCCGAAGGGCCGGACGACATGCCGAGCCACATCCGTTCAGCTCTCACTTCCACCTCGCTCGCGATTCCCATCGCGAACGGCCGGCTTGCCCTCGGCACCTGGCAGCACGTTTTTCTCTGGGAGCATCGTCGCCACGGCTCGTCCCGACGTGTCGTGGTGCACGTAATCGGAACCACCTGAAAGTTCGGCGTCCGGAATCCTCGCACTCGGAGTATTCTGAAACCACGATCCGGCCGGACCTCGATCCGGTCCCCAAAACCACATGGACTCTCGGCAGATCGTCGGTACGACAATTGCGCACTTCCGGATACTCGAACCCCTGGCATCCGGCGGCATGGCGAGCGTCTATCGCGCGCTCGACATCCAGCTCGACCGCACGGTCGTGCTCAAGATTCTCGATGCCGATCTCCTCGGCGAAGAGAGCGCTCGCAGGCGGTTCCTGAGAGAAGCGCGGCTCGCGTCGTCTCTCGATCATCCGAACATCTGCACGATCTACGAGATCCACGAGGACAAGGGCGTCTACTACATCGCGATGCAGTACGTGGAAGGCAACACGCTCAAGCGTACGATCAACTCGCGGCCTCTGGCCGCGCCGGCACTGCTGTCGATCTCGCTGCAGGTTGCCGACGCCGTTTCTCGCGCTCACGACCGCGGGATCATCCACCGTGACATCAAGCCGCAGAACATAATGATCACGCCACGAGGGCAGGCGAAGGTGCTCGACTTCGGTCTGGGAAAGAACCTGGAGGAAGCGACGAGCCACGCCTCGGCGGAGATCACCGCACTCGGTTCGCCGTTCGGAACTCCCGCCTACATGTCTCCGGAACAGGCGAGGGGCGATCGCACCGACCGGCGCGGAGACGTGTTTTCGTTTGGCATCGTCCTCTACGAAATGGCGACGGGCAAGAAACCGTTCACGGGCAAGAACCACGTCGACATTTATTACGCGATCTGCAACCGCACGCCTCCACCGGTCCTCGACGAAAACCCCTCGGCGCCCCCCGGACTGCAGGCCATCATCGACCGCTGCATGGAGAAGGAACCCGCGGCTCGCTACCAGTCCATGCACGAGGTCCTGGCCGATCTGAAACGTATATCCGCGGGCCTGCGGTTCCAGACACCGGTTCCCGACGGTATCAACCAGCCGTTCGCGCCGGTGGAAAACGTCCGGAGGGGCTGGACGACTACCATTCCCGGCTTTTTCCGGAAGATCGTGCCCGGCGCCGGCAGAACACTGTCGCAGATGGGCGGTCCGGCGCCTGTGCAGGAGACCAGCTTCGAGGATTCCATCAGCATTCCGGACGACTTTCCGCTCATTCCGGGCATGCACAAGTCGCTGGCGGTGCTTCCCTTCCGCGCCCTGGGAAGCGAGTCCGAATCGGACTGGAATTTCCTGCTGCTGGAAGCTCTCGTAACCGAGCTGTCCAAGTTCAAGTCGCTCACGCTGCGCCCGATCTCCACCGTAGCCCGCTACGCGGATCGCGCCTTCAATCCGAACGACGTCGGCCGGGAACTGGGAGCGGACGGCGTGCTCGTCGGAAGCGTATTGCGCTCCGGAGCCCGGGTTCGGGTGACCGCTCAACTCATCGAGACGGAAGGCGGCGGCGTCCTCTGGGCCGGCAAGGTCGACGAGACGCTTGTCGACGAAGTCACGGGCCTGGACGCGGTATGCCAGAAACTCATTGAAGGACTCGCCGGACGCCAGCTTGGCAGCGACGTGTCCGACCTCCTGCAGGACGAGAGCGAAGAGATTCGGCTCGACGGCGTCGCGATGCTCAGGTTCTCGCACGATCCGAAGGCCGTCGACGCACTCGCCGCCGCGCTCGTCGACTCCAGCTCGCGCGTGAAGGCTGCCGCCGCCGAGGCCCTCGGGCGCTTCGGCGCGAGCGCGGCGCCGGCCATCGCTGCCAGGCTCGTCGATGCGACGGATCGTGGAGACTTCGGCACGGCGCGATTCGCCGCAAAGGCCGCAGGCATGATCCAGAGTTCCGAAGTGTTGTCGCCTCTACTCGAAGCACTGAATTGCGACGACAGCCTGCTGGCAAGCCAGGCGGCCCTTGCCCTTGGCGACCTCGGCGACGAGCGGGCCCTGCCCGACCTAATCGAGGCGCTCGAGCGGCCGGACGCGAACGTCAGATTCACGTCCGCACAGGCGCTTGGCCACCTGGCGGATCCGCTCTCGGTCGGCGCTCTGGAAATTCGTGTTCGCGAGGACGACGACGAGGGTGTTCGAGCCAAGGCCCAGTGGGCGATCGGGCACATCAAGCGCGTCGTCTCTACAACGCGGTCGCGGTCGACCGGCGGAATTGGCCCGATCCGCCGCCCGGTTTCGCCTGAGGTCGCGCCGTGAGCCTGACCGAGCTCTACCTCGGCGTCGACCTTGGCCGAAGCACGCGAACCGCGATAGTGGACGGCGACGGCCGCGTTCACTCGCTCGGACGCGAGCCCTCGCGGCTCGAATCCGCGAACGATCTGGTCGACGGGCTCGTCGAGTTCGTCAATCGCACGATCCGCGATACATCGGGGATCGGAACGATCCGCTCGATCGGATTCGGATTGCCCGGTCTCGTCGAACATCCGTCGAACCGAGTCGTCATGCTTCCTAACCTCGCAGACGTCTCCGAGATCGACGTCGCGGGCCTGCTGTCGAGCGCAACTTCCCTTCCGGTCGTGCTCGACAACGACGCGAATGCAGCGGCTTACGGCGAGTGGAGGTGCGGCGCTGCCAAGGGCCGATCGGACTTCATCTACATCACTCTGGGCACGGGCATCGGCGCCGGCATCGTGCAGGGAGGTCAACTGCAACGGGGCGCGCGCGGCTTCGCTGGCGAGTTCGGACACCTGAAAGTCACGGCGCAGGGCCTGGAGTGCGGCTGCGGTTCTTCCGGGTGCCTCGAGACGATCGCGTCCGGTCCGAACATCGTCAGGCGCACCCGCGAGCGGTTGTTTTCCGATCCCGCCTATTCGTATTCCGCACTGGCCGAAAAGATGCGCGGGCGACTGACGTGCGAAGACGTGGTGGAGGGCGCCGTTTCGGGTGACAGGCTGGCGCGGGCAATCCTCGCCGAAACCGGGCTGTTTCTGGGAATGACGATTGCGAACGTAGTGAACCTCATGAACATCGAGCTGGTCGTCCTCGGCGGTCCGGTCATGCGCGACAACGACGTGCTTCTCGACGCCGTCATTCACGAAGCGCGCCGCCGGGCTTTCGGACCGTCGTTCGAGGCCTGCGAGATCGCCAGCAGCGCCCTTGGCGACGACGCCGGAGTCATTGGCGCTGCAATAATGGCGCGTGACGCAATCCACGGAAGTCTCGACGTGGCAGGTCGGCCGTGACAATCGCGCAGAAACGTGTACATTCGTGTCGTTCCTTGCTTTATAACCTGGCAGCGCGCCGCGGCACACGCCGCGACGACGAGTAAATTGCGTCATGACGTGTGTGGGCCGTCCGTCGGCCGGCGGAGGTCCGTAGTCGACTGGCCCGCCCCTGAATTCACAGTGCGATCGGAGCTTGGACGATGAAGGCTTGCCCGGATTGCGGTTCGGAAAACGAAGACGCCGCGGTGACGTGTTTCGACTGCGGATCGCTCTTCGCCGATCAGGTCGGCGTCGAGGTCGGTCGCCGCAGGACTATCGACCCACCCCCGATGCTCTCGGTTCCCTCGGATTCGGGCGCGACGACCGAAACGCGTGGCAGCACCGTGCTCGTTTGCCGCATGTGCGGGGCGGTCACCTCGGCAAGTCACACGCGTTGCACGGTCTGCGGATCGGATCAGATAGCCCCGAAGTCGGCCTCCGCGCTCTCGGCAGCCAAGTCCGGCCGAAAGAAGCGCCTCAGCGCCTGGGATCGCCGGCCGCGCAAAGGCGTTATCGACGGAGAGTTTCCCGATATCTCGTCGGCCTGGATATTCGGGTTCTTTGGCGTGGGCGTGCTGAAACTGCTGCTCTGCACCGTGCTCGGCGCCCAGATCGTGCTGGGGCAGGCCGGGCCGAAGGGCCTGCATCCGACGACCGCCGCGTGGAAATGGGCCGTCGGGCCTGTCCTTCTGCTCGATGCATTTCTTGCAGCCGTGGGCGCAATCGGCCTGTTCTACCTTCGCAAGTACGGAGCCGCGGCCATGTCGGTCTCGCTCGTACTGGACGTTCTTCTGCTTTCGTGGCTCGTGGTTTTCAACACCTGGGGCACGCTCAACATCTGGCCGGGAAGCGGGCCTTACTTCTTCCTGGCGTGCCTCGGCGTCGCGTTTTCGATTGAGCTCATGTACAAGGCCGTCAAGGGCGACATGCTTTGACGGACGATTCCGCCGTCGCGTCGATCCGCCACGGCCTGCCCTACTACGCGGCGTTCGTCGGACTCGGACTGACGGGAGCCGCACTTGGGCCCACGCTACCGTCTCTTGCCGAGCAGACTCACTCCGCTCTCGCGGATGTCGCGATCCTCTTCACGGTCGAGTCGCTCGGTTACATGCTCGGCACCATCGTCGCGGGCCGCCTCGTAGACCGCGTCCAGGGTCATCCGGTCCTCGTCGCCGTCCTTGCCTGGATGGCCGGCGCGCTTGCTCTCGTGCCCTGGTTCGAGACACTGGGTGCAACGATGGCCGTCCTGTGGGCCGTTGGGCTCGGAATGGGAATGCTCGACGTCGGTTGCAACACACTCATCGTGTGGCGCTACCGCGAGAGGTCCGGACCCTATCTGAACGGGTTGCATTCCGTTTACGCAGTGGGAGCATTCCTGTCGCCAATCGTGCTTTCGCAGGTGCAACTGCGCACGGGCAGTCTCCCAATGGCCTTCGGCACGCTCTCGGCAATGCTCGTACCTGCCGCGGTCTCGCTTCTCTTCGTCGACAGCCCTGTCCGGCTTCAACGCACCAGAGCATCGGACCGGCAATCCTTCGACAGATCGTTCGTTGCGACGGGGGCGGTCTTTTTCTTCGTCTACACAGGAGCCGAGGCCGCAAGCGGTGGCTGGATCTTCACGTACGCGGTCCGGTCCGGATTGACTACCGCGGAATCGGGGGCGTACCTCACGGCACTGTTCTGGGGGGCCGTCGCGATCGGACGTCTGATTGCCACCGCCGCGGCCACGCGTTACGAGGCCGGCGGGATACTTCTCACTACCCTCCCGATCTCGGTCGCCAGCGTGGGGCTGATGCTGGCGGCACTCGGCGAGGGCTTCATCTGGTTTGGCACGTTCGTGCTCGGGCTTAGTGTGGCCGCGGTCTTTCCGACCATGCTCGCACTCATCGGCACGCGCACGCCGGTGACCGGACTCGTCAACAGCGTGCTGTTCGCCTCGGCAAGTTGCGGAGCGATGTTTTTCCCCTGGCTTATCGGGCAGGTCTTCGAACCGCTCGGCCCGCGATCCGCACTGGTAGTCATCGGGATCAATCTCACGCTCTCCACAGCACTCGTTTTACTATTGCGGGCACGACGCGCCGCGTTGCGCACGGACGAGGCTGTGACCTAACATCTGTCGGCTCTGGCGGCCGAGCAGCCGCCTGCAAGCCTCGACACGATAAACATCCACGGAGCCATTGATGTCCAACGAAACGATGAATCGCGCCCAACGGCGACGCGCCGAACGCGAACAGCGAGTGCACGTGCCCACCTTCTGGGACAAGCCGCTCAATCGGATTCTGGCCGGAGTAGCCGCCGCCGCCTTCCTGGGCGTTGTGATATACGCCGCGCTGCCGGCGTCCACGACTACCAGGGCGGCGAAGAGCCCGGTCACCAACCCCCCGACGCCTCCCGCAACGCCGCCGACGCCTCCGGCGAACCCGCCTGCGACGAATCCGGCGCCCCCGGCCGACCCGAACGCGAAGCTCGAGCAGACGGACGTGAAGGTCGGAAGCGGAGCACTTTCCGTCGAAAAGGGCGACAAAGTGACCGTTCACTACACGGGAACCCTGACGAACGGGACGAAGTTCGACAGTTCGGTCGACAGGGGCACCCCGTTCACTTTTACCGTCGGCTCGGGAGTGATCGACGGGTGGAGCCAGGGCGTCATTGGAATGAAGGAAGGCGGCAAGCGGAAGCTCTCGATTCCTCCGTCCCTTGGCTATGGCTCACAGGACAAGGGGAAGATTCCACCCAATTCGACGCTGCTGTTCGATATTGAAGTCCTCAAGATCGAGAAGGCAAAGAAGTAGGATTGCAGGCAATCGGAGCCCGGTTCGCAATCTGGATGGATTGCGCGTTTGCCGGATCTTCCCTTCGGACCGAAGATGGTCGCGCAAGGACTAACGCGCCCGGGCTCATACTCACACAGTTCGACTTCCGAGGAACCACATCGCGATGAGCGAGACGCCGCGGACACTTCCCGACGGCTTTCTGGACCTGATCGCCGCGGCGCTCGATGACCTGAGCGCCGGGAACCTCGACGGCGACCTGCCGTCGCTCGATGCCGCGGAGACCGATCGCGAGCGCGAACTGATCGGGCGTCTTCGCGAAGTCATTGCCGTGCGCCGCCGCGTCGCCCAGCGTTTGCGGCACATTGCGGCCGCCACGATATCGGCCGTCCGAGACTCGGGCGACCGAATCGTTGTTACCGCGAACGCGAATGCCGAAGTCACGGCGTCGGCCCGTGCTTGTGACGCGACCGCTTCGGCGTTGAGCGAAACGGCGCGCGGGGTGCAATCGCAGGCCAACGAGCTGCATGCTCTCATCGAATCCGCGGCACACGCGACTTCGAATCTCGCCGAGAGCGGACGCGACGTGACCCGCGACTCCGACACCCTCTCGGCCGCCGTCGGCGACGTGGCAGCCGCTGCCGCCGCGATCGCGTCCTCGATGAAGGACATCGACCGTGCAATGGGCGGACTCACCCGCGAACTGTCCACCACCGCGAATGCCGTGACGGCGATCAACTCGTCGATTCGCAGCATCGACGCCGGTACCGCCGAAACGTTCGCGCTTTCCGGTCAGATGTCCGATGCCGCCGCTAACGGCATCGACGTCGTTCGGCAGACCACCGAAGCGGTCGACGGAATTGCCACGGCTGTCACGTCGCTCGGCCGGTCGATGGACCAGCTCGTGGCGCGATCCGAGGAAGTCTCCGAGATCACGAAGATCATTCAGGGAATCGCGGTCCAGGCGAAACTGCTCGCTCTGAACGCCTCGATTCAGGCCGCGCACGCCGGCGAGGCGGGACGCGGGTTTGCGGTCGTTGCGAGAGAGATCAAGCAGCTCAGCGACTCGACGACTTCCTCCACGCGCGAGATCGAGACGGTAGTCCGCTCGATTCGCGGCGAGATCGCACTTGCCAGCCAGGAGGCGCGAGCGAGCGGCGAGCGTGCCGTTCGAGGTCTGCAACTGGCTCGGGCGGCGAGCTCGGCGCTCGACGCGATCTATGCCGAATCCGAACTGATCCGCACCCGAGTCGAGCAGATCTCCGATGCGACTTCGACGCAGACATCCGAGACCGCCAACCTGAAGCGCGCGATGGGCAGGGTGGCCGAGCTTGCCGAGCGGCTGCGAAAAACGGCAACCGAGCGTAACGAATCTAGTCACAAGGTCGTCGGACGCGTGCGCGAGATCAGCACGCTCGCCTACCGCGTCCGCCTCGCGATGGGAGAGCAGGAGTCCGCGAGTCTCGACATCGTCGCATTCATCGAGCGCCTTATCACCGTTGCAGGTGCGCTCGAGACCGCAGTGGCGCAGCAGTCAGGGGCAACGGCGGAGCTGGCCTCCGCAATTTCGCACATCTACGACGCCGGGCGCGAGAGCCAGGTCTCCGTCGCGGCGATGACTTACGCGAACGGGCTTATCGAGCAGAACGTCGAAGCGCTTCGTTCGGAGATTTCGCAGATTCGATTACCGAAGCCTGCCAGAGGGGGCCGGATTACGATTCCTCTCGCTATGCGGGAGGTCGATCTCGACCCCGTGCGCGGGTTCTCGGAGGCTCACACGACGGTGCTCGACTGTGTCTTCGAAACGCTCGTGTCGAGCCGGGAAGGTGGACGAATTACTCCGGCGCTTGCCGAGCGATGGCAGGTCTCGCCGGACGGACTCACCTGGCGCTTCACGCTCCGTCGCGGCGTCGAGTTCCATCACGGCCGCGAGCTGACGGCAGGCGACGTGGTGTACTCGCTCGAGCGGGTTGCCCGTCTGGCGGACGAAGGCGCATTCATCCTCGCATCGGTGCGAGGAGCGCTCGACTTCAAGTCGGGAGCGGCCAGGTCGATTTCCGGCATCCGCGTGCTCGATCCGCATGCCTTCGAAATCGAGCTGGTCGAACCTATCGCTTTCTTGCTCGGCCTGCTTGCACTGACCTTCGCGAGCATAGTTCCAAAGGAGCTCGTCGAATCCAACGCCGAGGCCTTCCACAGGCACCCCGTCGGCACCGGCCCGTTCCGTGTCCGCCAGGTCGACGACGACCTGATCGCGCTCGACCGGTTCGAAGGGTACCGCGACAAGTTTCACCCGTACGTAGACGGCGTCGACTTCAAGCTCAACGTCAGCGCGGAGGAAGCCGTCGACGGCGTCCTCGGGAGTCGCTACGCGTTCACGAAGTACATTCCGAGAACTCGACTCGGCGATCTGCTCGCCGACGCCGGCTGTCGCTCGCAGCTCCAGTCGATCACTCAGCCACACTGTCAGTATCTGTTGCTCAATCACCGGCCGGGCCGCGTATCGGATCCCCGTGTGCGTCTCGCGCTTGCGCACGCGATCGATCGCGACAGGCTCGTGCGCGCGTATTCGTCCGCGCCGATCGCCGTCCTGGCACAGGGCCTGATTCCGCCGACGTGCCCGGGATTCAGTCCGGACCTCACCTTGCCGGTGTTCGACCCCGAGCGTTCACTCGAGCTTCTGCACGCCGCCGGGTTCGACCGCTCACGGCCGCTCGAGTTGGTGCTCACCGACGCTCCCTGGTCGATCGGCGACGAGGCAGTGGCCGGCATTCGGGAGAACCTCGAGATGATCGGGGTGCGCCTGGATGTCCGGACGGTTCCCCTGCTGAACCAGTGCCGGCGCGACGGCGAGTACGACCTTATCGAAGCCTCGTGGTATGGCGACTACCTGGACCCAGACACGTTCACTTTCGGAGCGTTTCACTCCAAACTTGGATCGTTTGCGGGATCGCACGATTCGGCCGTTCTCGACGAGCTTTTCGAACTCGCGCGCGGGACTACCGATCCGCCTTCGCGGGACGAGCTCTATCGCGAGATCCATCGCACGTTCGTCGAAGTGTGTCCCGCCCTCGTGCTCTTGCACCGTCGCGATTACATCCTACATAGTCAGCACGTTGACGGCTTGCAGCTTTATCCGCTGCTTCCTACCGTCAGGCCGATCGACCTCTGGTTGACTGGCCACGATCGCGAGTGAATCGATGAGCGAGGCTTTCGAGTATTCCGGACAGGACGACCAGTCTTCGCGCGTGGTGCTGCGCATCGACGACCGCGTCGCGAGGATCTCGCTCAATAATCCGCCGCTGAACACGCTGACGATTGAGATGATGGCGCTCATCACGGACGCCATCAACACGGCGGCCCGTGACGCCGGACTCTGCGCGATCGTGTTCGAAGTCGGCGCGGGATGTCGCGCGTTCTCGGCGGGTGTTGCGCTCGAGGATCACGCGCCCGAGGTCGCCTACCAGCTGATCGACGCATTTCATTCTATCTTCAGGACGCTCGACTTTCAGTCGAAGCCGACCGTTGCGATCGTGCCGGACTCCGCGCTCGGCGCCGGGTGCGAGCTTGCGGCGTACTGCGACATCGTCATCGCTTCCGAGAAGGCGCGATTCGGCCTGCCGCAGATCAAGATGGGAGTGTTTCCGCCCTTGGCCTGTGTCTACTTCCCGCGAATCATCGGGCAGAAGCGCGCCAGGGAACTGATCCTCACGGGCACCCTGTTGACGGCCGAGGAGGCGAAGCAGAGCGGCCTCGTCACACACGTGGTTCCGGACGACCAACTGGTCAAGAAGTCGGACGAAGTGCTTGCCAAGTTGCGCAGTTTGAGCGCATCCGTGCTCGAGACCGCCAGGCGAGCTCTTGTCGAAGCCGACGGCGTTCCACTCGAGGAGGCGCTGTTGAAGGTAGAGGATCTCTACCTGAATCAGCTCATGAATCTGAAGGACCCTCGCGAAGGTCTGTCGGCATTCCTCGAGAAGCGGTCTCCCGGCTGGCGTCACAAATAGCGGCCCGCCGCCTGGCTCGATTGCAAGGGATTCGCGGCTTCAGCTGTCGTCAGTAACGGTACGGCCGGGAGAGCTCGACGTCGCGTGCGCTCCCGGCCGTATCGATTGGGATCTGTTGTGTCGACGTTCGGACCGGGCCGGAAACTGTCGCTTCCGGCCCGTCGGTTTCGCCGCCAATGTTACGGCGCCGGCGCGCCGCAGGCAGGGTTGTTCGTCGTGTTGCGATCGCGGAACGTGTACCTGACGCCGGTCGTGCGATTCACGATAGTCGCGGTGCACGTATGGGCGGCGAGGTTCGCGCTGGCGTCCATACGTACGGACGCGGTGTCACGGTCGTAGGCGCTGAGCGAAATATTCGGCCGGTAGGCAAGGTGCTCCGCATAACCCGAGAGTACGGTGCCAGTGGCTGCAATCCTGAACTGCCACAGACCGTACTGCGGGCTGAGCGGATCGGTGACGAACGACAGGGTGTTGCCGTTCGCTTCGTCGTTGAAGCAAAGATCGAAAGGCACCTCGACTGTCACGGTAAAGGTGCAGTTCGCCGTGTTTGCCGCCGCATCGTTGACCGTGCAGGTCACCGTCGTCGTTCCGAGCGGGAAGGCCGAACCCGACGGGGGCGTGCACACGGCGGCGCCCACCCCCGGACAGTTGTCCGCGACCGTCGGCGCCGGGAAATTCACCGTGGCAGTGCCGCTGCCCGGAGGAGATTCGAGGGCAGTCTGATTGGCCGGGCAGGTGATTGTCGGAGCCTGCGTGTCGTTGACCGTAACGGTGAACGAGCACGGTGTGCCCGTCGTGGGCGTACAGGTAACGGTAGTGGTGCCGACCGCGAAGGTGCTGCCGGACGGCGGAACGCACGTCACCGTTCCGCAACCGGGCGTCGCGGTGGGAGCAGGGTAGTTGACCACCGCGCCGCACTGGTTTGGATCGTTCGCCTGAGTGACGTTCGCCGGACAGGTCAACGTGCAGGATGGAGGCGCGCAGATATCGCCTTCGATCAGCAGGCCGTAACTGGAGCATCCCTGGCCGACCGTGATCTCGTGGACCACGAGCACTACTGTGGCGCCAGGCGCCATTGTGAACGCAACGGGACCGATACCCACCGAACTTCCGGCCATGCTCGATCCGTTGTCGGCTAGATAGTTCGTGAGTACGCTCGCCGGATTGTAGCTGCCCGAGTAAGCGGCAAGGAAGATCTGATTCGGTGCGCAACCGGTCGTCAAAGACGCGCTCACGCATTGCGACGTGACATTCTGGTTCGTGATGGTGTAGGTGTCGAATCTGCGGCCAGGCGTGGAGTCGTTCAATCCAGGCGAAGGCTTCACCACTGCACAGATGCTCGTGACGCCGTTTCGAGTGAGCCGGCCGGTCTGAGTCAGATCGCCAGCGCCTATGGCCCCGGCTTGCAGCGTCGCGCACGCCGTCGCGGACGGCGCAGTCGTAATGTTCACGCACCACCCGCCGGATATCGAACCGCCGTCCGGCGCAGTGATGTCGCGAACGTAAAGGCTCCAGGTTCCATTCGGATTCGTACCTCGAAACGCGGACAAGGTGTAGGCAAATGGCGAAGCCACCGAGGCTGCAGGCGCCGGCGCCGCGAAATTCGGCAGTGCATCGTTCACCGTCGGCTTGAACGTACCCGACGTAAAGGCGCCCGTCGCCGGCAGGTTCGCGGCAGCCGCGTCGTCGAACGTGAGGTTGATTCCACTCGGCGCCGAGCCGTTCGTGCCAACCGCCATTAGCACTACTTTCTGCCCGGCCGGCCCTACGAGCAGCATCTGCACGTCGCCAATGAACGCATGCGACAGTCCGGTCACGGAGACCGTGATGTTGCTGATCACACCGGTTTCTCCGGATACGGTGATGCTCGACGGATACGGAGTGGCAGCAGTTCCGTCGTTGATTGTGATCGGACTGGTGTTACACGCCGTCGCAGCAGGCGACTCCGGGTGGTTTCCATCGCAGCAACCGCTTGGGCGGGTTCCCCTTGCAACGACCGCCTGTGTGCCAGCGATGGCCAGGCCGCCGAACGTTCGGCCCTCGAGTTGGACACGCCCAAGACCCGCAACCAGATCCGTCATGCGCGCGACGCTGAAGGCGACGACCAGGTCGGGCCGTCCGTCGGAGTTCACGTCACGCACTTGCGCGTCGTAGACCGGCGCACGATATCCGCTGGAGCTTTCGACAACATCGTCCGCCAATTGGTCCCTCGTTCCCGGCTTGGCGGATCCGGGCGTGACGATCACGGCACTTGCTCCTGAAGCGGTCAACGTCGAAGGATCGACGGCCGTAGCGTCGAAGCCCCTGGATCCCAGGATGGCGACGTGGACAGCACCGGTCGAAGCGAGATCGATCGCGCCATCCGGCTCGACCGACTGCACGTCGATATCGACCGCCAGGGCCGCTACGGGAGCGACTACGCGGGACTGGACGGTTCGACCCCGCAATGGTGAAAGTCGCGTCGTGGCCGCCGAAGCCAGCAGACTACAGCACACCAGCACCAGACAGCACGAAGCGACACGCGCTTGGACGGTTCCGGACTTCATATTTAGACCTTCCTCGAGAATTTAGATGGGAGAGAATCCAGATTCCGGGCGGATGCACGGAATTCCGGCCCGCAGCTTAGCACGAGACTCCTCGGATCTATCCCTGAAATCCGGCCTGCTCTCGAGGTTCACTGCGAGTTGCGCTCGAGCGGCGGCGCCGAGGAACCCGCGGCCAATCCGGTCCAGCCCGTGAACGGGCATCGCCGGCCTCCTAAAGCGGTAGATTGCGCGGGATACGATTTCAGTCTTGCCGCGGCAGGCTACGCTCGAGTGGCTGCGCCCGCAGGCAGACGTTACCGCCGGAACGTCACCGCTTCGGACATCCCACCGCTCGAGTTCACGATCCGTACCGTGACGTCTCGCCGTCTGGGGATCGCCTTCGATACGCGCAGCCTTGACGCGCTGCCGAGGGACTTCTTGACGGTCCTCAGGACTCCTGCACCCGAGACCTCCAGGGGAAAACGGTCCTTTCCGTTTACGATCGCCACCGCGCCCGGGACAGTGACGCCCGCGGCCTGAGGAAACGTGAGCGAGCCTCCCTGGTACCGCGGCGCTCCGATCGACGGAGGCACTCGAGTCTCGTTCGAAAAGACAGCCCGAACCGCGGGCGTCACGCGCCGTGTGCCATCGGCGTAAGCGAACGACACGGCTACATCGTGAATACCGTTCACGTATCGCGACGTGTCGATCATGTGACCAAGGAGCACCTCCCGCGCAGCCGGTCCAGCGGCCACTCCGTCAACCAGCACCTCGACGGACTCGACCGGCGCCAGGTCGCTGTCGACAGCGCCAACCACGGTCCATCCCGAGAGCGTTTCCCCGGCTCCTGGCTCGACAACCGCGGGACTCGCCGGCCGAGACGCTCGCGAAAGCTGATAGATCTTAGTCAACAGCGTGTCCGAACAGACCGGACAGAATGGACCGTAGCGCCGCATAAGGCAGGAGTGCGCCGGACGGAACGCTCCGTGCCGCCGGTAATAGGCGCCCTCGAACGCCCCGACTCCAGGCTCGCCATCCGCGGTCGGCAGGGCCGTGCCAGCACGCACGAAGCGGCCCCACTTGAGCTCCGCGCGATCCGTCGACCTGGTGAGATTCGGGAACGACGGCTCGTTACCGTTGTATGGCGGCGCGCCGTCGTACTCGAAGTACTCGTCGCCCAGCTTTCCGATCGAGTGCCCGAACTCGTGAGCCATTGTCGTCGACACATCCGATCTGGGATTCCCGAAGAGGAACACCGCGCCACTCGCCGACTCGCGGCCAAGGTTGAAGAGGCTGTTCGTCATCACGGCGAAGACGTCGAGTTCGCCCATGCGTCGCTGTCCTTCGAGTTCGGCCTTCGATCGGTCCAGGTTGAAAATGTAGTTCGTGCTCGAGAATCGCGAGTCGAACAGCGTGTCGCGCAGGATCGGCCTGGAGAGCGTCGGGAAATCGCTGCCGGCCTGCGCGGACGGGGCGAACGCGGCGACTACCTCCAGGTGGTCCGCCATGTCGCGATAAACCGGAAACGACAACAACATCCGCACACCGTCGGTGATCGCCCGAAGAAAGGCGGCGCGCTCGTCCCGGTTGCAGACTCCGTCGCCGTTCGTGTCGGTAAACGGCTCGGCGTCCCGCTTTCCGTTTCCGTTCGCATCCGAGTACGGTTCGTTCGGATCGAACCGGCCGTCGCCGTCCAGATCCAGAAACGGCTCGTCGTCGCAGCGGCCGTTGCGATTGACGTCGTCGAAAGACTCACGCAGGTCGGTATAGCCTTCCGAAATCACCCCGATGCGGACCCGGCCGGTCGTAGCCGCTCCCCGATGAATCACCGTGATGCCATCCGGTTCGTCGATCGGCGGCGCCATCCTGTCGAGTACGACCGGTACCGCGAGTCCGTCGACGTCGCGCTGGATGTCCGCGACGCGCAGCCAGGCTCCTATTTCCCGTCCACCGTCCGGCGGCGGTGTGACGAACAGCCACTCGTCGGCCGCCACGACGAGGCGAAACCACCCGGTCGAATCGGTATAGGCCGTCGAGTCCAGGTCGAACACCGGCGAGTACGAGTCGACCCGGGCGCCCGGCAAGGGCCGGCCGTCGTCGCTCACGACACAGGACTGAAGCGGCACACCCCGTCTGAGCACTACGTCGATAGTTCGGTCGGTAGATATCGGGATGCCCTGCACGAGAGAACGCAAGAGTTCTGTCGCAGACCCGCCGGTCAGCGGCGGGTAGACCGCGATCGAATAGGTGCCCTGCGCAACGGTTGCGCTCACACGGCCCGAGACATCCGACGAGACAAGCAAATTCACCTTGTTGTCGCCGGTCTCGGAGATCGCAACGGTCGCGCCGGAAAGCGCGGCCCCCGCTTCGTCGGCCACCCGCACGGCAAGCGCCGCCGTAAGCGCGCGAGCTCTACCCGGCGGCGCCGAACCCAGCGCGAGGGGCGGTGCGACGAGCGACGCTGCAAGCAGCCACGCATTCACCGTCAGAAGTTGTTTCCAGCCTGCCACCATCGCATCCAGTCCGGTCTGCCTAATTGAGTTGCGCGATCAACCGTTGCGCGGCTGCGATCGCCTGCCGCACCGGCTGTTCATCGTCGGACGGCACTGCACACTCGATGTAGCGCGTCAGGTCGCGCAGCGCCTTTCCGGCTTCGCCAGATTGCAGGTGCACCAACCCGCGGTCTCGCAGTTCCGCCCACTGCTCCGGCGCCACTTCGAGCGCGCGATCCATCACGCGCAAGGCGCGTGCGAAGTCGCGGTTGTTTACGTAGATCAGCTTCAGATTGGCCAACATCCTCATCAGGATGCTGCGAGTCGACACGGGCTCGAGAAAGCGGTCCCGGAACGGTGTATCCGAATCGCCCTCTTCGACGAGCCTCGCGCAGTCTTCCCGCGAAAGCCGGGATCCGCGATTGAACGCGTCGATCATCTGCGTCCGGCCGTCGACGAATCGGTGGCCCACGAGGAAGTGTCCAGGGAATCCTATTCCGAACAGATCGAGTCCAAGCCGGCGGCCGGTCTCGATGTAAACGATCGAAAGGCTGATTGGAATGCCGGTGCGGCGCTCGAGCACGTCGTTCAGAAACGAGTTTCGCGGGTCGTAATAGAGCGTGGAATTGCCGTGAAAGCCAGCCTCGACGAACAGCGCGGCGTCCAGTGCATCGATGAGCGAAGCCTCGTCGCCGTCCGATGCTCTCTGGCGCGCGCGGTCCGCCAGGTGATCGATCTCGCCGAGCCACCGCGCTGGATCCAGGTCCGGGTATTCGATCAGCGCGATCCTCAGCACGCTGTGCGCAAGCGGGATCTGCTCGTCCACAAGGGTCGAAAGATCGCTGAGGTTGGAGTCGAACGGCTGTTCCATTGCTGACATCGGTCCACGCACCGGTGCGCATCCCTTTCGCTCGTACGCGGTCGTTACGATACCATGCGCTGCTTTTCCGGCAGCAGCCGGGCTAATTCGGAATCGGGACGGCGCGAATGGCAACCACGACAGACAAGAAGAAGCGAGCTGCAACGATCGTCAGGCGGCTCCACAAGCACTTTCCGAGACCGGAATGCGAGCTCGTCCACGAAAACGCATTCGAACTGCTCGTCGCCACGATCCTGTCTGCGCAGTGCACCGACGAACGCGTCAACAAGGTCACTTCGGCGCTGTTCCGGAAGTACCGGACGCCGGCCGACTACCTGGCCGTCGATGTCGAGGAACTGGGCCGCGACATCTATCAGACCGGGTTTTACCGGAACAAGGCAAAGAACATACAGGGCGCGTGCCGGCTGCTCGTGGACGAGTTTGGCGGGGAAATTCCGAGGACGATCGACGAGTTGCTGCGACTGCCTGGCGTCGCACGGAAAACGGCGAACGTCGTGCTCGGAACTGCGTTCGGGATTGCGTCGGGAATCGTCGTCGATACCCACGTCGGACGTCTTGCCCGCCGTCTTGGACTTACCGCGGAGGAAGATCCCGTGAAGGTCGAACTCGACCTGACCTCTCTCGTTCCAAAGAAGGAATGGATCGACCTGTCGCACATGCTGATCCTGCACGGCCGGTCGCTATGTTCGGCGCGCGCTCCTCAGTGTGCGGAATGTTTCCTGAGCGACGTGTGTCCGGCAGCGGAGCGTGGCGGAGACGTGAAACCCATTGCGAAGCGTACCGCGCGGCGGCCGGCCTAGTCCTCTCCTTCGCGCGATTTCGAGATGTTCATCCGCAGGCCATTCCGAAGCGCCGGCGCTTCAGAAACTTCGCTCGCATTTTCACGTTGACAGGAAACGGCGTTGCTCTGGCGCTTTACTGCTTTTGCCCTTCGATAGGCTGGGTGATCCGCGACTGCGGAGCGGTCGATATAATAGCCGTGGGTCGCGCGCGGCGAGCGCAGCGAGCAAGCGCGCGACC
>JAJTWZ010000067.1 GCA_021463145.1 Blastocatellia bacterium | reverse complement strand
GCGTGTGGGGAACTATTATATCGACCGCTCCGCGGTCGCGGACCCGTTTGCCTTTCGGAAGGCCGAACTCGAGCCACTTCCAGCCTGACAGAAAGCACCGTTACTCCGGCGCTATCGACCGCTCCGCGGTCGCGGACCCGTTTGCCTTTCGGAAGGCCGAACTCGAGCCACTTCCAGCCTGACAGGAAGCACCGTTACTCCGGCGCTATCGACCGCGCCGCGGTCGCGGACCCGTTTGCCTTTCGGAAGGCCGAACTCGAGGCACTTCCAGCTTGACAGGAAACACCGTTGCTCCGGCGCTATCGACCGCGCCGCGGTCGCAGAGGAAAGCCGAGTGTACGGTGCAGCTTGAAGTGAACGGTTGTAGTGTACGGGGACAGCTACAGTGCGGCCGAGAAGGTCGTTCCTCGAGAAACTCCTCCGTAAGTCCCTGATTCCAGGTTCAACGGATTCCGGGTTTCAGACTGCCCTGTCGGTGTGAAGCACTGAGATCAACTCCGCAGAATCTTTTCGACTTCCGAGTCGACGCTCCCATCGATGGATTCGGCGATTGGCTCTGGCGGCGGCCCGGTATCGGCGCCTTCTTTTCCCGTCGACTTTCGAATCCACGCCATCGGCCGAATGTCGTCGAACAGCGAATAGGCAACCGGCGTCACGATCAGCGTCAGCAGTAACGACAGCGACTGACCGAAGATCACGACGATCGCAACGGACCGCCGTTCCTCCGCTCCAGGTCCCGTTCCGAGCACGAGCGGCAACATGCCGGCCACGAGAGTCAATGTCGTCATGAGGATCGGCCTGAGGCGATCGCGCGTGCCCTGCATGATCGCCGGCAACCGTTCCACTCCATTGCGGCGCAACGTGAGCATGTGATCGATCTGCAGGATCGAGTTCTTCTTCACCACGCCGAACAGCACGAGTATCCCCAGCGCCGAATACAGGTTCAGCGTGTCGGACATCAACCATTGCCCGAAAAGCGCGAAAGGAATCGAAAGCGGAATCGACAGCAGGATCGTTACCGGATGGATCAGGCTTTCGAACTGCGATGCGAGAATCATGTACATGAACGCGATCGACAGCGCGAATGCGAGCAGGAACTCGGTGAACGTCCTCTCCAGTTCGCGACCCTTCCCCGAGACCGTGTACGTGTAGCTCTCGGGCATGTCGAGCGACCGGGCCGCGTCGCGAAGCGCGTCCAGCCGGTCCGCGAGCGCGAAGCCGGGTCCGACCGATGCGCGAAGCGACACCTGCCGCTGACGATCCAGCCTGTCGATGCGCGATGGCGCCGTCGCACGCTCGAACCGCACGAGATTCGAGAGCTGAACCAGGCCGCCCTTGCTCGACGGAACCGTCAGACGGGAAATCGACTCGGCGCTGCTGCGGTCGCCGCGTTTCACGCGCAACTCGACGTCGTAATCGTCGTTGACCGCATCGTCCCGATATCGCGTCACCCGATCGTCGCCACCGACGAGCACGCGCAGCGCCGTCGCGATGTCGGACGTGCGTACCCCGAGGTCGGCCGCCCGCTCCCGGTCAATCGTTACCCGCAGTTCGGGCTTGTCGAGCTTGAGCGTGGTATCGGCATCGACGATGCCGGGTATCTCGGGCTCCTCTCCGGGCTTTCCCGTGACCTTCTTCCGGAGCTGGTCCGCATAAACGGCGAGCTGACCGATTTCCGGCCCGCGCAGTACGAAATCGATATCCCAGGGGCCGCCGCCAAAATTGAATCCCGACACGTTGCGCACCGAAGCGCGCAGATGAGTGAACCTCCTGAGCCGCTTCCTCACCTCGGCCGTGACGTCCCGCTGACTGTAATTCCCGCGAAATGCGTCGAACGGGCTCCCGGCAAGCGTCGAGTTCCAGAGCTTGGTGAACGACAGCAGGCGCTCCTCGTGCGGCGCGATGCGGACGAACACGCGGCCCTGATTGACTCCGCTCAGGAAGCCTCCCCCGACCGACGAAAGCATCATCCGCACTCCCGGGACCGTTCGAAGCTCCTCCTCGACCGCAAGCATCGCCTCGTTCATGGCCGCGACACTGGTGCCTTCGGGACCGGTGATGCCGACGTTGAACTCGCCCTCGTCGACGTTCGACGGAGCGTATTCCTGGCGCACCGCGCCGTAGAGTGGCACGGCCGACAGAGTCACCGCGAGCGAGACCGCAACTACCGCCCAACGATGGCGCATCGAGAATCCGAGAAGGCGCGCATATGCACGGTCCACGTACCCGTAAAGGCCTTCGCGGGAATGCTCGCCCGAGCCCGACGAGTATCCGGAGGCGTACAGACGCGCCGACATCATTGGCGTCAGCGTGAACGAAACCAGAAGCGAAACCAGAATCGCAACGGCTGCAGTGATGCCGAACTGGTAGAGGAACCGGCCCGATATCGACGACATAAACGACACCGGAACAAAAATCACCACGAGCGAGAAGGTCGTAGCAAGGACGGCGAGTCCTATGTCACGCGTCGCTTCGCGCGCGGCGATACGCGCGGGAAGCTTCTTTTCCTCCACGAAGCGGAAGATGTTCTCGAGGACGACGATCGCGTCGTCGATGACTATGCCGACCATGAGGACCAGCGCCAGCATCGTCACGCTGTTCAGCGTGAAGTCGAGCGCCGCCATCATTCCGAATGTGGATATGACCGACGCCGGAATCGCGACTCCCGCTATCAGCACGGAGCGCCAGGAGCGCATGAATCCGAAGACGACCAGACAGGCCAGGATCGATCCGAGGACGAGGTGCGTGTTGATCTCGTGAAGAGCGGACTTGATGTAGCGCGACTGGTCCTCGATGATCTCCAGCCTCACATCTGGCGGAACCTGGTTCGCGGCCGTGGCGAGCGCCTTCTTCACACCTTCGATGACGGCGACCGTGTTGGCTCCCGACTGCCTCCGGACTTCGAGCGTGACCGTTGGCCGGCCATCGAGCCGCGCGAACGACCGGACCTCCTTCGTCGAATCCTCCGCAACCCCGATGTCGCGAATGCGCACCGGCGCGCCGTCGACCGTCGCCACTACCAGGTTCTCGAACGCTTCCGGGTCCTCGATCCGTCCCATTGTCCGGATGGCCACTTCGCGATCGCCCGAGTCGACGTTGCCGCCCGGAACGTCGGCGTTCTGGGCCCGAAGCGCGTCGCGAACCGCGGTGATCGGCAGCCGGTATGCGGCAAGGCGATCCGCATCGACACTTACACTGATCGCGCGTTCCACGCCACCGACGACCCTCACCTCGCCGACGCCGGGGGCCCGCTCGAGCACGACGCGCAGACGCTTGTCCGCGAGTTCCGTGAGCTCACGAAGCTCGCGGTCCGCGGAAACGGCAATCGTGACTACCGGCTGCGAGTCGTTGTCGAATTTGAAGATCGTCGGCGGCAGAACATCCGCCGGCAATTCTCGAACCACGCCGGAGACCCTGTCGCGAACGTCCTGCGCGGCCACGTCGACGTTGCGGTCGAGGTCGAAAGTAGCAAGCACGAGCGAAGTGCCCTGGCCCGAGATAGACCTGAGCTCGGTGATGCCCTCGACTGTGTTCACGACCTCTTCGATCCGTTGCGAGACGAGCGACTCTGTCTCTTCGGGCGAAGCGCCCGGAAGCGTGGTGCGCACTCCGACGGTTGGAAGGTCCACTGACGGGAATCTGTCGACGCCGAGCTTGAAATATGAATTCGCTCCGACGACGACCATGGACAGCACGATCATCGCCGCGAAGACGGGACGATCTATGCAGATTTCAGCTAGTTTCTGCACTGGTCGGCTTCCCTACCCGGCCTGGACCGGCTGTCCGACAACGAGTCCTGTCGGATCCGCAATGATCTCGTCGCCCGCCTGGAGCCCTTCCAGGATCTCAATCAACCCGTCGGAAGTGCGGCCGGTGACGACAGTGCGCTCGACTGCCTTGCCTTCCTGGATCGCATAGACCTTTCGGATTCCTGCGAATGACACCACCGCGCCCGCTGGCACCAGCAGTGCCGTTCCGCCGCCTCCGGTCGAAATCTCCGCGCGCGCGAATCGCCCGGGTGTGAGACGGCCTGCCGAGTTCTCGACCTCGACTTCCACAACTAGCACGCGATTCGTCTCCGTGATGACAGGGCTGACTCGCGCCACCTTGCCACGAGCCTCGGCCGAATCGCCTTCGGTCCGCACGATAACTGCCTGCCCCTGTCTAACACCCGCGGCCTCGCGTTCCGGAACTTCGGCGCGCATTCGAAGCGGCGAAAGCCGCACCAGCTTGGCGACGGCGGCGCCAGCGGCCAGAAATTCACCCGGAGTCGCAATCCGTTCGGCAACCGAGCCGTCGAACGGAGCGCGCAGGACGGCGTCGTCGCGCTGCTGCCTGGCGAAAGCCAGCTCGGAACGGCGCTGCATCAGCACTGCTTGACGGTTACGGACCTCCTCGATGGCGTCCTGGTACCTTGCGTCGGCGACCCGGTAAGTGGACTCGACGGCGTCGAGTTCCGACTTCGCGATGACGCCGCTCCGCTGGAGTTGCTTCGCGCGATCGAGCGCCGATCTGGCCTCGTCGAGCACGGCCTTGGCCTGACGCACTACTCCCGTCGCGGACGGGTCGATCGCATCGGAATCCCCGTTCGGGTCGAGTCCGAGGCGAGCCCGGGCCTGCTGGAGCGCCGCAACGGCCTGCTGGATGCGCAGGTCGAAATCCGTGGTGTCCAGCTGTGCAACAACGGAACCCTTGCGCACGACCGTGCCGAGATCCACATTGATCGAGACGAGTTTGCCGGCAACCTTGAAGGCCATTGAAGCCTCCTGGTCGACCGCAAGCGTCCCATTCGCTATTACCGAACGATCGAGGAACTGCTCGCGAACGGGAATCAACTGAATGGCTCTGGCCTCCGCCGGCTTCGACGAAGTGCTCGACGGATAGTCGCTCTTGCACGCGAGCAAACCTGCACAGACCAGGACGAGCGCAATAGCAGCTGCCGCGCGCGTCGCGCGCTCCAGCCCGGCGTCGCGACGAATGACCGTGAGTCGCAGTGGCATGGAACCAGTATACGGCCGAGCTTGCGTTTGGTTGCCATCCGAACAACTGGGCGATTCGCCGGAGAATCGGGCTCGTGAAATTTTTTCCTTGACTCGCTCCGCCGATCCGTGGTTTCCTTCGCCGCGTTGACAACTTAATCGTGGCGATTTAGGGCAACTTGCTCCACGTTAAAAACTGCTAAAGAGCCGTTCGGAATCTGAGATTTCAGAAACCCTGCGCTCTTGTGCGCGGGGTTTTTTCATTTTTCCCCGCTTCCTGTCCGGACCAGTACGCCCACCATGAATCGCCACGCGACCAAATCAGGAGGCCGCGATGGCGCACGATTCCGAAGAACCTACATATCACCTTGGCACGATCGCCGTTCACGGCGGTCAGACGTCCGACTCCGCGACAGGCTCGCGGGCGGTTCCCATCTATCAGACGACGTCATACGTCTTCGACGATGCCGATCACGCGGCTCGACTGTTCGCGCTGAAGGAATTCGGCAACATCTACACGCGGATCATGAACCCGACGACGGACGTCCTGGAGCGCCGCGTCTCGGTTCTCGAAGGCGGCGCCGCCGCACTGGCCACCGCTTCCGGCCAGGCTGCCGAGACGCTCGCAATTCTCACGCTTGCGCGAGCCGGTGACGAGATCGTCTCCACGACGTCGCTCTACGGCGGCACGTACAACCTGTTCCATCACACGCTGCCCCGCCTCGGAATTACCGTCAAGTTCGCGGATGCGGCCGACCTCGACGGTATTCGGGCGCTTATCAACGAGAAGACCCGGGCCATCTACAGCGAGACCGTTGGAAATCCGAAGCTCGACGTGCTGGATATCGAAGGCGTAGCCGCGATCGCTCACGAGAACGGCCTGCCGCTCATCATCGACAACACGGCGGCGTCGCCCGCGCTATGCCGCCCGATCGAGTGGGGCGCCGACATCGTCATCGAGTCGGCGACGAAGTTCATCGGCGGTCACGGGACATCGATCGGTGGAATCATCGTCGACGGCGGAAAATTCGACTGGGCGGCTTCTGGACGGTTCTCCGATTTCGTCGAGCCGGACCCGTCCTACCACGGCGTCTCGTACACCGAGGCGTTCGGGAACCTCGCGTTCATCCTCAAGGCACGTGTTCAGGGACTCCGGGACACCGGCGCCTGCCTCTCGCCCTTCAACGCCTTCCTCCTGCTCCAGGGATCCGAGACGCTTCACCTTCGCATGCAGCGTCACTCGGAGAATGCGCTTGCCGTTGCGCATTTCCTCAAGGACCACCCCGGCGTCGAGTGGGTACGCTACCCGGGCCTTGCCGGAAGCCCGAACTCCGAGCTTGCGGGCAAGTACCTGCCAGCGGGTGCAGGTGCGCTCGTCGCATTCGGAATCCGCGGTGGATACGAGGCCGGAAAGGCATTCATCGATTCGCTGAAGCTGTTCAGCCTTGTAGCGAACATCGGCGATGCCAAGTCGCTCGTTATCCACCCGGCATCCACGACGCACCAGCAACTGACGGTCGAAGAGCGAGCCACCACGGGAGTGACGGACGAATTGATCCGGCTGTCCGTGGGTATCGAGGACATCCGCGACATTCTCGCGGACCTCGAGCGGTCGCTCACGCTCGTTACGCAGTCGAATCAATCGGCTGTCACGGCGAGCTAGACCCGGATCCGCCTTCGCGAGATGTGGCCGGGGGGGCCGGCGCGTCTCGCAGAGGCGGAACGGGGATTGGCGTCGAATTGGCAGTCGCATCGACTGGAACAGGATTCAAGGGAAAGAGGTCACGATGACATCCGCTGCACTGGCCAGTTCGCTGGAGCCCACGGTCGAGTCCGATTTCAAATTCTCCGACGGCGAGGATCTGGCCCTGGACGCCGGTGGGTATCTTCCAGCGCCCACGATTCGCTATGCGGTGTACGGAAACCCTGATCTGCTTGCGACAAATGCAGTTCTCGTCTGTCACGCTCTGTCCGGTAGCGCCCGAGTGGGCGACTGGTGGCCGGGCCTCTTCGGAGACGGCCGTCCTCTCGACCTGTCGCGAGTCGCAGTCGTCTGCTCCAACATCATCGGCTCCTGCTACGGCTCGACGGGGCCGGCCTCGCTGAACCCGGCCACCGGGGCGCCATATGCCGAGAGTTTTCCCGTGGTCACGATCGGCGACATGGTCCGGGCCCAACGCCGGCTGGCAGACCATCTAGGCGTCCAATCATGGAAGGCGGTCGTCGGCGCATCGATCGGCGGCATGCAGGTGCTGCAATGGGCGATCGACGATCCCGATCGCGTAAAGGCCGCTGTCGTCATCGGGGCGTCTCCGCTGCCTGCCCTTGGCCTGGCGTTCAACCACATACAGCGGCTTGCCATCGACGTATCACGCCACTCGCCCGATCCCGCCGCTGGTCTTGCTCTGGCCCGGGCCGTCGCAACCTGCACGTACAAGTCCGCAGAACTTTTCGACAACAGGTACGGCCGGGCACCCAACCGCTCCGGAGAGGACCCGCTCGACTCGATCGAAGCCCGATTCGACGTCGCCGGCTACCTCGACCATCAGGGCGCCGTCTTCGTCGATCGCTTCGACGCAAATTCGTATCGCACCATCACCAAGGCAATGGACACATTCGACGTCGACGTGCCCAAGGTGGGGCGGTCTCGTGTCGGATCGCGAATCCTGCTGGTCGGAATTTCGTCCGACTGGCTTTTTCCTCCGGCCGCCGTCCATTCGCTGGCGACGGAGCTCATCAAGGCTGGCGTGGCAGCCGAGTACGTCGAGTTGCGGTCGGACCACGGCCACGACGGCTTTCTCGTGGAGGACTCGCAACTCGTCAGTCTGGTCAAAGGATTTCTCGACGGATGACGCCTGGCGGCACGTCCGCCGGACGGCCACGGACAGAACCAGCAGCGCAGTTCGAACGCCGGGAGTGGCCCCGGCAGTCTCTGAGGATGGAGTTCGACATTGGACATCAACGTACTGAAGTTTGGCGGTACCTGCGTGGCGACCGCCGAAAGCATCGCAGCGATCACACAGCTCGTGGACCGGTCGGCACGTGAGCGTGACACCATCGTCGTCGTATCGGCGCTTCGCGGTGTAACGGACGACCTGCTCGACGCGGCAGACGCCGAATCGCCTTCGGCCGCGGAGGCAATAGTCGATGGCCTTCACGCGCGTCACGTCGATCTGGCCGGAGAGCTTGGAATCGACGCGGGCGCCCGAGCTGGCTATGCCCGTCACGTCGATGCGACGCTGGATGGACTGAGGGCAAGCCTGGAACTCTACGCAAACGGCGGAGCGAAGGACACTCGCGACGCCATTCTCGCGACGGGTGAACGCCTCGCCGCGCCGCTCGTCGCACTTGCCTGCGCCTCCGCGGGTCGCGACGCGCGCGCCGTCGATGCGTCGACCGTGCTCGTGACAGACGATTGCTTCGGAGCGGCAAGACCGGACCTGGCCGCATCCGAACACTCGTTGCTCCGCCGGGTCTTCATGGACGGAGTTTTCACGGGCACGGTCCCCGTCGTGACGGGATTCATCGGCCGCACGCGGGACGGAAGGACGACGACATTCGGCCGCAACGGATCCGACCTCACGGCCGCCGTGGTTGCGTCGCTCGTCGAGGCCCGGCAACTGGTCTACTTCAAGGACGTCGACGGCATACTGCAGGCCGACCCACGCCTCGTGGACGATCCGGGCGTCGTAGAGCGGCTTTCCTACGACGAAGCGTCGGACCTGGCGTCCGTCGGTGTTCAGCCAATTCATCCGCACGCGCTGGGCTCGCTTCGGGACGGTTCGACGTCCGTCGAATTCCGAAACGCGTTCAACCCTGAACACCCTGGGACCGTCATACGCCACGCCGACGATGACGCCCCCGCTTCGATCAAGACCGTTGTCGCAACCGGCGATGTGAGGCTCGTGACGATCGAACTGGACGGCTCCCAGTCTTCCGGGCAACTCCCTGCATTCGGCCGGGCGCTCTCGACGGCCACGAAGCTCGATCCGTCGCTAGTCACGATCGGAGCCGGCGGGGCAGAGCCGGCGGCTACGTTTCTCACGCAAGCGGCGCACGCCGACGCGATAGTGCACGCACTGACCACCGACGCCGGATGCCGGTTGAAGTCGTTCCAGGCGCCCCGCGACGTGGTCGCGGCAGCCATAGTCGGAGATGGCGTCTGGCGCGACGCGACGATCGTCGGCCGCGCCGTCGATGCGCTGACGCGCCTCGGCGTGTCGGTTCACGCAATGACGCGCAGCCCGAACGCTTGCGCGTTGCGTTTCATCGTCGAGGGTCTTTCTGCAAAAGAAGCCGCGGAAGCGCTTTATCCGCTCACGGCTGCATAGTTGGGGTCAGTGAGTGGACGGGTGCTGATCGAGCGTCCTTTCCACTCACCGAACCTCGAGGGCGGAAACCGGTCACCTGTCTGCGCAGAGGCCCGTGTCCGGTTTTCGCACCTCAGATATCGACAGAGAAGAGCGCGTTCACAGGATTTTCGGGGTCGACACGCCTTGCGGGTCCGATGCGGCTGAATCGCGACCCCGGAGGGTGCGCCGGTAGGGTGTCGCCTCCGATCGTCAGCGTGAAGTCACTGGCCATCCGCTGAGATGCAAAGTGAATTTGGAATCCAGTCAACTCCGTCGCTTCTGCCTTCTCTGTATGTCCAGGAACGCCTCGAGCTCCTCGGGAAGCCCCGCGTGAAGCTCGAGCTCGACACGAGTAGCCGGATGTTGAAACCGCAGCATCGACGCGTGAAGGAACAACCTGGACGGCTCCTCTATGGCGGGATGAGCCGCGCGAAACGCCGCAAGTTCCGCCTGGCCGTGCAGGTCGTCGCCCGCGAGCGCGGCTCCCGCGTGCGCGGCGTGGATTCGCAGTTGGTTCGTGCGGCCAGTCAACGGTTCCATCTCGACGAGCGTCCACGGATCGAGCCGCTCGATCTCACGAAATTTCGTCAGCGCCGGCCGGCCATCGGCCATGACGCGGAACCCCGGATGTTGCTCCCGCGAACTGCCGATCGGCGCATCGATGACGCCTTCGGACTCGGCAAACCGTCCCGCGACAAGTCCGATGTAACGCTTCTCGACGCGTCGCTCCATCCACAGCTTCGCAACCCTGGCGTGCGCCGTCGCAGTCTTGGACATCACGAGCAATCCCGAGGTCGCGCGATCGAGCCGGTGGACGAGCAATGGCTTAACCGTCATCGATGGGTTTCCGTGGTTCAGGTGCCAGGCCGCTGCGTTGAGCAGCGTGCCCGCGTGTACTCGGTGGGTCGGGTGGACGAACATCCCCGAGGGCTTGTCGACGACGAGCAGGTCGTCGTCTTCGTGGACGATCGACAACGGAATCTCTTCCGGAATCATGGTGAGCGGAGGCGTGCGGGCAATCGCCACTTCTATGTGTTGACCGGGCAGAAGGCGGCGCCCGGACTCGCGATGCTGGCCGTCCACAGTCACCTCGCCACGCAGTATCGCGCTCCGAATCCGGCCACGGCTGAGACCCACGATCCTCTGCTCCAGAAAATGGTCGAGCCGCACCCGCGATTCGGATTCTTCGACGATGAAACTGCGGGTAAACTCTGCCGTCACACTGCTGCGCTCCTTGAACGATCGTTCACGATACGTGCGTCCGCGGGTGTGCCACAACAGCCCTGCGCGGCGTGAAGAACGGATCGATTCAACGATGACGAAAAAGAGGATTGGAATACTGGGCGCAACCGGACTCGTCGGTCAGCGCCTCGCGCTCATGCTCGATAACCATCCGTGGTTCGAGGTCTCGGCCGTCGCGGCCTCGGATCGGTCGATCGGCAAACGGTACGGCGATGCGGCTCCCTGGCGTCTAGCGGCGCCGATGCCGGCGGCAGTCTCGGATCTTACAGTTGGACCTTGCGAACCGCCGCTCGACTGCGATCTCGTGATTTCCTCTCTGCCGAGTGGAATCGCGTCGATCGCCGAACCTGCCTTCGCGGCCGCCGGTTATCCAGTGATCAGCAACTCGTCGGCGCTTCGAATGCACCCGGACGTTCCGCTCGTGATCCCGGAAGTCAACTGGCGGCACGTCGACTTGATCGACGCTCAACGCCGCCTTCGCGGGTGGGACCGCGGTTTCGTGCTGACGAACCCGAACTGTTCCGCGATCGCGCTCGTGCTTGCGCTCGCACCACTCGCCGAGAGGTTTGGCCTCGAAACCGTTGCCGTCACCACAATGCAGGCGATATCGGGCGCGGGTTACCCGGGTGTGGCGAGCATCGACATCACGGACAACGTCGTGCCATTCATCGACGGCGAGGAAGAGAAACTCGAGGAAGAGCCCGGCAAGCTGCTCGGCGTCCTTGCCGGCGACCACATCGAACCGGCGTCGTTCCGGATGAGCGCGCAGTGCAATCGTGTGAACGTCCAGGACGGTCACCTCGAGTCCGTCAGGCTGTCGCTTCAGCGTAAGGCCTCGCGCGAGGATCTGCTCGATGCGCTCGCGTCGTGGTCGAGCCTTCCGCAGGAGCTCGGGTTGCCATCAGCTCCGGCCAGTCCCGTACTGCTGCGCACCGAAAGGGATCGTCCGCAGCCGCGATTGGATCGCGACGCTTCGGCGGGTATGTCGACCGTCGTCGGGCGCGTTGCGCCGGACACGATTTTCGACTGGAAGATGACGTTGCTGGGCAACAACGTAGTTCGGGGAGCCGCCGGCGCCGCGATCCTCAACGCCGAGTTGCTCGTCGCTCTCGAAAGGGTCTGAGGCCGAACCGGGCTCGAGAAATGTTACGAGGGTGTGCCGGGGCCGGTCGACGATCGGCCCCGTTCGTCATTACTGGATTGCAACCGTATGGCCCAGGCGGATTCGTGCCAATTGAGGGCATCCCGGGCCGGCGGTCTCGAAGTATCCACGCGCTCCTGGGGAACCACTGCGCGATCTCGATTGCCGCGCGCGGGAATAAGACGTAACGGGAATTCGTTTCAGGCTCGAGATGAAGGGCGTGTCCGACTCGAAATCCGAACCGCGGCCATTGCACTTCTCCTGCTTGTCATTGAGTGCCGGTTGGAATAGGCTGGCAACCGTACGAGCAACCCCACCGGCCGACGCGCAGGTTGCGCAGTTATCGGCCAGCATTCGTCTCGATATCTTCAATGCGCTCCGGCCATCCCACAGCCGGCAGCGTGTGCCACGTTGCCTTCGAATCCGAGGAAACGCCTATGTCTTCTGCGAAGCTCGAACAGAATCTCGACGATCTGTGCGTCAACACGATCCGAACGCTTGCAATGGACGCCGTCCAGCAGGCGAACAGCGGCCATCCCGGCACCGCGATGTCGATGGCTCCGGTCGCATACGTCCTATTCGACCGATTTCTGCGTCACAACCCGGCGAATCCGGCCTGGCCAGGACGCGACCGGTTCGTCCTCTCGGCCGGCCACGCATCGATGCTCATCTACTCGATGCTTCACCTGACGGGCTACGACCTGCCACTCGACGACCTGAAGCGATTCCGCCAATGGGACTCCCTGACGCCGGGCCATCCCGAGTACGGCCACACGGCCGGTGTCGAAACCACCACCGGCCCCCTCGGGCAAGGCGTGGCAAACACCGTAGGTTTCGCGATTGCGGAGAGATGGCTCGCGAACCGATACAACAGGGACGGATTCGAGCTGTTCGGCTACAACATCTACGCAATCGCCGGCGACGGCTGCATGATGGAAGGCATCTCCAACGAAGCCGCGTCGCTCGCCGGACATCTGGGCCTGTCGAACATCGTGTGGATCTACGACAACAATCACATCACGATCGAGGGCAATACTTCGCTCGCATTCTCGGACGACGTCGCCACGAGGTTCATGGCTTACGGCTGGAACGTCCAGCGGGTCGGAGACGCAAACGACCTCGAGATGATCGAACGCGCCATACGCCAGGCAAACGCCGAGACGAACCGGCCTTCGCTCATCATCGTCGATTCCCACATTGCCTACGGCGCGCCCAACAAGCAGGACACGAGCGCGGCGCACGGCGAACCGCTAGGCGAAGAGGAGATTCGGCTCACCAAGCTCCGTTACGGCTGGCCGCCCGACGCAAAATTCCTCGTTCCCGACGAGGCCGGTAACCATATGCGGCAGGCCCTTGCTCGCGGCGCCGAGGCCGAGGCGGCGTGGAACTCGAAGTTCGCGGCGTACAAAGCCGCGTATCCTGAGCTCGCGTCCGAAGTCGAGCACATGCTTGCCGGGACGCTTCCCGATGGATGGGACGCCGATATCCCGGTTTTCGCTCCCGATGCAAAGGGCGTTGCCGGACGCGACGCAAGCAACAAGGTCGAGAACGCGATAGCCGGACGGGTACCTTTCTTCATCGGCGGCTCCGCCGACCTCGCCCCGTCCACCAAGACGCTGATAAAGGATGGCGGCAGCTTCCAGGCCGACAACTATGGCGGGCGGAACATGCACTACGGCATTCGCGAGCACGCGATGGGCGCGTGCTCGAACGCAATCGCGCTTTCGAAGATCCGGACATTCTGCGCCGGCTTCCTGATCTTCTCGGATTACATGCGCGCCACGATCCGGCTCGCCGCTTTGATGGATCTGCCCAATATCTTCGTCTTCACGCACGATTCGATCGGAGTCGGCGAAGACGGGCCTACTCACCAGCCGATCGAGCACGTCATGTCGCTCCGGATGATTCCGAGCCTCTTCGTGATGCGTCCGGGCGACGCCAACGAAGTCGCCGAGGCGTGGAAGGTCGCCATCACCAGCACCCAGCATCCGACGGCGCTCATACTCAGCCGCCAGCCAATGCCCACGCTCGACAGGACTAAGTACGCGCCGGCCGCCGGCCTGCGCAAGGGCGCCTACGTCCTCGCTGACAGCGACGGTGGAAAGCCGGATGTCATCCTAATGGGTACGGGCACGGAGCTGCAGCTCTGCGTGGCTGCCCACGAGCAACTCGCGTCCGAGGGAATTCGATCTCGTGTCGTGAGCATGCCCTGCTGGGAGCTCTTCGAGCGGCAAACACCGGAGTATCGCGAAGAGGTGCTCCCCTCCTCGATTCGCGCTCGAGTGGCGGTCGAGGCCGGAACGACCCTCGGATGGCGCGAATTCGTCGGGCTCGATGGCCGCATCGTTGCCCGTCGCGAGTTCGGCGCTTCGGCGCCGCTGAGCGTCCTGCTCAAGGAGTTCGGATTCACGGCCGACGCGGTCGCGCGGCACGCGCGCGAGTTGCTCGGTCGAACCTAGTACTTTCGGGGGGAGCGCCGTCGCTCGAGGCGCGCTTCCCCTCGACAGATTCTTCAGGAGAGGTTTCATGCGCATCGCGATTGGCTCGGACCACGGCGGCTACCCGCTCAACGAGGCTGTTATCGAACTACTCGAGTCGCTGGGTCACACCGTCATCGACCACGGAGTCCACAGCCCGGCAGCCGCCGACTATCCCGACGCGGCCCGCGCCGTAGCCGAGAGCGTGCAGCGCGGCGAAGCGGATCGCGGCGTCGTCCTCTGTGGCAGCGGTGTCGGCGTGACGATTACGGCCAACAAGTTTCGCGGCATTCGCGCGTGCCTCTGTCACGATACCTATTCGGCGCATCAGGGCGTCGAGCACGACGCGATGAACGTGCTCTGCCTGGGAGCCCGCATCGTCGGCGTCGAACTGGCGCTCGCGTGCGTACGCTCGTTCCTGAGCGCCGAGTTCACCAACGAAGAACGGCACTTGCGCCGCTCGAACAAGGTCGAGGCGATCGAACGCGAGCAGGCGGCGAGCGCTTGACCGGGCGCCGCGGTAGCGGCGGGAGAGGGACCAACAAATGAGCTCGAATCCAATTCGGGAAATTGCCGCGCTCGGCCAGAGCATCTGGTACGACCAGGTCCGTAGGTCGCTCTTCACGAGCGGCGAACTGGCCCGGATGATCGACGAAGACGACCTTCGAGGCGTCACGTCCAACCCGACGATCTTCGAAAAGGCGATCGGCGGAAGCACGGATTACAACGAAGCGCTTGCTCTTCTTGCCGAGCAGGGGCTCGGGGTGAACGACATCTACGAGTCCCTTGCCATCGACGACATCGGCCGCGCCGCAGACCTGCTGCGTCCCGTCTACGACAGGACGAACGCCATCGACGGTTACATCAGTCTCGAAGTGAGTCCGACTCTCGCTCACGACACAAATGGCACGGTAGCCGACGCCGTCCGGCTATTCAGCGCACTCAACCGCCCGAACGTCATGATCAAGGTTCCGGCCACGCCCGCGGGCATTCCCGCGATCGAGGAGCTCATATCGCGTGGAATCAACGTGAACGTGACGCTGATCTTCTCGATGTCGTGCTATCTCGACGTCGCGAACGCTTACATTCGCGGCCTCGAACGCCGCGCGGCGGCTGGCGATTCGGTTGCGAGAATCGGATCGGTCGCGAGCTTCTTCGTCAGCCGCATCGACTCCACTATCGACAACGAACTGGGTCTGCGGATTCGCCGCACTGCGGACGACGGTGAGAAAGCCGCGCTCGAGGCTCTCGTCGGCAAGGTTGCCATCGCGAATGCCCGCGTCGCGCACGACGCGTATCGCGATCTTTTCCAGGGCGAGCGATTCGCGACCCTTCGGTCCGCCGGGGCGCTGCCGCAGCGACAGCTCTGGGCATCGACCGGCACCAAGAATCCCGAGTATCCCGACGTTCTCTATGTCGACGCGCTCATCGGCGCGGAGACCGTCAACACCGTGCCGCCTGCAACCTATACCGCGGCGCGCGACCACGCGACTCCGAGAATCACACTCACGGAGGGCGTCGACGAGGCCAGGGCTGTGCTCGCGAATCTCGAGAAGGCCGGTATCGACCTGGCTGAAGTAACCCAGGCGCTGCAGGACGATGCCGTCGCCTCGTTCGCTACATCGTTCGAGACGCTGATGGACGTCGTAGGGAAACGCCGCGACGATGCAATCCGCCTGATTCTCGACCGGCAGACGATCGAGGCCGGATCGGCGTCTGCCGTCATCCAGTCGGCGCTGACCGAGGTTGCTTCGTCGCAGCTCGTACCCCGGATCTGGCGCCGCGATTCCGGCGTCTGGTCCGACGACGAAACGCACCAGTCGATCATTCGCAACTCGCTCGGGTGGATGCCGGTGGTCGAGCAGATGGACGACAGCGCCGCGGACCTCGAGGGGTTCGCGTCCCGCATTCGAGAAGACGGATTCACCCACGTAGTCGTGCTCGGCATGGGCGGGTCCAGCCTCTGCCCCGAAGTCCTGCGCCGCACGTTCGGCAAGGTTGACGGATTCCCGGTGCTTCACGTCCTCGACTCGACCGTGCCGGCGGCGGTGGCGAGGATAGAGTCCGAGCTCGACCTCGCCCGGACGCTGTTCATCGTCTCGTCGAAGTCGGGCGGAACGACAGAGCCGCGAGTTTTCCATCGTTACTTCCTGGACAGGGTTCGGGCGATCAAGGGCGACAAGGCCGGCGAGAATTTCGTTGCGATAACCGATCCTGGTACCGCCCTTGCGAAAGAGGCATCGCGAGACGGCTTCCGCCGCGTCTTCGTCAATCGTGCCGATATCGGCGGACGATACTCGGCGCTCTCCTATTTCGGTCTGGTGCCCGCCGCGCTCGCCGGCTACGACATCGGCCGCATCCTCGACCGGGCGATGCACGCCGTTCAGGCGTGCGGGGCTACCGTACCGGTGCTGGCGAATCCCGGGGCAAAGCTCGGGGCGGTGCTCGGCGGCCTCGCCAGGGCCGGACGCAACAAGGTGACTTTCGTGACGCCGGCGCCAATCGATTCGCTTGGACTGTGGATCGAGCAACTGCTCGCCGAAAGCACCGGCAAGAGCGGCACCGGAATCGTCCCGATAGCTGGCGAGCCGCTCGGATCGCCCGAAGTCTACGGAGACGACCGGGTATTCGTCTCGATTGCCGTTGACGGCACCGACGACGGCTCGGCGGCGCGCCTGGATGCGTTGGCGGCGGCGGGACATCCCGTCATTCGCCATCAGCTGTCGACGCCGCTCGGCCTTGGCGTCGAGTTCTTCCTGTGGGAGTTCGCGACAGCGGTAGCCGGCGCGGTGCTTGGCATCAATGCATTCGACCAGCCGAACGTCCAGGAATCGAAGGACAACACGGTGCAACTGCTCGAGACATTTGCGTCTGCCGGTTCGCTGCCGGCGACGGAGCAGTCGGCGACCGACGGCACTCTTACGGTATCTGGCGGCGCGCCGGCGGACTCGGTGGAGGCCGCGATCGCGGCGCATCTTGGAAGCGTAGTCTCGGGGGACTACGTTGCCATCACGCAGTACTTCGACGAGTCGCCCGAGCGCGACGCCGTTCTGGCTCGCATTCGGACGCGCATCCGCGACCGCCGTCGCGTCGCAACGACCACCGGTTACGGGCCCCGGTTCCTGCACTCGACGGGTCAGCTCCACAAGGGTGGTCCGGCCACGGGCGTGTTCATCCAGCTCACCTCGGACGATGCGGCCGACATTTCCATACCGGGCGAGAGCTACACGTTCGGAGTGCTGAAGCAGGCACAGGCGCTTGGCGACTACCAGTCCCTGGCATCACGCGGACGGCGCGCCATCCGGGTCAACCTTGGGAAAGACGTCGACGCCGGACTGGCCCGGCTGATGTCCTGCATCGACGAGGCGACGCCGGATTCGAAGTCGTCGTCGGCTTAGGCGGAAAGAGCCACACCGATCGATCCGGGCTACTGGCCTGGGACGGATCGGAACCGACACTCGGGTTCCGATCCGTCCCAATCCGTTCGATACGCCCGATCGCTGGACTTTCGCTCCTTCGACCAGGCACGGCCTGCGCGTGGTAGAGTCGCCGCTCGTGAAGACGCTGCTCACTACCTCGGCGCCCGAAGCGGCGGAATTCCTGCGCCGCGGTGAACTCGTCGCATTCCCGACCGAGACGGTCTACGGTCTCGGCGCCAACGCATTCGACGCGGCCGCGGTCGAACGGATCTTCGTCGCGAAGTCGCGCCCGGCGGACAACCCGCTAATCGTGCACGTGGCTTCGATCGGCGAAGTCGCGCGCGTTACACGCGAGATCACGCCGCTCGCCGACCGGCTTATCGGTGCGTTTTTTCCCGGGCCTCTCACGATAGTTCTGCCGCGCTCGGCCGACGTGCCCGACATCGTGACGGGAGGTCTCGAAACCGTCGCAGTCCGCATGCCACGCCATCTGGTCGCGCTCGAACTGCTCGGCGCCGCCGGATTCCCGCTGTGTGCACCGTCGGCGAATCGCTCGGGGCGACCGAGCCCAACCACCTGGAGCGCTGTGATCGACGACCTCGGCGGACGCATTGCGTGTGTGCTCCAGGGTAAGGCAACTGAGATCGGCCTCGAATCGACAGTCGTGGACGCGCGTGGCGATGAAGCCGTTATCCTGAGAGAGGGTGGGCTGCCGGCGGAGGAGATCGCGAGAGTCGCAAGAGTCCGATTCCCGGCTGCCGGCGAGGAAGCGCCGGCCAGCCCTGGCACCAGGTACCGGCATTACGCTCCTTCGGCCCAGGTGCGTCGGGTGGTCAACCCGGAGGAGGTCCGCGCTTCACGAGATGCGGCGTTCATTGGATTCCATCACCCGAAAGGTGCTGCAGAATTCGCGCGGTGCCGCGTGGTAGCCGACGCGGCGGAGATGGCCAGGGAACTATTCGCGTTCTTCCGGGAATGCGACGCCAATGCGGTTCGCACCATCTACGCGGAATTGCCGGCAGAAGAAGGTATCGGGCGGGCAATCCGGGACCGGCTGGAGCGCGCCGAGCGGCGGTGACCCGACGCGGGCGCGGAACGAGAGCATCGCCGTCAGTCCTGCTCAGTCCAAACCCGGCACTTGTCGCAGGATTTTGGGAAAGGTCGAGCGTCGATCCAACGGACGGCGAATGGCCGTCCTATCCCTTCCTGGCAACTCTCCACCGGTCGATCATGTCCTGACCTTCCGGCACCCTCTGCCAGAATTCGACGACGGCCGGCGGCAGATCTTCCGGTAGTTCCTTAGCCTTGACTGCCGCCTCTTCCTTCTTGTTCTGAAGCGAGAGTGACAACGTCTCGAGCAGCTTTACGTGAACTTCCATCGGCCCCATCGTCTCGCCCTGGATCTTCGCGATCTCGTCCAACGCCGTTTTCACAGCGGCCGGATCGTTCAGGCGTACAGCCGCATACAGGTAGAGCGCCTGGGTCATCCAGTCCTGCGGGTTCGGTTCGGCCGTCGTCGCGGTCGAGTAGTATGCAACTGCCGCCTTGTAGTCCTTCTTCCCGAGAGCGATGTTCGCCTTCGTGCGCTCGACCAGCTTGACGCCAGCCTCGGTCAGCGACTTTCGGTCCTTCTCCAGCAGCGCGACTTCCTTCGACGCTTCGTCGTACTTGCCGAGCGCCGTAAGCGAGAGCATTAGATCCAGGCGCGCCTGCGCATCTGCGGGGTTTGCCTCCAGGACCCTTCTGAAGCACGCCGCGGCCGCAGCGTGCCGCCGATAGTTCAGGAACTGAGACTTCGCGAATTCGGTCAGCGTTTCGGCCTTTGTCAATTCGAACAACTTCGCGAGCAGTTCGGTTCGCTGCTTCTCCTGCTCCGGAGTCGCAGAATCAGGTATCGCCCAGATTCGCGCAACCAGCACCTGTTCGGGCTTGAGCGCCCCCTCACTTTCGGCAGTGTCGACGATCTTGATCGCCGCCTCGGATTTCCCTTCCTCGAGCCGGTTGAAGACAGCTTCGAGCACGCCGACCCAGGAACGCTTCTCGAAGCCGAGCGTCCCTCCAGGCACCTTGATGACCTGGAGCGACGTGCCGCGCAGGACCGTCAGATCGACCGACTCGAGCTTTCGCGAATCGGCATCCGTCTTGGCCTGGTCGTAGATCAGATTGTCCGGCGTCGAAATTCCGTTGTAGCCGATGATGATGTCGCCCGACTTCAATCCGGCCTTTTCGGCCGGAGACGCAGGAAACACCTTGACCACCAAAACTCCGTTGGTGAGTTCCGGCGACTGCTGACCCACCGGCGCCTGGCCGGCACCCGGGCCGGATCCACAGCCGTAGCCACAAGTCATCACGAACAAAATCAACAATCCGAGCGCGGCTCTAAAGTCCGGGGCGTATGTCCTCATGGTTTGCGACTCTAGCAAATCCACAGGGCAGGATTCCACGCCGTGGCAGTTCGATCTTCAGTTTCCGACGACGAGCGCCGAGACGAGCCCGCCGGTCTCGGCCGGCACCCGGATCCAGTTGTTGGGGTCTTCGATCCAACGGTCGCCGTCGAGGACGAACTTGTAACGAAGCAATCCAATGCCGGGAACCGATACTCGCACGTGCCAGAGCCCGTTGGGATCCCGATCGAGCGGCGTGGCCAACGGATCCCAGCCATTGAAATCGCCGGCGATCGACACGGATTGCGCCGTCGGGTCCAGGAAATAGAACGTCGCCGCGCCATCCGAGACCGAGGGCAGGCTGAAGTACGCGGCAGGAAGTCCGCCCGGCGCGCGCCGCGCCTGCTCGACGGCTGCCTTCGGCTCGAGAATCCCGAAGCCCTGCCGGTAGACGTCGGAGCCCGCGATCCGTTCCGCCGTCGCGCACAGGATGTGTTTGATCGCGGCGGGCTTGAGGTCGGGATTCGATTCGATCATCTGAGCCACGACGGACGAGACGATCGGCGTAGCGAACGAAGTGCCGTCGACGTGCTGGTAATTCGGCGAGACGAACTTCGCACCGCGCACTGCTGAATCGACCGCAACTCGAATCTCAGCAGGCGAACGCCGTTCGAGTCCTGCATCGAGACCGGCGGCCTTACCGAGACTTCGCACGCGCGCCGGCAGCGACGAATCCGGCGTGTCGACGAGCTCGAACAGTGCGCCGGCCCTCGCCTCCTGCTCCGTCCCCACAAGGATCGGAGCTACGACCCAGGCGGCTGGCGCGATTATCTCAGGCTTCAGCAATCCGTCCACCGTCGGGCCGAAACTCGATCTGTACAGCTCCAGTTGTCCGCCCTCGAGGCCCTTGTCGTCATAGCCTCCAACCGTAATGACGTTCGGTGCGTTCGCCGGCGGCATCGGCAGATGGTGTTGCTCGAAACCCGAATTCCCCGCGGCCACGACGACGACGATGCCGCGCCGGACAGCCTCCTCGGCCGCCTGGTCGGCGATGCTCGAAGTGTACGGAATCGGTTCGTCGCCTCCGGCGGAAATGCTGACGATGTCGATGCGATATTTCTTCCGATTCTCCAGCACCCACTCGATGCCACGGGCGATGTGTTCGTCCGATATTCGCCCTTCCCTGCCCAGCTTCACGAGTACGACACGGGCATCCGGAGCGAGACTGCGGTACTCGCCACCCGACAAGTGACCGTTTCCGGCGGCTACGGCCGAGGTCTGCGTGCCGTGCCACTGCCATCCCTGCACCGCCGTGGGCACCGCTTCACTCGCGGGATCGAGCGAGTCGACGACGGCGAGTATACGGTCTTTAGGTGTCGTCAAGTCCGGATGGCGCTGAAACCCCGAGTCGAGCATCGCGATAGTGACACCTCGCCCGGTGAACTGCGACTCGCACTCGAGGCGTTCGGGTGTAGATGCGACGTGGTACTTGCCGCTATGCCGAGAGCGGTCGGGGGTGTCGGGCATTGGCCGGTATCCTCGACTATCGGGCCCGGCTATCGGCCGGGATCCATCACCACGCGAATGCCGCTGGCCACGAATCGCTCGTTCGGATCGAACGAGAATCGATTCGAACAACGGCAGCTTCCAACTGCCCCGCCGTACGAGCCTCCACGTAGAACTTTGTTGGTTCCGGATGCAGGGCCCGCCGGATCAGTAGAGCCACCGGCGGAAGGATCTTCCGAATACCAGTCGGAGCACCACTCCCACACATTGCCGTGCATGTCGTGGATACCCCAGGCGTTCGCGGACTTCGTCCCGACCGGATGGGTCTCGGCGCGCGCGTTGGTCTCGAACCACGCAAAGTTGCCGAGCCGCGAAGTGTCGCTGCCGAATCCGTAAGGTCCGCCGGATCCGCCAAGGCACGCGTACTCCCATTCGGCTTCGGTAGGCAGCCGGAGTTTCTGTCCGGTGGAGGCGCTCAGGCGGCGCGCGAACTCGGTGGCTTCGGTCCAGGTAACGCGCTCGGCGGGCAACGAGTCGCCCGCGAACTGGCTGGGGTTTCGCCCCATCACGGCACGGAACTGTGCCTGCGTGATCTCGGTCGTCGCGATGTAGTAACTGCGCGTGAGGGTAACCGTCCGGACTGGCCCTTCATCGGCCTTGACTGTAGAGCCCATCGAGAAGCTGCCGGGATCGACAAGGACGAACTCGATTGCGCCAGCGCCTTTGACGGGCACGGACACCCGGCGGGCAGGCGTCTTCGATTGAACGGGAGCAGGCGCCGCCGGCTTGCGTGGCGCTGCCTTTTGCGCGGAGGCGTAGTGCTCCCACCCAACGACGAAGAGAACAAGCACGAGGGCGAGGGGTATTCGTGTTTTCGTCATTCGCCAGTGATGTACCACGGATGCACAGCGGGCGCGAGGGAAAAGGGTGGCTGGTGACCACGGCCGGCTGCGGTCAAACCTCGAATCACGCGGCCGTCGCTACCCTTTTTTCCAACCGGATTCAACTCATCGAGCCGCGTCGTCCGGTATCCGACTGTGTCCACGGGTGGTCATTGGCCATCCCAGTTGCCGGCAACTGGCACCGCACCGGCAGGGCCATAACCGAATGTCAGATTCGCGGCACCGGGAGAGTTCGAGTTGCGAAGGAACCAGGTGCCCGTCCCCGGCAGGTAGATTCCGATCGAATCGATCCGGTCCGCATTCCAATCTCCCGCGAGTGGCGTTGCATTTGGAGGGCCGTAAGTGAATGCCAGGTCGGCATTGCCGGACGCATTCGTGTTCTTGAGGAAGAACGTCGCCGACGCCGGCGCGTAGATCCCTACCGTATCGCGTCCATCGCCATTCCAGTCTCCGGTGACCGGGAGAAACTGATTCCCGCCCGGACCGAAGAAAAAGACCAGGTCGGCGCTTCCCGGCGCATTCGAGTTGCGCAGGAAGAAGGCGCCGCTGGCCGGGTCGTACAGCCCGACGGTATCGAGCCCGTCGCCATTCCAGTCGCCGACGAGTGGCAGAAGCCCGGCGCCGCCGGCGCCGAATCCGAACACACGATTGGCCGCTCCAGGTGAATTCGCGATACGAAGGAAGAAATTCCCGGTTGCGGGATCGTAAAGGCCAGGCGACGACACGCCGCTGCCGGTGAAGTCGCCCGCGACCGGCACCCAGCCGACGCCGGCGGGACCGTATCCATATAGAAGCGTCGCATTACCCGGCGAATTCGCGTTTCGCACGAACCACGATCCAGTCGAAGGAATGTAGATTCCCGGCGTCTCGGTCCCCACGGCGCTCACGCCGTTTCGCAATGGACCGCCTCGCCCGGTGCCCCAAAGGATCCGGGCGTTCGCCGAATTCGGCACATCGTAGGCGACACAACCGCTCGACGAGGTGCCCACGACGATCTCGACGTCCGCATCGGCATCGATGTTACCGATGGCCGGCGCCGCCAGCCCTCCGTTCCAGTCCCCAGCCGGAAATGACGAGGGCAGGGCAATAGGCGCGAACAACTGGTTACCCAGATGATCGAGAACGTGAAGGTGTCCGGTGCCGTTGCCGGCCTTTTCCGGCCAGGAGGTGAGGATAACTTCAGCGTCACCGTCGTTGTCGAGGTCGACGATTGCCGGTTCGCTGGCGAAACGGATACCTGTGCCGGGAATGTCGTACGGCCAGCTACCGTGCTGCGTCCGGTCGAGCCAGTAGCAATGCAGCCTGCCGTCGTAGGAAGGAAAGAGGATCTCGCGGAACCCGTCGCCGTCGAGGTCCACGACAACCGCGTTGTGAACGTTGTTTTCTATGACGCCGAAGTCTTCCGAAAGCGGGCCGGCATTGGCGGGAGGCGTGGGAATGGTGGTCCAGTCGAATCCACTCCCGCTCCAGCGCGTGCGATCCATCTTGAGGATCCACGGCATGATGTACAGGTCTCCAGCTTCATTGTCGCCAATGGCACAGTCGTAGACGTCGCCCGGAACGATGATCTCGTAGGCGCCGTCGAGGTTCACGTCCGATATCGCCGGCGCACAGTTCGCAAAGTTCGGGCGGTGCTCCACCCCGCAATTCGCAAAGCCGACGAGGTCGACGGAATGCAGAACGTGCACGCCGACCTGACTCCAGACCTTGTTCGCGCCGTAAATGGGATGGGTGCACATGGTCTTTGACGACGGCGAAACCATGTCATTGCAACGGTTGCGGGGTTTGGGCTTGAAAATGAAGGGTCCTCCATGCTTCGTATCCGT
>JAJTWZ010000066.1 GCA_021463145.1 Blastocatellia bacterium | reverse complement strand
CCGACGCGAGTATACGGCTCCCCTCTGCCCGTTTCATCCCAGGGGGTACGCCGCAGGCGTGTGGGGAACTATTATATCGACCGCTCCGCGGTCGCGGACCCGTTTGCCTCTAGAGGAAGGCCAAACTCGAAGGTTTTCACGTTGACAGGAAGCAACATTGCTCCGGCGCTGCAGAATGGCCCGCGGACCCGAAACGCTCCGGCGCTTCAGAATGACCCGCGGACCCGAAATGCTCCGGCGCTGCAGAATGGCCTGCGGACCCGAAACGCTACGGCGCTGCAGAATGGCCCGCGGACCCGAAAAGCCGCTCGTTTCGTCCAAAGGGGGTGCGCCGCAGCCGGCGCGTCGAACACTGCTATCGAGGGTCGTCGCTTGCGACTTCTTCGTCGACGCGATCGCGAGTGCCGACCGGCACGACGTGGACGGTTGCGTCGCGTACTTCGTCGAGAAATCGATTTACGACCGAGCCGTGCAGAAACAGGTTCCATCTCGATCGCGCCGTCTGGCCGAAGATGACGTGTGTGATGCCTTCCCGTCGCGCGAACTCGACAAGCGCGTCGGTGACGTGTTTCGACTTCAACTTGACTACCTGTGCGCCTAACCGTTCGGCGAACGCCACGTTCTCGGTCAGGGCGGAGAGATCCTTGGGGTCGATCCGCCCAGGCGCCTCTTTCGGCGTTTCCACGTAAACCGCGAACCAGTCCGAGGCGAAGCGGCCGGCGATTCGGCTACCCATCCGCAACAGTGATTTCGCACTGCCGCGCGAGGCCATGCAGACCATCACCTTTTCGGGAATCGGCGCCGGAGGCAGTCCCTCCTTTTCGCGCCAGGCGTGGGACTTCGCGGCTTGATCCTCGGCGGCGTGTCTGAGCGCCAGCTCGCGCAGGGCCGACAGATTTCCCTTGCGAAAGAAGTTTGTGAGCGCCTGGTCGATCTTCTCGACGCCGTAGACCTTTCCCTGGCGAAGCCTCGTTCGGAGCAGATCGACCGAGACGTCTACGTTGACAACTTCGTCTGCTCGCTTCAGAAAACCGTCCGGGACCGTCTCGCGCACGCGGACGCCGGTAATGCGCTCTATGGAGTCGTTGAGCGTCTCGAGGTGCTGGACGTTGACCGCCGTGATGACCGAGATTCCCGCGTCGAGCAGGTCGAGGACGTCCTGGTAACGCTTTTCGTTCTTCGAACCGGGTGCGTTCGTGTGTGCGAGCTCGTCGACGACGGCGATTGCCGGCGCACGGGCAATGACGGCATCGAGGTTGAGCTCCTCGAGCATCGTTCCGCGGTACGGGACTTGCCGCAGCGGTACGCACTCGAGTCCAGCTACGAGCGCTTCGGTCTCGGCCCGGCCGTGGGGCTCGATGAACCCGATCACGATATCTACCCCCTGGCGCGCGAGCAGGTGAGCGTCCTGCAGCATCTGGAACGACTTTCCGACGCCGGGCGCGGCGCCCAGGTATACGCGCAGCCTCGGCTGCTCGCCCTCCTGGATGCGGGCAAGCAGCGACTCAGCGGATGGCCGGGCAGCTACGGACAATGGACTTCACCTCATTGCGGGTATCGAGGCGTCGAGCGCCAGGTTCAGCTCCAGGACGTTCACTCGCGGTTCACCGAACAGGCCGAGTTGCCGGCCGCTCGTATGGCCGGCTACGAGCGCCCGCACGGCCTCCTCGTTCAAGCCGCGCTCGCGGGCCACGCGCGGCACCTGGAACTCCGCCGCCGCTGGCGTGATGTGCGGATCGAGGCCGGACCCGCTCGCGGTTACGAGATCGATAGGCACCGCCGCGCCCGGGTTCTCGGCCTGCCGCCTGGCCACTTCGGCTTCGACTCGCGCGACAAGAGCCTTGCTCGCAGGTCCGAGGTTCGACCCGCCCGACGCCGCAGCGTCGTAGCCGGCCGGTCCAGCGGCCGACGGGCGCGAGTGGAAGTAGCCGGCACCGGTGAACGGTTGTCCGATGAGACGCGATCCGGCGATCGCGCCGTTGCGTTCGATGAGCGATCCGTTCGCCTCGGCGGGAAAGACAGTCTGCGCGATTCCGGTGACGAGCAATGGATACACGATGCCCAGCAACAGCGTTACGACTGCGAAGAAGCGTATCGAGACTACGAGTGTCTGAAGCATGGCACAGGGCTCCTCCTAGGCGAGTCCGAAAAACACGATCGCGAGATCGATAAGCTTGATACCGATGAACGGCACGACGAGGCCGCCTGCTCCATAAACCAGCAGGCTGCGACGCAGCATCGCTTCCGCGCTCATCGGCCGGTATCGCACGCCCCGCAGCGCGAGTGGAATCAACGCGACGATCACGAGGGCGTTGAAAATCACAGCGGACAGGATTGCCGATTGCGGTGTTGCCAGGCGCATTACGTTCAGGGCGTCGAGCACCGGGAAAGCCACGGCGAACATTGCCGGGATTATCGCGAAATACTTGGCGACGTCGTTCGAGATCGAGAAGGTCGTAAGCGCACCGCGCGTCATCAGGAGTTGCTTGCCGATCTCGACTACCTCGATGAGCTTCGTGGGGTCCGAGTCGAGATCGACCATGTTGCCAGCCTCCTTCGCGGCCTGAGTACCGGTGTTCATTGCCACACCGACATCGGCCTGAGCGAGTGCCGGCGCGTCGTTCGTTCCGTCGCCGGTCATGGCTACGAGTCTGCCGCCGGCCTGTTCGGACTTGATGAACTGCATTTTGTCTTCTGGCGTCGCCTCCGCGAGGAAGTCGTCGACGCCGGCTTCAGCGGCGATTGCAGCCGCCGTCAGCGGATTGTCGCCGGTAACCATGACCGTCCTGATTCCCATGGCGCGGAGCTGGTCGAATCGTTCGCGCATTCCGCCCTTGACGACGTCCTTGAGGTGTATGACTCCCAGCGCCGTTCCGTTCTCCGCGACGACCAGTGGAGTGCCGCCGCTCCGGGCGATTCGTTCGACGGTCTCTCGCAACTCCGCAGGCGGGCGATGTTCATTCGCCGACGTGAGCCGTTCTATGGCATCCACAGCTCCCTTGCGGATGACGCGGCCGTTCAGGTCGATTCCGGACATCCTGGTCTGGGCCGTGAACGGAACGACCGTGGAGCCGGCGAGCGCAGTGTCTCGCGGAGCGACGCCGTAGCGGCGGCGCGCGAGAGCCACTATGGATTTTCCTTCCGGCGTCTCGTCCGCAAGGGAGGAGAGTTCGGCCGCATCCGCCAGCCAATGTTCGGTTGCGCCTCCAACCGGCAGGAACTCGGCTGCCTGACGGTTGCCGAGCGTGATGGTGCCAGTCTTGTCGAGCAGCAAGGTGTTGACGTCTCCGGCCGCTTCGACGGCCCGGCCTGATGTGGCAAGCACGTTGTGCTGGATCAGGCGATCCATCCCGGCGATGCCTATTGCCGAGAGCAGTCCGCCGATCGTGGTGGGAATCAGGCACACCAGCAGCGACACGAGCACGAACGTCGATTGCGGGGCTCCTGAGTAGACCGCAAACGGTTGAAGGGTTACGACGGCAAGCAGAAAAACGATCGTCAGGCCGCTTAACAGGATCGTGAGCGCAATCTCGTTCGGTGTCTTCTGTCTCTCGGCCCCTTCGACGAGTGCGATCATCCGGTCGATGAACGTCTCGCCCGGGTTCGAAGAGATTACGATCACGATGCGGTCGGACAGCACGCGTGTGCCGCCAGTAACTGCCGATCGGTCGCCGCCAGCCTCGCGAATCACGGGAGCCGACTCGCCGGTAATAGCCGACTCGTCGACGGAAGCGATTCCCTCGACGATCTCGCCGTCCCCTGGGATGAACTCTCCAGCCGAAACGACGACGCGGTCGCCCTTGCGCAGCATGGTCGCCGGCACCACGTCGATGGACTCGTCGCTACGCATCCGGTTCGCCAAGGTCTCTACTTTTGCCCGCCGCAGCGTCTCGGCCTGGGCCTTACCACGCCCCTCGGCCATTGCTTCGGCGAAGTTCGCGAACAGAACCGTGAACCAGAGCCACGCGGTGATCTGCACCGAGAAGCCAAGTCCTGGCGTTCCGGCAATCGCGTCGCGCAGGCACAGGAACGTCGTCAAGACGCTTCCGGCTTCGACGACGAACATGACCGGGTTCTTCCACATCGTGGAAGGATTTAGTTTCAGGAGCGCTCCGATCGCCGCCGTTCGGACGATCGACGGATCCCAGATCGAAATTCGCTTGGTAGTTTCGTGTTTCGCCATGATCAATTTTCAGAACGTCTCGCCAGCGAGCATCAGCAGATGCTCGACGATGGGACCGAGGCCGAGCGCCGGGAAGAACGTGAGGGCGCCGACGATGACGACGACGCTCGCCAGCAACGTCGTGAAGAGCGGCGTTGTGACGGGGAATGTCCCGGCCGATGCCGGAACGGCTTTCTTCCCGGCCAGATTTCCGGCTAGTGCGAGCATCGGAACGATCAGGAAGAACCTTCCGAGCAGCATCGTGACGCCGAGGGTGGTGTTGTACCAGGGCGTGTTTGCCGACAGACCCGCGAATGCAGAGCCGTTGTTACCGGCTGACGAAGTGTAGGCGTACAGGATCTCGGTCAGGCCGTGCGGTCCGTGATTGAGCAGGCTCGAGGTTCCGAAGTCATCGGACAAGACGGCGACGGCGGAAAAGACGAGAATTGCCAACGGCGAGACGAGGATGGCCAGCATTGCCATCTTCACGTCGAATGCTTCGATCTTCTTTCCCATATACTCGGGCGTTCGCCCGACCATCAGTCCGGCGATGAACACGGTCAGCACCACGAACAGCAGCATTCCGTACAGTCCGGCGCCGACGCCGCCGAACACGACCTCGCCGAGCATCATGTTCGCGAGGGCGACTAGCCCACCGATCGGCGTCATCGATCCGTGCATTCCGTTGACGGCACCGCACGATGCCGCAGTGGTCGTTACCCCGAAAATCGAGCTCGCCGTGGTGCCGAAGCGTACTTCCTTGCCTTCCATGTTGCCGCCCGATTGAAAGGCCGAGGCTGCTTGATCGGTCCCGCCGAGCAGTGGATTTCCCGACGACTCGGCCCAGTACATCGCGGTAAGCCCGACGGCGAAAAGCGCGAGCATCGCGGCCCAGACGGCCCAGCCGTGCCGTGGCGAACCGGTCATCCGCCCGAGGGTGCAGGTCAGCCCCGAAGCGATCGCCAGAATGGCGAGCATCGAGAACAGGTTTGCCAGTGGCGTGGGGTTCTCGAATGGATGGGCGCTGTTCGCATTGAAAAAGCCGCCACCGTTGGTTCCGAGCAGCTTGATCGCTTCCTGCGAGGCAACCGGACCCTGGGCGATGGTCTGGGTTTCGAGGGTCTTACCCTGCGAATCAGGGTCGTCCGGATTGGCCGCAATGCTCTCAGGCTCCACGAGAGTAGCCGTGTCGTATGGCCTCAGGTTCTGGACGACGCCTTGGGAAACGAAGAACAGAGCGCCCGCGAGGCAGATCGGCAACAATACCCAGAGGGTTGCGCGCGTGGTATCGACCCAGAAGTTCCCGATCGTCTCGGACTCCTTTCGCGCGATACCGCGCACGAATGCGATGGCGAGCGCGATGCCCACCGCGCCCGAGACGAAATTCTGGACCGTGAGCGCTACCATCTGCGAGAAGTAGCTCATCGTCGACTCGCCCGCGTAGCTCTGCCAGTTCGTGTTCGTCACGAACGAGGCGGCCGTATTGAAGGCGAGATCCGAAGCGACTCCGGGCAGTTGCTGCGGATTGAGCGGAAACCAGTACTGTAATCGCAGAACCGCATACACACCGGCGATGCTGACGAAGCTGAAGCCGATGAGCGCTCCGGCGTATTCGGTCCACCTCATCTCGCGGGTCTCGTCCACGCCCGCGATCCTGTAGATCGTCCGTTCGACGGGACGGAGTACCGGGTCCAGTATCGTGCGCCGTCGCTCGAAGACATTGGACATGTAGACGCCGAGCGGCTTCGTGACGGCCAACAGCAGGCCAAGGAAGACCAGGATCTGTATCCAGCCATTCGTGGTCATTTCAGAACTTCTCCGGGCGCAGCATCGCGAATGTCAGGTAGATCAGGAGTGCGCCCGCGACGACGAGGCACAGGACGGATTCGAGGTTCATTTCGACCTCCGGGACGCGAGCCGTTCGCAGACGAGTATGTAGGCCAATGCGGCTCCGAATACGGCGGTGGCGAGACAGAGAAACACGGTGTCAAGCATCGAAATTGCTCCCCAGAGCGGGTCAGAAGTTGTATCCGACCTCGAGAAGGACGAAGTGATTGCCATTGCCCGCGCCTGAGTTGCCGATCGAGTAGGCCGTGTAGAGGGTGACCTTGGGGTGGGGCTTGTAGATCACGCCTGGAGTGAAGTAGCCGCCCGCGTGGTTACCCGTCATCCAGTCCGCCGCCAGCGTGACTCTCCGCGTGATCGGGTGCTCGATTGCAAACTGGCCGCCGGCGCGCTGGGCATTGGCCGCTACGACGTTCGGGCTGAAGTGGTAGCCACCGGCCGTGACGCGCGTCCCGGCTTTGAACGTCTTGCTGACTGCCGCATAGGAGTAGTTGCCGGCGGAGTAGGACTTGTTACGGACGGGAATGGTGACGGTGTTGCCGGCTATGGCCGCCCATCCGTTGTCGCCGCCGTCGTAGAACTTCCATTTGACGGAAGGCGCAAGGGCCGTCGAGTCGACGCCTGGCTGGATGTTGCCCGTAATGTTGATGCCGACTTCGATCCGGCCGCCAGTACCGACCACCACTCTCGGCACGAAGCTCGAGAACATCGGATCGACCGGTTTGAACGGAGCGTCCAGCTCGATATAGACCTTGCCTCGATCGAGGACGTCGGTCGACAGAATGTTGAAGATGGCCTGTTGAGCCGACGCCGGCGAGGAATGCAGCAGCAATGCCAGCGCGAAGCCGAGCGGCACCGCAATGGCGAGCGACCGCTTCGGGCCTCTCATCGTCCGAGGTCGCGAGTCGGTGCGTCGTGCACGGTCGAGTCCGTCCATGCAGAACCCGCCGAGCAGAAGGAGCGGCAGCATCGCGTACAGCGCGACATTCCCGATCTCGATCGACGCCGTCTGGACGCCCGGATCGGATGCAAAGAAACCGAGCAGCAGGAATGCGCAGCCCGTGATGCCGGCCAGCGGCGTGCCGACGACGCCGACAACCGCGCCGAGCGTCAGGAGTGAGACGGATCGCTTGGACCGCAGACGATTCTCAGAATCGGGCTCCGCGGGCTGAACGAGATGGATCGACATGGCTTTTCCTCCGGGCGGGTCGCGGGACCCGCGTTCACGAGGAAAAGCCTAGAACCGGCTGCCGAAAGACCGGATAAAGAGTGCATAAATAATGCGTAAAAAGGTAGGCCTGCGGTACCGGGCACCATGTCTCGGCGTGTGAAGCGCCTTCGAGGGTCAGCAGGCGCCTCGCAGTGTCCGCGACTGCGGAGCGGTCGATGAAATAGCCGTGGGTCGCGGGCAGGCAAGTGTAGCGAACCGACGCGCGACCCACGGCTGTTACGAGACCTCTCCGTATTCCTGGAGTCGCAATGCCGCGTGAACGAGTCGCCATCGCATTCTTCGGGAACGCCGTAGGCGCTTCAGAAAGGCCTGCGGACCCGAAACGCCGCTCGGTTCGTCCGAAGGGGTGCGCCGCAGGCGCGTGGGGAACCATTATGTTCGGCCGCTCCGCGGTCGCGAAGCCAGACGGCGAAGGTCAGGCGCGTAGCGCGACGTGTCGCCGGCCCGTCTCGTACGTTCCGGGCTCGATTCCGAACGACCGTCTGTTCCCAGGCGCCTACTCCCCTGGTTCGAACCGATACCCCGTCCACGGTTCCGTCAGCAGATACCGCGGCGTCCCCGGCTCGGGTTCGATCTTCTTTCGGATGTGGCCCACGAAAACCCGCAGATACTCCACCTGCTCGCCGTAGTTCCCACCCCATACGGCCGTGAGCAGCGTCCGATGCGTCAGCACCTTCCCGGCGTGGCGGATGAGATAGGCGAGCAACTCGAACTCCTTCGGCGTGAGACGAACGGCTTCGCCCCGGACCGACACGGCGCGCGCTTCGAAGTCGACGCGGAACACTCCGGCTTCGAGCACGCCGTGCGGTTCGACGGCGGGCGCCGGTCCGCGACGCAGCGCCGCCCGCACGCGCGCAAGCAACTCGTCCATGGAGAACGGCTTGGTCACGTAGTCGTCCGCGCCCTCGTCGAGTGCGGCCACCTTCGTGCGCTCGTCATCGCGAACACTGAGGACGATGATCGGCACCTGTGAACGCTTGCGCAGCCGTCGGCAGAGTTCGATCCCGTCCACGTCGCCCGGCATGCTCAGGTCGGTGACGACCAGATCCGGCGACCAGTCAGAAAAAGTGTCGAGCGCGGATTCGCCATCGGCCGCGGTTCGGACGTCGAAGCCGCGACCGTTGAGCCCGACGCGCAGCACTCGCGTGATCTGGGGCTCGTCGTCGACTACGAGGATTCGTTGCCTCCGCTCCATCACGCACTCTCCAGGCTGGCCGAATCGCGCATCGAAGACTCGGCCGGATCGTCGTCCCCGACTGGCACTCGCAGGACGATGCGCGTGCCGGAAGCGCCGGGGCGATCCTCGATCCGGAGCGTTCCGCCATGTCCCTCCACGATTCCTCGCGCGATCGGAAGTCCCATTCCTGTTCCCACTACAGATTCCGGGCCCGAATTCTCGACTCTAAAGAACCTCTCGAAGACGCGCTCGCGCAATTCCGGGGCAATACCGGGACCTTCGTCTTCCACTGCGAACTCGACAGCGCCCCCAGCCGCGGCGTACACGGAGAGGTGGATCGCAGCATTGGAAGGGGAGTATTTCACCGCATTGTCCAGAAGCAGGAAGAGCGCCTCGGCAAGCGCCCGCCCGTCCGCGAATATTGTGGGTGTATCGGCCGCCGTTGCCAGGTGAATCGCACGCCCCGATCTGCGGACTCGAACGCGTTCGACCGAGTCGGCGGCGATCTCTCCAGGTGCGTTCCAGGAGCGCTTGATTGGCAGGCGGCCGGCTTCGATCCTCGCCAGGTCGACGAGGTTGCCGATGTAGCGGTTCAGCCGGTCCGCTTCTTCGTCGATCACCGATAGCATCTCGCGACGATCTTCGCCCGAAAGGTTGGCCTCGTCGCCGCGACTATCGGCGTAATCGCCAAGCAGCGCGGTCACGGATACCTTGATCCCGGTCAGTGGAGTTCGCAGCTCGTGCGTTACAGCGTCAAGCAGCGCGTTTCGCATCCGTTCGGCCTGCCGCTCCGCCTCGGCTCGGGCTGCCCGGTCGAATGCTTCCTGCAGGTCGGCATAGAGTCCCTGAATCTCGCGCTGGCGATCCACCGCTTCCTCGGCGCGCCGTTTCGCCAGAGAAAAGAGCTGCCCGACGATCGCCGACGTCACGAGAAACGCGACCAGAGCGACCCAGTTCTCCGGATCGGCGATCGTGAACGTCCGCACTGGCGGAAGGAAGAAGAAGTTGAACGCGAGCATCCCGGCCAGGCTTGCGGCCAGCGCCGGAGCCAGACCGCGCTGTGCCGCAACGACGATCACCACCAGCATCAGCGACAGAGCCGCCGTCGTTGTGCTGATTCTGTCATGCAGAGGCGACAGAACCATGGCAACGCCGGAGACCGACACCAAGGCGAGGGCAATGGAGCCAGCAACGTGCCGGGGCCTGTGGCCGTTCTGGGCCCCGGTGTCGCCCGTAACACTCTTGTTTTCGTTCATGATCTGCAGCCGCCGCCATCGCTTGACTTTGCGCCGAGCCACCTGGCCGTGAGAAAAGGATTGCCCTATGGCGATCCTGACACTTCCGTCCTTCGCGAAGATCAACTGGACGCTCGACATCCTCGGCAGGCGATCCGACGGTTACCACGAGTTGCGCACGATTTACCAGACCGTCGGGCTCGCCGATACCGTTTCGATGGAACTGACCACGTTGCCCGGCATCGACGTCGCATGCGACGGTGCAGGCGTCGAGGGCGGGCCCTCGAATCTGGCGTATCGGGCGGCTGAGGCATTTTTCGAGGAAACCGGCCTCGCTCACCAGACAGGCGTCAGAATCTGGATTCGGAAGACAATCCCGGCCGGCGGCGGTCTCGGCGGTGGGAGTTCGAACGCGGCCACGACGCTCATTGGGCTCGAACATCTGGCTGGACTGCGACTGCCCGACTCGACGCGATTCGCCATCGCCCGCCGCCTCGGCGCGGACGTTCCGCTCTTCCTGGTCGGCGGCACGGTGCTTGGTGTCGGCCGCGGAGACGAGGTGTACGGACTCGCCGATGCCCCGGTGACCAGCCTGGTCATCGCGAATCCGGGCGTTCACATCCCTACAGCAGACGTATTCCGCCGCTTCGACAGCCAGTTGACAGCCCCAGACCCCGTCGCTAGACTGCACTCTTTTGTTTCCGCACTGAGATTTCGCGACTCCCAGCTATCTGTGGGTAACGACCTCGAGGCGGCGGTGATGAGGGACTATCCCGAGGTTGGGGAAGCACGCGCTTCGCTTCTCGGGGCTGGCGCGGTTCGAGCCTGGATGACCGGGAGCGGGGCCAGCGTGGTCGGGATCTTTGAGGAAGCCGGGGCAGCAGTAAGCGCGGCGGAGCATCTCGGTGAACACGGCCTGTGGGCGCGCGCCGTCGAGACGATCGACCAATCCGCGTACCTGGCCGCGCTCGGAATCTGACCGGCCCGAAGTGGCCGGATCGTGTGTTTTCTTGGGGTGTCGCCAAGTGGTAAGGCACCGGTCTTTGGATCCGGTATTCGGAGGTTCGAATCCTCCCGCCCCAGCTCGTTCCAGAACACATTGGCGCTGGAAACGCGCCGGTGTGCCGCAACCGGAAATTGTCGAAGTTCTATGTCGAGCGGTCTGAAAGTCTTTTCGGGAAACGCGAATCCGTCGCTTGCGGCCGAGGTGTGCCGCTCGCTCGGAATCGATACCGGCCAGGCGCAGACCGGGCGTTTCTCCGACGGCGAATTCAATTTCCAGATCCTCGAGAACGTGCGCGGTGAGGACTGCTTCCTCGTCCAGCCCTCGTGCCCGCCGGTAGATCAGAACATCCTCGAACTGCTGATAATGATCGACGCCTTCAAGCGTTCGTCGGCGAGGCGCATCACCGCCGTGATGCCGTATTACGGCTACGCGCGAAAGGATCGGAAGGACAAGCCGCGTGTTCCGATCTCGTCAAAGCTGGTCGCGAATCTGATCGTGCATGCCGGAGCGGACCGGGTGCTTTGCATGGACCTGCACGCCGGACAGATCCAGGGGTTCTTCGACATCCCGGTCGACCATATTTTCGCGGCGCCGGTCCTCGTCGGTCACTTCCAGAGTCTTGGCCTCGGCGAACTGACCGTTGTCGCACCGGACGCAGGCGGCGTCGAACGCGCCCGTGCCTACGCGAAGCGCCTCGACTCGGACCTTGCGATCATCGACAAGCGCCGCGACAAGGACAAAGCGAACGTCATCGACGTGATGAACGTCATCGGCGAGGTCCGCGGCAGAAACTGCCTGATCGTCGACGACATGATCGACACGGCCGGGACGCTGACGCAGAGCGCCCAGGCGTTGCGCGACAAAGGCGCCAAGGACGTCTACGCCTGCGCCACCCACGCCGTGTTTTCGGGCGCGGCTATCGAGCGGATCGACCGTTCGGTGCTCACGCAGGTCGTCGTCACGAACACGATTCCCGAGCGAACGGATGCGCTCGAAACCGGAAAGGTGACTTACCTGAGCGTCGCGTCCCTTCTCGCCGACTGTATTGCGTCGATACACGACGAAACGTCCGTAAGCAGACTGTTCATCTGATCCGAGTGTTGAGTCTTCAAGGAGTGTAGCAATTCGATGATTACCGATACCGTTCTGCAGGCGTCGAAGCGCGACGAGCGCGGAAAGAACGCCGCGCGCCGGCTTCGAGCAGCGGGCCGACTGCCCGTCTCGCTTTACGGGGAAGGCCAGGAAGCCATACCCGTGTCCATCAACACCCGCGAGCTCGGTGCGATCCTTCGCTCCGAGGCCGGTCGCGGCGCCATCTTCACGCTGGCCGTCGAAGGCGGCGAGTCGACGCCGGTCAAGATCCACACGCTCGACCTCGACCCGGTCTCGAACCGCCCGCTGCACATGGATCTCGTGCGTCTTTCGATGACGAGCAAGACCCACGTTCACGTGCCCGTCGAGTTCACGGGAACGGCGCACGGCGTCAAGGTCGAGGGCGGGATGTTCGAGGCACATTTGCACGAAGTCGAAGTCGAGTGCCTTCCGCGGGACATTCCGCAGAGCATCGTCTACGACGTCACGGAGCTGAAGGCGGGCGAGCACGTGTTCGTTCGTGATCTGCAGGCGGGAGACGATGTGCGCGTCGTTACACCGGGCGACCACCTCGTGGCGGCCGTCAACCCGGCTAAGGGTGGTGACGAGCCGGCGGACGCCGACTCGACCGCGGGAACGCCGGCTTAGCAGCCGGCAAACAGATGAAGCTCATCGTTGGCCTCGGAAATCCGGGCGCGGAGTACGAATTGACACGGCACAACCTCGGGTTCCTGCTCGTCGACCTGCTCGCCGAGCGCGCAAAGTGCCGTGTGAATCGCCCGGAAGAACAGGCCCTCGTCGGGCGCGGCCGATTGGCCGATTGCGATGTCGCTTTGGCGAAGCCCCAGACCTACATGAATTTGAGCGGTGATTCGGTAAAAGCCCTGTCCGCGCGCTACGACGCATTGCCGGCCGACGTCATTGTCGCCGTCGACGACGTCGCGTTGCCGTTCGGACGAATCCGCGTGCGGCCCGGAGGTTCTGCCGGGGGGCACAATGGCCTGAAGTCGATCATCGCCCGACTCGGAACCCAGGACTTTCCCCGCGTGCGGCTCGGCATTGCTCCGGATCATCCGGTTGCCGATCTCGCACGATTCGTTTTGCAGCCGATTCCGCGCGCGGCGCGGAAAGATGTCGACACGATGCTGTGGACCGCGGCGGATGCCGTCGAATCGATTCTCGTTTCGGGAGTCGAACGGACCATGGCGACCTATAACTGAGTCAGTGGCCAGCTTCACGAGAACGCCCACTGCAACGCTCCTTGCTCCGGTCCGAGGGCCGGGGCTGATCAAGCCATAAGGAGATCACTGTGAGAGTTTACGAACTGCTTTTTATCGTAGCGCCCACCGAGGCCGACGAGGCGGTAGACGCCCTGGTCGGCCAGGTACAAGGCGTCGCCGAGTCGCAAGGTGCGACGGTGGCGAAAATCGATCGGATGGGACGGCGGCGCCTCGCATATCCGATCCGCAAACTGTCGACGACGCACACGGAAGGCACCTATGTCGTCTTCACAATCGAGGGCAGCGGCAAGGAGATCGCCGAGCTCGAGCGACGTCTGCGCGTGACGGAGTCGGTCATCCGCCACCTCACGATTCGCATCGACGAGGACCTCAAGCGAGCCGAAAAGCTCCAGGCGCGGCGCAATGCGCGCGCTCAGTCGGGCGGCGGCCGCCGGTCGAGGCGCGACAGCGAGCGCGAGGCCTTTACCGAGTCGTCGGACGTGGAAGACGAGACGGAAACGACGGAGGAGGTGTAATCGATGTCAGCCAATCGTGGAAGGAAGCGTGGCGGGTTCGTCCGCCGTCGTCGAGTGGATCGGATTCTCGCCGAGAAGATCTACTACATTGATTACAAGGACGTGAGCCTGCTCCGGCAGTACATTCCCGAGCGCGGCAAGATCCTGCCGCGGCGCATTTCCGGAGCGAGTGCCGTCAGCCAGCGCATGATCTCTCGCGCCATCAAGCGGGCCCGCAATGCGGCGCTTCTGCCCTACACCACGGACTAACCGAAAGGAGGCCATCGTCATGGCATACATGGAAGTCCTCCTTCGGGAGGATCTGGAACATCTGGGAGATCGCGGACAGATCGTTCGCGTGCGTCGCGGCTACGGCCGCAATTACCTGCTGCCGCGCGGCCTGGCCGTCGAGGCGTCGGCCGGCAACGTCCGGCAGATCGAGGACGAGCGCCGAGTGCTTGCGAAGCGCGAGGCGCGCGAGCGAGGTGCGGCGGAGGAAGCGAGCAAGAACCTCGTTGGCCTTTCGCTTTCGTTCGAGCGCCGGGCGGGCGAGGAAGGCCGGCTGTTCGGTTCGGTGACACTGCTCGACATCGTGCACGCTCTCGACGCGGCCGGCCACAAGGTCGATCGACATCGGATTCGGATGAAGGACACGATCAAAACGACGGGCGAGCACGAAGTGTCGCTGCGTCTGCATCGTGACGTTCAGGTGCCGATCAAGATCGTCGTGACGGCGGAAGGAGGCGACGAAGTCGCCACCCCGGCCGAGGCGGCCCCGGTCATTCCGGGCTTCGACCCGGTCGCGCCGGGAGAGGGCGCCGACGCCCACGACGACGAGTACGAGGACTACGACGAGTAGAAACTCGACCCCTGATCCGCACCGATAGGCGCAGTTTCGAACATCGCGTTTCGGGCTGTGACTCTCGGTGCGGATCCGTGGCATAGTGAGGCCCGGCGATGGTCGAAAATCCGTCGGAGGCCGAGGCGCGCATGTCCACGAAAAATGTCTTTCTCGAGCGGAGCCTGCCGGCAAGTATTGAGGTAGAGCGCAGCGTTCTCGGTGCCGTGCTTTTGGACAATCGCCTCTGCAATCAGGCGATGGAGTACCTGCACGGTGACGACTTCTATCTCGACGCGCATAGGCGCGTTTTCGAGAAGATGGTGATGCTTTCCGAGATGGGGAAGCCGATAGATCCGATCACGCTTGGCGAAGAGCTGCGCCGTTTCGGCGAGTACGAACAGATCGGGGGCGGAGCCTACATCTCCGGGCTCATAGACACGATGCCTCGCCTCGACAACATCGAGCAGTACGCCCGGATCGTCAAGAAGAAGGCCACGCTTCGGAAGCTTATCGCGTCGTCGAATCAGATCATATCGGCGTGTTTCGAGCAGGAGGACGACGCGGACACGATCCTCGATGCTGCCGAGAAGTCGATCTTCGGTATCGCGGAAGATCGGATGCGGGAAGGATTCCGGGACGTCGCCTCGATCGCTCGCGAAAGGCTGGCCGAGGTCGAGAACATGGCGGCCCGGCCCAAGGCGATCACGGGCGTTCCCACTGGATTTACCGATCTCGACCGTATGACGGCCGGCTTTCAACGGTCCGATCTCGTAGTCGTGGCGGCGCGGCCGAGTATGGGAAAGACATCGCTGGCGCTCAACGTCGGGCAGTACGCGGCGCGCAACGGCTATTCGGTCGGCATATTCAGCCTGGAGATGTCCGCGGAGCAGCTCGTTTCAAGGCTGCTCTGTTCTGAAGCGCATTGTGACGCGCATCGATTCCGTACCGGGAGCCTTTCGCGCGATGAACTTGCGCGGCTTGCGGACGGCCTTCACCGGCTTGCCGAGTCGAGGATCCACATCGACGATTCGGCGGGCATCACGACACTGGAGATGCGGGCGAAAGCCAGACGCCTGAAGCAGGAACACGGCCTGGACTTGCTCATCGTCGACTATCTGCAGCTCATATCGGGACGCGGAAGAGCCGACAGCCGGACGAACGAGGTCTCGCAGATCTCGCGGGACCTGAAGATGCTGGCAAAAGAGCTGGCTGTTCCGGTCATTGCGCTTTCGCAACTCTCCCGGGCGCCGGAAACACGTACGGATCACCGTCCGCAGCTCTCGGACCTGCGCGAGTCCGGCAGCATCGAGCAGGATGCCGACGTCGTGGCGTTCATCTATCGCGACGAGGTCTACGACCCGACCGAGGAGAACTCGGGAATAGCCGAGTTGATCGTCAGTAAGCAACGCAACGGGCCGACAGGCGTCGTGAAGCTGGCCTTCCTGAAGGAATTCACGCGATTCGAGAATCTGTGGAACGAAGGTATGTGACGCGGAGGGATAGACGACGTGGCTGCCGGGATTCGATCAAGATCCACTGCAACCAATGGGTCTGGCATTGAAGTCGATCATTCCCGTCCACTCCCACCCGTCGATTCCCGCCAAGCCCGGATTCTGTCCATCAGAAAGCTGGTGGCTTCCTGCCGCGTGGTAAATACGTTGTTCGTGGGCCGGCCAACCTGCACCAGCACATCGCGGATCTGTTCGCCGGCGCGCAGGTTGGTGCCTATCACCCACGAAGTCGCAACGATCTGGGCACGAAGCTGGTTCTGACGCAGGGTCCAGGCCAGAACTGCCGGTGCTTCGCCGTCCAGCTCTCCCATGTTGCTCACATCGTTGAGCGTCACGGTCGGAATCGACTCCTCCCACAGAAGCGGATAGCTGGCGGCGGCGGCCCACAGCCTCTGCTGGTCGAAGACCGCAGGAAACGTGCTCTCGATGAGACGGCAGCCGTCGAGTTCACCGATCGAGAAGCTGAAGCCTGCAATTTCCATGTGAGTAAGTCTTTTCGCCGAGCGTGCCGGATCCCGGCGGTATGGTATCCAAACTCAACCGGCAGGGTCGACCTCGATCTACTGTGCGGCGCCTTGCGGTGCGCTTTTTCCGGAGAGCGGTTGCGTTCCCATCACGCGGCATTTCAGAGTAGACTGCTGCGAATTCGCCGAATGGGGTGAGCATGATACGGAAGTCACCAATCGTCCTGGCGGTGCTGCTCGTCGCGGTGTTTGCCGGCGGTGCTGCGGCGCAGGGCGCCAACGGAACTCTCGTGGGCAAGGTCGTCGACGCGGACGGACGGGCGATCGCCGGCGCCAGGGTATTGGCGGCTGGATCCGAAGATCTGAGCGCGACTACCGACGACAAGGGGAATTTTCGAATCGAGGCCAGCCCTGGCGAGTATCGGTTGCAATTCGAGGCCGACGGCTATTCGAGCGCGTCGCTTCGAGAAGCGGTCGTCGTGACATCCGGGCGTGAGACCAGGCTCAAGCACAAGGTCGAGCTGGCGGCAACGGACGATCAGTCCGTGGTGAGAGGCAGTGCGTTCAATATGGACGGGCTTTCGCTCTCCGGGGTGCGCGTGGTGGTAGAACGAATTCCGGACGACACTGGGACTCCGATATCGAAATTTCGCGCCGAGACCCGCACCGACTCGATGGGGATCTTCGCCGTTCGTGTTCCGAGGGGCGAAGGCAGGTATCGGCTCACGGCGACACTGGACCGCCACAAGCCGGCGACAGTCGTAGTCGATGTCGCTGGCGGCGAGATCGTCAACGCTCCGGCGCTCAAACTCGAGCCCGGCTCTGGTTCGTAGAGGGCTCCGACCACGATGAACGAGACGCACCCCGACAAGCGAACCGACTACCTGACCGCCAAGCAGCTGGCCGACCACCTTCAGGTAAGTGAAACGACGATCCATCGGCTGCGAAGAACGGGGCGTATCCCGGCCGTCTACGTCACGGAGCGTCTGGTACGGTTCAACTTGAAGGAGGTTCGCCGGGTGCTGGCGAAGGCGAACGACAGAATCGGTTCGGCGGGCGATTCCCAGGACGAATTCGTGAGTCCGCAGCTAGGGTTCGGCGATCTGTTCGAAGGTTTCTCTCCGTCCGAGAAGGAGTCGTCGACGGACAACGGAAGCGACGGTTGACGCATTGGATGCGATCGCCGTCGGCCGGCTGAGAAGGCATGGATGACCGTAAGAGTCGTGGTACCCGGGTCGTAGCCGTCGGGGGGTTCTCGTCGAACTGTGGAAAGACGACGGTCGTCTGCCGATTGCTCGAGGCGCTCGGAGGATGGGAAGCCATCAAGGTGACGAAGGGGCACTATCGATCCTGTGGCAAGGATCCGCACGCCTGCTGCGTCAGTCATCTGTTGGAAGACGCGCCCGTGATCAGGTCCGGGCGGGATGCTACGTATGAGCACGGTAAAGACACTGGGCGCTACTGGGATGCCGGTGCGTCGAACGTGCATTGGGTTATCGCAACGAAAGCTGCGGCCGCAGACGGGACCGCGGCGGCAATCGAACGCGTTGACGTGGATGCGAAGGGCGTGGTCATCGAGGCGACGGGGGCCATCGGGTCGATCGAGGCTGACGTTGCCGTCCTTTGCGCGACGGCGGGACAGCAGGAGATAAAGGCGTCGACGGTGACGGCCCTGCCGTTTGCTGATGCGATTTTCGTTTCCGGGCACCGTCGCTGCCACGATGCGTCGGCGATCGGTGAGCGGCTGCTCGCGCTCGCAAGGACGCGACGGTACGAGGACGATCTGCCGGTGCTCATCTTCGAGGACGAGTTCGAGCTGCTTCTCGATCGGATTGGGGCGCCCGCGCGGTGACACCCGCTCGCTGCCGCTCGCGGTACTGATCTCGTTGCGATCGTCCCATCTGGCGGACAGGCGGGGCGAGATCAGTACCGCGAGCGGCAGCGAGCGGGTCACCCGTCGACAGCGTGTCGCCCGCCGGAGCGGACTCACTCAACGAGATCAGTACCGCGAGCGGCAGCGAGCGCGTGGACACCCAACCCAACGAGCTAAAACAACTGCGTTCGCCAGAGATCGTGGATATGCAGCAATCCCGCAGGTCGATCGTCTCCATCGACCACCAGCAGCGACGTCACGTGCCGCCGCTCCATCACCTCCAGCGCCGAGGCCGCCAGTTCGTCGCCGTCAATCGTCAGCGGACGCGCGGTCATCACGGCAACGACCTTGATGCCCAGCGGATCGGCCGGGTCCGTGGCGAGTAATCGGCGCAGATCTCCGTCCGTCACGATGCCGGCCAGCTTCCCTTCGGCCGTCACTACCGAGGTAGCGCCAAAGCCCTTCGACGTCATCTCGAATATCGCGTCCTGCACGGTTGCGTCCACCGAAACCCGCGGAAGCCGGTCGCCTCCGTGCATCAGCTCGCTGACACGCAGAAACCGCTTCCCGAGATTTCCGCCCGGATGCCGCTCGGCAAACTGCTCGGCCGAGAAGCCGCGCCTCTCGATCAGCGCCATTGCGAGCGCATCGCCCATCGCCAGCGCGGCCGTCGTCGATGCCGTAGGCGCAAGTCCGAGGGGACACGCCTCCTCCCGGATAGAGACGTCGAGCACGATGTCGCACTCGCGCGCGACAGAAGAGTCCGGCCGGCCGACGATGCCAATCAGCGGAGCGCCAATTCTCTTGACGACGGGCACCAACCGGAGCAACTCCTCGGTCTCGCCGCTACTCGAGAGCACGATCATCGCATCGCCGTGAAGCAGCATCCCCAGATCGCCGTGGATTGCTTCCACCGGGTGCATGAACATCGCAGGCGTGCCGGTCGACGAAAGCGTCGACGCGATCTTCTGACAGATGATGCCGGACTTGCCGATGCCGCTGGTAAACACCCTGCCGCCGCAACCGGCTATGGTCTCGACAGCTGCCGTGAACGACCCGTCTATCCGATCGACAAGATCGTGGATTGCTGCCGCTTCGACCTCGAGCACCTGACGCGCCCGGTCCACGGCAATCCGCGCGGTCCGATTTTCGACTCCGCCCATCCGGGCAAGTAGAACCCACGCCGCCAAACGGCGTCAATGCGGGCGTTTTCCCTACCGCGAGCGGACGCGAAGGATGGCGATGCCGAGCCAGCGCCGGTGCGGAGGCAATCGCCGGGTCACCGATCCCATCGGCGTAACCTGCGGGCCACCGGCCACGGCAGATCGCCGCCGCTCGGTGGAGCGTCAAACGGATGCGGGCGCCGCGGTATTCGAGACGATGCGCGTGGCCTGGGTATGCATTTTCTCGAAGGAATCGTAAGCAACCCGATCCACCGCCATTTCTCCGTACCAGACGAGCTCGAAAGTGTCCGCCAGCGATGCCATGACCGGATGCAGACGGTCGTACTTGCGGACGAGCGCAAGATACTCGCGGTTCGTCGCGTTCGGGCAGAGACGCACCAGTTCGCGTTCGTCCAGCTGGTAGATCAGTGCGACGAAGAGCCGGCGGATGGCGCCCCGGTAATCGCCGCCCGCCGCAAGCCGCCGCGCCTGGTCGGCCAGGTCGTTCGCGGTCGTCGTCTCGTCGATCTCTTCGCCAAATATGACCTTCTTGCCGCGGACAGCCGCGGTGCGCCGTCTGCCTATCGCCTGCCATATCGCGCGAGCGAGAAGCGCGAGCGCGAGCCCGCCGACTGCGAATATCACGATCCGCATGACGTAGCCCATACCGCCATTGCTCGGGCCGCTGAAAATAGGCCGCAACAGTTCGGCGAGCCACTCGAGCAGCTTGTCGCGTGTCTCGCGCAGAAACTTGGATACCGGATTCTCGCCACTCTCCCGGAACTCCGAGCGCTCGAGAATGTCCCGGAGTTGCTGACGATCCGCGGCAGTCGCGTGCCGCGGCTCGGTTTCGAGCTGGAGAATCTGCTGGTCGATATCGTAGAGAAGCGCCGATAGCCGGGCGACGGCATCGATCCGGTCGTCGAGGCTTTCCAACACCGCGTAGCGATCCAGTTCGCGCGCGAGCCAGGTGTTGTCGACCAGGACCGATGTGCCGTCGAACTCGACGGTTTCAGTGGTCGGTAGCAGCCCGCGCAGCGGCTCCAGGTCCGAGGCAAGCGGAATCGGAGCGGAATAGTCTTCCGTCGACTCGTACTCCGAGACGATCTCGATCGCCGTGTCTACACGCGCGTGGTAGTCCTCGAGCGTCGCCGCGCCAACGGAAAACGCTGCGGCCGCGATCGCGCAGGCGGCAGCCAGCAACTGAAACGGCCTGCGCAGGGCGCGGTTCACGATCGGTTCGCTCACCATCCGCAACTCGGACAATTCGGACTCAGAAACATGTTCACCCGTCCGCACCGCAGGCATCGGCCATCTTCCGCGAACTTCGGTCTGGGAGCCGGGGAACCGAACGGGACCTGGGGAGCTGGCACGGAACCAAGGTACGCGGGGGGCGGCGGGGGACTGTCCGCATATGCGCTGCCGGAAGGGGCGCCGGCGACCGGATCGAACGGAGCCGGGTCTTCGATCTGATACCTGTTCGGCGTCGCCAGCCGCCCGAATGGCTGCGCGAGGTTGTGCACGTGAGCGTGCGGATGTTCGTGAATCGGCCGCGGAGCCATTGGCGCGGCGTTGCGAACGAGAGCCGGCACGGCGAGCCGCCGGGTCAGGATATCCACGTCGTAGCCTTCCTTGCGGACGCGGCTGTCGAAGTAGAGCAGCGTGAAGGAGATCGCCCACACGGGAATCACGAGGAAAGACGAGAACTGACTGACGCCACCGTTTATCGCGTTGAACGTGTCGAGGTCGAACGTGAGCAGATTGCCGAGCCACAGCAGCAATCCGATCGGGATGAACACAGCCGCCGATATCGAAAAGCTCGCGCAATAAGAGAAGACGAAGATGCCCAGAATCGACTTCCAGCAGCGGCGTCCAAGCGTCATCGCCCTCGAGATGGCCATCGAGGCCGAACAGCCCTCGATCATTATCGTCTGCGGTACGAAGATGACGAACGAGATCACGAACGGGACGACGAAAAAGAACAATGCGCCGAATGCGAGGATCGCAACGATGGCGCTGAAGATTCCAGCAACCGTCGGAGGCAACCCGAGCGCGGCAAGCGCCGCCATTGCGATCGTAACGACGAAAACCGTCGCGAAGAGAAAGACCATGAAGACGATCCCGATGGCCATCGACGCAGCGAGCAGGTAGAGGCTTCCGACGGTGAGCGTGCCAAGCCTCGAACGGACGGACTGAAAGGCCACGCGGACCGTGATCGGCGTTCCGAGCATCACGAGGTCGCCGACCGATCGCGAGAGGCCGGCGACTGCGAGCACCATCAGGTACGCATAAAGGGCATACAGGACCATTCCCAGCAGCATCGCGACCACGCCGGCGATCGAGAAAATCGGCTCGCCGCCCTTCCGGGTGACCATGCTGGACTGGCCGAACAGGACGAGGAGCCAGCCAAGCACTCCTACGAGGAACGGAACCGAAACCGTAGTCAGCAGCGCGCGGAAGTGACGCCGATAGATCCCGACGGATCGGTCGATGATGTCACCGGTCGAGAGCGGCTCTAGTATCGGGACCGTGGCTGACATCGAATCTACTCCAGGTCGCTTAGCAATTCGGGCCCGTTTGCCCGGACATCCGCCGATCGGAAAAAGTCGCCGGTTACCACTGCGGGTACATCTGTGATGGCACGTACGCTTCGGCCGGGTCGCCAAGTCCGGCCTCGGCAAAGAAGGACTCGCTGTCGTAAACGGGCACGCCAAGCTCGCGTTCGAGGTCCGAGTGGCTCATTCCGTCTAGAAAGACCCGGTCGTGACTGCGCAACGAGTCGGCCGGTATGACGAGGAAGTCGCCGTCTATCAGTGGCCTGACCGCCGCGAAACAGCGCCCGGTGAGCAGGCCGGCAACGGTGATCTCCTCACCGAAATATAGATTCTTCACCGGCAAGGCCGACAGTTCGCCTTTCATGGCAATGTTGATCTTCTCGACCGCATCGACGAGTTTCCGGTGGAACAGGCGTCCGGTCGCAAGCGTGCCACGACGAAGCCGCCTCGGCAGCGGGGGCGCCACCTCGACGGCCGTGTCGATCTGCCGGATGAACCGGCGGACCATTCCGACGCCGTCCTCGATCTGGGGATACTCGCCGTAGTGGCGAGCCGACGGCAGCGGCCGTCCCGACCGGATGTAGAACTCGTCGCCGAGGAAGGCGAAAGTCGTACCCGCTTCACGCCGGAATCGCTTCTGCCAGGGCCGGACCTGGTCGATGATCTCGCCGCACCAGTCGTCCGTGGCGGCGGTAAGCTTGTCCTTGTCCCTGTGGATCTGGCTGAAACCCAGCGGCACGATCGCTGCCGAAACGACTCCCGGGTAGAGCGCGGCAAGATCGTGCACCGTGCGCTCGAGCGCATCGCCGTCGTTGATGGCCGGGCAGAGGACGATCTGCGCGTGAATCTCGATGCCTTCGTCCGTCAATCGACGGATAGTCGCGACGATGTCGTCGGGGCGCTGGCGTCCGAGCATGTAGCGGCGCAGTTCGGGATCGGTCGCGTGGACCGAAACGTACTGCGGCGAAAGCCGCTGCTCCACGATCCGCAGGAACTCTCGCTGGGTGAGGTTCGTCATCGTGGTGTAGTTGCCGTGGAGAAACGAAAGCCGGATGTCTTCGTCCTTGATGAACAGAGATCGTCGCGAACCTTCAGGGTTCTGCTTGATGAAACAGAAGATGCAGTCGTTGGCGCATTGCCGCGGCATCATCGTCTCGAACTCGAGTCCCCACTCGTCGCCTTCGTCGATCTCGACGTCCAGGTCCCAGAGCTCGCCCGTGTGCTTCTCGACCGACAGGGTCAGTTCGGTCTCTCCACCGGCGTGAAAGCGCCAGTCGAGGACGTCGCGAAGGCGATGCTCGTTGACGCGAAGCAACCGGTCGCCGGCCTCGAGACCCATCGCCTCGGCGACGGAGCCGTGTTCGACGCCCGTCACCTGCACGCCGCTGCGGCGAAGGTTGACGAAACTGCTGTCAGGAATGTCGATGAGGTGCGCCACGGCCGGTCAGTATAACAAGGAGGATGGGGTTCGCCCGGCAACAAAGGCGGTCTCGCGGCGTCGCGACGGATAGACCTACGGAACGGGCACCTTTTCGATTCCACCCGGCGGCACGGTGTGGCAGGTCGTGCACGCGACCTGTTCCTTTTTCCAGACGTGGGGATGCGTCGGTGCGAGCGGAGCGACCGACCCCTCGACGGACGGGTCGTGGCAGACGAGACAGTCGGCCCGTGGCGTGTCCGCCGTGATTCCAACGTGCTGTGGGATCGCCGAAACCGGCTTTTTTTCGCGGCCCATCAGAGAAAGCAGGACGAGCGCGCCGATGACCGCGGCGGCCACGAGAATGAAGATCCAGTCGGTCCGTTTCAGTCGCAAGGCCCGCGCAGTGTACCACTGGCTGGAGCGCCGCGCAGCAATTGACCCCTGACTGGTTCGTACCCGGATCCTCGGCTAGAATGCGCGACATGGACCTGAAGCGAGTCGATCGGGTGTTTCGGATTCTTCCTAAAGAAGAGCAGTACTACGAGCACTTCGACAGCCTCGTCCGGAGCGTCGTCGAAGGTTGCGAGCTGCTTTGCCGGTTTTTCGCCGATGGCGCCGGCCGGGCCGCGCTCGTCGACGAGATCAAGGCCGTGGAGCGAAAGGGCGACGAGGCGACGCGCAGCATCATGATGAGGTTGCAGCGGTCTCTCGTGACTCCGATCGACCGGGAAGACATTCAGGCGCTTGCAACTCAGCTCGACGACGTTCTCGACGATGCTTACGTTGCCGCTAGTTTCGCCGATGCGTCACGGCTCGAAGGGACCAACGGGCATCTGCAGGCGCTGTCGGGCAGCCTGCTTGCTTGTGCGCGTGAGCTCGCGGCCGCGGTCGAGCACCTGAACGATCGTGACGGGATCGCCGGACATTGCGGGACAGTGCACGAGCTCGAGACCGAAGCCGACGGTCAGCATCGGACGGCGATGCGGGCGCTCTTCGAGGGAGCGCCGGATCCCGTCGGCGTGATTCGTCTGAAGGAGCTTTACGACAGGCTCGAATCGGCCATCGATCGTTGCGAGGACGTGGCGAACATCCTCGAGGACATCGTCGCGAAGAATTCGTGAACGTATAGTTGTGCGGACGTACGCGCGCGGCCGAGTCAGCGGTGCTTTCGCGCCTACAGCGCTCTACTGCTATGGCCTCTCGAGTGCCATGGCCTCTCGAGAGGCAGGATGGTCCGCGACCGCGGAGCGGTCGATGAAATAGCCGTGGGTCGCGCGCGGGCGAGCGCAGCG
>JAJTWZ010000065.1 GCA_021463145.1 Blastocatellia bacterium | reverse complement strand
CGGGAACCCAGCTCGCATCGGTCGAGCCGGTCTCGCCGCCCGTGCCGTCGGCGCCAGCGCCGCCTGCGCCCGAGATCGCCCTCGTCGAGGCGAACCCGGGCACCCGCGGCGTGATCGTTCCAGATCTTTCAGGGCGTGGACTGCGGTCGGCGCTACAGATCGGCGCCGATTCCGGCCTTCTCATCGAGGCGAGCGGGTCGGGGATCGTCCGAAAACAGTCACCACTCGCAGGCGCGGTCGTCGCGCCCGGGACGGTTCTGACCGTCGAACTCAAACGATAGAGGTTTCTTGAATTCGCGGCTTCGGCCGCACCGGCATACTGCGCGGCTCGAGGGGCGGTCCCGTTCTCGCTCACGTCCGTAACCCCGAAGCTGAGGGGTCGCCTCCGAGTCGCGCAGTCGATATCGACAGCATGGGACAGCACGAGTCTGGTCGCAAGGATTCCGCCGCAAATGGCGACGGACGCGCACACGGCTCGTGCCGCTCGCGGAGCGAAGGCGCAACGCGGCTCGACGAAAGGGGGTTCGCCGATGGCGAGGACGGTTGAGCAGATTGCCGAGGAATTGAAGGCAGAAGCCTCCGGGCATCTCGGAGCCACCGTCACCGACGTGACGCACGACTCGAGGCGAGCCGGCAGGGGCGCCCTGTTCGTCGCCATCACCGGACTTCACCACGACGGGAACACATTCGTCGATGCGGCGATGGAGACCGGCGCCGCTGGAGTCATCTCCGAGCAGCCGCGCCCGGAAGGCTTTGCCGGCGCTTGGCTGCGCGTCGACGACGCCCGCCGCGCTCTTCCGAGAGCCGCGGCAATCGTCTTCGGCCGCCCGTCGGAGTGGCTGCGTCTCGTCGGCATAACCGGAACGAACGGAAAGACGACGACGGCATTCCTCATCGACCGGATCGTACGCGAAGCCGAAGACGTCTCGGCGCTGCTCTCCACCGTCACCTACTCCGTCGGCCGGCGCCGGATCAAGGCGGACCGCACGACGCCGGAGGCCGCCGACGTGCAGCGCCTGTTACGTGAAGCCGTCAACGAAGGCTGCTCGACCGCCGTCATGGAAGCGTCGTCGCACGCCATCGACCTGGGGCGAGTCGACGGACTTCGTTTCGAGGTCGCGGTCTTCACGAACCTGACACAGGATCACCTCGATTACCACGGCACCATGGACGAGTACTTCGCCGTGAAGCGGAGGCTCTTCGAGGGCTCGCTCGGCTCGATGCCGCGCTGGGCGATCATCAACGCCGACGACGAGTACGGACGGCGACTCGCGGCGGAACACGACGGACCGATGCTGCGGTTCGGTTTCGATCGCTCGGCGGATATCCGCGCCGAGAGGTTCGATCTCTCGCTCGACGGCCTGCGCCTCGAACTCGCCACGCCGCTCGGCCCGATGAAGCTCGAGTCGCCGCTCATCGGCCGGCCGTACGTCTACAACCTCATGACCGCGGCGAGCGCCGCGCTAGCGCTTGGATACTCGCTCGAGACGATCTCGCGTGCGCTGGCGAACTGCACCGGAGCGCCCGGCCGTTTCGAGACGATAGCCAACACCGGTGGATTCGCCGTTGCGGTCGACTACGCGCATTCGCCCGACGCCGTCTTGAAGGTTCTCGAGACTGCGCGCGAACTGTCGAAAGGCCGGGTGATCTGCGTGTTCGGCTGCGGCGGAGACCGCGACCGGACGAAGCGGGCTCCGATGGGCGAGGCCGCCGGCGCCGGCAGCGACTTCGTGATCGTAACCTCCGACAACCCCCGCAGCGAGGACCCGCAGCAGATCATCGCCGACGCCGAGGTGGGATTGCGCTCGGCGGGACGTCAGTACCTGGCCATCGCCGACAGGCGCGACGCCATCTTCCGCGCCATCGACGAAGCCGCGCCCGGCGACATCGTCGTCATTGCGGGCAAGGGTCACGAGGACTACCAGATCTTCGCCGACCGTACGATTCACTTCGACGACAGGGAGGTCGCCCGCGAGGCACTGGAGGCGCGTGGACTCGGGATGGGAGCGATTCGATGAACGTGGCCGAGGCCGCGCACCTGATGCGCGCCGAACCGCCGCCGGCGTCGATCGCTTCGATCGACATCGGGGGCTACTCGATCGACTCGCGCACGGCGCGTGCCGGCGATCTGTTCTTCGCATTGCGTGGCGAACACCACGACGGCCACGAACACGCCAGGTCGGCGCTCGAGCGCGGCGCGGTCGCCGTCGTCGTCGAACGCGCCCTCCCGGAAGCGCCCGCCGATCGCCAGGTGCGGGTGACGGATTCGCTCGAGGCTCTGCAGCAGCTTGCGAAGAACCTGCTGGCCGAGTGGGGCGGCCCGATCGTGGGTGTAACGGGCAGCGCCGGAAAGACGACGACGAAGGACCTGACTGCGCGAGTGCTCTCGGCTGCGGGAACGACACACAAGTCCGCCGGCAACCTGAACAACGCGTATGGTCTGCCGAAGTCGGTGCTCCTGATGGCGAGCGAGGGCCGCGCACCGTCCGACTACCGGTTCGCGGTGCTGGAGATGGGCATGAGCACGCCGGGCGAGATCCGCCGGCTCACCGAAATCGCGCCGCCAACCGTCGGCGTGGTGACGATCGTTGCGCCCGTCCACACCGAATTCTTCGCCGACGGCATCGACGGCGTCGCGAACGCCAAGGCGGAACTGATCGATGGGCTCAGGACAGGAGGAACGGCGGTCCTGAATGCTGACGACGCGCGAGTGCTTGCCATGCGAGACCGGCGTAGCGACGTCGCGACGATCACATACGGATTCGCCGAGGGCGCCGACGTGCGCGCCACCGGCCTCGAGACGGAGGGACTCTCCGGGTCGCGCTTCCACGTCGACACGCCGGCCGGATCCGCCGCGGCCTCGCTTCCGCTCGTCGGACGCCACAACGCCGGCAACGCCCTGGCCGCAATTGCCGCCGGTCTTGCCTTGGGCGTGAAGCTCGCCGATGCGGTCGGCGCGCTCGCCGGTGCCGAGCCGTCGGCGATGCGCGGCCAAGTCGTACGCCTTGCAAACGGAGTGACGATAATCGACGACTCCTACAACTCGAGCCCGAAGGCATTCGAAGCGATGGTAGCGGCGCTCGCCGGAGTCGCCGGTGCCGGGCGGCGCATCGTCGTCGCCGGAGAGATGCTCGAGTTGGGCGTCGATTCCGCTTCTCTGCACGCGGCGTGCGGACGCGCGGTTGCCGCTGCGGGCATCGATCGCCTCGCGGGCGTGCGAGGCGACGCCCGTGTGCTGGCGGACGCGGCGCGAGACGCCGGAATGGGCGACCGCGCGGCATTCGTCGAAACACCCGAGGACGCAACAAACTGGCTCGCCGGGGACCTGCGGGAGGGAGACGTCGTGCTGGTGAAGGGCTCGCGTGGCGTGGCGACCGACCGAGTGGTCTCGCAGCTCGTCGAACGCTTCGGAAAAGGAGGTGTGAACTAGATGTTCTACTACCTCCACCTGCTGAACGACGTTCACGAGAGCCTTTCGTGGCTCCGCGTGTTCGAGTACATCACGTTCCGCACGGCTCAGGCATCGTTGACGGCGCTCCTCATCTCGCTGTTCTTCGGCGCCAAGCTGATCCGGACGTTGCAGAAGTTCCAGATCGGTCAGCAGATCCGCGAGGAGGGCCCGAAGTCTCACCAGGCGAAGCGCGGAACTCCGACTATGGGCGGCGTGCTCATCCTCGGCTCCGTGGTTGCGGCGACGCTGCTATGGTCGAACCTGGGCAATGCGTACGTGTGGATCGCGCTGTTTGGGATCGTCTCGTTCGGTGCGATCGGTTTCGCCGACGACTACCGGAAGATCCTTCGCAAGCAGAACCTGGGACTGACGGGACGGCAGAAGCTGCTCCTGCAGTTTTCTTCCGCGGCCGCGATCGGGATCATGCTCTTCTGTTTCACGCCGTACACGTCGGCGCTGCAGTTCCCGTTCATCACGGTCACCTGGTTCAGTCCGGTTCAGTTCTGGCCGATCTACGTGCTGTTCCTGATGTTCGTCATTGTCGGTTCGTCGAACGCGGTCAACCTGACGGACGGGCTAGACGGGTTGGCGATATCGGTGACGTTCATTACCGCGACGGCGCTGACGGGCTTCACGTACGTGACGAGCCACCAGACGTTTGCGGACTACCTCGGCCTGGTGCACAACGCGCAGGTCGGAGAGTTGACGGTCTTCTGCGGCGCTCTCGTCGGCGCCAGTCTCGGATTCCTGTGGTTCAACGCGCCGCCCGCCGAAGTTTTCATGGGCGACGTCGGGTCGCTGGCAATTGGCGGCGCAATCGGAACCGTCGCCGTGATCATCAAGCAGGAGTTCACGCTCGTTCTGATAGGCGGCGTATTCGTGATCGAAGCGCTCTCGGTGATGATCCAGGTCACGACGTTCCGGCTGTTCGGGAAACGGCTGTTCAAGATGTCGCCGATTCATCACCACTTCGAGTTGATGGGGTGGAAAGAGCCGAAGATCGTCTTCCGCTTCATGATCGTTGCGATCCTGTTCGCGCTGCTCAGTCTGACGACGCTGAAATTGAGGTAGCCAATCCGCCGATTGCCGGAAGGCGGAAAGCAAAGAGCCGAAGAATGGAGTTGAAAGGGCAAAAGGTACTGGTGGTCGGGATGGCGCGAAGCGGCGTGGCAGCTGCAAGATTCGCCGCGTCGCGGGGTGCCTCCGTGACCGTCAACGACGCCCGGCCCGACGGCTCGCTCGGGCCGGAGTCGGCCGCCCTCCAGGCGGAAGGTATCCCGGTGGTGGCCGGCGGGCATCCTGTCGAGCTCTTCACCGGCGCCGACCTCGTCGTCGCAAGCCCGGGCGTGCCGGCCGATGCGGAACCGCTTGTTGCGGCGCGCGAAGCGGGCGTTCCGGTCATCGGCGAAGTGGAGCTTGCGGCGCGATTCCTTCGCGGAAAGATCTGCGGGATCACGGGCTCGAACGGAAAAACGACGACGACGACGCTCATCGGCAGGATGCTTGCCGACGCTGGCCTGCGAGTCTCCGTCGCCGGCAACATCGGAACTCCCCTGGTCTCGACCGTGGATGCATCGACGGACGACACCTGGCACGTCGTGGAACTCTCGAGCTTCCAGCTGGAGCTCATAGACGGTATGCGCGTGCACTGCGCAGTCGTACTCAACGTCACTCCCGACCATCTGGACCGTCACGGCACGCTGGCGGCATACGCAGCCGCAAAGGCGCGCATCCTCGAGAATCAGGTGCCGGCGGATCTTGCCGTGCTGAACGCCGACGATCCCCTCGTTGCCGAACTGGCCGACGCGACACCGGCGCGCGTGACGTTTTTCAGCAGGGCCGGAGATCTCGGCGCGGGCGTCTGCCGCCGCGACGATCGTCTCGTCTGGCGCGCTGCCGGCGGCGTTGTCGAAGACCTGATTGCGATAGGCGGCATCCCGCTGTTCGGCGAACACAACCTCGAGAACGTTTGCGCGGCGCTCGCCGTCGGGCGCGACATCGGGATCACGACCTCGCAGATGGTCGCGACGATCGCGGCCTTTCCTGGCGTCGAACATCGCCTCGAACGAGTCGCCGAGATCGATGGCGTGTCGTTTTTCAACGATTCGAAGGCCACGAACACCGACGCGGCGATCAAGGCGATCGAAGCGTTCGACGGCCGCCCCGGCCGATCCGTCGTCATTCTCGGCGGGATCGGAAAGGGCCAGGATTTTGGAGTGCTCGCGCCTGTCGCGGGCGGGCGCGTCCGCCACGCCGTGCTCATTGGCGAGGCGGGCGACGAAATCGATCGCGCACTATCGGGCGTTTGTCCGACGTCGCGCGCCGCGTCAATGGCCGAGGCCGTCGAACGCGCAATGGGTTCAGCTCAGCCGGGGGATCGCGTGGTGCTCGCCCCGGCGTGTTCCAGTTTCGACATGTTCGAGAACTTCGAGCATCGAGGACGCATTTTCAAACAGGAGGTGGAAGCTCTCGCGCGGGTGAGAGCCTGAATCCATCGGGACCGGAGTCCCGAAGCCAGAGAACACTCAAACACTGAATAGCTCGCGTGCCGGCTCACGTTCCTGCTCCTGCTCAACCTGCTCATGTTCCTGCACTGACCGCGCGCCGACCGGGCTCGAAGCGACGTCATTCCCTTTTTTTGGACTCCATCGGGTGGGGACCGTTTGACGTCGCCCAGGGCGCGGACGACACGCAGTCGATCCTGCAGACCTCCTGCTCCTGCTCCTGTTCGCGCTCACGCTCACGCTCACGATCCAGTGCCGTTCTCTGGCTTCGGGTCTCCGGTCCGGACCGGATGCCGCAGGAGCATTCACGACCATGGTTCGCACGGGAAACTCGGACAAGCTGCTCTTCGCGTCGGTGATCGGCCTGGTGCTGTTCGGATTGATCATGATCCACAGCGCATCGGCGATCGTCGCGCAGGACGACTTCGGCACGCCGTACTACTTCGTTCGTAAGCAGGCGATCTTTGCCGGTCTCGGGCTCGTCGGGATGTTCGTCGCGATGCAGATCGACTACCGGCTCTACAACCGTGGCTGGGTCGTCTACACGGCGCTCGGCGTCGTGACGATCCTGCTCGTCGCAGTTTTCGCGTTTCCCGAAGTCAACGGCGCGCACCGCTGGATCAGGTACGGTGGATTCCAGCTTCAGCCGTCCGAGCTGGCGAAGCTGGCGAGCATCCTGTTTCTCGCCTACTGGCTCGACGCACACGACGACCGAACGGACGTGACGCGCGTCCTGCTGCCGTGCGCCCTGGTCAGCGGCGCGCTTGCCGTCCTCGTCGTCGTGGAGCCCGATCTGGGTACGGCACTCGGCATCGGGACGGCTCTGGTGGTGATGCTCTTCACCGCCAGCGTCCCCCTGAGGAAGATCCTCTATCTGCCGCTCGCGGCATCGCCCTTCATCGTCGGACTTCTCGTCCTCGTGCCGTTTCGTATGAAGCGGCTCGGCGCGTTCATGGACCCGTGGTCGGATCCGATGGGCTCTGGCTATCACGTCATTCAATCGCTGCTTGCCATCGGGTCGGGCGGTCTATCGGGGATCGGGCTCTCGCAGGGCCGGCAGAAGCTCTACTACCTGCCGGAACCCCACACCGACTTCATCTTCGCGGTTATCGGCGAAGAGCTCGGACTTGTGGGCGCGGTCGCTGTCGTCGCCGTCTTCGTTCTGTTGGCCTGGCGTGGACTGCGCGCGGCGGGCCGGGCTCCTGACGAGTTCGGCGCGCTGCTCGCCACCGGCCTGACGGTCATGATCGTCACACAGGCGTTGTTCAACATTTCGGTCACGCTCGGCCTCGTGCCGACGAAGGGCATTCCGTTGCCCTTCATCAGCTACGGCGGCACGTCGCTATGCATCTCGATGTCGGCGATGGGCGTGCTGCTCAACATTTCACAAGGGAAGTAGTCAGTACCGCGAGCGACGGCGAGCGGGTTTCGAGACAATGCGAATGATCATCGCAGCAGGAGGAACCGGCGGGCACATCTACCCCGGCATTGCCGTGGCGAGGGAGTTCCTCGCGCGCGATGCCTCGGGAGAGGTGCTGTTCGTCGGGACGGCTCGCGGCCTCGAGACAACGATCGTTCCGCGCGAGGGCTTCCGTCTCGAGACGGTGGAGGCGACCGGCCTGAAGAGCGTCTCTCTTGCGCGGCGGCTGGCCGGGCTCGTGCGACTGCCGAAAGGTTTCCTCGACGCGCTTCGAATACTGCGGCGCTTCAAGCCGGACGTCGTGGTTGGCGTCGGCGGGTATGCGTCCGGGCCGATCCTTCTCATGGCGGCGTTGTCGCGCTATCCCACGCTGGTCATCGAGCCGAATGCGATGCCGGGGTTCACGAACCGCGTGCTTGCGCGCTTCGTGCGGGCTGCGGCGGTGACGTTCGAGGAGTCGCTCGCCTGGTTCGGAAAGCGGGGAGTCGTGACCGGCAATCCAGTGCGGTCGGATTTCGCCGGGCTCGTGAAGAAGCGGCGCGGCGCGTCGACTCACCTGCTGGTCTTCGGCGGATCGCAGGGATCGCGCGCGCTCAACGATGCGATGATCGCCGCGCTGCCGCATCTCGCGGAAGCGATTCGCGGCGGCGCGCTCACGATCACTCACCAGACCGGGCCGCGCGATCACGACTCGGTTCGCGATGCGTACGGGGCGGCTGGCGTCGATGCCGACGTGCGGGCGTACATCGACCGCATGGTCGATGCGTTCGCGGCGGCCGACCTGCTGCTCTGCCGGGCCGGCGCGACGACCGTTGCGGAGGTCGCGGCCGCCGGAAAGGCGGCGATCTTCGTGCCGTTCCCGCAGGCGGCCGACGACCATCAGCGCAAGAACGCCGAGGCTTTCGTGCGCGCGGGGGCCGGCAGGATGCTGCTCGAGCGAGATCTCTCGGGTGAGGGCGTCGCGCGCGAGATCCTCGATCTTGGAAACGATCCGGACGCGATCGACCGGATGGAACTGGCCAGCCGTGCGCTGGCTCGTACAGACGCGGCGGCCAGAGCGGTCGACCTCGCCGTAGACCTTGCGAAAGCCTGATTTTCGCGAGCCTGGTTCTTTTCAGCGGTTCGATGGTGGAAACGGTGCGGCGCACTGGTTACAGGGTGTGAATTTGGCATCAGAGGCGGCTTGCTTGTAACAGATGCAAACCCGTAGCCTGCGGTTTTTGACCCCGAGTTTGTGCCCTGTAACAAGTGGGTCGCATCGTTTCACCCAGATCCGCGAGTGGTTTTCGGTACCGCGCGCGATGGCAAGCGGGTAACTAAATGTTTCGAGACGTTCAGCGCATTCACATGATCGGCATCGGCGGAATCGGTATGTCCGGCATTGCCCAGGTTCTGCTCAAGCTCGGCGGTCCCATCAAGGTGACCGGGTCGGACGAGAAGCTGTCTCAGATCACGGAGCAGTTGACGGCGCTGGGCGCCGCGATCACCGAAGGCCACGCGGCGGAGAACGTCGCCGGCGCCGACCTCGTCGTGACGAGCAGCGCCGTGCGCAAGGACAATCCGGAAGTAGTCGCGGCCCGCCACGCCCAGATACCGATCATTCCACGCGCCGAAATGCTGGCCGAGTTGATGCGCCTCTTCCGGTACGGAATCGCCATCGGCGGTTCGCACGGCAAGACGACGACGACCTCGATGGTCGCCACCATCATGGAGCACGCCAGGTTCGATCCGACGGTCGTGGTCGGAGGAAAGCTCGAGCTGCTCGGGTCCAACGCCCGGTACGGCAAGGGCCAGTACATGGTCGTCGAAGCGGACGAGTCGGACGGCTCTCTCGTGATCCTCCAGCCGACGATTGCGGTACTGACGAACGCCGACGCCGAACACCTCGACCACTTCAGCGGGATCGAGGAAATCTGCCGCTGCTTCACGGAATTCGCCAACAAGGTTCCGTTCTTCGGGACGGTCATCCTCTGCCTCGACGATGCGAACGTGCAGTCGATGATCCCGAACGTGAAGCGCCGGACTATCACATACGGATTCCTGCCGCAGGCCGACATCGTGGCGCGAGACGTCGTCGCCGACGCTTCCTTCGGCAGCGAGTTCACCGTCGTTGGCAACGGCACCGAACTTGGCCGCATGAAGCTCCGCGTGCCCGGGCGGCACAACGTTCTCAACGCGCTCGCCGCCACGGCTGTTGCACTCGATCTGAAGATCGACTTCGAACACGTCGTGGAAGCGCTCGGCGAGTTCCAGGGCGCCGACCGGCGTTTCCAGCTCAAGGGCGAGGCGGGAGGCGTGCTCGTCGTCGACGACTACGGCCACCATCCGACCGAGATCCAGGCGACTCTTTCGGCCGCCGCGACGTCTGGAAGGCGCGTCGTAGTGCTGTACCAGCCGCATCGTTACTCCCGGACGCAACATCTGCTCGACGACTTCGGCCGGGCGTTCTATTCGGCGGACGTCGTGCTGGTCACCGACATCTACGCCGCGAGCGAAGATCCCATTCCCGGGATCGACGGCGTGAGGTTCGCCGAGTCGGTCGAACAGCACGGGCACAAGCACGTCGAGTACGCCGGCAGCGTTGGCGACGGCGCCGCGCGAATCGCAGAGATTGCACAGGAGGGCGACATCGTCCTGACGATGGGCGCCGGCAACGTGTCAAGCGCGGGAGAGGAGATCCTCCGGCGGCTGAGGGAGAAGGCATCATGAGCGACCGTCAACAGAACATCGCGCCGCGACCCAAGCGGCCGCCGGCGAGGAAAAGGACGGCGCCCGTGGCGTCCAACCGCCGGAAGGCCGATCCGCGCCGTTGGCTGAAGTACGGGTTGATCCTGATGGCTGTCGTCGCTCCGGTCGCGGCCTTCGCTTACATCGCGCGCTCCGAGGCTTTCGCGCTCAGGCGCGTGGACGTCGTCGGTGCAAAGCGAACGTCGAAGGAGAAGATAGAGCAGATCGTCCGGCAGGCGGGTGGCGAAAGCGGCATCTTCGGGCTGGACCTGGATGCGGTCCGAAAGTCGATCGAGCAGGAACGCTACGTGCGTTCGGCAGCGGTCGTCCGCGTGCTGCCCGATGCGATCCTCGTGCGCATAGAGGAGCGCGAGCCGTCGATAGTCGCGCGGCTTGGGACTGGAAAGCTGGTCTGGGTCGATGCCGAGGCTCACGTACTCGAAGACTTCCGGGCCGAGCGCGGCGCGGCGGTACCGCCGCCCCTTGCTGGATTCGAAGACGGTGACAAGTCGGACCGCGTGACGGCCGAGAACAAGGACCGGATCGCCACTTACGGGAAGATCCGCGAGGCGCTCGCGGCCGACGATCTCTGGAGCCGAATCGACGAGGTAGACCTGAGGTTCGTCAAGGATGCGAGCGTGCAACTGGCGGACAATGCGATCGTGGTGCGGCTCGGCGAGGGCGATTACCACGGCCGGCTCACCCGGGCGCTCGTGTTGCTCGAAGCTGCGCGACGCGGAGACACGGAGACCCTGGCCCGTTACCGCGTCCCCGATGTCGGAACGCTGCTGGCATCGGCTGACTCGATCAACCAGATCGACATGACGCGGGCGAACGGCAGCGTGACATTTTCGTTCTCGAAGCTGAAGAACGGCGCGGAGCCGGCTGCGGCCGCGCAGCCAGCGACCGAAGGCGAGGCCGCTTCCGCGGCGAAGCCGCCAGCCAGGCCGGAAGCTGCCAAACCAGAGAGCAAACCCGAGACGAAACCCGAAGCAAAGCCGAAGCCGGCCCAGACGCCGGCGCCAACGCCGAAGCCGGCCGAGCCCGAAGGCGGCCGGAAGCGAACCGTGACAAAGCCGACTGCGGCGGCAACCGAATTCCGCAGCGCCCGCAGCGAGACCAGGAGGACGTAACACCATGGCCAGAAACGATCCGCATATCGTCGGGCTCGACCTCGGAACTACCGAGGTACGCGCGATCATCGGCGAAGTCGTCGGCGAGGGCCGGCTGGAAGTCGTCGGCATCGGCCGCGCCGAGTCGCGTGGCGTGCGCAAGGGCGTCGTCGTCAACCTCGAAGCCACGACCGAGGCGGTGCGCCGGGCGATCGAGGAGGCGGAGCTGATGTCCGGCGTCCAGATCGACTCGGCGTACGTTGGCATCGCTGGCGCGCAGGTGAAGGGACACAACTCGCGCGGGGTGATCGCCGTTTCCAGACGCAACCGTGAGATCGGGCGCACGGACGTCGACCGGGTGATCGAACAGGCCCGATCGATTGCGCTGCCGGCCGACCGGGAGATCATCGACGTCATCCCGCAGGAGTTCACCGTCGACGGGCAGGACGGCATCTCGAACCCGATGGGTTTTCTGGGGATGCGGCTGGAGGCGACCGTTCATCTGGTGAGCTCGCCGATCACGGCGCGTCAGAACGTCGTCAACAGCGTGAACCGCGCCGGCATTCTCGTCCTCGACACGGTGCTCGAACACTGGGCTTCGGCCGAGGCTGTGCTGACCGACGACGAAAAGGAGTTCGGAACGGCGCTCGTGGACATTGGCGGCGAGACGACGAACGTCGCGATCTACCATAAGGGCGCTGTACAGCACACGACGGTGCTTCCGATCGGCGGCAGTCACTTCACGAGCGACATAGCCGTCGGACTTCGAACTCCGATTCCGGAGGCCGAAAGAATCAAGCGGGCGCACGGATGCGCAATCGCCTCGCTGATGGACGACCGCTCGAGGTCGACGGCAGTCGAGGTGCCGAGCGTCGGCGGAAGGCCGCCCCGGATGCTTTCGCGCCAGGTGCTCTGCGAGATTCTGCAGCCGCGTGCCGAGGAGATCTTCTCGCACGTCTACGACGAGATCGAAAAGAACGGCTTCGACCGGAAGCTGTCGAGCGGTGTCGTCATAGTCGGCGGCGGAGCGCTGATGGACGGCACGATCGAGATCGCCGAGCACGTGCTGGATCTGCCGGCCAGGTGCGGTGTGCCGCGGGGAATCGGGGGACTGTCGGGCGAGATCGATTCGCCGACGTGCGCGACGGCGGCCGGGCTCCTGCTTTACGGATACCGGAAGCAGAGCGGGTCCGGAGGTATTTACACGAACGCGGAGATGGAAGAGAGCCGGATGGGACGCATCCGCGGCATGGTTCGCCGGCTGTTCAAATAATGCACCCAACAACGTCAAAATCGGGGTCAAAAGGCCCAACAAATGAATTGTCGAAGGTCATGCCCTGTGCTACTATGCGGCGTACCTTGGCGGGGCACACGCACAATATCTAGTAGAAATGGTCTGATCTTCCGAATTGCCCGAGTTCCGGACGGAAGGGCTTTTCAGGGGTTTGCCCTGATTACCCGATGGGGGCCGTCGCTGGCTCGGCGCGCTTGGGGGATACACGAGAATGGCAGCCGACGGGAGCACCATGGACAGCGGGATCAGATTCAGGCTTGAAGATTCGCCCTCGGTGAACGGCGCGAGTATCAAGGTCGTCGGCATCGGTGGAGGCGGCGGAAACGCCGTCAACCGCATGATCGAGGCCGGTATCGAAGGCGTCCAGTTTCTGGTGGCGAACACGGACGTGCAGGCGCTGAAGAGATCGAACGCACCGATCAAACTTCAGATTGGCGACAAGCTCACCAAGGGGCTTGGAGCTGGAGGAAACCCGACGGTCGGTCGCGAATCGGCGCTCGAGGATACCGAGAAGATCATCGAGGTGCTCGAGGGCGCCGACATGGTCTTCATCACGACCGGACTCGGCGGCGGCACGGGAACGGGCGCCGCGCCTATCGTGGCGTCGCTGGCGACCGAGCTTGGCGCGCTTACGGTTGCCGTCGTCACGAAGCCCTTTCCTTTCGAAGGGCGCAGGCGGCTGAAGCAGTCCGAGCAGGGGCTCGACGAACTGCGCGGCTGCGTGGACACGGTCATCACGATTCCGAACGAGCGCCTTCTGAGCGCCGTCGAGAAGAACACGCCGCTCCCCGAGGCGTTCCGCGCAGCGGACGACGTCCTCAAGCAGGCGGTTCAGGGCATATCGGACCTGATAACGGTCCCGGGACTCATCAACCTCGACTTCGCGGACGTGAAGTCGATCATGCAGGGCATGGGCGTGGCGCTGATGGGCACCGGCCGGGCGAGCGGCGAGAACCGAGCGCTCGAGTCGACGCAGCGCGCGATTTCCAGCCCTCTGCTGGAGGAGGCATCGATCCAGGGAGCGCGCGGACTGCTCATCAACGTGACGGGCGGGCCGGACCTGACGCTTTCCGAGGTGGACGAGGCGATGTCGGTCATCCACGAAGCGGCGGACGAAGACGCGAACATCATCTTCGGCACGGTGCTCGACGAGCGCATGCAGCAGGAGATGAAGATCACGGTCATTGCGACCGGCTTCGATCACGCCACTTCGGACTTTGCCGACCTCGACCAGACCGCGCCGCTCCGCCCCTTCCCGGCAAGGACGACGGCGCCGCTCAACCATCAGATCCGAAACGACGGGACGCCGCCCGCCGCGCACGACCCGGTGCGGCCCGACATCAACGTCCCGGCTTTTCTCCGCAAGAAGGCGGATTAACGAGACCGATCGCTGCTGCTACCTCCTTCTACGACGGCCGTCGTCACGTGGCGACGGCCGCTTTTTTATGGACGATGCGGGGGGAGGCGTCGAACAGGACGGGCCGGTCCGCCGGTTGAACGAGTGGTTGCTCCGGAGGGAGCGTCGAGCCTGACGAGATCCGATCCGCCGCTCGCGTTACGCACCTGCACGGTCGCGAAGCTGAACCGTCTGGCGAGATCCAGCACCGTGTCGCCGGTGACGAGCGGGTTTTTCTGGACGACGCGGGTCTCCTGATCCTTCACCTTTGCGCGCCGCGCGAACGGAATGCCGTTCGTGAGCACGACCACCTCGCCGGTGAATCCGGTGCCGGTGATGACGACTTTCTGTCTCTTGCGGACTGCGGTCGAGATGACCGGTGGAACGCCTCCGGGGATCGCCGCCGTCGGCTCGCTCTCGCCTGTGTCGTAACACGCCGTGATTCTGAAAAAAGACCCCCTGCCGAGGACGAATGTCGGCAGCATCGTCGTCACAGGCAACGACTGGAACAGGTTCGACGGGGAAATATCGAAGCCGGGCGTGGAGCCTCTGTAGACCTTGTAGCCAGTGAGCGCCCGCGGCGCCGCCGCCGTGTTCGACTTCCGGCCACGTCCCTCGATGTCCGTCTGAAGGCGAACCGACGGGTTTCGCGGCGGTGGGTTGGCGCCTGCGCCGGTGTCGGGCGGTTCCCAGAGGACATCGAGGGCAACGCTCACCGAGAACTCCGACGTGTCGCCCGATGCGTCGGTCGCCGTGGCCACTATAGAATCTCCACGCAGCTCGTCGACGGGAATCGTGAGCGCAAGGCCGCCGTTCCCGGCCGTGTCCGTTTCGACGTTCGTGGTCGCGACCATGACGCCTCCGGACCCGTTGCTGTAGGCCGTTCGCGACGAGCCGCTGAAGAGCTCGATCCTGAACGACTCGTTCGGCCGGCTCGACAGGGTGCCGGTCACCACCGCTTCCTCTCCCTCGATTTCCAGCGAATCGAGCACAGGCGCGTTCTGCTGGTCGTTTGCGCCCAGATCGCCGTCGCCCGCGTCGTTCATCGAGATCTGATCCATGCCGAGATCGATCCCCAGTTCCAGACACTCGTCGATCACGTTGCAGAGGATGCGGTTCTCGGTCGCGTCGACGAATGGCTCGGTGCCGATCACGACTCCGAAGTTGTTGCCCAGGATCCGGTTTGCGGCTCCAGCGGCCGTTCCGCCGACCAGGTTGGCTTTCGCGGCCGTCTGAGCGCCTCCGCAGATGCTAACGCCTATGTAATTGGGAGTTCCGGTGCGGCCGTCCGGCGTGACGCCGATCAGGTTTCCCTGAACGAGGTTTTCAGCGGCGTTCAGCGAAATGATGTCGAATCCGTATGTCGAACAGTTGACGGCAATGTTGGCTTCACCCGGCAGCAGACCGCCGATCAAGTTGCCGGGAGAGTCGTCGATCTGCGCGCCGGTGAAGCAGAGCGCGAAAGCGTCAAGCGTGATGTTCGTTCCGAAGACGTTGTTCTGGATACGGCTGTGCCCCTCGCCCTGGTAGACCCTGACGCCGATGTTGCACCAGCCGAAGACGTTTCGCGCCGCGTCGAGGGGACCGCCGACGGTGTTGTCGCGCGAGTTCTCGAAAGCTACTCCCAGGCCGACGGGGAGTTCCGTGCCGTCGTCGTCGGTGCCGAAGACGCAGCCCTCCACGCGGTTCGAATTCCCGTCGAGAAACAGAACCGCCGCCGTCCTGGTCTTGATGTCGGACGGGAAGTTAGTCACCAGCACGGAACGAAGGACGGATTGACCGGCCAGAAACCGCACCATCTGGCGCACGTCGTCTCGTCCGCTGATCCTGACCAACGGACGGCCCGCGAATCCCGGCTGTGACGACCCGTCTATCGTCAGCGGTTCGGTGGCGTCCGGCAACGAAGACTCGAGCGCGATAGTCTGCGGGCCGGTTCCAATGGCGAAGTCGATCTCGTCCGCTCCTGCGCTTGCATTGGCCCGATCGATGGCGTCCCTGAGCGTGCCAGGCCCCGAATCGAGGGCGGAGGTGACGGTGAACGTCGCCGCGGGCGCCGACAGCCGGACGATAGGCATTGCCGCGCCGGCCGATAGCGTCACTACGTCGTCGATCGCGTCACCATTGAGCCTGGCTTTCGCAACGGTGGGCGAATCGGGCAGATCGGTCGATAGCGGCGACGTGCCCGGGATGACGACGGGGGGCGCGACAGGGACACGCCTGGGGCCAGCGATGAGCATTCGGTTGCGCCCCGCCACGACGAGCGAATCGGAATCAAGTTCGACAGCTATGTCGCCGTACATTCCTGCGTCGAAATTGCCGATCGCCAGGCGGCGCGCCGGAGCGGGCAAGGGAATCGACTCGGGTTCGCAGTGAAGCGCGCCGTCGAGCCCTTCGAAGACGAGAAGCCTGGAGTGGATGCCGTCCGAGACGGCCACGACCAGGTCGGAAAGTCCATCCGCCAGGTTGACGTCGCCCGATGCCAGGGCATCGATGTCGCCATCGACGGTGTGCGGGAGTATGGCCAGGAAGTCCCCGCGTCCGTCGCCGGACAGGATCTGCACGGAGCGGGCGCCGCGTTCGGCGGCGGCCACGTCGCGGTGGCCATCGTTGTCGAAATCGCCTGTCGCGACGAGATCCGGGCAGTCGACGATCGATCGCGCGCTGGAATGAGGGTCGAACGGCGCCTCATCGTCGCGCGCGCACGCTACGAGCGCGGACGGACGTCCCGGCCAGACCACCACGAGCCCCGTTCCGTCCGGGCGGCGGTAGGCGCCGACGAGGTCCGGCGCTCCGTCCTCGGTGAACTCGTCGATGGCGACGGCGACCGGCTGGCTCCGGTGGAGTGCTGTGGCTGCCGTGGAAAGACGTGACCCGGCGCCAATTGCAGGTGGCCATACGATGGCGAGGACGAGCAACCCGATAAGGCAGCGCATTGAAACCTCCAAGCCAACCGATGTCGCCGCCGATGCTACGCCTGCCGGCACGATGTGAAAAGCGGCGGCGCCGGCCTGCAGGACACGTCCGCAGTCCACCTGGATCAGTTCTTTGTAACTTCGCTAGAACATTCCTGGAAGTCTCAAAGGACATTAATGCACTCCGGGGCCTAGTGTGCAGCGTGGCGCGGATGCCTCTCCGGCGATCCGGGGGCGGCCGCCAGCGTCGGCGACTTTCGGCCGCCGACGCATCGCCATCTCCCCAGGAGGAAGCATGCAAGACAGAACCACCCTGACATCGGGGCCTTCGTCCAGACGGCCCCGGCTGGCGGCGATACTGCTCGTCACCAGTGCCGTGCTCGCAGTCTCCTTTCCGGAGTTCGAGCTATCGCGCGTCTATGCGCTCTCGCCGTCGCCGATCAGTTCGAGCCCGATAATCCTGAACAGTGCGGACCGGTTCCTCTGGGTCTGCAATCCGGACAACGACACGGTTACGGTCGTCGACGTCGGCGGCGACCTGAACCGGAAGGTCGCGGAGATCAATGTCGGCAATGAGCCGCAATCCGTCTCATTGAGCGCCGACAACTCGAAGGCGTACGTCGCCAACGCGATTTCCGGCTCGGTATCCGTGATCGCCACGTCGACGTTCTCGGTCGTGAAGACGATCAAGGTAGGCGCAGAGCCGTGGGCTTGCGCGCTCAGTCCGAACGGCACGAAGCTCTACGTCGCCAACTCGTCGTCCAACAGTGTCTCGGTCATCGACACGTCGAGCGACACCGTCGTCAAGACGATAGAGAGCGTGGGCCAGTGCCCGCGTGCGATCGCAATCACGAACGACGGAGACTTTCAGGACGACGACGAGAAGGTCTTCGTGACCAACTTCCTCGCGCAGTACCGCTTCGGCCAGGTCAGGCCCGGCGAAGACGCTGGGAAGGTGGGGCTCGTCTACGTCATCCGGACCGACCGCGATGCGGTATTCACGACGATCAACCTGGAGCCGCTTGCCGACACCGGGTTCAAGTCCGATGGAGACGCCCTGAGCCGGATTGCCCCGTCCGGCGCGGCGACGGTCACCACGGGCGCATTCCCGAACATACTGGCCGGGCTCGCGATTCTCGGAGACCGGCTTTACATTCCGTCGACGGGCTCGTCGCCAAACGGCCCGGTGAAGTTCAACGTGAACGTTCAGGGGTTGGTCTCGGTGGTCGACGCGACCACGGACCGCGATCTCGGGCTGACGGTCAACCTCAACAAGGGCATACAGTTCGAGCCCGATTTCGACGACAACCTCGGCCGTCCGCAGAAGCGGTTCGTCACGAACCCTTACTTCATCGCGTTCCGGCACAACTCGAGCTCCGGGTACGTGATCTCGGCGGCTTCGGACCAGGCGGTCAAACTGGATCTGGACTCGAGCGGCAGGCCCACGATCAATGCACCGGCGGCGCCGGGCGGAGCCGATGGCATCGTGCGGATCATTACAGGCAAGAACCCGCGCGCGATGGTCATCAATCAGAACGACACGCGCGGCTACATCTGGAACTACGTTTCACGCGACGTGACCGTGGTGAACCTGGAAAACGACGTTACGCTGGCGACGATCGCGACGGCGGCGCAGCCGTCGGATGAGCTGGGCCGCGAAGTCCAGCTCGGAAAAGAGCTCTTCAACTCGTCGATCGGCCCCGTAACATTCAACGAGGAGATCGGCGCCAACGAGGGGCTGATGGCCGATCGCGGATGGTGCTCGTGCGCCAGTTGTCATCCGAACGGCCTGACCGACGGCGTCGTCTGGATGTTCCCGGCCGGTCCGCGCTTCTCCACTCCGCTCAACGGTACTTTCAGCAACACAAACCCGAACGTCCAGCGCGCGCTGAACTGGTCGGCCATCTTCGACGAAGTGGCGGATTTCGAGCTGAACACGCGGGGAGTTGCAGGCGGGCGTGGCTTGATCCTGTTGCCGAACGGCACTCCCGACCCGAACGTGAAAGCCTTCGATCCGGCGTCGCACGGTCGAAGCGACGCTCGTGACTCGATCACGACTTACGTTCAGAACGGTGTGCGCAGCCCGGTATCGGGAATCGACGATACCGACGCGCTGGCCGCCAAGGGCCGCAAGGTCTTCCAGAAGGCCGGATGCGTGCAGTGCCACAGTGGCGCACAATGGACGACGTCAGTTCTCGAGTTCGCTCCCGCGCCGCCAGCAAGCGCGCTGACCGTCGAACAGGGAGTCGCGCAGTTGACCGGTCAACTCAGACGAGTCGGAACGTTCAATGCTGCAGATCGATTCGAGCTGGTCGGCACAGGCGGAAACATCGGCAAGCAGGCACTCGGGTCGCTCGGATTCAACACGCCGTCGCTGCTCGGCGTATTTGCGTTCTCGCCGTACCTGCACAACGGCACCGCCGTGACCCTCGACGAAGTGCTCAACAACCCTGCTCACGTCGGATCGTCGGCCCAACTTCAGAAACCGAAGAAGCGCGCGGCCTTAATTCAGTTCATTAGATCGATCGACGACTCCACGCCGCCCTTCTAGCGAATGACTTGCCTCCCGCGCCGGGGGTCGCGGGAGGTAAACCGGCCGTCCGCCTCAATCCGGTCATCCACTCTCTGGATGGCCGGACTGAGGCGGCGGCCAAATTCATCATCCTCTCCTTGCGGCGCCAGATAACAACCTTCCCTTCCTGCTTCCATTGCCCGTAAATCAACAGATCATCAGGCGCTTGCGGGGCCAATCCGGGGTTTCGGGAATTTTGGTCTCTCAAGCCAATCCGATTCGGCGCCCAACCGCGTAGGGGCAATGTATTTCAGCTCCGTCGACGCGGCGTCCGGGCGCGGCAATGGTGTGCCAGCGCGCGGAGACGCCTGCCCGATAAGTCGTGGAGAAGCTGGATCAACCTCGTTCACCCAAGGGGAAGCACACACATGAGGCGCATCGGTTACATCCTTCTAGGCGCGATCGGTCTGGCGGTTTTCGCACCGCCGATCATCGAGCGCGTTCCGGCGTTCCAAAACGCGGTCACGGTCAGCGCGAACAGTTCGGCCACATTCATGCCAGGCACCTGTTTCGCGGTCGACACGAACAACGCACTCCGTCATTTCAACGTCGCGGCTCCGTCGAGGACGCTCGGCACCGTGCAGATCAGCGGCCTTCAAGCCGGCGAGTCGATCCTCGGCATCGACTTCCGCCCTGCGACAGGCCAGCTTTTCGGCGTCGGAAGCACCAGCCGTATCTACGTGATCAACACGGTCACGGGCGCCGCATCGCCAGTCGACGGAGGCTTCACGCCGGTGTTGAACGGCACGGACTTCGGGTTCGACTTCAATCCGACAGTAGACCGTATCCGCCTGGTCTCGGACGCCGAGCAGAATCTGCGTCTCAATCCCGACACCGGCGCCGTCTCGACGATCGACCTCGCGATCAACCCCGCGGGAAATCTCGTCGGCTCCGCTTACACGAACAACTTTGCGGGAGCTACCACGACGGTTCTCTATGGAATCGACTCCGGTTCGGACCAACTGGTCATCCAGAATCCGCCGAACGACGGCACGCTGACACCCGTCGGTGCGCTTGGCGTCGACACGTCGGGTCTGGCCGGATTCGACATCGCGGCCGGATCGGGAATCGCGTATGCGTCGCTCACGACGGCGGCAGGTACACAATCCGATTTCTACACGATCAACCTGTCGACTGGTGTTGCGACACTCGTCGGCGCGCTGCCGCCGGCGCCGTCGCTCATTCGCGATATCGCCGTAGTCGCCGGGCCCGAAGCGATCTTCGCGGTCACTACTTCGAACAACCTGGTCAGGTTCAACAGCAATGCTCCGGGAACGATCGTCTCGACGTCGCCCATCACGGGAATGCAGCCGGGAGAGACGATGGTCGGAATTGACTTCAGGCCAGCCACGGGGCAGCTCTACGGCCTCGGTGATTCGAGTCGCATTTACCGGATCGACCCGGCGAACGGCATCGCCACGCCGGTCGGCGCGGGACCGTTCACTCCGGCGCTTTCCGGCACCGATTTCGGCTTCGATTTCAATCCCACGGTCGACCGTATTCGCATCGTCTCCGACGCCGAGCAGAACCTGCGCGCGCATCCCGACACGGGCGCAATCGCCGTTACCGACCTGAACCTCAATCCGGCCGGAAACGTGGTTGCGGCCGCGTACACGAACAACTTCGCGGGAGCCACGACGACGACGTTGTACGACATCGATTCGACGTCGGACCTGCTGCTCATCCAGAATCCGCCGAACAACGGAGTGCTCAGCGCGGTCGGTCCGCTTGGCGTGAATGCTACCGGACTGACGAGCTTCGACATCGCCGGAAGCGGAATGGCGTTTGCGGCGATCACGCTGCCTGCGACAACGACGACTAACTTCTACACGATGAACCTCGCGACGGGCAGCGCTTCGCTGGTCGGAACGATCGGCGGCGGCGAACAGATTCGCGACATGGCAGTTCGGGTCTGTACCGAAGTGGCATACGGAATCACGGCGACGGCCGGCGGACACAACCTGGTGACGTTCAATGCGGCCGCCCCGGGGATCATCATTTCGTCCGTGGCGATCTCGGGCCTACAGGGCGGCGAGGCGATTCGCGGAGCGGATTTCCGTCCGGCGACCGGCCAGTTGATCGCAGTCGGCAGCACGAGCCGGCTCTATTCGGTCAATCTCACGACGGGTGTGGCGACCGCCATCGGTGCGGCTCCGTTCACGCCGGTACTAAACGGCACCCAATTCGGGGTGGACTTCAATCCGACCGTAGACAGACTTCGGATCGTGTCCGACGCCGAACAGAACCTGCGGCTGAACCCGAACACGGGGCTCGTTTCGAACACCGATCTTGCTCTGAATCCCGCCGGCAACGTGGTTTCGGTTGCGTACACGAACAACTTTGCGGGAGCCACGACGACGACGCTCTACGACGTCGACAACATCTCGGACACGCTGCTCGTTCAGAATCCGCCGAACGACGGAACTCTGACGGCGGTTGGCCCGCTTGGAGTCGACCTGACGACCTCGGAGGTCGGATTCGACATCGCGACGGGAACGGGCAACGCCTTCCTCTCCGGTTACGTTTCGGGACCGGCGACGCCGAATCTCTACTCGGTGAATCTGTCGACAGGAGCGCTGACCTCGATCGGCGCGATCAACATTCCGGGCACTGACACGCTGGTAGACATCTCGATCCTCGTGCCTTCGATTGCGGGTGTCGATGCACCGGTTGCGTACGATCCGGCGACCGGCGTGTTCTTCGAGCGCAACTCCAACACTCCGGGACCGGCCGACACGACGTTCACGTTCGGGGCGGGTGGCGGCGCCATCCGGCCCGTGAAGGGCGACTGGGACGGCGACGGCGACGATACTCCGGGGATTTACGACACGACGTCGGGGACGTTCTTCCTCCGCAACGGCAACTCGAACGGACCCGCGGACGCGGCGACGTTCACGTTCGGCCCTGGCGGGGCGAACTTCCTGCCGGTCGTTGGCGACTGGGACAACGACGGCGACGACACGATCGGAATCTACGACTCGTCGGCCGGGAACTTCTTCCTGAAGAACACGAACACGCCGGGTACGGCCGACCTCGTGTTCACGTTCGGCGCGGGCGGAGCCATACCGGTCGCGGGTGACTGGAACAACGACGGAACGGACACGATCGGGATCTATCTTGCCGCGTCGGGGACGTTCTTCCTTCGCAACTCGAACTCGAACGGGCCTGCGGATATTCCGCCGTTCACGTTCGGGGCTCCGAACCTGACTCCGATTGCGGGCGACTGGAATGCAGATGGCGCCGACACGGTTGGCGTGTACAACAGCGCCAGCGCCGCCTGGTTCCTGACGAACGCGAACGTGGTTGGCGCCGTCGCCGACTTCACCTTCACGTACGGCGTCGCGGGCCAGGTGGGGCTCGCGGGCGACTGGGACGGGAGGTAGCTGCGTAAAGAGCGGACAGGATTGACGGGATTTGCAGGGGGATTGATATCGAACTCGAGCGCGGTTGTTTCAACCCCTCGTCCCGTCAATCCTCCGAAATCCCGTCAAACCGGTTAAGCCTGCGATTCCTGTTGGTCCTGTCCGCTTCTTCTCTATCCAACGCCCGCTCGTGGGTCCTCGAAATCCGCTCTACCCCGCCGCCCGTTCACGCGCGGCACGCTCCTGCGGCAGCAGGCACGCATAGAAAAAGTCGTTGACGGGGGTGGCGACCCCGGCCTCGCGACCCAGCCTGACGACGGCCCCGCACCAGGCATCGAGCTCCGAAGGCCGGCCGTCGATGATGTCGCGTTGAAGTGACGCCGTTCCGTCGAGCGACAAGCCGTCGACGAGCGCCATAGTTCGTTCGATCGCATCTTCCGGAAGGGCGATGCCGCGGGCTGCCGCCACCGCTGCGATTTCCCGCATCGACGAAACGGCGAGCTCGCGCGTTTCCGGCAGCGCGCGCGTGATGCCGATCGGCGCCCGGGTCACCGCGCCGATGCCGCCCATCGTTGCGACGAACATGAACTTCTCCCACATCGCGGTGTGAATGCTCGGAGGGACGACCGCCTTGACGCCGGCGCGCTCGAAAACTGCTTCGAGCGCCGCCGTCCGTTCGCTTGGCCGGTCGTCGAGCTCGCCGAAGCTGACGAAGTTGACCCTTCCGATGCTGGTGATCACGCCGGGTTCCGACACCCGGCTGATGGTCCCGCAAGTGCCGCCGAGCACGCGTTCGGGGCCAAGCACGCCGGCGAGCACGCCGGGCGCCTCGACCCCGTTCTGAAGCGGCACGACGAAGCCATCGGGAGCCAGCATTGGCAGAGCCGCTCTTGCGGCATCCTCGAGTTGCCAGGTTTTCACTGCAAAGAAGACGACGTCGGCGGGCCCGAGCCGGGCCGGGTCGTCGTCGACGCATACAGGATGGATCGTGACGTCGCCGTCCGCAGCGACGAGCTTCAGCCCGCGCTCGCGCATCGCGCGAAGATGCTCGCCACGCGCCACGAAAACGACGTCCACCCCGGCCTGGGCGAGCCGCGCCCCGAAGTATCCTCCGGCGCCGCCGACGCCGTACATTGCCACCCGCATGAGCCAAGCCTCCCGATCCGGCGATTGCCGCAGAGTATCCGGCGCGAACGATACACAAAGGAGCGGCGCATGTCCCAATCCGTCCCTGGCGCCGAAGCAGCGGTGCTTTCGCGTCTCCTGCGCTCCAGAATGGTGCGACCGCAACCGAGGTGGCACGCTGAGTCGGCCTGCCGGGACGTGCTTTCGCGTCTCCTGCGCTCCAGAATGGTGCGACCGCAACCGAGGTGCCACGCTGAGCCGGACTGCCGGGACGTGCTTTCGCGTCTCCGGCGCCCCAGAATGGTGCGACCGCACGACTCTATCAGGAAACTCCACCGTAAGTTGTCGATCCCAGGTTGGACCTTTTCCAGGTTTCATTCTGCCCAGTCAGTGCGGAGCATTGAGAGGAGCTCCGTTGATCCGGACAACGCGGCGCGCTGCTTCTCTCGGGGCCTGTGAGACCGCTCCGCGGTCGGCGCGTTGGGGTTGGCGAGTCCGCGGGGTCGCGCCGCGGCTCGTTGCACTCGCCGCGCGCGACCCACGGCTATTACATCGACCGCTCCGCGGTCGCAGAGGATGGCCGTGACGCGTTGACCGCGAAGCGGTCACAGACGATAGCCGGGGGTCACGGCGGTGAGCGAAGCGATCCGCCGTCACCCCCGGTCCGCCCACCCATATCGTCCCGACCGCGGAGCGGTCGCACCCAACGGCGAAAGCGCGCGCATTGCAAGCAAATCGAAACGACCTAGGTGCGCTTGACCGGAGCGACGGTGCG
>JAJTWZ010000064.1 GCA_021463145.1 Blastocatellia bacterium | reverse complement strand
TCACAGACGATAGCCGGGGGTCACGGCGGTGAGCGAAGCGATCCGCCGTGACCCCCGGTCCGCCCACCCACATCGACCCGACCGCGGAGCGGTCGCACCTAACGTCGACAGCGTGCGCATTGCAAGCAAATCGAAACGATCCTGGTGTGCTTGACCGGAGCTACGGTGCGACCGCTTCGCGGTCGGCGCGTTGGGGCTGGCCATTCCGCGGGTCGCGCCGCGGCTCGTTGCACTCGCCGCGCGCGACCCACGGCTACTGCATCGACTGCTCCGCGGTCGCAGAGGATGGCCGAGCGTGCGGGGTCAGCCAGGGCGGCCGAGAAGGTCGTCTCTCGAGCCCCCGCTGTCAGTTGTCGGATTCCATGTCCGAAGAATTCCGAGTTTCAGCCTGCCCTGTCAGTGCGAACCTCCGAGATCAACTCTGCTGCAACACCTTGGCCCCGAAGCCGAATGGTCTGAACAGAAACGGGCGCGCACGGCAGCGTCTGCAGCAGGCCCCACACTCGGCGCCCGCCGCGTTCATCGGCATCAAGTTGATTAGAGCTGCCAGTAGCAATGCACGATCTCAAATGAAACTAGCCGTGACCGGGAATCGATCAGACCTCATTCGGGCAGCATGGATCCCGTATCCGCGTACCGCCGGTGAAGCTCGAACACCCGGTCCAGGTCGTGGGGCATGTGACCTCCCTTCGATACACGGATCGCGTGGTCGAGGTACTCCTCCAACAGATCCCGATACTGCGGCGCCGCACAGTTCTCGATTATGGCCCGAGCCCGCCTCACCGGGCAGAGTCCTCTCAAGTCGGCCAGTCCCTGCTCCGTGACCACGATCTGCACCGAATGCTCGACGTGGTCCACGTGCGACACCATCGGGACGACCGCCGAGATCTTCCCGCCCTTTGCCGTCGATGGCGTCAGGAAGATCGAGATGTACGCATTCCTTGTGAAGTCTCCGCTTCCGCCGATGCCGTTCATCATTGCGCTCCCCATCACGTGAGTCGAGTTCACGTGACCGTAGATGTCCACTTCGAGCGCCGTGTTCATCGCGATGATCCCCATCCGGCGGATCACTTCGGGGTTGTTCGAGATCTCCTGCGGCCGGATCACGAACCTTCTCCGCAACTCCGAAATGCTCTCGTGAAATCGCGTCTCGGCCGCCGGCGAGAACGTAAGGGCGCAGGTCGATGCGAACTCGAGCTTCTCGGCGTCGAGCAGGTCGAAGACCGAGTCCTGCAGAACCTCCGTGTACATCCGCACGGGCGGAACCCAATCCGCCGCGGCCATCTCGGCCAGCACCGCATTTGCCACGTTTCCCACGCCGGATTGGAAAGGCAGAAGGTTCTTCGGAATCCGGCCGAAGGCCACCTCGTGACGGACGAACTCGAGGACGTGGCCAGCTATCGCCGCGCTGACCGCATCCGGCTTTCGGAACGGTTCCACGTGGTCCCGGCGATGCGTCTTGACGATTCCCCTGATCCTTCCGGGATCGCACGAGACGTACGGAACACCAATCCGGTCGTCCACCGACGTGATGTGAATCGGACGTCCGTGTGGAGCAAGTTCGGGAAGGAAGATGTCGTGATACCCCTTGAGTTCCAGAGGATGCGCTTCGTTCAACTCGACGAAGACCTCTCGCGCGTATGCAACGAACGTCGGACTCATCCCCGAGGACGTAGTCAGGTAAATGCGTCCATCGCTCGCCACGTCGACGGCCTCGACGATCGCTGCGTCGATGGGATCGAGAATTCCGTGAGCTATGTAGCTGGAAAGGTGGCTCAGGTGCGCATCGACGAACTCGACTTCGCCGGAGTTGATCTGATTCCGCAAGTCCGGAGTCGACATGAAGGGCGTCCGGTACCGGATCGCCTTCGCTCGTGCCAGCACGCCGTCGAGTTCCTCCCCGGTTGACGCACCCGTGTAAAGGTTGTAGCCGAACTCGCCCTCGCCTCCATCCGAAGCGATTCGTCTCGCAAGCGCGGCGGGAATCGCCTTCGGATGACCGTTCGTGAACCCGCTGGTCGCAATCGTCCCGGTGCGCGGCAGAAGCGATGCCGCATCCTCGGCCGACATCAGCTTCGAACGAACGAGCGGATTGTCATTCTGAATCGGCACTTCGACTCACCCCCCGGTTCCGCAACTCGAGCGGCCGGAAAGGCCGGCTATCTCGGCAGGATATGCGCGCGGGCCCCCTGCGTCGACATCCGCGCGTCATTCCAGGTCCCGCCGCAGCCTCGCGTACATCAACGAATCGAGCACCTGGCCGTCCTTGATCACGCTCTCGCGCAACGTTCCTTCGAGCACGTAGCCCGCCTTCTCCAACACACGCGCCGACGCCCGATTCGTCGCGAATGGAACAGCCCAGAGCCGTCTCAGTTCCGGTTGAGTTGCGAACGCGTGCCCGGTCACGGCGCGCACCGCAGCCGTCGCAACCCCACGCCCCCAATGAGCGACCCCCAGCCAGTAGCCGATCTCGGCGCCAACCCGCTCGATGTCGCCGTGAAGCGAGAAGCCGATCCCGCCCGCGACGTGGCCAGAGCGCTCGATGGCAAAGAACGTTGGCGGAGCGGCCGCAATGAACCGCCGGGCGTCTTCGATTCCATAGGGATGGGGAAAGGCATCGCGCATGTTGAGCCATATCCGCCGGTCGTTGGCCTCGCGCGCCAGATCGCCGGCGTCCCGGTCGCTCCACGGCCGGATTGTCGCGTCGCCTGCGTTCAGCGTTTTCGACCCCCCTTCAGACCGTTCGATGGCTGGCACGGATCGACGGGCCGATCGGTTCCGCGCGTGACGGCCGATCTGCCCCGATTACCGGATACCCTTTGCCGCCAATAGCGCAATCGCGAGGATCACCAGCACCGCGATCACCAGGCACAGAAGGAGTCCCAGCCCGCCGAACACCATACCGAGGACCGTGCGCGATCGCGTCGATGCCCAATCTGGATCGTCCCTGGGCGACCGTTCCAACACGGAGTGCACCTGGGTCTCTTTCCACAGCACGCCTCCCGCCAGAACGACCGGGCTAAGAAACGGCAACGGCGCCACCAGCGCTAGCGCCATCACGACGACCCCAAGGCCTTTGTAGAACTTCCCCGAATCGTAACGGAATATGAAGAGCCCCGTGCCGATGCCAATGGCCGATGACAAGAGGTTGATCCCCAGAAAGAGCAGGACCGAGTAGACGAACACCGCCACGCCAAATCCTTTGACGAAGCGCGACGCGTTCACGGCGTCATTGTAGTCACTGGCAGCCGCGGAAACCGCGACCGGCGGCGCGTCGAATATATTCACGCGAGTGCTGTTCCTTTTCCGGGTTCTCGATAAATCTATCCCGAAACAATACGAAGCGAAGCTTGAGACGCCAGAGCGGCAATTCGAGCCCAGATGCGCCCGATTATCCCGATCTGGCCGACGACGAGACCCAGTATCACGCCACTGCCCGTTTCCCGCGAAATCGTCGAATGAATCGTAACTGCAATCCAGGCCACGACGAGCGCCACGACGAGGTTGAACACGACCAGGAGCACGAACGACGGCGCGCGCCGCACGGCGTGCGAAATCGCATCTCGCCAGGCCGCGATCGCCGACCGGTCGCCGGTGGCCACGACGTGCACGCGCGCGACGTCGGCGGTCGCGGCGATTGCCGAAAGAACTACAGCGATGACCGTCACCGACGTCCACGCGAACGCGTTACCCGCGTTCCCGATCATCCCGACGATCCACACGATGACGAGAGCTCCTCCAGTCAGACCCAGGAAGAGGAACTCGACTATCGCGACGCGCAGCATAGGACCGGCATAGCGCCCGCATTCGGCCACGAACGGATCGTTGACTGCCCGGCCGCTCCCCACCCGGTCGACGATGCGCGACACTACGCCGCCCGAAAGCGCGACCGATGCCACCGCGTACACGAGTGCCAGCGCTACCGCGAGAAACAAGACACTCATGAACTTCGAGCCGGCCCCGGGCTGCGTCAACGTATCGACCAGCCAGTCCGCCGAAATACCCTTTCGCAGCTGCGAGCCCACGGCCGAGTTCGCCACGCCCGAAGCAATCAGCAAGTAGACGAACACCGTGAATGCCAGCGCAAGCGCAGCAAGCAGTCCATACATCCAGCCGAGCGCAACGAGCGGTCCGGGCGCGACCGAAGCGCTGATTCCCCTGGCAATTGCAATCGGGAGTTTCATCTCGTCCGGCTCCTCACGAAACGACACCCGCAAGAAGGAGCGTCAGGTGTTCGAAAAACAGCGCCGCATCTGTCGCGATACGCGCCGGGCCCGCGCGGTCCGAGTGCGATAGCCAGGTGTTGTTCGTCGCATACGCGTCGAGTTTCGGCGTCCGGTTCGGATAGACGTCCACGCGCCGGATCTCAGGCAGTTGCGCGATCCGGAAGATCTGCTGCGACGACAGGCCATCCCACTCGAGACTCTCGGTCGAGCCGTCGTCGCGAGTCACGAGCGCCTGGATAGGAAACACCGCGTCGCCCGTCCGTTCGAGGATGACTTCGGCGATTTCCTCTTCCTCACGCGTCCTGACGGACTGAACCCCGTAATCGAGCAAGCGGTCGCTGCGAAACGCCTGGTCGAAGTACCACTGCAGGTTCTGTCCCGACACTTCCGAGGCCACGTCGAAGAAGTCCTGCGACGTCGGGTGGCCAAACTTCCACCGCGCGAAGTACGCGCGGACCACCTCGGCCATCTTCTCTTCGCCTATCAGCACGCCGAGCGTCTGCAGCGCGTTCTCGGGCCGCTGGTATGCATTGAAGCTGTAACTCTGCCCGCCCTTGTAGCCCCACGACGTGCCGATCATCGGGCCGCGCCGTACGACGAACTGCGTCGAGGCGAATCGCGAAAACGGTCCAAGCGTCGGATTGTCGAGCGGCAACCGAAACAGGTTCACCCCTCCGTAGGCTATCCAGGCCGCGCGCTTGGCCGGCCATAGGTCTGCCATTCCGAGGCTCTCGGTGTAGCTGTTGATGCCCTCGTCCATCCACGGCTCTTCGAACTCGTTGCTGGCGACCATTCCGTACCAGTACTGGTGGCCGAACTCGTGAAAGATGACGACTTCGAGAAGCGGATCGTCATCGGCAGGCAGCGTTCCCGCGGAAGTCGTGTTGATTCCGGCCGTGATCAGTGTCGGATACTCCATTCCGCCCGCGCCGCCACCGTCGTCCTGAGGGTCGACCGTCGTGATCGTTTCGTATGGATACGGGCCGACGTTCGCGTGAAACCAGCGCAGCGAGTTCTCGGTCGCGTCCAGATGCCGTTCGAGAGTCGCCGCGTGCTCGGCCTGCACCAGGGCTATAACCTTCACGTCCGGCATTCCCTCGATCGAAACCGTGCGCTCGCCCGTGACGAAGTTGTCGTCCGCCGTCCACACGAAGTCGTGCACGTCTGCTTGCCTGTAGTGGTAGGTCACTCCGCCGTCTTCGGACGGCCGGCCTCCAAGCAGCGCGCCCGTTGCACCTACCGTAAATCCCTGCGGAACCGTCAACTCGACGTCAAAGACACCGAAATCGGCGTAGAACTCGGAGTTCGCGTGAAACTGATGGCAGTTCCATCCAGCCTCCGCGCGCCCACGCATTCCCTTCGGTTCGTATACACCAAGCTTCGGATACCATTGCCCAACGAGGAAGAAATTCCCGGCAAATCCCGTGCGCGCGAAGATCCGCGGCAGCTTCGACACGAAGGCGATGTCGAGTGCGATCGTCTCGCCGGGCATCACGGGCTTCGACAGCGGGACGCGAGCGACCGTCCGATCCTCGGCATTTCCGTCGTCAGGCTGAATGTACTCGAGCTTCGGAAGCAGATCCTCGCCGTCGGCCGTTGCCATCGCCGTCACGTCGATCTGTCCCCAGCCGTCCTCCGGCATATCGTCGCGGCGAAGCCGGCCACCGCTTTCCTTCATGAAGGTGGAGTTCTTGTCGCGAAATGCGTTCAGGTACAGGTGAAACTGCAGTTCCGAGACCGGCGAGTCGCCAGGATTGCGCCAGGTCACGCGCTCGGTTCCGGTTACGGACTTCACGCCCTTCGCCGGATCGAGAGTTGCCTTCATCGTGTAACTCACCACTCGATCCGAAAGCGTCTCGCCGCCGCGCTTCGGCCGGAATTTCGGGTCAGAAGACGGCGCAATGGGCGCGAGAGGTCTCGGGTCGATCCGGTCGACCGGGGGTCCTTGAACTGCCGGAGCGGGCGCGTCACCGGGCCGCGGTTGGGCCGCGGTCGTCAGTACCGGAAGAAATACTGCGGCCGCGAGAAGGGCGATCAGCGATGTTCGAGTTGTCATGGCAGGTTCGGTCACGATACGACAGATTCAGGAACTGGTTCTCGACATGTTCAGGCTCGGGCAAGGTTCCGGCCCCCCGGAAGCGCAGTATCTTCCGCTGCTCACCGGCCGCGCAACGGCAGGCCGCACGCTCGGCGACCGCATTTGCCGGAACCAATCTCAGGCGGTTCGGGCTATCGAACACGGCGCCAGGTGAGCGGCTTCGTCCGATCCCGGACTACCGCGCCCTTCGCCTCGAGATCGAGTTGTACCGTCTTGACCCACCAGCTTGCCGTGGCGCCGCCGGGAAAGACGTCGTTCGGGAGGTGCGCCAGCACGGCCCGCAACATCTCCGCCTGCGTAAGCCCCGGCGCCTTTCGCGGAAGTACTTTCAGGAGCGCCTTCCGCATCGGCTCGTACTTCCCGGCGTTCACGTTCGTAACGCGTCCCGGGACGTTCACGTTCTCGACTGCAATTTTTCCGGTCACATCGGCCTTCGATAGTCGAGTCACGGATCCTCCACGTCGCTCGCCGCCGCCGGGCCACTCGGGAGCCGGCCGGCCGAGCCACACCCAGGCGATGTAGTCGACCAGCGGAGGATCGCCGCCGATCTCACGAAGCCGCGCGTTCACCTGTCCGCGGTGATACTGACTGTGCATCGCGACCTGCATTGCCGTTTCCGATACAGTCGACGGGTCCGCCTTCCGGCCGATTTTCTTCTCGACGAGCGCCGCCCACGGCAGTATCTGCTCCGCATTCAAACGATCGCCGGTCCAGGCCGCAGTGGTCTCGCGAGCGGCCACGTAGTACTCCCTTGCCCAGCCGAGGAGCGGCTTGATCGTTTCGAACTCGGGGAACGGCGCGTCACGAGGCTCTCCCCTCCACATCCTCAGGAATGCCCACTGAACCACGTGCATATGATGGAGATGTCCGCGAAGCCGCTCATCGCCGCGAGCGTCGCCGCACGCGAGCACCGCGGCCCAGACTTTCGCATCCGCCCATTGCATGTGCGCGAACAGGTCGGCAATCGTTTCTGCGGTGTGCACGTGCCATTGCTCCTTCGAAAGACTCATTCGTCCGGGACGAAAAGCCGGTCCTCGGTGCCGTCGTCCCTCATCTGAATCATCCTGTCGAAACGCAGCCCCAGCTTCTCCAGCAGCCTGGCCGACGTTGCGTTGTCGGGACTGGTAATCGCGACGATGCGCCCAATACCCAGCACGTTCCGCCCATAGTCCATCACGGCAGCCGCGGCCTCGTGAGCATATCCGCGGCCCCAATAGCGCGGCAGGAACGCGAATCCGATGTCGACGTCGTCGAGCCAATCTCGTTTGATCAGACCGCAGATGCCCATCGGAACGCCATCTTCACGCCGTTCGGTGACGTAGAGGCCGAATCCGTGCCGCTCGTACATCGCGACTGGCCCGGTGGCAATATAGCTTCGCGCGTCATCGAGAGTGCGAACACCTTTGTCGCCGATGAACCGCAACCACGAAGGCTCGTTGAGAAGCTCGAGAATGAACTCGGCGTCCTCAACCGAGAGCAGCCGCAGCACGAGCCGGTCCGTGGTGCATACGATCACGCCTTCTTCCTCTTCTTCGACCCTCGAGCAAACGACTCGTATACGGCCGCGCCGCGCGGCGAGAGGCGATAGCCCACGTCCAGGCTCTCCGTAAGTCCGAGTCGCTTCAGCTTCCGGACGTTCACCTTGAAGGGGAGCTTCTCCTGCCCGAACATCTCGCAGATGTCGCCCGCGCGCCGCGCCGGATGCTTCGCTATCAAACCGAGAACGGCGCGAGTCCAGGGGCCGGTCCGCGACGCCGCATCGAGCCGGTCGAGCCGGGCGACGATCGCTGCGATGTCTTCCGGGCTCGCTGGAACCGACGCCCTCAGATCAACACGCGGGTCGGGCCTCAGCGCCCCGAGCTCGATTCGGTAAACGGTTCCCGATCCGCGACGGAGCACCTCGGCAAGCAGCGCGTCCCGCGACTCGAACCCTGCGCGCCTTGCATCACTCGCCGTTATCCTGGCCGGATCGATGGGCGCGACCGAAACGATTTCGAGTTGACCGGCCTTCGTCAGCAGAGTGCCGCCCGCCCTCACCGATGGCCGGTCCCACTGCCGGAAGGCGACCGTTATGGTGCCGGCGCGAATTCCTTCGAGAAATGGCTTTCGAAAAAGTATGGCCCGAGGCTCTCGTGTCTGGATTCCCTGCGCCGTGTTCGGGACTGCGCACGGGGGGCTGCGCCCCATATCTCTCACGATCCGTCCGCCTCTGCAACTCTGGAGCGATTCCCGGGCAAAATCCTTGGCACGTGTCATATGATTTCGGTTTCCGGACCACCAAGGGACCGACGATGCAGAAAACCGCGCCGAATTCCGACCTCGTTGACCTGCTGGAGGAACACCACCGCGCCGGCTTCGGCTGGGCGCTGGCCTGCTGCAACCGGAATCCTCACGAGGCAGAGGACATCCTCCAGACGGTATACGTGAAGATCCTGGACGGACGGGCGAGGTTTCGTGGCGAGTCCTCGTTCCGGACGTGGTTTTTCGCCGTCATTCGAGTCACGGCGGCCGATCGCCGGCGCCGCGCCGCCATGCGGCAGTTGCTTACCCTGCGACTCGCGGCCCGCGAGCGCGACGTAGAGCCGTTCGAGCATCCCGACGAGTCGGTGTTTGCGAACGAGACGCGAAATGCGTTCCTGCGGGCGCTCTCGACGCTTGCGCGAAGGCAGCGCGAGGCTCTCGAACTGGTCTTCTACCACGACATGACCGTCGAACAGGCCGCGGCTGTAATGGACGTCACGGTCGGATCCGCGCGACAGCATTACGAACGAGGCAAGAAGCGCCTGCGGATGGCGCTGGAAGCCAGCGAGGTGTCATATGTTGCGGAATGGCAACGACGAGCGAGTGCTGAAGAGCTTTCGTGATATCCGCGCGAGCGACGAGGCCCAGGCACCGGCTTTCGACCGGGTCTGGCGGACCGCCCGTGCGGGCGCGGACCCGCTGCGCGCATCGCACGGGCGGCTCCTGACGGCGATGGCGATGGTCGCCGTTGCAGCGGTCGCGTCGGCGCTCACGTTCGTGGCGACGCAATCGCCGGCCGCGCCGCCAACGGCAATTGCATCGGATCCGCCTCCGATTTCGAATGAGGCCCCCGCCTCCGCGTCATCTGTCATCGAATCCGATTCCGAGATCACAGCACCGTCGACGCCGGCGGTTGCGGTCGAGAGTCCTCGACAAACCCACGTGTCGGACTCTCCGTCACGGAAGTCTTCCAGGCCGTCGCGCTCGACACGCCGGCAGAAACCCAACCAGTCGGTTCCGTGCGTCGAGTGCTGACAGCGCGCGCCACGAGCCCAAAATAGAAAGGATGGATCTCTCATGACGAATTCCCTGAATCTCCGTGCCGTGCTCGTCGCCGGCCTCCTTCTCACGCCGGCCGGCGCCGCGTTTGCCCAGCAGCCGGCCGCCACGCCGATGCCTTCGGCCCACGCTGCCCACGCGGCGGCGCCGGCAGACCTGGCCACGGCGGAGCCGCGGCTCATTCTTCTCGACGACGTCAAGACCCGAATGGCGGCCCACGAGAAGTTGATCGTGCTCGACGTGCGTGGCGCGATCACCGGTGAAATGGCCAAGGGCGCGCTCCACGTGCCGGTCGACAAGCTCGAGGCGTGGTCGAAGGACGTCCCGAAGGATGCGCTCATCGTCGCGTACTGCGCCTGTGGAGCGGAGGGAACCAGCAAAATCGCGGTGCGGCGCCTGCAGGAGCTCGGCTTCACGAATGCTTTTGCGCTCAAGGGCGGAATTCAGGGTTGGCAGGCCGCAGGCATGCCGACCGAACCGTACAAGCCGTAGCCTTCTCCGTCATGCGTCGTCGGACGCATTCGGGTTGATGGTGCGCCGCGCCGTTTCGCTCCGGTTGGATCGGAACGGCGCGACGCATTTTTTCGCGTAGCCGCGTGGACTCACACGGGCTCACTCCCACCCGGCGCGCATTTCGCCATCTTCGGTTCCGCCGGCTGGCATTCGGCCCCTGGAACACCAGCGAAGGAAAACAAGAACGTGTCGACCGAAACAGCCGGCAGATTTGGACCCTACGGCGGACGATTCGTCCCCGAAACGCTCATGTACCCGCTCGAGCAACTCGAGGCTGCGTACGAGGCCGCGCGGCGCGATCCGATGTTCCACGCCGAACTGGGCGTGCTGTTTTCCGATTTCATCGGACGCCCGACACCGCTCTACGAGGCGAAGCGCCTTTCGGCCCATCTCGGCGGCGCAAGAATTTTCCTGAAGCGTGAGGACCTGGCCCACACGGGTGCGCACAAGATAAACAACGCCGTCGGTCAGATCCTCATTGCCCGCCGGATGGGCAAGCGGCGCATCATCGCCGAGACCGGCGCCGGGCAGCACGGAGTCGCGACCGCGACGGCGGCAGCGATGTTCGGCGTCGAGTGCCGGGTCTACATGGGCACCGAGGACATGAGGAGACAGGCGCTCAACGTCTACCGCATGCAGTTGCTTGGCGCTGAAGTCATCGGAGTGGATGCAGGCAGCCGGACGCTAAAGGACGCGATCAACGAAGCGATGCGCGACTGGGTGACGAACGTCGACTCGACTTACTACCTTCTCGGATCGGCGCTTGGGCCACACCCGTACCCGACGATGGTCCGCGACTTCCAGGCGGTCATCGGCCGCGAGGCCCGCGGGCAGATGCTCGAGCGTGAAGGCGACCTGCCGGACGTACTGGTCGCGTGCGTCGGTGGTGGTTCGAACGCGATCGGGCTTTTTCACGCATTCCTCGACGACGCGACCGTGGCGATGGTCGGCGTCGAGGCTGGCGGCAGGGGCGGCGGCCTCGGCGAGCACGCCGCGCGGTTCCGGGGCGGACGGCCCGGCGTCGTGCAGGGGACGTACAGCTACGTACTGCAGGACGACGACGGACAGATCGCGCTAACTCATTCGGTCTCGGCCGGTCTCGACTACTGCGCGATCGGGCCCGAGCACGCGCAACTGCACGACATCGGCCGCGTCGAGTACCTTGCGTGCTCGGACGACGAAGCGCTCGCGGCCTTTCACCTGCTGGCGCGTCTCGAAGGCATCATACCGGCGCTCGAAAGCGCGCACGCCATCGCGGAAGTCGTCCGCCGCGCGCCCACGATGCGCCCTGACCAGATCGTCCTCGCGAATCTCTCGGGCCGCGGCGACAAGGATGTAGAAGCGATTCGAGCGAGAGAAGGCGGCCTGGGCTGAAAGGATCGGCAGCGGATTCGGCGCTCTGTCAGTCCACTTGGACTTTTGAGAATCCGGTCCACTCTCTCTTTCTCATATCCATGGCCGAAAACGGCGAGACGTAAAGGACGCGCGGGGCTAGGATGCTCCGCGAAATGACCTTCGACCTCGAGAGCTGTTACCGCGCCCTGGCGTCCCGCGATCCACGATTCGACGGGCTGCTGTTCGTCGGTGTGACGAGCACCGGCATTTACTGCCGGCCGGTCTGCACCGCGCGTCCCGTCCGGCGAGAGAACTGCCGATTTTTCGAGAACGCGGCGGCGGCGGAGCAATCGGGCTTCCGGCCGTGCCTTCGCTGCCGTCCGGAACTGGCGCCGGGGCGCTCGCCCGTCGACGCTCCTGGACGGACCGCGGCTCGGGCCGTTGCGCGGATCGAAGCCGGAGCGCTCAACGACGGACCGGTCGACGGCCTTGCAGCCTCGCTTGGAGTGAGCGCCCGGCAGCTCCGTCGGCTCGTCGAACGCGAGTATGGCGTCACGCCGGTCGAGCTCGCGCAAACGCGCCGGCTGCTGCTGGCAAAGCACCTGCTCACCGACTCGACGCTATCTATGGCAGATGTCGCGTTCGCGAGCGGCTTCGCGAGCCTGCGACGCTTCAACAAGCTGTTTCGGGACAGGTATGGACTGACGCCAACCGGCTTGCGGCGGCGGTCCGGAGCGCCTGACCCTGCGGATGCAATCGTCCTGGAGCTGGGGTATCGTCCGCCGATCGCCTGGAGCGCCTTGCTGGATTTTCTGGCGGCGCGCGCGACACCGGGTGTCGAGTCGGTCGAAGGGGACAGGTATCGCCGGACCGTGGCGATCGGAAAGCATCGCGGATGGATCGAGGTCGCACCATCCACCCGAGCGAGCGCCGTGCGAGTTCGCATCGCGCCGGCGCTCGCCCGCGCGCTCGCGCCGCTGCTCGCGCGCGTCAGGGCGCTTTTCGACCTGAACGCACAGCCTTCGATTCTCGAAGCGCATCTCGGCGCGGATCCGGTCCTCGGACCGGTCGTCGCGCGTCAGCCGGGCCTTCGGGTACCGGGCGCGATCGACGGATTCGAAGTCGCTCTAAGGGCGATCCTGGGCCAGCAGGTGAGCGTCGCGGCGGCAACGACCATCGCCGGACGCATCGCGGCGGCCTTCGGCGAGCCGGTCGCGACGCCATTTCCCGAACTGACGACGCTTGCGCCGACGGCTGCACGGCTCGCCGAAACCGATGATGGGGCGTTGGATGGCTATGGCCTCACGAGTGCACGCGCGGTGTGCGTGCGGACGCTTGCGACTGCCGTGGCCGACGGCTCGCTCGTGCTCGAGGCCGGAGCGGACCCGGATGAGACCGTCACGCGGCTCGAGCAATTGCGGGGAGTGGGGCCGTGGACGGCTCACTACATCACCATGCGGGCGCTCGCGTGGCCCGACGCGTTCCCGCACGCGGACCTCGTCCTTAGAAAGGCATTGGGCGATGTGCCGCCGAGAGTCGCACTCGAGCGATCGCAGGCATGGCGGCCGTGGCGAGCGTACGCGGCAATGCATCTGTGGCGGGACTTCGGTCGGAAGAGTGCGGCAGCGATCAACGAAGAGCCAGAGCCTCGAGGACGACGAAACGGGAGAGGAGTTTCACGATGAACGAGACCGCAACCTATTTTTCCACCCTGAACTCACCGGTTGGCGAGTTGCTGTTGACCTCGAACGGCGCAGCATTGACGGCCGTCTATTTCGAGGAACCGAAGTACGGGCCCGCGAACACGATCGGCTGGGTTCGCGACGACGCACGGCTCGCCGCGGTGCGGCGCCAACTCGAGGAATACTTCCGAGGCGAGCGGACGACCTTCGAACTGGCGCTCGGACCGGCGGGGACACCGTTTCAGCAAATGGTCTGGAGCGCTCTTACGGAGATTCCGTTCGGCCGGACGACGAGTTACGGCGCGATCGCGGGCCGGCTCGGCAAGCCGTCCGCGTCGCGCGCGGTCGGCGCGGCGAACGGCCGCAACCCGATCTCGATCGTCGTGCCGTGTCATCGCGTGGTTGGTTCGGCTGGGGATCTAACCGGCTACGGCGGAGGACTCGACCGGAAGCGATGGCTGCTGGATCACGAGGCGGCCGTGCTTTCGCGCGCGCTCGCGACTGCAGCGGCTTCCGGACTGCGCCGCTGATCCACGTGCGTGCGCTGGTTGACCGGGCGCACACCGGATTTCGAGGTCTGAAGGCGGCGGAAGGGAGGGTCACAGCAGACGCCTGAAAGTTGTGAACCACGGACTTGCGTACAGGCCTGCCCTCCGCCCGTTGCCTTGCTGGGGGGGCCGCCGGCGCGGGCCGTGGCCATCTCGTGGTGAAAACTTCAAGCGTCGTGCGCCGCCGGTTCTGAACCACCCTCGATCCCGAGCTCCTCGAGAATCCCCGCGAGATGCTCTTCCGAAAAATCCCCGCCGATCCTGAGTTCCAAATCCAGCAGTTCTCCGGAGGGCGACTGCATTCTGTAATCGCGGCCAGGTTGCGGCGCCCAGACGTAGCCGCGCTCCGCCACAAGCGCCGCTCCAATCCGTGAGGCGACGACCGCCATGTAAACGTCGTTCGTCAGCTTCGAGAGACTTGCGCCTCCGCTCCGGAAAGTACCGGGAGAAACCCGCCTGGCAAATGCCTGCCGGTCGGCCTGGCGAGCCACCGCGAACAAACTCCCGACGCCACCAGGAACGGGCTCGTCCAGCGCCCTCGCCAGCGCAAGCGATGCGCCCTCCATCCTCCGCTCCACGACCGTGCGAACGGCGTCGTCCCACGACGTCAACTTGAGCGACGCTTTCGCGGAGCCGAGCGCGTTGTCGACAATCCTGTCCGTAAGCTTGATCTCCAGTGCTTCGGCGTTCGCCAGGAGCGCCCGGGCCGGTCGCGCATCGTCGACGACTCCAGGGTCCGGAAGGTCTGCGGCATACGCAATGCGCTCCTTCAAGGGAGGATGCGTGTCGTACTTGTCCTGCTTCTGCTTCCCGATGGCTTCGGCAACCTGTTCGAGAAAGCCGTCCTCTTCCAGGTTATCGATGTAGGTCCGGTATCCTTCGTAGAGATTCCCTACTCGCATTCCAGCTCCGAGCACCGGGCCGAACTCCTCGTTGAGAAACTTGGAGAACAAGGCGCCACACGTCACCTCTCGCCGCAGCCCCGAGACGTGGGCGGCCTTTCCCGCTACGCGCACCGAGAACTCGTCGGCCGCCAGTTCCTGCGCTCGGCTGATACCGCTCGTAAGATCGAGAAACACGTCGCCGTATATTTCGAACGGCTTCGAGACGATGACCATGATGAGGCTCTCGTCGTCGTTCAAATTGCCGAGCGCGCGCGCCAGCGACCCTCGCGTCCGATACAGGAACCCGCCGAGCTTCGTGTCGCCGCCGTGATAGTGACCGAACTCGTGCGCGACGGTTGCTTTCAACTGGCTGACGCTGTCTACGCCCAGCAAGCCGACGCCGATAGCCATTACACGCCGCGTCCCGACGATTCCCATCCATCCGCCGACCTCCGCCACGAAAGCATTCACGTCTGCCATGACGTAAACGTGCTTTGGCATCGAGGCGCCCATTTCGGCGGCCACCGAGCGGATGACTTCGAAAAGCCGGGGCTCGTCGGCCTGGGAGATCTCCGGACCAGGAGGCTCGAACGGACTGCTAACGAAGAACACGCTTCGCAGAATCGCGAAAGCCGCGATGAGGCATCCCAGCGTTATACCGAGATTGACCCGGTTCAGCACCACGAACTCAAAATAGAGGACGCCGAGGAGCGCCACAATCAGTATGACCGCGAGTGCGTAAAACCCGGCCATCAGACCTACTGCAACGAATGCGCGAGTTGCAAGCGAAGACTTGTCGGACATGGCCGCGATCATACACGACACCCGCCGGAAGCCTGCACGAGGAAACGGTCCGGCGACGCGCGCGTGAACTCGCGTCTGCCCCCGTGCTCAGGCATCGGTTAAGCGCGCGAAACGTGGCGTCGAACGAATGACAACGTCTGGTCATTCCGTAGATCCGATCCCTGCGCTGCCTCATAGCCGGCGCACTTCCGCTGCGCTCACTGAACGACGAGCGTGACCGTCGTGGTGCGTGTCCGTCCTTCGCTGTCCACCCCCGAGAACGTAAGTGCGTAAGTGCCGGGGACTGCCGTCTTCTTGATCTTGAAGGCGAAGACGGCGCTGTCGCCGGTCGTCAACGCTGCCGGGGGCGCATCTACTCGCCTCCAGTGTCCGCTTCCGGATCACGCGGCAGCACTGACTGCGTAGAGTCCAGCCAATCCGCCATCGTCCTCCGCATCGCCGCAAGCCGTTCCGGTTCGCTGTCCGCCCGGTTGTGCAACTCCGCCGGGTCTTCCGCAAGGTTGTAAAGCTCTGTCGTGTTTCCCACGACGTCGTGGATCAACCGCCAGGTGCCAACGTGAACCGCGTATCCGAAGAAAGTGACTTCAATGCCGTTCCGCGGCACCTCGATATGGATCGGGCGCAGTGGAATCGGACCGCTCAACAGATCGATGCCCTCTGCGCCGCGAATTCCAGGCAGGCCGAGATACGAGAGCACCGTCGGAGCGATGTCAGGAGTCCCAACCGGCACGTCGATTCGCCGCGGAGCCACTCCCGGCGCCCAGACCAGCAGCGGCACGTGCACCTGGTCGTCGTACGGCCGGTTCCCGTGCTGGATCATGCCGTGTTCTCCGGGATAAAGCCCCTCGCCGTGATCGGCCATCAGCACGACGACCGTGTTCTCCAGCCGGCCGGATTCGGCCATCCAGTCGAGCAACCGGCCGACGTGCTCGTCCGAATACGCGACCTCGGTGTCGTAGCGATCGCCGTCGGAGTCGCCCCAGTCGTACTTCCCCATCTTCTGCCGGGGAGAATGAGGATCGAGATAGTGAACCCACGTTGCGTGTCGCTCACCGGGCGCCAGCGAATCGAGGTACTCGATTGCGTGGTCCGTCACCTCGTCGGCGTCCCACAGCGCCTCGCCGCCCGAATGAGTGAAGTCGTCAATCCCGTCGACGAGCGCTCCCCGATACTCGGCCCACATCGGACCGTCGAGCCAGATGTCGTCGCGCTTCGCATTTACCTGCGCCGTTCGATACCCCGCCTCTTTCATTCGCCTGAACATCGACGACCGCGACCCGTCGTAGAGCCCTCCGCGCGTCGCCGACCGATTCATCGACGCGAAGGCCTGGCCGGTGTTCGTCCCCTGGCTGTAACACCGTTCGAACATGAGTGCCCGGTCGCTCCACCCGGTCAGTCGCGGCGTTGTAGGCCGGCCGTACCCGTACAGGCTCATCCTGTTCGCGCGAAGCGTATCGATGGCGATCAGCAGGAAGTTCTTGCCGGATCCGATGGCTGAGCCGCCTGCCGCGACGACGGCTGCAGCCGGAACCGGCGCGACTGCGCCGTCACCGCCAAATCCGTTCTCGTCGATACCGTTGCCGGCTATTTCGGTAGCGAGCGGATGGATAGTGGGATCCGTGTCGTCAGGATCGCCACATGCAAATGCAGACGCGAAGCCATCCCCGTCCTTGTCGGCTGCGGCGATCGCAATCTGGTAAACCCGCCTGGCCACGACTCCACGGCGCCAGAGCAGCGCCTTGAGGTTCTCGTTACGGCCAATGTGCCATGCATCGAAGGCAAAGCAACCAGCGGAGGCCGAAACGATCGCAATGGCGCCGAATCCCGCAATCCGGCTGGCGGCCGGGGTCAGTCGAAGCGACGCGAGCGCGATTCCCGCGGCAATGAAACCGAACGCAAGCGTCGCAACGGTCGCAGGAATGTGTATAAGCTGATCGTAGCGCCCATAGAGGAATCGCGAGTCGAGGGCGTAGGCTCCGATCATCGCCGAAGCAGCAATCGAAGCACCCAGTCGCCACACCCAGACACGACGCTCGGGCCTGTTCGCCATCGCGAGAGCCACTACGAGCAACGCAGCGATGGCCAGGATGAGCCCCGTCGCGAGCAACCACGAAAAGTTGTCGACGACGAACGGCATTCGGACCAGCTTGCCGTGGATCTTTCGCACGAGTTGGAACAACGGCCGCTCGATCGAATCCGACGCAAGCGAGATGGAGATGCGACCGGCAGATCCCAGAAGGACCGCCGTCGCAGTTCCGGCAACCCAGGGAACGGCGCGAGCGGGAATTCGTCCGCCAGCCAGTCTCGTAAGTCCGGCGTAGGTCGCGTGAACTGCAACAAGCACCATCCAGAGGCCCGCGGCCACTGCTACTCCAAGCAGAACGGATGGTGCCAGGTACGCCGCGAATACCAACGGTTCGGCGCTGGAGTTGAAACTCGGCCAGAGCGTTCCGGCGCGGTCGATCGTTTCGAGCAGGAAAACCAATGCGCCGCCGTAAGCGGCAGCCAGCGCGTGGCGGGTCAGATTCTCGCGAAACGCGTTCATCGTGACTCCGTGTCCAAATGCGGCACGATTGCCGGAGCTTCGCAGTGGGGCAACACGATCATCGCCTGTCCGCCAGTTCCACGAAGACCCGCATCGTCCCCCCGCATACCGCCTCGCTTTCCGTCACGACACCGTTCTCGAGGATCGCTTCCGTCAGGTCCACGAAGACCATCCGCGGTTCGCCGTCGCGGAGCGTCTCCCACGCCGCTTCCACCACCTGCGCTTCTCCGCAACCGCCGCCGACCGTCCCGACGATGCGCCCGGACTCCGCGACCGCCATCTTCGAACCGGCCTTGCGGGGCACCGATCCGCGCGTCTCGACAACGGTCGCGAGCGCGACGCGTTCCCCCACTCCGGAGAGCTTCAGCACCGACTGGATTACCTCAAGCTCCACCGTGCTCCTCCCGTGCGCGTCGCGCGATCTCCGAGATCGGTCTGGCCGTCCCGCCGCCACTGCGCACCATGATTATCTCCGCCATTATCGCGATCGCGATCTCCTCCGGCGTCTGCGCTCCGATGTCGAGTCCGATAGGGGCGTACATCCGGTCGAGTACATCGCGCGGCACACCTTCGGCCTCGAGCCCCAGCCTTGCCGCCTGTACCCTCCTGCGGCTGCCGATCATGCCGATGTAGAAGGCCGGCCGTCCACCCACGGCACGCACGCAGTCCCAGTCGTAGCGATGTCCCCGAGTGATCAGCACGATCGCCGTCGACGCCGTCACCCGAGTGCGTAAGAGCGCCGGTTCGAAGTCGTCGGCGAGGACCTCGGCAGCGTCGGGGAATCGCTTTCGCGAGGCATAGTCCGCACGGTCGTCGATGACCGTGACGCGGTAGCCCGCGAAAGCGGCGGCGCGGCAGAGTGGAATCGCGATATGGCCCGCGCCGCAGACGATCAGTTCTAGGGGCGCTTCGTAAGGTTCGACGAAGATCTCGAGATCGCCGCCGGGACTGTGGTGAGTGAACGTGGCCGGTTTGCGACGGCGGAGTGACTCGACGGCCGCCGACGAGATCGCGGCGTCAAGGACGCCGTCACCGGTCGTAGCCTCGAGCCGGCCTTCACCGTCGGTCACGATGCGACGGCCAGCGCCGGCGCCTGCGACGATTGTCGCGAGAACCGCCGCTTCACCGCGGTCTACGCGGGCGACGAGCGACTGAAGTGCATCGGTGGTCATATCGCGAGATCGAGAGCTCGCTCGTTGCTACGGCCAACGGCGTTGCAGCGGATCAGTACCGCGAGCGGCAGCGAGCGGGTTGCCCGTTCGACGGCAACGCGTCTCACCGCAACCCCGCAAGCGCGCGGCCGACGTGGGTCGCGACCACCTGCTTGCGCCAGTGCGGCAGAAAATCCGTGTTGTCGAGCGGCCGCGCCAGGTGCTGCGCAATCTCGCCCGCTTCACGGATCGCCTCGTCCGTCAGCTTTCGCCCAACCAGCACCGCGCCGGCCTCTTCGATGATCCGCGGCGACGGATGGACCGCGCCGAGAACCACAGTCGCCTCCTCGACCGTACCGTCCGCGGCTGTCTTCACCCGTGCGGCGACACCCAGCACCGGAAAATCGAAGCTCGCGCGGCGGCGCAGCTTCACGTAAGCCGCCCGCCAGCCATTCGCCGGCGGCAGGCAAACGTCGAGGAGCAACTCGTCCGGCCGCTTCGTCAGGTAGTTGATGCCGTCGGCCCCGTAAAGCTCGCGCGCCGGGATCTCGCGCTCGCCCTCCGGAGATACGAACCGCAGCTTCGCGTCGAGCGCGACCATCAGCGGAGCCTCGTCGGAAGAGTTCACCGCCCAGCACTTCGGACTCGAGGGCGCGACCCAGCAGATTTCGCCGTCGCGCTTCATGCAGAAGTCGATCGATTTCCGCCACTCGTAGGTCTGGTCGTAGTAGTTGCACCGCGTATCGAGCAACAGGTTTCCGCCTATCGTTCCCATGTTTCGGAGCAGAGGCGTCGAGATCGTCGAGGCCGCGTAAGCGACCGACGGGTACGCCGCTCGGACTCGCTCGTCCTCCGCCAGGCGCGTGAGCGTCACGCCAGCGCCGATCCGCAGTCCCGAGGATGCCTCCCCGGTGATCTCCCGAAGCGCGGAAATGCGAGAGAGTCCGACGACGACCGCCGGCGTCTGCTGGCGGCGCTTCATGTTCGGGTAGAGGTCGGTGCCGCCAGCGACGTAAGCCGCGTCGGGACCGTGGTCGGCGGCTACACGCACCGCTTCTTCAGCGGTCGAAGGGGCGTAATAGTCGAAATCCGGAAGTCTGAGCATTTCTGTATCTCGGTGAACGTCGCAAATGGCGATGGGGCTTTCAGTCCCCGCTCATATCGTGCTTGTAACGGTGCCCGCTCGGATCGGCCAGCGGCACCGGCATGTGCTTCGGATCGTCGATGGCTCGGCCGTCCCCGCCCTCCCAGGGCGGAGGCACACGATGCGGCTCGTGCCACTCGACCGCTGGAGTCTTCGCCGGTCCGTACCTGCCGTCCTTGCCCTCCGCCTTCGCCAGGATCGCCTTGAGCACCTTCTCGGCGGAAATCGGCACCTCGTCGACACGCACGCCGACGGCGTCGAATACCGCGTTTGCCACGGCCGGCATGATCGGCAGGAGCGGCCCCTGTCCCACTTCCTTCGCGCCGTACGGGCCGTTCGGGTCCGGATCCTCGATGAGGTAGGTGACGACGTCGCACATCTCCATCGTCGTCGGGCTCTTGTACTCGAGCATCGAGGGGAACTTGTGCACGACGCCCCGGTTGCCACGGTATTCCATTGCCTCCATGAGCGCCTCTCCGAGGCCCATGTAGACGCTGCCCTCGACCTGGCCCATCACGAGCGTCGGGTTGATCGACCGCCCGATGTCGTGCGCGATCCAGATTCGCTCGACGGCTACGAGGCCTGTTTCCGGATCCACGTCCACTTCGGCGACCGCCGCCGAATAGCTGTACGCGGGCGACGGGCCGACGCCAGCACCCTTGTAGCGGCCAGGCGCGCGCGGCGGTTTGTAGGAACCGGTCGAACCGATCGTGCCGATGGACGTCTCGGCGAACTGGACGGCTTCCGCGAACGTCACGCCCGTCTCGGGATTCTCGGCATCGAAGACGCGGTTACCTCCAAAGACGAGTCGCGAGCGTGGGATCGAGAGTTTCTTCGACACGGCCTCGGCAAGCGGGGCGCGGGCGCGTTCGGCTGCTTCGATCGCCGCGTTGCCCATCATGAGCGTCACACGGCTCGAGTAGCTGCCAAGATCCACCGGAGTCAGGTCTGTGTCGCCGCAGACGACACGGATGTCGACCGGGTCGATGCCGAGCACGTCGGCGACGATGAACGCGAGCACGGAGTCCGATCCCTGGCCGATGTCGGTAGCGCCGCAAAAGACCGCGACGCCGCCCGAGCGGTCCAGCTTTATCTGCACTCCCGAGTGCGGCATGTCGTTCCAGTAGATCGGTAACCCTGCGCCCGAGAGGTACGAACCGCAGGCGAGTCCGACGCCTCGACCGTACGGAAGCTTGCGGAACTTCGAATACCAGTCCGACCCTTCGACTACCTTGTCGATGCACGGCCCGAGGCCCATCGAACCGACGCGCAGCCAGTTTGCGGTCATGGAGTGGGGCTCGACGAGGTTCTGCTTTCTGACTTCGATCGGATCCAGGCCGAGGTCGGCGGCGATCTTGTCGATCTGCACTTCCAGGCCAAAACGGGGTTGGGGGGTTCCGTGCCCTCGTTTGGGCCCGCACGGTGGCTTGTTCGTGAAGCAGCGTACCGAGTCGAACTTGTAGCGATCGACGTGGTACGTGACCGTCTGGAGCGCGCCGGTGTAAAAAGTCGACGCAACGCCGTAGCTGCCGTACGCGCCGCCGTCGATGTATGTCTGCGAGTGCATTCCCAGGATGCGCCCGCGCTCGTCGACGCCCGTCCTGAAGCGCATGAGGACCGGATGGCGGCCGCGGTGGCAGTAAAAGACTTCCTCTCGGGTGAGGCAGATCTTCACGGGCCGTCCTGTGACCATCGCGAGCTTCGCGACGACGATTTCGTGATTGAAGATGTCGGACTTTCCGCCGAATCCGCCGCCATTCGGGATCGCGACGACGCGAACGCGCGACGGCGGCAACTCGAGGACCTTCGCCAGCGCCCGGTGAACGTAGTGCGGCGTCTGGGTGGAACTCCAGAGAGTCACCTTGCCGTCCGGATGCCATTCGGCGAGCGAGGCGTGCTGCTCGAGCGGTAGATGGGTGTTGCCTTCGTAGAAGAAGAGGTCCTCACGCACGTGGTGCGAGGAGGCGAGGGCTTCGTCGACGTTGCCGAACTCGAGGTCGACGCGCTTGTGGATGTTGCCCTCTTCGCCGTAGTCGTGAATGCGCGGCTCGGGCGTCTCGAGCGCTGTCTTTACGGAGTCGATCGCCGTGAGCCTCTCGTAGACGACATCGATTGCGCGGCAGGCAGCCTCGGCGGTTTCCTCGTCGACAGCGGCGACGGCGGCGACCGGGTCGCCGATGTAGCGGACGCGGTCGACGCAAAGCGCGTGTTCGTCCTGACTGACCGGCAGGATGCCGTATGTGATCGGCATCGACCTGCCGGTTAGAACTGCGTAAACGCCTTCGAGTGCCTCAGCCCGGGTGGTGTCGATCGAAACGATGCGGGCGTGGGCCTCGGTCGAGCGCAGCAGCTTCGCGTGGAGCATCCGCGGAAGGGTGAGGTCGTCGGCGAACTTCATCGTACCGAGCACCTTCGACCGCGAGTCGACCTTCACGAACGGCTTGCCGACGACGGCGGAATCGGAACGTTCGCCTTCGCCACGCGGGTGCCGGCCGACCGGCTCGGTGGTCTGTCCGTGTCCGTTCGCGCCGTTGTCCTTCGGCGTTCCGTTACTAACGCCCATAGATCGCCTCCTCGAGGATGTCGGCCTCTTCTCCGCGCATGCGCGCAGCGGCGAGCTCGACAGCTTCGTAGATCTTCACGTACCCGGTACAGCGGCAGATCGACGACGACAGCGCCTCGCGGATCTCGTCACGGCTCGGGCTCGGGTTCTTCTCGAGCAGCACCTGAGCGGTGAGCATGAAACTCGGTGTGCAGTACCCGCATTGAGCCGCGCCGTATTGGGCGAACGCTTCCTGGATCGGATGAAGCGCCGGTCCATCGGCCATGCCCTCGACTGTCGTGACATCGCGCCCTTCGGCGTCGAGCCCCAGGACGAGGCACGCGAGGACGGGCTCGCCGTCGACGAGCACGGCGCACGCACCGCACTCTCCAAGCTCGCAGCCGTGCTTGGTACCGGTGAGGTTCAGGTCCTCACGAAGCACTTCGAGCAGTGTCTTGTGCGGCGCGAAGAGCACGTCGACGGGCTCGCCGTTGACGGTGAACTGGGCTCGGCGCTTGGCGGGCCGGCCGTTTCGGGCCCTGGTGATGTGGGTCAGCGGAACTGGGGCGCTCATCGGGTGCTCCTGGTGGACGGAATCGAAGGACGGGCGTGTCGCAGACCGTCGAGAAAAAGCGAGGCGAACTCTTCGCCGATCGCTTCTGGCGAGAGCTTGCCGCCGGGCCGGTACCATCTGGTCGGCGCATTGAGCGCGCCGAGCAGCGCAAGCGTCGCAAGCTTGGCGTCGACGGGCGCGAGGGCGCCCGAGGCGATACCGGATTCGACCAGGGCCCGGACGCGGGCCTCGTAGACATCGCGTTTTGCGATGATTCGCCCGCGCAGGTCTTCCGGCAAGGAATGGACTTCGGTGTGTGCGGAGGCGCCTTCGAGTTCGTCGAGCACGCAGACGACGTGGGCGACGACGGCGCGGCGGAGTTTCTCGTCGGGCTCCTCTTCCAGAGCTGCGATCGAATCGACGCCCGAGATCAGCGCGTCGAGCGATGCGTCCTGGCAGAAGAAGAGCAACTCGTGCTTGTTGGAGAAGTAGTAATAGAGATTGCCCTTGGCCATGTCGAGCCGTTCGGCGATCTCGTCCATCGAGGCCGAGTCGTAACCCCGATCGCGAAAAACGCCGGCAGCCGTCCGCAGAATCGCCAGACGGCGCTCGACCGCCTTGCGCTCGCGCCGCGACGGTTCCGCCACTCCTCCCAGGACACCCTCCGTTACATTCGAACTTGCAGTCAAATTTTGACTCACCGGTCAAAATTAGCCGCCATTTCCCGTGTGTGTCAAGACCCGCCGGTTCGGAGTCTGGAGTTGTAGCCTCCGGGTCTCCGTGGTACTCACGATCGTCCCGGCCGATTGCGATCCGGTCGCCGACTCTCGTGGCTTCCATAGTTCATTGGGGGGGCGGCGCATCCGGCTCACCAGAGCGTGTGCAAGGATGCGGTGCTCGGGACACCGATATGAAACCACTTCGCCGTTCGCTGACCGCCGAATCAGCGGAATTCATCTCAGAGCTTCGTCCTGATACGACAGTCTGAAACTCAGAATCCGCAGGACCTGGAATCAACTACTTGCGGTGGAATTCCTCGAGAGACGACCTTCTCGGCCGCAGAGGCTTGTTCACGTACATTGTGAGCGTTCACTGCCCCGTACATTCGGCCATCCTCTGCGACCGCGGAGCGCGCCGAGTCCGGTTCGGTGTCACGCGTCATTTGCGGTCAACGCGTCACGGCCATCCTCTGCGACCGCGGAGCGGTCGATGTAATAACCGTGGGTCGCGCGCGGCGAGTGCAACGAGCCGCGGCGCGACCCGCGGACTCGCCAACCCCAACGCGCCGACCGCGGAGCGGTCGCACCGTCGCTCCGGTCAAGGACACCAGGATCGTTCGATTTGCCTGTAATGCGCACGCTTTCGCCGTTCGGTGCGACCGCTCCGCGGTCGGGTCGATGTGTGTGGGCGGACCGGGGGTCACGGCG
>JAJTWZ010000063.1 GCA_021463145.1 Blastocatellia bacterium | reverse complement strand
CCGCACTCCAAGGCGCTTCGCGCAGTCCGACGTCGCGGACGTCGACGGTCAGGCGCTAGGCGGCGACGAACCCGGACTGTGACGCCTTCCGTCCGAGATCGGCGCCTGCGCGAAGCGCCTTGGAGTGCGGCGTGAAGCGCTGCTTTGGTTATTGAAGAATCGAACCGGTTGCGCGACCTCGAACCTCTTCCTCTCCCCGCTTCACGAAAGCGGCGCTTCACGCCGCACTCCAAGGCGCTACGCGCAGTCCGACGTCGCGGTCGTCGACGGTAACGCGCAGAGGATTGCGACTGGCCCGAACCCTCGCGGACCTGGAATACCACGCGCACCGGCCGGGATCGCCACCTGCGCTAAGCGCATTGGAGTGCCGCGAAAAATCCCGCCGCGCGGTGTGGCAATCAGTTGCTTCGGGTCGACCTGTACTGCTCGAGCATGCTGTCGAGACAGCCAAGCGCATCGGATTCCGTGCGAAAGATCACATCCGGGTCGCGGTCGGCAATTACGAGCAACTCGCGAATGATTCCATCGATCTCCTCGTCGCCCCGGGTGATCCACGCCGAGCCCACGAACAATGGTCTGGCGACGTTGCGCTTCATCATGGCGAGAAGCACTTCCTGAACGTCGGGCTGCAACTCCAGTAGATCGACAGCGTCGTTGAGCACGACGATCGGCCGATCGTCCACGAACAGCGACAGGTACTTGGAAGTCACAACGGACAGGCGATGAATATCGACGACGGCCGGCATCTCGACCCGAACAAGTCGATAGTCGTCGATGTCCTTGAAGCCAAGCGAAAAATCGGTTCGAGCCATCGTGCTTCCAGCTTCCGGCGCACCAGCGCCGAGGCGAAATCAGTCTACTCCCCGGCAAGAAACTCCGGAACCGTCAGCGACGATTCGGATTCGGCGCCATGAAGACGAGTAGTACGCAACGTGTGGCCGAAGCGTTTCGGACTCCGTGTTCGATTCCTGCCGGCGCAAGCACCGCCGACCCGGACTCCACCTCTGACAACTCGTTCCCGACCAGGACCTCGGGAGTTCCCTCCAGTACGAAGTAAACCTTGTCGGCATCCGCGTGACTGTGCGCACGCTGCTCCTGCCCCGGCTCAAGGCAGTAGATGTCCGTGAACATGGTGGCGGTCTCGAACAGGTTGATCTTCTGCAGCTTCTCGTTCGAGAAGACCTCCAGATTCTTCAGGCACCTAATCTCCATCTCAACTCCTCTTGCACAAGTTGACCACGAACGCCTCGAGACGCTGGACCCCCTCGGCGAAGACCGCCGGTGGAGTAAGCAGGCTCAACACGAGATACCCGTCTTCTTCGAAGTCGTAAAAGTAGCCCGGTTGAACCAGTGTCGATTCTTCCTCGAGCAGTTTTAGCGCGAAGGTCTCGTCGTCGAAGATCCTGGGCGCGCGAACCACTGCAGTCCATCCGGCCTCCACCGGCAGGACGCTGAGCGCCGTATCCGCCACTGCTGCTCGCAAAGTCCGCAGGTTCGCCGACAACGCGCCGCGAATCGACTCCTGAATCGAAGGCGCTATATCCAACAAGGCCGGTAGACACCGCTGTATCGGCGTTCCCACCGAAAGATAGAGATCGGAAAGAAACTCAAGTCGCGTCAAAACACCGCAGATCGCTCTGTCGTCTCCGCTAGCCACGATCCAGCCGAGCTTGAGTTGCGGCAGCCCGGCAACCTTTGATAGCCCGTTCAGCGTGAATACCACGGCGCCTTCTCCGTCGTACGGCGTCGGAACGAATCGCGCCGGCAGATCGTGCGGGTAATCGGCGAATACTTCATCGCAAATCAGAACAAGCCCGTTGTCCCTGCACAGTCGCATCACAGCTTCCAGATCGTCCGCCGTCAGCACCGATCCCGTCGGATTGTTCGGCGCAACGACTACAATTGCCCGACTTCGGGATGTGAGTGCGCGCTCGAGTTCCGGCAACTCAATTCCCCATCGTCGTCCATCGAACGTCAACTGATAAGGAGCGGCAATGACACACTCGGCCGAGGCGAGGAACTCGAATAGCGGGTACGACGGCGCCGGTACCAGCACTTCGTCGCTGGCGTTGCACAACAGCTTGAACAGCAGCGCGTAAGCCTCGCTCGTACTCGACGTCAGCACGATTCGGTCTTCGTCAACGATTCGGCCCCTCCGGCCGTAGTACTCGACGACGGCCCGCCTGGCGCCAATCCAGCCTCGCGGATCCGGGTCATATCGAACCGCTTCGGGTGCCGCGAGCAGCGTTGCCAGATGAGTTGGATCGGCAGCGAACCCCGCGCGTGTCGGATTCGACTCAGTCAGATCGACGATAGAACCCCGCTTCCTGGCGGCCTCGAGAGCACGGGTCAGGCGATTGGAACCGAACTCCGCGGGAATACGTCGCGAGAACACGGCCACGATTATGCGTGACTGGACACGCCCCGGCGAGCCGGTTGGATTGAATCGCGATCCCGCGATAAGCTGTTTGCATTATGCAGAAGAGCCGGGTCTTCCCTACCGTCGCCATTCTCGTTGTTGCCATCCTTGCCGTACCGGTCTATTCGACGGCGGGATTACAGCGTCGCGCCGATCGTGCAAGGGCGCCACGCCTTCTCGTCGTCATCTCCATCGACCAGATGCGTGGCGATACAATGACCAGGTTCGCTGGTTACATGAGGCACGGCCTCCGCCGTATGCAGACCGAGGGGATGACCTTCGCCGAAGCGCATCACGATCACGGCGTTACCGTCACGGCGGCGGGCCACGCCACTCTTTCGACCGGATGTACTCCGGCCAGCACGGGCATCATCGGCAACGACTGGTTCGACCGCGCTTCAGGCAAGCAGGAATATTGTACTGGCGACGACTCGGCGCGAATCGTGGACCCGGTTCCAGGCGCTGTTGGGTTCCAGTCTCCGCGGAATCTGCGACGGCCGGCGCTGGGCGACTGGCTGAAGGCAAAGAACCCAGCCAGTAAGGTGTTCAGCATAGCCGGGAAGGACCGGTCCGCCATCCTGATGGGTGGCCGGAAGCCGGACGGCGCGTACTGGTACAACGACAAATCGGGAAGGTTCGTCACGTCGAGTTACTATGCGACGTCCATTCCGAAGTGGCTCGAGTCTTTCAACGCCGTGAGCCGTGACAACGCTTTCCGGACTGGATGGGTCCAGTCCATGAAGCCTGAGGACTATCTGATTTCATCCGAGGATGCCGTCCCCACCGAGAACGACTGCAAGGAGACGACGTTTCCGCACGGCTTCACTCCCGACGCCCCAGGTGCGCTCGAGTCCTTCAGAAAGGACATCCTCAAGACGCCTTTCGCGGATGAAATGACGCTGGACGCGGCCCAGCTTCTCATTTCATCGGAAGGTCTCGGCGCTGACCGAAATCCCGACATTCTCTGGATCGGACTCTCGGCGGCGGATTACGTCGGGCACGCTTATGGTCCACTTAGCCAGGAAGCGCAGGACTATTACTTCAGGATCGATCGTCGACTTGGCGAATTCCTTCGGTTCCTCGACGAGCGTATCGGGCCGTCCGGCTACGTAGTTGCTCTCTCGTCTGACCACGGATCGATGCCGTTGCCGGAAGATCTGGCCCGGCGCGGTTATCCCTCGAGCCGCGTGTTGACAAAGGACTTCGACGCGATGCTCCGAACGGCGACGGATCTTGCCGGCGCTGAGCTTGGACTGACGAAACCGCTTTACAGGACGTCGGACTATGCCGGTGTCTACATCGACCTTGCGGAGGCAACCGCTCTCGGAATCGAATCGGCCAGGGTACGAAAGCGCGTTGCTGCAAAGGTCCGCGAATTAGGGTTCGTCGCAGACGCGATGACCTGGGAAGAATTGTCGGCTCCCGAGGACGCCGGGGATCGCCAGTATCTGGACATGTACCGGCGCAGCTTTGCGAGCGACCGCAGTCCCGATGTGTTGGTCCGGCCGAAGGAATTCGTTCTAATGGCATGGAAGAAGTGTGGAACGAGCCACGGAACGCCGTACCGGTTCGATACTCACGTGCCAATGCTCTTTTTTGGGGCTGGAATTCCAGCGGGCCAGAGCAACGACCGGGTCCGAACCATCGATCTGGCGCCTACTCTTGCCGCACTGCTTTCGGTAACGCCGCCATCGAACGTCGATGGACGGATTCTCAGGCTGGCGCCTGGCGGGTCCGGTCGGGCCGGCCGGCTCCGTCCGTCCTACGCTAAGAATCCGAAGCTTGTCGCCGATACGTACGGGATGTAGATCTCGGCTGAAGGGGTGGATGGCCCTTTCCGCGGCCTGCATTTGACCCGGGAATTCGGAGGCCCGCCAATGATTGCTCGCAATTTGATCATTGCCGCACTCACGCTGGCGGCTATCCTGCTCGTCGCAGATCCGGCCGTTGCAACGACTATCGTTCCAATGTCGGATCGTGATCTGGCGACGAGCAGCCGAGCGATCGTTGAAGGCACAGTCGTCTCGACGGAAGTGATCGCGAGCCCAGACCGTGGCGCCGTCTACACATACGTCACTGTGGACGTCGAATCGGTCCTGAAGGGCGACGTTCCACCAGGCCGAATCGTGCTGCGGCAACTGGGTGGCTCGACGGCAGAGCAGGCATTCATCGTTCACGCCGCTCCCGAGCTCGAGACCGGCGCTCGCTTCCTGCTGTTCCTCAACACGGACGAAGATGGCTCGCTCCGGGTCGCTCACATGAAGCTGGGCGCGTATCGAATTGTGCGCGATGAGTCGACCGGCCTGGATATTGTCGATCGCGAGATGGGCGATGGATACCTGAATCCAGTCTCGCCCGACACGATCACTTGGCGCGGCCCGTACGACCGGTTCCGCCGTGACATCGGGGACTATCTTGCCGAACAGCGGCTTCGCTCCGGCGACGAGCACTCCCCGATTCAGCCGCCGATCAGGATTTCACCGCCCGAGTATTCGGGCCTCCACCGGAGCAGTGGCGCCGCGCCTGCATTCACCTTTCTCGGCGCAGGTTTCCGCTGGTTCGAGCCCGACGCCGGTCAACCGGTCAGGATCAAGGTCAACAACCGGGACGCCTTCACGCCGTCGCGCGGCATTGACGAGGTGAAAGCGGCCTTCCACGCCTGGTCGACGGTCTCGGGCTCCACCCTGCGAGTCGTGTTCGACGGCACGACTTCGGCGGGTGGATTGAATGCCGATGGCGTCTCGACTATCGCCTACGGCGATCCGAAGCGGCAGATAGACGACCTCGTCAACTGCCAGGGGGTCGTGGCGCTTGCGTCCGTCATCGGCAATCCCGGTACGAAGCGCACGATAGGTGGCATTGCCTTTTCGAAGCTCGTCGAGAGCGACCTCATACTCAATAACGGAATCGATTGTCTGACGTCGGTGAATCCGATGTTGCTCGAAGAGATTCTCACGCACGAATTCGGTCACGACCTCGGACTTGGACACTCGTCGGAACGGTTCGACGAACCCGATCCGAGGCTCAACGACGCGACGATGTACTTCGTCGCGCACAACGACGGTCGTGGGGCGACACTACGGCGCGACGACTCCGACGCCATTCGATTTCTCTACGAGGGCCCGAACGGGCGCCTTCTCTGCAATACCACCGCCCTCCCGGACGCTATTCCGGGCGAACCTTATTCTCGATCAATCGACATAACCGGAGGAACGAGTCCGTATTCCGTGACACTTCTGAACGGCGGGCTGCCGGCGGGCCTGACGATGAGCGCTTCGGGATTGATCTCCGGTACGGCGGTCTCGGAAACGACGGCTTCCTTCACGATCAGGGTCACCGATTCCGATCTCGTGGAGGTGGATCGTGCCCTCTCGATCCGCGTCGGAGTTACTCCGGCGCCGTTCGTCGAGAATGTGAAGTTCACCGGTTCGAAGCTTCAGATCACCGGACTCTTCCTTGGCGAAGGCGCGAGCGTGGCCATTAACGGCCGGACCACGCCGAAGTCGCCGAAATACAAGCCTGCAAAGTCGAAGATCGTCGTGAGCGGTTCGGCGCAGAATCTCGGCCTGCGGCTCGACGGCACGGATGTCGTCGTCGTGACTATCGGTGGCCTTGGGTCCAACGCCTTCGTCTTCTGACTGCCGGAACGTTTCAGTCCACTCCATACTGGATCTCGTACCGCCGCAGCCGCCAGCCGGAAAGGACCGTGAGAATCGACGAGAGAATCAGCAGGGTGGGAACTGCGATCCACCAGGCTGTGGGCTCGGCGAGGATGGCGAACGGCCCCTCAGACACGCGAACCGGCGATATCGACCGCAGGAAGTGAACGATGCTGATCTGCTTGAGGACGGGGGGCAGAAGGAAGTTGATGAACTCCCAGCCGTAAGCGAGCAGCGCTGGAAAGATTGGATTCCGGAAGAACAGCCCCATCGCCATGAAGGCAGCCCCGTAGCCGACGCACGCAAGGATCGTCACCGTCGCGTAACCCGCCGCGGCCTTCAGCCCACCGCCACTGGTAATCGCCCTCCACGCGTCGCCGGTGCGCATGGGAAGGTACGTAAGCGCGATGCTCAAAAGGACCGTGGGCAGGTAGATCGAAACCGCGGCCAGCACCCCCGCGATGTATTTCCCGGCTACGAGCACATCGCGCCTTACCGCGGCCAGAAGACTGTAGTGAAGGCTGCGGTCGACTATCTCGCCCCGGAACAGGTTCATGAACGACCACGCACATCCGAAGAAGATAACGGCGCGCAGCACCAGGGTCTCAAACAGGTATGCCCAGACGTTCGCACGCACATCCGCGTCTGCGATCCAGCGTGCGGTCGGTGGAAACAGTGCCATCGATAGAACGAGCAATACCGGCGTGACCGCGAGCAGCCACGTGAGAATAGCGCGCCGGCCGAACAGGCTGCGGCGCAACTCGATCCTGACGATCGAGCTAATCTGGGCTGTCCAAAGGCCGATGGTAGCCGGTGCGAGCGGACTCGAGTCTCCGAGAGCTTCCTGAGATTTCGCCGTCACGAAACGCTTCCTCCGGTCTCGATCAAATATTGATAGACAGCCGTCAAGTCGTCGTCGACCGGGGCCATCGACTCGATGGACAGGTTGGACGACAGCACGACTTCGCCGATCGACGCAAAGAAGCGGTCAGCATCCTTCGTCCTGACGAACAGGCTCCGTCCGTCGTCCTGTGCGACCGCTTCGACGACGAGCGCCCTCTCGAAGAGTTTCGCCGCAAGTTGCGCAGGCCGGTCGCAGCGCACGAGGACCTGCATCGGATGCTCGCTCATCTCGTCGCGCATCCCGCGCACGCCGCCCTCCGCCACGACGTAGCCGTTGTTGAGCAGAACGACGCGGTCCGACATCACATCGACCTCGTGCAGGATGTGGCTCGAGATTATGAGATGAAGCCCTTCGGCGGCGAACGAACGGAACAGCGAGATTGCCTCGGCGCGCGCTATCGGATCGAGACCGTTGAGCGGCTCGTCGAGCACGAGGACACGCGGTCCGTGCGCGATAGACTGTGCGAGCCTTATTCGCTGACGCATCCCCTTACTGTAGCCGGCGGCCTTTCTCCGGGCGGCCTCGGTGAGCCCGACCCGATCGATGGCCGCCTCGGCACGACGCACGGCATCACGGCGCGAGTAGCCGTAGATTCCGAGATAGGACGCCACAAATTCGAATCCGGTCATTCCAGGCGGGAACGAATCGAACTGAGCGCAGTAGCCGACGAGGCGAAAGAGCATTTCCGGCTCGTCCGGCCCAAAACCAAGCACCCTGATCTTCCCCCGCGACGCCCGCAACAGACCCGTCATGAGGTTCATGACCGTTGTCTTCCCCGAACCGTTCGGTCCGACGAGGCTCGTAATTCCCGGGGAGATGTTCAACGACACGCGATTCACCCCGAGGATCTCACCGTAGAATTTCGACACGTCCTCGAAGACGATCCGGTCGCCGGAAGCAGCGGTCATCGGACTACCTCGTAAGCGCGAACCCGCAACGCGAGCGCGCCTGCGCACATTCCGACAAGGAGCAGGATCGAGAAAAGCGCTGGCCCGGCAGGTACATCCACCCGGGTCTCAGACCCCAGAAGTGCCACGAGTATCGAATCCAGACACGACCTGAAGCTCACGAGCCCACCCCAGGTCGTCCGGAACGAGAAATTGATCACGGCCGCAAGTGCCGACGGCACGATCATCGCACCGAACAGGGCGGCACGGGCGGCGATCGCCCGTCTAACGAACGCCGAAACCGCGAGAGCCAGCATGGAAAGAACTGCAATCCACATCCACGAACCGAAGAACACTCCCGACACAAGCGGCAGGTGACGCACCAGCCACGACCCGCCTTCGAGGTAAGCCTGCAGGCCGATGAGAAGCATTCCCGGCAACCACGTCACAGCCGAGAGCAGAGCGACGACGACCGTCAACTTGCCCGCAATGTACTCGAAGCGAGTGAACGGCCGGGCGAGATAGAGCGGCAGTCCATTATTCGTGAGATCGCTTGCGATGAGTGCGGGTCCGACGAACAGCGTAATAAGGAACGCGAAAATCGCCTGTGTCGAGACATATGCCTGGAAGAAGCCCGAGTCGATCGGAAGCAATGCCCTGACCGGCAACTCGAATATCGATAGCGCGTTGATGTTGTGGTGCAGGTATATGAGGATCGCCGAGACGAGCGGATACACGAAGCTGATCGCGAAGGTTCCGGTAAGCAGCCTGGACCTGAAGACCTCGCGAACGGCGTGCCGCGGAATGACGAGGAACCGCGACCACCTCGGCGTCAGAGCGCCTGTGTAAGGCGCATACGAATGCTCATAGACTGCCACGGCCGTTCACCAGTGCCTTGTGGAAAATGTCTTCGAGGGAATCTCGCTTCGGGACCAGGCGCCGGACCTGCGCCGACGACGACGCGGCGATCTCGAATACCTGTGTCGCCGTCATTCCCTCACCGAGGGTCAGGCGTGCGCGCCGCGGACCCGCTGGGGTCACGCTGCAGCCCCGGCCGGCGAGTGCGAGCGCGAATGCATCGATGTCGCCGGACGCTTCGATCTCGAGCGCGCCCTCGTTGGCCTTTCGATCCTCCTCGAGGTTCACGTACGAAGCGATCTGGCCGTCCCTGAGGATGAGAACGTCTTCGCAGACCTCTTCCACGTCGCGAAGAAGGTGCGACGAGAAGAGGATGCGCGCGTGGCCCGAGTCCCTGATCTGCTTCACGAGGTCGAGCATCCTTCTTCGTGCCGGAGGATCCAGTCCGTTGGTGGGCTCGTCCAGAATGATGAGCTTCGGACTGTGGACGATAGACTGCGCCAGCTTCGCAAGCTGCTTCATCCCGAGCGAATAGGTCTCCAGTCCTCGATATCGCGCTTCTCCAAGTCCGACGAAGAAAAGCGCCTCGTGCGCGCGTTCAAGCGCGGCTTCGGAGGGGATCCCGGAAAGTTCAGCCATCAGGCGCACGAGATGCACCGCTGTCATTTCGGCAATGTACGCATCTCGCTCCGGCATGTAGCCCACACCGGCGCGCATCGAGATCGCATCACGCCGTATGTCGAATCCGAGCACACGCGCGGTCCCACCGGAGGGCTTGTGAAACCCCAGCAACGTGTGGATCAGCGTGGTCTTTCCTGCGCCGTTCGGACCCAGGAGCCCGATGGCGCGGCCTGCCAGGGCAATCGACAATCCCTTCAGGATCGGGCGTGCACCGAACGAGACCGTCAGGTTGTCGAGCTCTATGACATTGGTCACTGGATCGTCCACAAGGTGAAGTGTCTGACAATCGGGTTCGGAAACGAAGTTGATGAGAGTTTAGTTCCTTCGGGAATGGACGGTCGCCGCTCCGACGCGACGTGACCCGCCGGTCCGCGTTTCCAGGCGGACGTCATCCGCAAACACTCCTCGTGCCGAGCCGCACCTGGCGCTCGAGCGACGGACCGGCCTCGAGACCCGCACGCATTGCCGGAACGAGCAACGGTGAGGTTCCGGCTCAACCGATGCCCCAATCTACCAGCCCGCGCCGGACCATTTACTCAGCGCCGGCAGCTGTGGATGGCTTCTTACCCGTGTCGCCAGGTTCAACAGATTCGAATTTCCGCAGCACCGAATGGATCGTCACACGTCGACGTCGACGGTAGCCTCGGACGAGCCGACAGGCGCTTCGCCGCGATTGTCGAGCAACTGGGCATTGAATTCGGCGCCGACGAGAAATACGAATGCGCTCAGATAAACCCAGAACAGAAACACGACCACGGCCGTCAGGCTGCCGTAGATCTCGTATCGCGCGAGTCCGCTTCCTGTGAAGAGACGGAATGCCAGCGACACTCCGATCCAAAGCACGGTTGCTATCGCGGCGCCCGGCAGCACGTCCACGAAACGCATCGGGTGAACCGGCGACCAGCGATAGATGATGGACAGGACGAACACAACCAGCAGAATCGTGGTGAACCAGCGAAAGAAGAAGCCCAGAAACGTTTCGAGAATCTGATAGTGCCCGTATTGTGCGGCAAGACTGGCGAGTGTTCCGCCGAAGATGACCATCAGCGCTGCAACCGTGATCGGCAACGCCACGGCGGGCACCAGAAGGACTGACACGATGACGCTTCGCCAGAACGTGTACGGCGTGTAAACGACGTTGAACGCCCTGTTGAGCCCTTTCGTGAACGATCCGAGCACGCCAGATGCCGTCCACGCTGTCAGGAAGAGGCTGCCGGTCAGCAGTCCCGCCGCCGGGTTCTCGAGCGCGGCCCGCACCGACGCCTCGACGAACAACGAACTGCCCTCCGGAAGAATAGGTCTCAATGCCTCGCTGACGAACGATATCGACTCGTCGTCAAGACCGACCAGGGAGGTAAGCGCGACCGTGAATATCAACGCCGGGCCGAACGAGAGAAGAAAGCGAAACGCGCCTTCTGCCGCAAGACCGAGACAGTCGTGGCTCACGACACGAACCCCGACCTGCCAGACGAGGCGCGCCAGCGGGTTCGATCGTGATGGAATGCGCACCGTCCGGCGATGCTAGCCGCGACACCGGCCCGCGGCAAGCCGGTTGCGATCGGAATCCGCGCATGCCCGCGCGAGCGTACGTCTTTGCGTGGCGCTTCCCGCGCGGACTACAATCCCAATTTCTCCGAGGTCGAAAGATGGCCCAGATCGTCTACCAGAATGAAGCCGTCGTTGAGGAGACGGATCTCTCGCTTTCACTTCTCGACGTCTCGCACAAGCACGGCATTCCACACACGCAGGCGTGCGGCGGTAACGCGCGATGTTCGACTTGCCGGGTGCTGGTGCTCGAGAACCTCGAGCACGTTTGTCCGCGCAACGAAGCCGAAGCTCTTCTCGCCTCCCGGCGCGGGTTCACCGACGACATCCGGCTGGCCTGCCAGTCCCGGATCGACGGTGACGTGACGATCCGCCGGCTCGTCGTCGACGATTTCGACGAGTCGCTCGTCAGCGCGGAGACTCCGATGGCGGTAGGCCGCGAATCCTGCATCGCAGTTCTCTTCTCCGACATTCGCGGATTCACTCCGTTCACCGAACGCACGCTTCCCTACGACGTCGTCCACATTCTGAACCGGTACTTCCAGGCGGTCGGCGACGCCGTAATCGACAACGGTGGCGTGATCGACAAGTACATCGGCGACGCGGTCATGGCACTGTTCGGACTCGCGGGAGCGGATCCCAGGACGACGTGCCTGCAGGCCGTGCGGGCGGGGCTTGCTATGCGTGACGCAGTCCGCGAGTTCAACGGATACCTCGAACGGGTATTCCACGAAACATTCGCGATCGGAATTGGCATCCACTTCGGTCCGGCAATTGTTGGCGAGATCGGCCACTCGGCCGGACGCCAGATGACCGCGATCGGAAACACCGTCAACGTAGCCAGCCGGATCGAGTCCGAGTCGAAGGTCCTCGCGGCAGAGCTCGTCGTGTCCGAATACGTGGTCGCCCAACTTGGCGACGCCGTCCGGACTGGTCAGTCCTGCACTACCAACCTGCGCGGAACCAGCGGCGAGACGCGCCTCTTCGAAGTCCTGTCCCTGGCCGGCGAGCCGGCAGGCGTTGGAGACGATTCAATTCATGCCAAGTAATTCTTCCCGCGAGCCCCTTTCACGGTTGCCTCAGATCCCCGTTGCGCGACGCTCCCCCAGTCTGGTGTTGCTGTGCGCGACCTTGCTGATCCCTGCTGGTTGCGGTGGCGCAGCCAGCACCGGGCCCGCGACGGGATCCGCATCGGGTCCTTCAACTGCGGCAGCGGGCCCCCAGGGACCGGCCGCCGTTCCGGCGGGCACGACGTTGCCGAAAGGCGAGGTCGTCCATATGGAAATCAACAAGGCCGTGATGGTCACTGTCGAGCTCGATTACGGCGGCAAGCCGCCGTCCATAGCCGAAGCAATGCGCGACATCGAAAGGCGCTCTCAACCGGAGGACGGTCAGGGCCGGACATTCGCGATTCTCGACGCATATGGCGAGCCTACTCCTGAAGGCAAGCTGCACCTCTCGATGCACGTGAGCAGCGAGAAGCCCGGAGTGGGAATGCTCTACTTCAAGCGGACCGGCGAGCAGCTCTGGCAGGCGAGCATATCTCCCGGCGCCGCCGCACCGCCTCTGGGCGACAAACAGCTCAAGATCTTCATTGACGACGGAAAGGGTGGGCAGAAGATACTCGACGGGTCGAACAATCCGGCGAACATTCTGGGCGCTCTGGTAAACGAGACGAGGCAGCCGGTGCGCGATTTCTGGCCCGACGGTTCCGAGCGCGAATTCACCTTCGTCTACAGCGCCTGCGGTTGCCCGGTGAAGGTCATGGTCCGGCGGACTGGGCAGACGACGGTTCGCACCAAGGACCTCCCCGTGATCTTTCCGGATGATCCGGCCGTCGCGGAGTCCATCCGGAAGTTGATGGGGTGGGCATAGCAACGGACGGACTCGTCAACTTCGCGCAAAGCCTGTACACTGCCGGTTTCGCAGAACCCTACTCAGTTCGAGGAGTTGTCCGCGTATGAACATCGTCCGAGTGGACCCGACGCTTTCGACGTCCGGAAATCGCTACCTGCTCTGCTCCATCCTCAGCCAGCGCGTCAAGCGGATTCACCGCGCGCAGTATCCCGGCGATTGCCGGATCGGTCCCGCGCTCGCCGAGGCCCGTGCCAGTATCCTTAGCGGACAGATGACTATCGACACCGACCCGGCCGAAGAAACGTCGCCGGCCGCCGAATAGCCGGCCAGCGCAGCTCGAGGACTGACCATGGCCTCAGCCAAACGCTACTGGCTGTTCAAGTCGGAACCTGACTGCTACTCGATCGACGATCTGGAGCGTGACGGCTCGACGTCGTGGGAAGGAGTGCGTAACTACCAGGCGAGGAATTTCCTTCGCGACGACGCTCGCGTTGGCGACCTCGTCCTCTTCCACCATTCGAACGCGGACCCCGTGGGCGTGGCTGGAATCGCGACCATCCTGCGGTCCGGCTATCCCGATCCGTTTCAGTTCGACCAGAAGAACCGGTACTACGATCCGAAGAGCAAGCCTGAGAACCCGACGTGGATAACGGTCGACGTGAAGTTCATCGAGAAGTTTAGCGAGACCGTCTCGCTCGCAACCCTCAAGTCGATGCCCGGTCTCGAGAAAATGGTCGTTACGCAACGCGGAAGCCGTCTTTCGGTTCAGCCCGTCACGAAGGACGAGTTCGACATCGTGAGGAAGCTCGGGCGCGCCCGAAAGCGCTAGCGGAAACTCCCTCGAGACTTCGCTCGAGACGCCAGGCTCCGGAGCAGGGTTCGCCCGGAGCCTCACGTACGCCACGTCAGCCGGGAGTTACCGTCGCGGCAAACCGCGGCGCCATCCGATGCCTGGTGAGCTGCTCGAATGCGTAGGCGTATTTCACGAGTATCGGCTCCGAGAACGCCTTCCCGAAGAACGACAGACCCACCGGCAATCCAAAAACCGCTCCCATCGGAACCGAGACACTCGGGTAACCGGCGACGGCGGCAAGCGTCGAACTGCCGCCGAGGTAGTGATCTCCCGATATCGGATCGGTAAGCCATGCCGGATCCGACGAAGGCGCAACGAGAGCTGTGAGCCTGTGCTGCGAAAGAGCGCGATCGATACCCATCGCTCGTGAAAGCCTGCGGCATGATGCGAGGGCTTTCCTGTATGCGGGCTCGGTCAGCGGTCCCTTGGCCTGTGCCATTTCCATGATTTCCTGACCGAACAACGGCATCTCTCGATCGGAGTTTGCCTTGTTGAAGTCGATGACCGCCGCGAGCGACCGCACCTGTGCGCCGGCCCCAAGCCCACCGAGGTAGGCGTTCAGATCCGCCTTGAATTCGTAAAGCAGCACCTCGAACTCCGGCCCGCCTATATCCGCCGCAGTGGAAATCGTAACGTCGACTGGCACCGCACCGGCCTTCTTCATGGCGTCGATCGCTTCTTCGAGGAGCTTCCTGACCCCTGGATTGTTGCCAACCTGGTTCCGGACGATGCCAATCCGGGCGCCCTTCAGTCCACCCGGGTCAATCGCCGCCGTCAGCCCACCCTTCCACGCGACCCGGACACCGCGGGTGGCCTCGTCACGCGGATCTTCACCGATCATTGCGTCGAGCAGCATGGCGGCATCCTTCACCGACCGCGTCATCGGTCCGGAAGTGTCCTGGGTGTGCGAGATGGGAACGATGCCCGACCTGCTGACGAGGCCGATCGTCGGCTTTATCCCGACGACGCCGCACGACGATGCCGGCGAAACGATGGAGCCGTCCGTTTCGGTGCCGACCGCCACGGCGCAGAGGCTTGCGGCCACGGCCGCGCCCGATCCGCTGCTCGATCCACTCGGGTTACGGTCGAGCGCATGCGGATTGCGGCACTGTCCGCCGCGTCCGCTCCATCCGCTGGTCGAACGCGTGGAACGGAAGTTCGCCCACTCGCTAAGATTCGTCTTGCCCAGAAGCACCGCGCCCGACTCGCGCAAACGGGTAATGACGTGCGCATCCCGAACCGGCTTGGATCCGACCAGCGCCAGCGAGCCAGCCGTCGTTTCCATCTTATCCGCGGTATCGATGTTGTCCTTCACGAGGACCGGAATGCCGTGCAGAGGGCCCCGTGGACCCTTCGAGGCCCGTTCGGAATCCATCGCCGCGGCGATCTCGAGCGCGTCGGGATTCAATTGGATGACCGAACGAAGCATCGGACCGGACCGGTCCAGAGATTCGATCCGGGCTGTGTACATCTCCACGAGTCGCGCCGATGACGTCTGACCCGACGCCATCGCCTTCTGCAGGTCGTCGATGGATGCCTCGGAATAGGGAAACTCGGGAACTGACGTCTGTGCCGTGACCCGCCCGGGCTCGACTGTGGACGCAGCAACCGCCAGCATTCCGGCGGCAACCGAACCTACGAACTCACGCCGCGACCGGCGATTCGAATCGTCATCGTCGTCCTTCACGCGCATCCCTCCGTCGAAAGTTCCTCGAGCAGTGCTCGAACGTCGGCCACGTGCTTCTCGGCCGCGAATGTATGATCGAACACACCCCGGATAGTGCCCTTCCCGTCAACGACGTATGTCACTCGCTTGCTGACCGGGAGGAGTCCGCCGAGCATCGTGGCGCCGCAGGCCCTCGAGATCGACCCGTCCTCATCCGCCAGAAGCTGGAACGGCAGGCCGTGCCGCGCGATGAAATTGCGGTGGCTTTCGACCGAATCGCGGCTTACGCCGATAACGGTTGCACCACGCGTCTCCCCGATCTCCGCGAAATTGTCCCTGAACGAACAGGCCTCACGCGTGCAGCCCGGAGTGAAGTCTTTGGGGTAGAAGTAGATGACAAGCGGCTTTCCGAGCGCGTCCAAACTGCGCCAGGTGGACCCGTCAGAAAGATGGCCCGCAATGTCCGGCAACGGCGTACCGACGGTAAGCGCCATGTAGTGCTCCGTGAAAGGCGAATGCTGTCGACGTGTCTCCGTGGGGCGGAGGGTTCTACTTCGCGACGTGCCGTGACAACTCTTCGGCGTCGAGCTTGTCCATGTCCGCACGCGTCAGCCCGAAAAGCTCGCCGAGGCGATTCATATGCTCGGCGTCGAGTCCGGTCAGTTTGCCGTCCTTCACATAATGCACGAGCACCTTCCGGTAGATCTCGATGAGCCCCGCGCGAGCATCGGCGAGCGTCATTCCGTACTGGCGAACGACGGCCAGAACGCCGTCGTGGTAGATCTGGAAGATGGGGCTGCTGGCGACGAGGTTGTTGACGCGACGCATCGCGTTCTCCTCGTACTTCTTTCCAAAGAACCGGCCCCAGAACGATTCCGGGACCAGCTCGACTTCCTCGAGTCCGTTGTACGTCATGTCGCGGCTTTTTACCGGCCTGCGTTGCGAGTGTCAACGGATGCGGAGACCGCCCGCCGTCACCGGTGATGTTCGATCGCGCCTGACGGGGCTCAGTCGGCCGCGCCGAAGCCGCATCTCCACTCCACGTGTCGGCGTTACCGGACACCGGCCGAATGCGAGGATCGATCGCCGGCATTCATGAACACCGAGCCACATCGCGGCTCCGCTCGTCGTAACTTACTGGGTCACCTCCGGTTACTGCCACGGCACCGTTCGCGTTGAAGCCGGCGCGCTCTGCGGCACGCCGGGTGCCACGGCTGGCGCAGGGCCCAAGGCCGGACGGAGCGCAAACCTAGGAGGAGGCCGGTCAATGGTACATCGCATCATTCCTGGCGGCAGCGGAGCCTTCAGACCCGCCGTGCGGCGGCAGCGAAGCGTGCTCTCATCCCTCGAAAGCCGGGTACTCGTCTGGATGGCGGAGCGGATGCCGGCTGCCATCGGACCGGATCACCTGACGGCACTGGGATTCGGAGGTCTGCTTGCGGCCGGCGCCAGCTACCTGTACGCCGCCAGGTGGCCGGGAATGCTCGTCGCGGCCAGCTTCTTCATTCTGGTGAACTGGTTCGGCGACAGTCTGGACGGCACGCTCGCGCGTGTTCGCAAGCGTCAGCGGCCTCGCTACGGCTTCTACGTCGACCATGTCGTCGACGTGGTTGGAGCCACGGCCGTCCTTGCCGGCATTGCGGCGAGTGGCCTTGCAACGCCGCTTGTGGCTGTGGCTCTGCTGGTGGCGTTTCTGTTGTTCTCGATAGAAACCTATCTGGCGACTTACTGCGTTGGAACCTTCAGCCTGTCGCACGCGGGCTTCGGACCCACCGAACTGCGCCTGCTGCTGATTGCAGGGAACCTGGCGGCGATCTGGAAGCCGGCCGTGCGGATTGGAACGTGGGAGCTTCCGTTCTTCGACGTCGGCTTCGGAGTTGCCACGGTCCTGATGGTCGCAATCTTCGCGGCCTCCTCGATTCGGAACGGACGAAGGCTGGCCGAGCTCGAAAAGCTGTGAGCCCTCATCGAGCAGGGGCCCGCGTGCGCCTTCTGCGTAGGTGGATGCGTTACAACGCCGTCGGCGTGACGGGCATTGCCGTACAACTGGCCGTCCTGGCGATGCTGACCCGCGCGGGATACGGTGTGATGGCTGCCACGGCCGTCGCGGTCGAGGCCTCAGTGCTGCACAACTTCCACCTCCACGTGCGATGGACGTGGCGCGACAGGGGGCTTACGGGGGCTGGAATCGTCCGCGCGCTCATCCGCTTCCACCTGACGAACGGCGCCACTTCTATTTGCGGAAACCTTGGCCTGATGGCGTTGTTCGCCGGGGTACTCGGCCTGCCGCCGATCCCGGCGAACGCCCTGGCGATCTCGGTGCTGGGCGTCGTCAACTTCCTGATCGCCGACCGGATCGCGTTCGCGGCCGAGACGCGTCAGCTCGTTCGGGACCGCTCGATATGAACGTCGAAGCGCGCCGACTCTCCAGCACCAAGGACGAGGACGTTCGCATCGATTCCTCGCGACGACAGGTTGAATGCGTCGGTCGGGCACGTGTTCGGCTCGACGCAGATCGCCGTACGGGGCGACGGCGGCGTGTACACCACCACGTGCGGAAACGCGTCGCGGAGGAAGCGAACCGTCGTCCGCCATCCGGCATCGTCGTCCAGGGTGCAACGGACCTCGCCGGTCGCGTCCACGTCGAGCCCGGTCAGGATGTCGTCCAGCTGCACGGCGTTCACGTCCGCGCCGCTTCGCAGGTCGTAACCGCCATCGACTCCTGCACGTTCCCCTGTCGGCAAGGTTTCGTCCAGCACCCAGCGTTGACTGGCCGGCACGCGAATCGCGCCGCGCTTCGGCCGCTCGAAGTATGGATGGATGCCGAAGCCGTACGGGAAGGGCCGACTGCCTGCGTTCTCTATCTCGAACGCGAGAGACAACGAGCTTCCGCGAAGGCGATAGGTCGCGGCAAGCCTGAACGCGGACGGCCATTGCGAAAGCAGGTCGGGATGATCCGCAGCGTCGAACACCGAGCGCACGGCCGCGCCGTCTTCGTGGCTCGTCCAGAGGCGTTCGACCGACCAGGCGCGGTCTCTCACGAACCCGTGCCGGGGCGGATCGACGGTGAACTCCTCGCCATCGAAACGAAACCGGCCATTGCGGATGCGATTCGGAAACGGAAACAGCAGGGGGATTCCGCAACTCGTGGGCCTGGCCAGAAACGCGGCGCGGTCCACCTTCTCGAGCACCGGACCGTGACAATCGAATCGCCAGCAGGCGTTGCCGAGCGACGGTACGATCTCGGCTTCGGCGCCCTCGCCGTCGGAGAGGATCACGGATGTCACTCCGTCGTTCGTGGATTCAACCGCGCGGTGCGTCGCCATTGGTGCGCTCCTCTCGTCGGGGTGGGGGGAGCGAGCATACAACGCCAACATAAGCTTGACGATGGCGGATCGCGGCCCGGAGCAGAAGCGAGTGAAGCGTGATGCTCGAGCAAACGCCACGGCGCGCCAGGCCCGTCATTCACCGATGATCTTTATGAGGACTCGTTTCGGGCGGCGGCCGTCGAACTCGCCGTAGAAGATCTGTTCCCACGGACCCAGGTCGAGCCTGCCATTCGTGATCGCCACGACGACCTCCCGACCCATGATCTGGCGCTTGTGGTGAGCGTCGCCGTTGTCCTCTCCGGTGCGGTTGTGACGATAACGCTCCGGGCTCGCGTCGTACGGGGCAAGCCACTCGAGCCAGCGCTTGTAATCCTCGTGCAGACCAGGTTCGTCGTCGTTGATGAAGACGGATGCCGTGATGTGCATGGCGTTTACGAGGCACATTCCCTCCTGGACGCCGCTCGCTCGGACCTCGCTGGCTACCGCGCTCGTGACGTTCTCGAAACCCATTCGTTCGGGTACTGTGAAGGTCAGGTATTTCGTGTGGCTCTTCAATGGACTTCTCCTCGGGCGCTTCGATGGGCGTGGACGAACCGCGATTCCGGATGGACCGAGCGCCCACCTGGTTCCCGTTGGATCCGGCGTTGCGTTCGACGGTGAGAACGGCGGATCTATTTCACTCGAACTTCGATAAGCTCGATGTCGAAGACGAGCACAGCATTGGACGGAATCACGCGACCGGCGCCTCTCACTCCGTATCCAAGGCGCGCAGGGACCAGCAGCCGGCGTCGACCGCCGACGCGCATTCCCGGAATGCCTAAGTCCCACGCCTTGATCAGGTCGCCACGGCCGAGCTTTGCCTCGAACGCTCCCCGGCCGAACGAAGAGTCGAACATCGTCCCGTCGGCGAGCCAGCCGTTGTAGTTAACCACTACGGTGCTGCGCTCGCCCGCTTCGGCGCCAGTGCCGACGACGCGGTCGATGGCAGCCAGTTCCGCAAGCGGCTGAGCGCCGCCCGCCAGTTCGGTGAATCCCAGCAGGACACGCGTTGCCGGGAATGCATCCGTGCCTGTAACCACTTCCGGCGAATGTGTAACGACCACGTGGCGGCCAGGAGAGTCGAGCGCGCCTTTCACCTTCTTCGGCTCGAGTTCGTCGGGTCCTTTGAGGACCGCGCACTTCGGTTCATCCGGCGTTCCCGTCAGCCGCACGGCGAAGCGTTTCGTCACGGTGCCGCGCTTCACGAAGAACGACGCGAGCGCGTTGCGGTCACCCGGCAGTTCCGGCGCCTTCGTCTCGACAATCGTGCCTTCGAAGACGATGACGGCCGGGGCTCCTGGGATCGGCACGGGATCCTTCCGCGCTTTCGCAGGCGCCTGGGCAGAGACGGACGAACTGCAGAGCAGGAGCACTGCTGTGCAAACCGTCGTGAATCGTGTGGCTCCGCGCATGTGTTGATCCCCCGAATCGCACCGGTGACCCCAGAGCATACCGAGGGGTGGACCGTGGATGCGAGGCAGACGTGTTGACGTTGAGCGCGGGTTGGAGGGCCGGACCGTCGCTGGCGCTCCGGGCACGACTCCGTCCGGCCGCCGTCTCGTCCTGGGTGTGTGATTGGACGGACGAGTCCTGGGAGTCGTACCCCGAGCGCGAGCGAGGGGCCGGCCGTGCGCAGCCGTGATCGTCGCGGCGGCCGGCTGTTGCCGTCTACGGTAGTATGGATGCCCGGTACAGCCGGCCGAGACGCCGTCGAACCCATCCCGCACTAAGGAACGCACTCTTCCATGATCAAGCCGAACCTCGCCGCTCTCCTCGCGCTCGCGCTTGCCCCGATCGCACTGCCGACGCCGGTCGCCGCCGGCATCGACGGCAACGCGAGATCGATCAACGCGCAGTCGCTCATCACGCACATCCGAAAGCTTGCTTCCGACGAGTTCGAAGGCCGGTCGCCGTCCTCGAAGGGAGAGGCGCTCACGATCCAGTACGTCACCGAACAGTTCAAGGCCGCAGGTTGCACTCCCGGCAATCCCGACGGCACGTTCGTCCAGACCGTGCCACTGCTCAGCTACCGGACACAGGCGTCGGGGCCAATGAAGGTCGCGCGCGGCGACAAGACCGTCGAAATGAAATTCGCCGACGACTTCGTCGCGTGGACTCGCAAGCCCGTCGATCGCTTCACGCTCGACGGCGAGCTCGTCTTCGTCGGCTACGGCGTGACGGCGCCGGAGTACAACTGGAACGACCTCGACGGCGTGGACCTGAAGGGCAAGGTGCTCGTGATGCTCGTCAACGACCCGCCCGTCGCGGACGAGAAGATGTTCGGCGGCCGCGCGATGACCTACTACGGCCGCTGGCCGTACAAATTCGAGCAGGCCGCGCGCGCAGGTGCAGCCGGCTGCCTCGTCATCCACGAGACGGGCCCCGCGGGCTACGGCTGGGACGTCGTGAAGAACTCGTGGGGCAGCGAGTCGTTCACGTTCCTCGGTCCCGACAACAACGAATCGCTCTGCCCGGTCGAAGGCTGGATCACGACGCCGATGGCCGAACAAGCCTTCGCGCTCGCCGGCACGACGCTCGCCGACGTGAAGGCGGCGGCGCTCAAGCCCGACTTCGCCCCGATACCGCTCGGCGCGCGCATCACTTTCGAGGCGTCGAACTCGATCCGACGCGTCGAGTCACGAAACGTCGTCGCGAAGATCGACGGCTCCGATGCGAAGCTGAAGAACGAGATCGTCATCTTTTCGGCGCACTGGGACCACCTCGGCATCGGCACGCCGGTCGACGGCGACGCGATATACAACGGCGCGGTCGACAACGCGACCGGCGTCGCGGGCATGCTCGAGCTCGCGAAGGCCTACGGGAAGATGCGCCGGAAGCCGAAGCGCACGATCCTCTTCCTTCTGCCGACGGCCGAGGAGCGCGGACTGCTCGGCTCCGCGTATTACGGCGCGAATCCGCTCTACCCCCTCGAGCGCACGGTCGCCAACATCAACATCGACGGCCTCAACACCCTTGGCCGTACGCGCGACGTGACGGTCGTCGGCTTCGGCAAGTCGACACTCGACGACATTACGGTCGAAGCCGCGCGCCAGCAGGGCGGTCGCATCGTGAAGCCCGATCCCGAGCCGGAGAAGGGCTCGTACTACCGGTCCGATCATTTCAATCTCGCAAAGGTCGGCGTGCCGGCGCTCTATCTCGGTTCCGGAACCGAGTTCATCGGGAAGCCCGCGGACTACGGCGCGACGAAGCGGAAGGAGTACACGTCGCTGCGGTATCACAAGCCGTCCGACGAGGTGCAGGACACGTGGGATCTCGCCGGCGCGGTCGAGGACCTGCAGCTAGCGTTCCACATCGGGCTGCAGGTGGCGAATGCGGCGGCGATCCCGACCTGGCGCGAGGGCGACGAGTTCAAGGCGCGGCGGGACGCGATGATGAGCGGGAAGAAGTAAGAGCAACGCGGACGTGGCGGATAGTGCGGATGACGCGGATCTGAGCTCGTTGTCTGATTCGCGTCAACCGTCTCATCCGTCCAATCCGTGTTGAACTCTTCTGTTAGTTCGGCGGGACCTGAAGCACGATCGAGGCGTTCGCGCCGCGGATCTCTATCTCACCGAAGACGACTTCGTCTCTTGTCGAAAGAGGTAGCTTCTCGAACTTCGTCTGCTCATCAGGGTAGGCCGTGACGCGATAGCGTCCATCGGGCAGACCACACACGGACCAACGTCCGTCACCGTCGACGTGAACGACCATTTCTCCAACACTCGGATCGAGACCTTCGATAGGCTCGACGGCGACCTCGTAGTTCCAGAGAACGACGCCTGAACTCGACGTCACACGTCCCTCCAGGCGCCAAGATGGCAGGTATCGGCACGTCACAACGATGAGTGGCTCGACCTCGGTCGCTGGCCCCGAAATCCACTTCATGTTCGTTGCGGTCGATTCCGACGACCAGGCAGGAGCGAGCGTTTCCTCGTCTTCGCAGCTCGACTCAACCCAAATAACCTTGAGTGATTCACCAAGACGAAACTGCGGCGTCGCGTAGAACGCGTATTCTCCGGATGACGGCAAGTACGTCACGAACTCGCCGGCTTCATCTGTCGAGGAGCAAAGGTGAACCAAGCCAGAGTGTCCCGCGAAATACAGCTTTCTCGGCACGCCTCCGATGTTGCGGTACAGCCCCACAACGGCGCCACGAATCGGAACTCCAGACGAGGTACGAACCACGCCGCGCACCTTTCGGGTTGGTTTTTCCGGGAGTACGCACTGCTCGCGGAGGGGCGACCATCTCCGATCTTTCGACGACGACGCCTTCAATGTAGCGCGATCTGCTTGCGCGTATGTCGATAGTGCCGACCCCGGTCCGCAGAGAAACACAAAGGCAACGAAGCCCGACAACCGCCGTCCGCTTCCGTGTCTAGACCGCAGCTTGCTCACAACTGTTCCCCGGTCCTCGATCACCGGGACGGCCGAAAGACTACGCGCTCCCAATTCACCAACTCGCGCTAGCTACCTTTCAGCTTCCGATACCACCACCTCAAAGCTTCCGACTATAGGCTGACACCCATCCCCAATCACGTGAACCGCAACAAGACAGTTACCCGGACTCACATTTGCGGCTGTAGACACCTCCGCTGCATCCGCTAGTTCGGCCGCGTATGCCAGGGTATCAGATACAGGTTGCGACCTAGGTCGCCAACCGACCGAAGCGACCTTGCCGAGCCGAGCAGCTACGAATGCTCGGGCGCGGGTCAATGGTACTCGCCAGCCGCGTAGCCGTCAGCAAGAATCTCGGCCGGCGACGCATCGCGGAATGAGCTGACGGGAGTAGTGTGGCACTGCGGGCACACCATGGCCGTGTCCCCAATCAGCGCGTGAATGTGACCTGCGGAGTAGACAGCCCCCATCTCATCGCAAACGAGAACAAGAACGCCGCAGTGAGGACAAGCGTTGAACGAGAGGCATGATCCCTGACCACAGCTGCAGAGTCCTAAGGAAGCGTTCAGGTGCCATTCTGGAGGAACGATGTTCATTCTGTGACGTGCGTGTCTCAAGGTGGGTGGCCGAGCGATCGCAAGCGGCCGAACGTCAAGCATCAGCGGGCGCGCGCAACGGCGTCAAGCTGAATCGATGAACTCTCGCTGCGCGCGCTCTAAAGAAACTCCCCGGCTTCTCCTCGTGTGAAGAGAGACGTAGTGGCGCACACGGACTCCCGGTCCGCCGTTTGACGGACGATTGGTTGACGCTTCAATGCCCTAGGTACCCGATGGTGCGAACGCGGCTACGCGGCCTTCTCGATCAAGTCGTAACCGAGACTGCCTGCTCGCTTCCTCAAGCTCGCCAGGATCCGCTGCTGCTGCCGCTCGTCGTATTGCTCCGCTCCCCGCTCCCTGTACTCCCCGCCATTCTTCAACAGACTGTAGTAGATTCGCGCGATCTTGTGCGTCGTCGCCGTCACCGCCGATTCTGGTCCCTTCCTCGCCTTCATCCTCCGGAAGTAGGCGCAGAGCTCGCTGTCGCTCCGCTGCAACCGTTAGTTATACAGCGCCGCTACCGAACGGCATAGAGATTGGCCACCGCTACCGCAGCGTGGTTGCGGACCACGGGCGCCAGGATGCGCAGATAGTCCCTGCCTTCGAACGCATCGAGACGAGCCCAGTGCCGAGGAAGGTCGCTTGAGACGAACAGGTGGACGGCGACGTGGGTGCCCTCGGCCGACCAGCGGATCGCCGGATAGCCAAGGCCCGTGCCCCACCCGAGGTCGATGAGTTCCCCGGTTACGCAATAGCCGTCGCGCCAGAGTCCGACGAGCCCGCTCAGCTGAGCGTGATTGCTGCGGCCGGGCGCGAGCGAGCCGTAGACCGCGAGCTGGTGGTCTGCCGAGAACTCGCGGGCAAACTGACGTTCCAGCGCGCTGGCCATGGCCGACTGGCCGATTGCCCGGAGGTGATTGAGTTCCTCGAGAGCCGCGAGATTGATCTCGAGGGGCTGCACGGGCATTCGATCCGATTCGATCGGTAGCATTTCTCGCATAACTAGTTCGTGTCCAGGCGGGCGTAAGTTATAGATACTAAAGATAGATAGTGGCACATTCGGGGTTGCTTCTTTTGGGCCGAGCCGCTAGAATAGTTGCGGTCAAACGACTGATTCTAAACGGCATACGTCCCCGAAGGAGTCCCCCGAATGCGCCAATGGGTCAAAAAACAGATGAAGCTGGGGTCAGCCTGGCTGCCCTTCGACCATTCCAGAGAACTGCAAGCCATCGGCCGCCTTCTCGACGCGAATGCTACGTTGTCGGAGTTGGTCTGGCAAGATCT
>JAJTWZ010000062.1 GCA_021463145.1 Blastocatellia bacterium | reverse complement strand
CGCTGTCGCTCGCGGTACTGATCGCGACGGCGTGCTCGTCCATCGCATCGGGATGGGCTGCGGTAGCGGCGTTGTGGTAAGCCGGCCCCAGTCGATTGGCATTCGCCCTACCACCACTCCGGCACACGTTCCTCACGAGCGAACGGCCGGCCTGAGGGGGGCTTCGTCACTTGAACCTCCATCTACCGGCCCATCACAACTGCGAGCCGCTCGAGCTCAAGTCGCAGGCTGGTCCAGCCTTGAAAGTTCATCGCGAAGTCGTCGGGCATCGATCACTCGAATGCCTTCATACTCGTCACCGATCGACAGGATGGTGGCATCGTTCGATACGACCAGGTCCGCCTGACCGTCCGCCGCACAAGCCAAGTAGATGGCATCCTCCTTGTCCTGTTCTCGTTTTCGCGCCGACTGGGATATCCGCGCCCGCGCTGCGGAAAGCGAGCCGGCCGAGATCATCACAGGAGGCGATTGGTAGAACAGGCTCAAAAGGAGCTCGAATCCCTGGTGGTCGAACTCTGCCTTTGCGCGAAAACGCGGCGCCGAAACCATCACCGCGGCGCCTTCCCGATAGTCCTCGACGATCTCCGGTGTCCAGAGCCAGTTCAGCAGCGGAGAGCCGAAGTGGCGAAGCAGGATGCGAGTCGGAGGCTCGTAGTCCGGGCGATCTAGAGGCACCACGAACATCCGAAGCACGATCTGCGCATCAACTACGACCCGAAGCAACCGCCGATAGCTCACGGCCGACTGCTCTTGCTCCGGATTGCCTTGGCTCGGCGGGAGCGTGCCCGCCCAATAGAGTCGGCGACGATGTCTTCGACCTCCTCCTCGGTCGTCGGCAGCGCTTCGGCCAAGCGCATACGGGCTCGATCCCGCGTCGCTTCCCAGCTCAGATCAAGCGCATCCACGAGCAACCCGATAACGGCCTGACGAACACTCTCGAATCGATGGTACGAGATCAGCGCAGCCTGTGGCTCACCGTGGGATGTGAGAACGACGCTCCGTGCGTCGGCTGTGACCACGGCGTCACGAAAGTGAGACCGAGCCTCCTTTACAGACAGAAACTCCTGAGGACTGCCGAAGTACCTGGCAACCTCGAGCAGTGAGCCTATCTGCATTTCCCGTTCCCTTTCTGTAGACATCTCGTTCTCCTTCGCAAGCAAGCGTACTCATATATGTACACAATAACAAGATCGATCGCGCAGGCGGTCAGGTTGTAGGGTTCAATGCCACAGACCCGGATACGATGAGCCGTATCGGTCAGCGCTACGTAGGAGTGTTCGAGTGCCACAGCCCGACAATGAAGGACCGCGAGCGGAAAAGTCCGACGAGCGGCGTGACGAATTGGCCGACGAGCTCGCGCGGGTTACTGCGGACCTCGATCGGCTTGAAGTTCAGAGAGCCGACAGGCAGCGCCGGCTCGACGAACTTCGTGCACAGTTGATGACTCTTGAAGGACCCCTTGAACCCGAGTCGCATAGCCCGAGATCGGCTGCGAGTCTCACGACCGGCAACGCGCTTCCTGCGACGGAAGCTGCTTCGGAAGCAAAGTCGCTGGCCGGCGGCCCGCAAACACCGGCCGACAAGGTCAAACTCTTCCGGTCGTTGTTCCGTGGCCGAGAGGATGTCTACGCCACACGATTCGTCAGCAAGAGGACATCCAGACCAGGCTATGCGCCCGCTTGCTCGAACAAGTTCGTTCCTGGTCTTTGCGAGCTTCCCAAAGTGAAATGCGGCGACTGCTCGAACCAGGCGTTTCTTCCTGTCGACGATGCCGCAGTCCTTGCGCACCTGCGGGGCAAACACGTGATGGGCATCTACCCGATGCTCGCCGACGGGACGTGTTGGCTTCTCGCGATCGACTTCGACAAACACTCGTACGTCGATGACGTTCGGGCGGTCGCGCAGACGTGTTCGCGACTCGACGTCCCGTTTGCCGTCGAGCGTTCTCGTTCAGGGAACGGAGCGCACGTCTGGTTCTTCTTCTCCGCCCCTGTCGTCGCGTCGACCGCTCGCCAATTCGGTTGCCTGATACTCACGAAAACCATGGCCAGCCGACATGAATTGGGGCTGGACTCTTACGACAGGCTGTTTCCAAATCAGGACACCATGCCACGAGGTGGCTTCGGAAACCTGATTGCGCTGCCGCTCCAGCACGGACCTCGAACAGACGGCAACTCCGTGTTCCTTGACGACGAGATGGTTGCGATCCCTGACGACGAGCAATGGACGTATCTCTCCTCCGTTCGCCGAATCGATCCGACGACTGTCGAGCAACTCGTGGACGAAGCGATCCGAACCGATGGCGTTGTGGGCGTTCGTTCGATCGACAACTCGGACGAGGACGAATCCGCCCCGTGGGCGATGTCGCCATCACGGTCGCGCCGTCTCTCGTTTCTCGCCGAGCTTGGAGAACAACTTCCCGCTCGCGTTAGAGCGGTCCTTTCGCAACGGCTCTTCGTCGAGAAGGCGGGGTTGCCGTCTCGACTTGTTGACCAGATCAGGAGGATTGCCGCCTTTCAGAACCCGGAGTTCTACAAGAGGCAGGGTATGAGGCTTTCCACGGCACTGACCCCGCGCGTGATCTCGTGTGCCGAAGATCTTCCGCTCTACATCGCTCTCCCTCGAGGCTGCGTCAATGACCTCGACGAGTTGCTGCGGACCAATGGCGTCGCGCTCGACGTGGTCGACGAACGAGTCCCGGGCGAACCGCTTGACGTTCGCTTTCACGGCGAATTGACCCCACAACAGAAGAGCGCCGCGAGGGCGATTCTGGCTCACGACTTCGGAGTGTTCGTCGCTCATCCGGGCACCGGCAAGACCGTGCTCGGAACCTATCTGGTTGCCGAGCGGGGTTGCAGCACGCTGGTTCTCGTTCACAGGCGCCCATTGCTCGATCAATGGCGATCGCAGCTCTCTTTGTTCCTCGGTCTGGAACCTTGCGAGATTGGTCAGATTGGAACGGGCAAGCGCAAGCTGACTGGAGCGATCGACGTTGCGATGATCCAGAGTCTCGGGAAGCAGGACTCGGTGGACGAGGTTGTCGCGAACTACGGCCAAGTCATCGTCGACGAGTGTCATCACGTTCCGGCGGTGTCATTCGAGCGAGTGCTGGCATCTCTGAAGGCGAAGTACATTGTCGGATTGACGGCCACGCCGCGACGCCGCGACGGTCATCATCCCATCGCCGAGATGCAGCTCGGTCCCGTTCGATTCCGGCTCGACGCGAAGTCACAGGCTGGACGACGACCGTTTGAACATCGGCTGATCGTTCGCGAGACGGGGTTCCGCACGGATGGCCTGGATGCTTCGTTCAGAGTACAGGAGCTTTACGCTATGTTGGCTCGAGACGAAAGCCGCAACCGGATGATCCTCGACGACATCCTGATGGCTCTCGAAGAGCGACGGTCTCCGATTCTGTTGACCGAAAGGCGTGAGGATCTCGAGATGTTTGCCGAACGACTAGCGGGTTTCGCTCGCAATCTCGTCGTGCTTCGGGGCGGAATGAGCTCGAGACTGGGGCGGGAATCGCGTGAACGGCTGGCCTCGATTCCTGCCAGCGAGGAAAGGCTGATACTTGCTACCGGGCGCTACATCGGTGAGGGATTCGACGATGCACGGCTCGACACGCTGTTCCTCGCGATGCCGGTCTCGTGGAAGGGGACGCTTGTCCAATACGCGGGCCGCCTTCATCGGCTTCATCCCGGGAAGCGCGAGGTGAGGATTTACGATTACGTGGACATTGAAGTGCCAATGCTCGGCCGGATGTTCGAGAAACGGCTTCGCGGCTACAGGGCCATCGGATACGGAGCGGGACCTGACCCCATCGGAGGCCGCGGGCTCATCAATCAGACGAAGAAGAGTACGGACCCGAACTACTGTCAGCGGGTTACGTCGAACGACTGAGAGCGGGGCAATCGGCACCCGCGCGATTTCCAGGATAACGAGAAGACAAGCCTGGCGATTCAGTCGACGTCGCATCCACTCGATCCTTTTGCACTTTGGTTCTTCCTGGCTTCTGCCCGCGGAAATCAGGGATACAATGCCGTCGGCTCAATCTCGGACGTGCGTGAGGTCCCATGCGAATCGAGCAGATCTGGCTTGAAGCCGAAGACTGGGAAGCCGGACAGTGGAACCCGGCCGACTGCAACTCCGATGTCGGCGTCACGCTCGCCGACGGATCATCCTGGATCGCGACGTTCTTCACCTACGCAAACATCGAGACGCTTCGTCGCGAGAACGCTGAGTCTGGCGATGCGCTCGGCGGCGCGTACTTCTGGGCGACGGACATCGTGCTCATCGACGAGCTCACGCGCGAACGCGTGACCGAAGTAGTGAACCATCTCGTCAGCGAGGGTGAGTTCGAGCTCATCTTCGCCCGCGACGACGAGACAGAAGACGAAGAGTCGTAGACGGGGCGTCTGCCTGCGACTGCAGAGGGAGCGACCATGAACCATCACGCGCGCGGCGGATTCGATGTGAGCCTCACGCCGCTCGAGAGCGGCGCCGGCAACGAGCTCGGGCGCATGTCGATCGACAAGACATTTCACGGCGAGCTCGACGCGACGAGCCTCGGCGAGATGCTCGCTGCAATGACGGCGGTCCACGGTTCTGCCGGCTACGTTGCGATCGAGAAGGTGACGGGGAAGCTCGGAGGACGCGACGGGTCGTTCGTCCTGCAGCACTCCGGCACGATGACGCGGGGCGACGGGAAGCTGACAGTCACCGTCGTTCCGGATTCGGGGACGGGAGAGCTTGCGGGGCTTGCGGGCACGATGTCGATCGAGATCAAGGACGGGAAGCACTTCTACCATTTCGAGTACGCGTTGCCGTAACGGCGTCGATTCGGCTCTGCGCCCCGCCCGGCTCTGATCGTGCCGCGCGTGGCGTCCTGTTGGGGAGCCGCAATTGACGACAGTTTGGCGCGGTGGTACACGACGGACGCACCGACCAATTCCTTCAGCTACTGGAGCCACCGATGCGCCGACTGCTGCCATTCCTACTGCTCGTCGCGATGTCCGCGTGCGGGTCCGAACCAAAGCCCGCGACGACGAACACGGCAGCAACCGCGCCCAGGAACGCTCAGGCGCCGCGCGTCGATCCGAACGTCCCGGCACCGTTCACGGCCGAGTCGCTCCTTGCCGCCTATTCGGCGGATCCGGCCGCGTTCAAGCAGACGTACCTCGGTCGCGACCTCGAAGTCAAAGGCACCGTCGAGTCGATCGTATTCGACGCCAACGACCCGAATCACGTGCGCGGTCTCCGGCTCGTTGCGGGGACGGCCGATCCGAAGACCACCGTGCTCTGCAGCTTTCCGGAGCAGAAAAAGGTCCTCAAAGGCGATTTGAAGGTCGCTGCCGGCGGTCCCGTCACGTTCAAGGGCTCGATAGTCGGCAACGCAAACGGCCTGGAGGTGCGGATCACGACGCTGTATTAGAGTTCGCCCCGGGTGTGCCCTTTCCGGGCATTTGCTCACCCGCCGTCCTTGCCTGCGCGCGTTCCCTGCGGGTATGAGATCCGGTCATGCGTCATCTGCTCATTTTGCTCTGTCTCGCCGCTATCGTGCCGGCGTCGTCGTGCATTTCGAAGGTTGGTCCGGCACCCGCCGCGACCGTCGTATACGTGGTACGGCACGGTGAAAAGGCCGCTGAGCCGAGCGACCCGCAACTCTCCCCCGCCGGAGTGCTTCGAGCTGAAGCGCTGGCCCGCACTTTCGAGAAGGCCTCTATCCAGGCCATCTACAGTTCGCGGACTCGGCGAACCGAGAGCACCGTCGCGCCGCTCTCTTCCAGGCTTGGCATTCCGATCTCGTACGGACCGGCGATGGGCGACGACGCAACCGCTTACGCGCAGCAACTTGCGCAGGAAGTGCTCGCAAGGCACCGCGGGCAAACAGTACTCATCGTCAATCACTCGAACACGATCCCTACCATCGTCGAGAAATTGTCAGGCCAGCCGGTCGCGCCGATCGACGACTTCGAGTACGCGACGTTGTTCATCGTGACGATTCCCGCCGAGGGGCCGGCGTCGGTTGTTCGCGCTCAGTACGGCCAGCCGGACGGCGCCTCCGCATCGGCCGCGCCGCAGGCGGCAAGCGGGCCGGCGACGGCCGCCACAGGAGGACGGTCGTGACTTTGGCCGCCATCGCGCTGCGCAAGGCCGTCGAGTCGGCGACGCCGCGGCTTCTCGCCATCGACGAGGCCGCCAGTGCGCGACGCCCAGGCGACGGCGCCTGGTCCGCGCTCGAGATCATCGGCCATCTCGTCGATTCGGCGGCGAACAACCATCCGCGTTTCGTCCGCGGCCAGATCGAGGATCATCTCGACTTTGCGGGGTACGCGCAGGAGGAATGGGTCGCGGTGCAGAGGTACCGCGATCAGGACTGGAAGGATCTCGTCGAACTCTGGCGCCTATACAACCTGCACATCGCGAACGTGATGGACGCGGCGCCGGAGGCGGTTCGCATGCGTCCGATCGAACGGCACAGCCTAGACCGGATCGCGTTCGTGGCCCTTCCGGTGAACGAGCCGGCAACGCTCGACTACCTGATGTCGGACTACGTCCACCACCTCGAGCATCACCTCGCGCAGATCTTCGCGCTGCCGGCCGTCGCCACCGGCGCGAAGCCGGCCTCGTGATGACGATCCGGATTCGAAAAGCGACCGCGGAGGACGCGCCGGCAATAGCAAGGCTGATCGACGCGTCGGTCCGGCGGCTCAGCGAGGGCTATTACACACCCGAGGAGATTGAGCGGTCGCTCGACCGTGTCTTCGGCGTCGACAGTCGACTCATCGCCGACGGGACGTACTACGTGGCGGAGGAGGACGGCGTGATCGTCGGCTGCGGAGGCTGGGGACGCCGCGCCACGCTCTACGGCGGCGACCAGGCGGAGCGGAACCACGCGGAGCTCGATCCGGCGACCGATGCGGCGAAAATTCGAGCGTTCTACGTAGCGCCGACTCACTCCCGGCAGGGCATCGCGCGGCGGTTGCTCGAAGTTTGCGAGGACGCCGCGAGGGAGAGCGGGTTTCGTCGTGCCGAGCTCGCGGCTACATTGCCTGGCGTACCGCTCTACTCCGCCACGGGATACGCCGGAGGCGAAGAAGTCGCGACAGATCTTGGCGATGGGTATGAACTCAGGTGCGTCAGGATGACGAAAATGCTCCGTTGAACCCACGATCGTTTCCAGTCCTCTGATCGGCCAGGCTAACCCACACCGAAACCGGACTTCTGGAATACCGGCACGAAGCCCGTCCGCTCACGTCATCCCCGAGTCTCTTCAACGAAGTATCACTCTGATACCAGCCGAAGCCAGGAGAGTATTGAACTTGGTTAATCACAAGAAACCGGAGCGAAATAGTCGTTGTCGTCGAGCGGTGGTGGAGGTATAAGTGAAGCCAGTCCAACGATTCACTAGCTGGAACTGAAACTGATCGGGAGATCACGGACTCCCATGACGCGCCCCTGTGACTGCTCTTCTTCCGACCTCGTCAGATCCTGTGGATTAGGCACGGACTCGGCGTCTTGGGAGGAGTTTGTCGCGAGGTTCAATCGTCGAATCGTCGCATCGGTGATTCGCGAGCGGCGGCGGCGTGGGCTCGCTGCAGATCCGGCAGAGGCTGAAGCGATAGGCGATCTGGTACAGGAAGTCTACGTCCGGCTGATCGCGTCGGATCGGCGTGCGCTTCGGGATTTCCGAGGGGAAGGAGACGCGGCGGTGTTCGCATACCTTGGCCGGATCGTGCGGGCCGTGGTTGGCGATCGACTGCGACGCGAGCGGAGTTTGAAGCGGTTCGGGAACCTTGTTTCCATCGACGCTGGCGCGGATGGCGACGACATCCCCGCACTCTCGGATCGCCTCGTTGCGGACAGGCGGAGTTCACCGGATATCCAGATGGGCGAACGCTCTGCTGCCGAACGCCTGCGTGAAATGCTATTGGCTGTCGGGGTTCTGCACCCGGATCGGGATGCTCTGATCTTCGAGTTGCACGCGCTCGAAGGTCTCTCGGCGCGAGAGATCGCCGGTATCGCGGCTCTCGACCTGACACACTCGGCGGTGGAAGGTATCTTGCGGCGGACTCGTGAGCGGTTGCGGGAAAGGCTGGGAAAAGTGCCGGACCTGTCTGCTTGAACGATCGGATTGCGTCTGTATGAGTATCGAAGACTTTAGAAAACAGCCTAACCAGACCGATCCCGGCTGTCCGTCCGAGCAGCGCACGCTCGCGTGGCTCGACGGGCAGCTTGCGGCCGGCGAAGCAGCCGACGCGGAGCGCCACGTAGCATCGTGCCCGGAGTGCCGTGAGACCATGGCCGTGTTTGTTGAGTTTGCTCCCGATAACCTGGACGAGAAGGAGGCCGAGTTGCTCGAGGCGGTCAGCGAGCGCACGGCGGCCGCGGCGATCGCGCTCGGTCACGACGAGCGCCGATTACGCGCGACGCCCGAAAGGTTCGGCTGGACGCGACCTCTCGCCATCGCTGCGGCGATCGTTGCAATCGCGGGCACGGTGTTCGTCGTGTGGCTGGTTCGATCGTCCGGGAGCGAATCGCTCGTGCGAGGCGAACGGCTGCTCGCACAGGCGACATCGTCGTCACGGCCGACGACGCTGCGCGTGACCGGACAGTCGTACGCGCCGGTTCGGGTCACGCGCGGCCTCGACAGCGAAAACGCCGAGCGGCTCGAGGCGGCGCGTGCTATTTTCGCCGCGGCGGTCGAAGCCGACCCATCGCCAAATGCGCGCCACGCTTTAGGGCGCGCTCTCCTTGCGTCCGGAGACGCGTCGCGCGCTATCGTGGAGCTTAGCGCTGCAAGCGCGGCGTCGCCCAATGACGCGGCTATTCTCTCTGACCTCGCGGTCGCCCGATCGATTGCCGGCGATGCCGGCGGTGCGCGATCCGACCTCGACCGTGCCCTGGCAATCGAGCCGCGCCGCGCGGAAGCGCTGTTCAACCGCGCCGTGATTCGGGCGATGGCTGGCGACGCCGCTGGAGCGCGAGAGGACCTCGAGCGGCTGAGGTCCGCCGATCCGGCGTCAGGCTGGCTTGCCGAAGCCGAGCGTCTGGTCGAGGAAAGCCTTGAGCGGAAAGGGTGACAGCGAGGGCCACGGGGGCCGCCAGCGACGCGGATCGCCGGGCCGGCTAGTCGCCTTCGTAGTGATGGCCGCGGCTATCGGCGGCGCGACGGCAGTCGTTACCGAGCGCGCCGTTCGGCGACGCGTCTCCGACGGCCGCTCCACGGTTCTCGCCGCCCTCGATGGCCGGCGCGTCTCGAACGGCCGGCTGACGGGAGGCGCGCCGTACGCCGAGTATTCAGGACCGATCAGAGCGAAAACGCGTGGGGCGGCGCCTGCTGCAACGGGAGGGGCAGCGCGCGCTTCATCCGTGGCTTCGGTGCTGGCGGATGGCGTCGAGCATCCATCGGGCGCGTCCTTGCGAGACGTTGGCGTGGTTCGGTTGGCACTGGGTCAGTACCGTCTCGCGTGCGCTTCGCTCGAACGGGCGCGCGCACTCGATCCAGGCAACGCCCGAATTGCCGCCGACCTGGCGGTCGCGTTGCTGGAGGAAGCCGCTGCGGAGGACGTTCCTCAACTCGCCGCAAGTGCCCTCGCGACTGCCGACGAGGCGATCGCGCTCGACGCGAATGTCGACGAAGCGTGGTTTACCCGGGCGGCGGCGCTAGAGCACCTTTGGATAGGCCCCGCAGCCGTGCAGGCCTGGTATGACTATCTGGGTCGTGACGAAGTCAGCCCGTGGGGCATCGAGGCCCGCCGCCGCGTCTGCTTACTCGAGCGACTGGCGGATCCGGCAGTGCGCGCCGAAAGGCGAAGGCAACTCGGCGAGGCGCTCGAGTCCGGAGACTCCGCGGTCGCTAAGGATGTCGCAACGGCTGCACCCAGTATTGCAAGGCGCGCCGCTCTTGACCTGCTGGAACGTGATTGGCCCGAAGCGATCGCCCGTGGCGACGAGCGGGAAGCGGCGAAGATCGTCGACGACGCCGGCCTTCTGGCGAACGCGCTGGCAGTCGCTATCGACGATCGGTTCGTGGCGGATGCGGTCGAAGCGGTCAGCAGGTGTTCGGCGGACCCGGTTCTTTCCGGCAGGCTCGCTGCAGCGCTTCGCGGATGCGCAAGAGGTCGCGACGAACTCAAGACTTCGAAAGTAGAGGCTGCGGAAGCGGCTTTTCGATCTGCTCGGAGCGAGTTTGGCGCCGCCGATTGCGAACCTTTCGCGATGTCCGCCCGCGTCGACCTGGCGCGTTGTCTTGTAATGAGAGCAAGGTATTCCGAAGCGCTCGACGAGATCGAGCCAAACGTAACGCAGTCCTCGGATCTCGGGTATCGGCACATGGCGGCAGTTGGCCGATGGATAGCAGCTTACGTGCACGCGGCCTCGTACCGGCCTCGCCAGGCTGTCTCGCAGTTCGACCTCGCTCTCGCGGGCCTCGAGGCGACCGGTGACGACGACAGCGCATCGACGGTCGCATTCCTGCTGGCCGAGTCGTCCGCCTGGTTTGGCCGCGGCGACGAGTCGTGGCGGCTGACGGTCCGCGCGCTCGAGCGCGCGTGGAGAGCCGGAAGGGCCGGTGGCTCGTCGCTCGAGTACAGCGCAATAGCGCGGCGATGGGAGGCAGATGGAGAGTTCGCCGCCGCTCGCGTCATCGGTGAGTCGAGTGTTGCGATGGGGCGCGCGAGCGGCAACCACGTCGCTCTGGCGGGCGCGTGCGCTTCTCAGGCAGGGCGGCTCGCCAGGAGCGGAGATCGCGATGCCGCGCTCTCGCACATCGAGCAGGCGCGGCGTGAGGCGGAGCAACTGCCTGACGGGGATTTTCGACACCGTATCGAGCTCGAGATCGATGCCGCCGACGCAGAGGTCCGCATCGCCGATGCCGGCAGCGATTCCGCCGAACTTCTGACGGAAGTGCTCGACCGCTACGCCTCGACCGGCGACCGTGTTCGCACGGTGACGTGTCTCAGGCTCCGGTCCGCCGCGTACGCGGCCGCTTCCGACGATGTGCGTGCGCTTTCCGACCTGGAACTGGCCCGCGACGAGCTCCTCGCGCAGCGCTCGCGGCTTCGATCCGAAGGGCAGGACTCGCCACTTGCTTACGAAGCGGGAATGGTGCTCGACCTGCTTACCGAGCGTTACCTGGGCGACCCAGCGGCCTCCGATCGCGCCTTCGTCTCGGCGGAGACGAAGCGGTCGTGGACGGGCCTGAACTGGACACAGGATGTGCCGGCGTCGCCGGGCGTGCTGGCGGAAAGTCTGGGCGCGACGGAGGCCGTTGCGGTGTTCGCTTTGCTTCCGAACGAGCTGGTTGCGTGGTCGATCACCAGTGAGGGAAGCCAACTTGCACGCGTGCCCGGCTCGTCGACGGTCCTTCGAGAGAATATTCGGAGATTCGAGCGCGCGGTCGAGTCCGGAAGCGGCGACGAGCTCGGAGCACTTTCGGACCCGCTGGTCGAGGCACTCTGGAGGCCAATAGAGAGTGCGATCGGCAAGGACGTGACCGTCACGGTCATCGGCGGCGAGGAATTGGACGGATTTCCGATGGGAGCCCTGCTTGACAGCCGCGCGGGCGAGTTCCTCATCGCGCGCAACGCATTTGCGAGCTCGATCTCTGTCGCGCATTTCAAACGATTTCTGGATGCTCGCGACGGAAATGGCGGGCCGCCGCGTGGCCCGGTGCTGGTCGTCGGCGATCCTGCTTTCGACAGCACACGGTATCCAGACCTCCAGCGATTGCCCGGAGCGGCGGCCGAAGCGCGTTCGGTGGCGGCGACGTATGAAAACGCGACGTGTTTGACCGGTGAAGGAGCGACGCGCGGCGCGATCGAGCAGCGAATACCCGGGGCGGCTGTCGTTCACTATGCGGGGCACGCCGTCGAGAACCTGGAATCGACGCGCGAGGGCGCACTTGTTCTTGCACCGTCTGGCTCCGGATCGGATGTGCTCAGGGCGTCGGAGGTCCAGCGGATTAGGGGAATCCGCGCGCGTCTGGTTGTGATAGCCGCCTGCAGCAGCGCCGCTTCCGAGACGGCCGAGCCGGGCAGTTCCAGCCTTGCAAGGGCGTTCGTCGATGCGGGAGCGCAGGAGGTCGTCGGGTGTCACTGGGCGGTCGACGACTCGGTGACGGCGAAACTGTTGCCGTCGCTCCACCAGCGTTTCAGGAATGGTGTTTCGGTGCCGCAGGCGCTGCGTCAGTCCGTGTTGCAGGAGTTTCGGAGTTTCGAAGGGCAGGCGGTCGCACCGCGGAACTGGGCAGCCTTCACGGTAGTTCGTTGAGGGGGAACGGCAGGAATCCAATTGTCAGGAGCGTGGTATGTTTCAATTGATCATTCGCTTTAGCGGAATGTGTGTATTTTCGCCCGTCGAACTCGCGGAAGGTGAATACGCTGCAGACGTTGCACTGCTGAAGTGCGATGGAAACGGCAAACTTCGTCACGATCCGCAGCTCGGAAAGATATCCGGCGATCATTGCGCTGGGGACATTCCGGCCACGCTCGATGGCTACGACGTCAAAATTTGCGATGGTAAAAACCCGATCGTCAAACCGTCGCCGGTTCCGTTCAGGTTTCCCGGCTCGATGCCACTGAGGCTGGTGGCGAAGCCATCCGACATCGACGACGGGATCTGTTGCGATGGAAAGCCGCAGCACCCGATCTGCGGTACACGCGTCCGGCTGTACGACGGCAAGGTCCTGGCTGTGAGCACGACAACAGATGAGTGGCACCTCGTCGATGCTGCCGGGAAACCCATCAAGGGTTCTCAAAGATTCCTTACAACCGAATATGCCTTCGTGCAGGAGATAGAGAGTAAGCACGCGACACTGCGTCTCGAGAAATCGGGATCGAAGAAGCGCGACCTGAAGTTCAAACCCCTCAAGGGGGCGAATTCAGTCGAACTGGTCATGTCGAGTCCGGACAGGGATTGGATAGCCCCTTTGGTTGCGCAGACGGTGAATAGATCAAGGGACTTCGGAATGATTTTCAGCGCGCTGAAGCCTGGCTCGACGTTTACGCAGTGCTATCTCGAGCAGGTGAATAAACAGGGCAGCTACAGGCCTTCAACCCAAAGCACGCTCCTGATTCCCTGTGTTGGACCGTGCACTTCTTGCTAGTCCGATTTCGGCGTGTCCCGCCACCGTCAGGCGCGACCTCGGTGAAGCATCCGGAATGCAGCCTTCCTGAAGCGCAGTAGGTGCGACGGCGCCGGCCTGTCGCCGCGGTTCACTCCGGCGCGACGGCGCCGACCGGGCCTCACGGCCGGTTTGCGGTCGTGAGGCCCGCCTCAGCGGGCGATTCGACCGGGATCATCCCTCCGGCGAGAGTCCAAGCGATCGGGCAATCTGGTCGAGCGGTGCGACGGCCCCCTCGAATTCGAGATCGTCGACGAAGGAACGGACGCGCGCCAACTCCTCTGGGCACGTTCCGCCTAGCAGCGCTTCGAGCCGGTCGAGCGAGCCTTCGGCCGACATGTCGCCGGCACGCAGTCTCTGCATCAACTCGCGCAGCACCGGTTCGACCGCCGACGGATCGACGGCCGTAACAGACCCCGCACTGGAAGCAGGCATGGCCGAATCGAGACTGTCGAGACCCGGCAACAGTTCGGCCACGGCGTCGGCGAGCGATGCGATGAGCACTTCGGCGCCGGCCTCCGGATCCGCCTTGAGCGCCGCTTCCAACGCGGCGCCCGCCTCTTGCACGCGGCCCGCGCCGAGGTTACCGGCAACGCCCTTTACCGTGTGGACCAAGCGTACCGCGTCGGAATGGCTGCCGGCCGCGAGCAGGGACCGGATCCGCGCGGCCGCCGTTCTGAACTCCTCGCGGCTCTCGAGCAGCAGCTTTCGATACAGCTTCAAATTGCCCGCCACGCGCTTCAGACCATCCGCCGCATCGAGCCCGGCAAGTCCCACAAACCCATCCCCCGTCGCCGCCATGGCTTGTCCGCCGCCCGGCGACGCCTGCGGCGCCGCCGCCGGCGGCGTGTAGAACTTCAGCAACGTTGCGAAGAGCGTCGGTGGATCGATCGGCTTCGACACGTGGCCATTCATTCCGGCGTCAAGACAGCTCTGCTTCTCCTCGGCCGTCGCGTGCGCCGTCATGGCGACGATCGGCAGATCGACGAAACGCAAGTCGGAGCGGATCCGTTTGGTCGCCTGGTAACCGTCCATCTCCGGCATTTGAAGATCCATCAGCACGATGTCGAAGGCGGTCGGTTCACTGGCGAGCCGCTCGACGCCTTCGCGGCCGTTGTTTGCGACAGCCACGCTTGCGCCGACGCCCTCGAGCAACTCCACCGCGATCTGCTGGTTGATCTCGTTGTCCTCGGTCAGCAGAATCCGCAGCCCCGCCAGCATTGTTCCGGATTCGGTCAGCGGAGTATCCGACGGCGACTGGCGCTGCTCCTTACTCGCAAATAGCCGGACGAGCGTGTCCACGAGCATCGATTTCGTGACCGGTTTGGTGAGGAAGCCATCGACGCCAAGCCGCTCTGCTTCTTCGCGAACCTCCTCGCGCCCGAACGCCGTAACCATCACCATGGCTGGCTGCTTGTGGATCGAAGCGTCGTCCTTGATAAGCTGAATCGCCTGCAGGCCGTCGATTCCCGGCATTCGCCAGTCCATGAACACGAGATCGTACGGCCGCCCGTCGTCGTGCTGACGTACCGCCGATATCGCTTCCGAGCCGGAAGCGACGAGGTCGACGTGCTCGACGATCCCGGAAAGGGCTTCGGAGAGAATCTCTCTCGCGGCTTCGTTGTCGTCCGCCACCAGCACATTGAGCTGCGGCAGCCGTTCGGTCAGCCCGGTGCGGCTACCCGGTTCCGTTCCGACGCCAAACCACGCCGTGAACGAGAACGTACTGCCCACGCCCGATTCGCTCTCGGCCCAGATCCGGCCTTCCATTAGCTCCACCAGCAGCTGGCTTATCGTCAGGCCGAGTCCGGTGCCTCCGTGCTTGCGAGTAGTCGACATGTCGGCCTGGGTGAACGGCTGGAAGAGCTTCGCGACCTGCTCCGGCGTCATGCCCAGGCCCGTATCCCGCACCGAAAACTTCAGCTTCACACGATCGCCGGTCTGCTCGAGGATCTCGATCTTCAACCGGATTTCGCCGCGCTCCGTGAACTTCACGGCATTGTTGACGAGGTTGGTGAGCACCTGCCCGAGGCGCAGAGGATCGCCGGTCAGGTGTTCCGGCATGTCCGGCGCCACGTCGGCGAGGAACTCGAGCCCTTTCTCGTGCGCTTTCTGCGCGGTCAGCACAGTGACCGAGCTGATCACGTCGTCGACCTCGAACGGGATTACCTCGATGTCGAGCTTTCCGGCCTCTATCTTCGAGAAGTCGAGAATGTCGTTGAGGATCGCGAGTAGCGACGTGCCCGCATTGTGCACCTTCGAGACATAGTCCCGCTGCTTCGAATCGAGGTCGGTCTTCAGTGCAAGGTGCGAGAGACCGATGATCGCATTCATCGGAGTGCGGATCTCGTGGCTCATGTTCGCAAGGAACATGGACTTCGTCCTCGTTGCTTCTTCCGCGGCATCGCGCGCAACGAGCAGGTCCGACTCCATCTTCTTCAGGCCGGTGATGTCGGTCGCGACACCACCGATGCCAAGGAACTCGCCTTCCGGCCCGAGGAGCGGAAACTTGTTCGAGAGGAACGTGCGTGGTTCTCCCCCGAGAGCCGATGACTCTTCGACGCTGACAGGCATCATTAACTGACGAACGGTGTCGTCCGTCTCCTTGAACGTTCGCGCCAGTTCCGGTCCGAACAACTCGGCGTCATTGCGCCCGACGACGGATTCCGAGGTGCGTCCGAAGGCCTCGCACCACCGCCGGTTGACCATCAGGTAAATGCCCTCGGCGTCCTTCACGAACACGTGGGCGTCCGTGTTGTCCATCACGCTCTGAAGCAGCACGCGGGCCCGGTATGACTCTTCTTCGGCGGCCTTTCGCTCGGTAATGTCGCTGAAGCTCACGACGGCGCCGACGATCTCGCCGTCCTTGCGGATCGGTGTCGCTCCGTACTCGACGGGGACGGGAATGCCGTCCTTTCGCCAGAGCAACTCGTCGACGACGCGGCTCGGTTTCCCGAGCTTTGCCGCGATGTGCATCGGACACTCCTCGATGGGATACTCGCTGCCGTCCGAACGGTGATGGTGGAACAGATCGTGTCCGTTACGGCCGATGATCTCGTCGTGTGCAAATCCCAGGATTTCGCAAACGGCAGGATTGACGAACGTCACAAGGCCCTCGGTGTCGCAACCCAGGATGCCTTCGGCCGTCGATTCCAGGATCTGCCGGGTTCGCGCTTCCGTTGCCCGAATCGCGTTCTCGAGCCGCTTTCGCTCCGAGATGTCGCGAAGGGAGCTGCAGACTAGCTGCCCGCCGCCGTGGATGTCCGGAAGCGGGCTAAAGCTGACCTCGACCGGAAACTCCGCCCCTTCCTTGTTCAGCGCGAGCAGTTCGAGGCCGGTGCCCATGTCTCTGACTTCCGGATTGGCATTGAAGCGCTCCCGGTGTCCGGGGTGAGCCGCTCGCAACCGTTCGGGAAGCAGCATCTCGACCAGCTTTCCGACCATCTCGTCGCGTCGATAGCCGAAAAGCCTCTCTGCCTGTTTGTTGACGAGTCGGATCCGGCCTTCCTGGTCGCTGATGACGAGAGCGTCAGGCGCCGATTCGAGGAGCGTACGGAACTGCTCCTCGCTGGAACGCAACTCTTCCTGCTGTGCGAGAAGTTCTTCCTTGTGTTCGAGCAGCTCGTGCTGCGACTGCGTGAGCTCTTCGGTGTGTTCTTCGAGCTGACGTGCCTGCTCCTGCGTTTTTGCAAGCAGTTCCTGCGTCCGCAGGTTGCGCAGTAGTATGTCGAGACCCATCGATACGAGCGGCAGCAGCTCGTCGATGAGCCGGGTCTCAGGCACCGTCGCCGCTCGAAACGAAGCGAATTCCACGACACCGAGAAGCTCCGCCTGCGAGGCCAGGGGCCAGGCGACCGACTGAACCGGCGCGGCCTTGCCGACTCCGGAACCGATCGCCAGGTATCCGGCCGGCAGGTGATCCAGCGCTATCCGCGCCTTCTCGACGGCGCACTGACCGACGAGCCCCTCGCCAACGGCGATGGTCACCGACCGTGATGCCGTGTCGTCGAGTCCGAACGAAGCGGTCCGCCGCAAATGCGTCCCCTGCTGTTCCTGCAGATAGAAGCCAGCCACTCCGCCACCGAGCACCGGAACGAGGGCCGACAACAGTCGTTGGCCGAATTCCTCGACCGTCACTGCGTTCTGGAGTGATCCGGTGATTCGGGCAATCTGAGTATCGATCCAGCGCTGCTGGTCCATTGCGGCGGCGCCGGCCTTCAAGACCTCGACCGATCGGGCGAGATCTCCGGTTTCGTCTTTTGCCGAAGTGAAAGGCACCGCCCGGTCGAAATCGCCCCCGGCGATCGATTCGACCGATCCGGTGAGCTGGCGCACTGGAATCACGATCCGCCTGTATGTCACGAAGCCGAGCAAGGCGGTGATGGCAAGGCCACCAAGAACCGCGATGAGCACGTTGCTCCGCGCTCTGTCGATTGCGTCGACGGCCGCCGTGCCAGTCTCCTGGGCAAGGCGCTGGTTATGGTCGGTCCAATCGCGCGACACCTCGCTGAGCTTCGCGGAAAGATCGCCCATCTGCCCATCAAGATGTGCAATAGCCTCCTGGCGGCGCCCGGCCGCTGCAAGCGCGAAGCATTCGTCGGCGCCTTGGGACCAGCGAGAACTGAAGTCCTTGTACTCGTCGAAGAGTTGACGGTCGCGATCGTCAGAAATCAGCGTCGAGCCATACCGGCGGAGCGAATCGTCGAGCGATTTCCTGTCTTCATCGAATGCCGCGCGCGCTTCAGTTTGTCGTGCCGGATTGTCCGCGAGCAGGAACGACCGGATGTTGACCCGCATCTCGGAGTAGGCGCGAGATGCAGTGCCGACTTCGCCTACCGACTTGATCTGCAGTTCCGCGAGAAAGCGGCTTTGCCGATCGATCGACTCGAGCTGGGTGCGAACGAAGATCCCCAGCGCCACGAGTATCACAAGCGGCAGGGCGAGAAGGAGAATCAGTCTGCGAGCGATTGTCATGATGAATTACGAAACGCGCGGAGCCAGTACGCTCCCGGGGAACTGCACTGGGATTCGAGGCAATGCCGGCATCGCGTGGACTCCGCTCCCACGGCGGCAGAGTTGCGCTCCGAGTTGCCCCAGATGTTCCGCCGGGTCGATGATCAGCAGGCCTCCCGGTTCCAGTCTGGAAATCAGTTGCCGAGTTACGGCTTCGCGTCGAGTCGGTTCGAGATACATCAGCACGTTCCTGCAGAAGATCACATCGAACTCTCCGCCCACCGGCCAGTTGTCGTCGATCAGGTTGACCTGCCGGAATTCGACGAGCCGCCGAATTTCATCCGCGATCCTCCACCTGCTGCCGTCTCCGACGGGCTGAAATCGTCTGTTTCGGCAACTGCCATCCACAGCCGCCATCGCCCGCTCGCCAAATTCGGCGAGGCGCGCAGATTCCAATGCGTCTACGTCGATGTCCGTTGCGAGTATCGAAACTGGAGCGCCGGAGCCTCCGAAGGCGTCGACCGCGGCAATTGCCAGCGAGAATGGCTCCTCGCCGGTTGAACACGCTGCCGACCACATACGCACGGGTTCGTGATCCCGTGCCGAATCCAGGGCGTGAGCGGCGGCAGCGGTGAACTGGTGCGGATGCCGGAAGAATCCAGTGAAGTTCGTCGTCAGAAGCGCGACGAATCGCCGGCTGGCCGACTCGTCGCCGAGATCCGCCGCGTCGAGCAACGCCTCTACCGAACGCTCATCCCTCATCCCGAGTCTTTCGATTCGCTGGCAGAGAATCCGGCGATGACGCTCGAACAGTTCGATGCCGGCCAATCTGAGCGCCAACTGCCGCGCGCGGTCGAACTGCCTGGTCGAAATCGTCGTCATCACGCCTAGAGTACTCGAAGGCCGCGATCATACTGAGACGTTTATTGACCTGTCACAGCTGAACCCCTGGAATTCAATCCGGCTCGACGGCCACAATCCGGTTGCGGATCGCCTTACGGTATCGGCTCTCGTCATTGTAACTCGCTCGCTAAGTTTCGGCGTGCCGATCGGTTCGACAAAGGACGGTCGACGCGCGACACCGGACACGATGGACGTAGCGAGCGGGTACAGTTCGGCGCCGCTACTTCACCTGCCGTTGGCGACGGCCTTCAGTCTGTCGAGTCGCGTACGCATCGCCGCGGCGTAGCAGGACGACTCGGACGGGGAAGCTCCACAAGCATCCAGCGCGTCCTGAATCTGCTTGTCGGAGATCCGGCCGAGCCGCTGATTGATCCACTGCACGTCGCTCACCGTAATTCCAGTCGTCACGCTGTCGGTGCGCTGCCCCGAGTATCCGAACTCCACGATCGTCCCCGAAACTCCCTTGATGAAGTCCTTCGACTGGCTCGCGAACCCCTTGCAGTCCCATTTCGAGCGTCCGAAGACGCCACCCCACTTACCCATCGATCCGCCCCAGTCTCCGAAGATGTAGTGCACATCGCCGGTCGCATCGTTCTTGTGGATGGCCGTATTCGACCCGCGCCCGGCGTCGCGCTGGTCCTTGCTGTCCCAGTTCGAGACGAGCATCAATACGATCTTCAGGCCCTTCAGCTCTTTGCTGCCGGCGAATGGATTCGACTCCCAATGCCAGCTTTCCTCGTCCTTGAGCTTGGTTATTCCCCCGATTTTCAGTTCGAATCGCGCGTCCGTGAAGCTGCCGTCCGGCTTCACGTACTTCTTCGCCCTGCTCAGCCCCGTCACACCGATCACTTTGCCACTCGAGACGAAATAGGTGGGATCGACGTAGTAGCCGGCCGCCCACGCGATTCGCGATGCAAAGACCTCGGCGTGAACTTCAGAACCCCACTTGACACCCCACGACCGCCCGGCAGCGTCCTTGACCTTGATCTTCGGGTTCGTACCGCCGGAGTCCTCTTCGACGAACGTGAACGGAGGCTTTGGCGCCCCATCCCGGCCACCGGGGCCGCCGAGGAAGTCGAGTCGCTCCACGGGACCCGGATCGTGCCAGATCGTGGTGCCCGATCGACCCGCCGTAGTGCGCGGCCGCGAGCCCTGCGCCCCTGCGCTGGAGACTGAGATTGCGACGACGGCTGCCGCGACGAAAAGCGCGAATCCGCGAATTGTCCGATTCATTCAAGTCCTCACCGATCGATATAGTGCCACGCAAACGCGACCTCGCGTCACAAATCAGGGTTTTCGGCGCGGATTCTAGCCCTGGGACGCCATCGAAGCCATTGGACCAAAGTCCCACGGGCGGCCAACACCGGGGCTGTTGGCCCTTCGTCCAATTGACGGCCCCGTCGGCCCATTTCATACTCTCGCGCTAACCACTCAGGCAGGGAGTAAATGCAGAAAATCCTCGTCGTCGACGACGCCAAGCCGAACATCAAGATTCTCGCGGATCTGCTCTCCGATCAGGCACAGGTTCTATTTGCCACGAGCGGGCAGGCCGCGCTTCAGAAGGCCTCGGAGGAAGAGCTCGACCTCATCCTTCTCGACGTGATGATGCCTGAAATGGACGGCTACGAGGTCTGCGAAAAGCTTAAGGCCGACAGCCGCACATCCCAGATTCCGGTCGTCTTCGTCACTGGACTTGCCGACGAGCAGGACGAGGAGAAGGGATTGCGCCTCGGTGCGATCGACTACGTGACGAAGCCGTTCAAGCCTGCGATCGTCAAGGCTCGCGTCCGCAACCATCTACAGGCCAGACAACATCAGCACGATCTCGAGGTGGCGCACGCCCGGCTCCGTGAGTCGCTCGAGAAGGAGATGCGAATTGCCCACGACATCCAGATGGCCATGCTTCCCACGAAGTCGGGTGGCGGCGAGTCATTCGGGAACGTCGACGTCGCGGCCGTACTCGTGCCTGCACGTTCGGTCGGCGGGGATCTGTACAACTACTTTCTGGTTGGCCCTGACCGGCTCTTTTTCGCGATCGGCGACGTGTCGGACAAAGGAGTTCCGGCGGCGCTTTTCATGGTGAAGACGAACACGCTCCTGCGCGGCGTGGCCGGCACGGTCGACGCGCTCGACACCCTCATGCAGCGCGTGAACCGGGAGCTTTGCCGCGACAACGATGCGTGTATGTTCGTGACGCTCATTGCCGGAACAATCGATCTGGCGACGGGCGAGTACGAGCTGTCGAATGGCGGACACAACCTGCCGGTCCTCATGCGGGCCGACGGTTCTTGCGATTACCTCGAGACCTTGACGGGCCCCGCACTCGGCTTCGACGAATCCGCAGAGTTTCCGGTTATGCGCTCGCGCCTCGAGCCGGGAGAATCGCTTCTGCTCTACACGGACGGTGTGACGGAGGCGTTCAATTCGCGTGACGAGATGTTTTCGGACGAGCGGCTCGTCGAGGTGCTCGCCGGCAAGTCAAGCGACGGAGCCACGTCGGCGACTCGCCACATTCTGAGCGCCGTGAAGGATTTCGCCGGCGACCACGGTCAGTCCGACGACATAACTGTCGTCGCACTGAGGTATTCTGACGAAAGCAGGGCGAAGCGGGCAGTGGACTGAACTCAATAGCAAAAGGAAGAAGGAAATGCTCGAGTCTGGAGGCGTGCTGAAGGATCGGTATCTGATCGAGAAGCACCTTGGAAAAGGCGGAATGGGGGCCGTGTATCTGGCCATCGATCAGACCTTCGGCAGTAAAGTCGCGGTCAAGGAGACGATCGTGCACGGCCGCGGACTCGAAGAAGCTTTCGAACGTGAGGCGCGAGTCCTGAACCGTCTCCGGCACGGAGCGATTCCGGTCGTAATGGACTACTTCATCGAGGGAGAGGGCCGCTTCCTGATAATGCAATACATTCCGGGAGACGACCTTTCGACGCTGTCGGAACGCTCGAAAAGGCCGTTCCAGCCGGAAACCGTGCTCGATTGGGCGGACAAGCTCTGCGACGCGCTTACTTATCTGCACACTCAGGATCCTCCGATAATTCATCGAGACATCAAGCCCCAGAATCTGAAGCTGACCGACCGTCATGAAGTCGTGTTACTCGACTTTGGACTCTCCAAGGCATCGGTTGGCGAGGGCGAGAAGAGCCAGAGCATCTTTGGTTATACGCCGTGTTATGCGCCGCTCGAGCAGGTTCAGGGTGAAGGGACCGACGCGCGATCGGACATCTACTCACTGGCGGCGACGTTGTATCGCCTGCTGACCGGCAACAAGCCCATCGATGCGGTTACCAGGGCAACGAAGAATCCAGATCCTCTCTTGCCGATCCATCAGATTTCACCGGCGATGTCACGTCAGGTTTCGGATGTCATCATGCGGGCGCTTTCGATTCACGCCGAGGATCGTTATGCGACAGCCGCCGATTTCCGGAGTGCGCTACGCGGGGCGGCCTTCGACGATCTGTTACTGCTTGCCCAGGGATTTGGCGACGCGGATTCGGGCTCGGGCACGCAAGTGGCCGGCTCCGGGTCATCGGGGACGCTCCCTTCGAGACCGGTTCCGGACATTGCGCCTCTACCGGGCATCGTTGCGCATCCCGCATCCGAAGCGCCGACAGTGGTGAATCCGAAGGCGGGCGACAATGCACTTCCGACAGTCGTGACTCCGAAGGCGGGCGACAATACACTTCCGACAGTAGTGACTCCGGGCGGAGTTGGAGCAGCGGGCTTCAGCACGGCTGACGGCGGAGCTCGGCCCGCGCCGGCGGGCGATTCCGTCACGGGGGACTTCGACCCGGTTCCGAATTCGGATGGTGCGGCTCCGGCCGTCCGCAACCTGTCGGCGCCGGCCACGGTGTCGTTCGTTTTCGAGACAGAGACGCTCGGCAACGATGGAACTAGCGGGAAGCGTGAGAAGAAGCGGGGGAAACAGTATTTCGAAGCCGCGGGCGGATCGTTGACGATTCCAATGGTGGCGATTCCGGCGGGCGAGTTCGCATTCGGATCCTCCAGCGACGAGCCGGAGCGCGAGCCATCGGAAGGTCCGCAGGCCACGGTATCGATCGAGTCGTTTTTCATCGGCCGGACTCCGATCACGCAGGCGCAGTACGCAGCCGTTGCCACTCAGCTTCCTCGCGTCAGGATCAACCTCGATCCGGATCCGTCGGCCTTCAAGGGCGACGATCGGCCGGTCGAGTGCGTGTCGTGGGAGGAGGCGGTCGAGTTCTGCAACCGCCTCGAGCGCCATTCCGGGCGCGAGTACCGGCTGCCGAGCGAACAGGAGTGGGAGTACGCGTGCCGGGCAGGCTCCGATTCGCCGTTTGCTTTCGGCCCGACATTGACCGTCGATGTCGCGAACGTCGACGGCACGATGGGTTACGCAGAAGGGCCGGAGGGCGAAGGTCGCGGCGAGACTTCTCCGGTAGGAACTGTCGGTTTCGCGAATCGCTTCGGCCTGAGCGACATGCACGGAAACGTGTGGGAATGGACCGCGGATCAATGGCACGACACGCTCGACGGCGCGCCGTCGGACGGCTCGGCAAGAAGCAATGACAGCAACCCTACCGTCCGTGTGATACGTGGCGGCAGCTGGAACACCATTGCGGCCGATGCGCGTTCCGCGCGGCGGTTCGGATTTCTCCAGAGGGGACGCCAGAACGACGTCGGCTTCCGGATCGCATTCGTAGCGGGTGATGGCAGGTGAACGAAGTTCGTCTCGAGTTTCCGAACCTGGAAAGCGAGTACGAGCCGGCAAGAGACCGGCTCATTGACCTGTTTCGCGATTCCGGTCTTTCGCCCGAGGCCATCGGCGAACTCGAGCTCATCCTCGAGGAGCTGCTCGTAAACGTCATTTCCTATGCTTACGACGAGCCTGGAACTGGAACGATCCACGTCTCCGCCAGCGTGCAAGGCAAAGCTGTAACGCTCGAGGTGCGGGACCGCGGTTGCGCGTTCGATCCGCTCGGGCGGGAGGCTCCGGACCTCGACGCCGACATTGAAGACCGGCCGATTGGCGGACTCGGTATTTACCTGGTGCGTGAGTTGGCTACGAGTGTCACCTACGAACGGGTTGGAGACGAGAACGTGTTGCGTGTCGAGCGCCGGTGAATCGAGCGGGGCCCCGAGCCGAAGGAACATTTGGGATCGACGCGAAATCGGGTTTCGGGCGATAGTGTCACCGCAGTCAACGTTGGAGGAGGATGCATGGCACTATCAGTTACCATTTCGGACCGCGACTCTACGACGAAAGTCGCGGTTGTTGGCGGCAAGCTCGACACGACTACCAGTCCACAATTCGATGACGAGATTTCGGCGGCGTTGACGTCGGGAAACGTCGTGACGGTGCTCGATCTTGTGGGGCTCACGTACATCAGCAGCGCGGGATTGCGCTCGGTGTTCAAGGCCCGGAAGGCGATGGAGTCGAAAGGCGGATCGCTGCTGCTCGTCAACGTGCAGCCGCAGGTGCAGAAGGTCTTCGAGATCGTGAAGGCGATGCCGGTGCAACAGGTCTTCCGGAGCGTCGACGAACTAGACCAGTACCTCGACTACATGCAGAAGAAGGAGCAGGACAGTCCCAAGGGAACGGAGGCGTAGACCTCGAACGTGCAAGTGCGGCGATTTGGAACGTGGTGGCCGCGTAGCCGCCAGGTCGATTCGCTGCCAGCCCGGCCGGCCCGCGGCCACAAGCGGTTTCGGGGTGGCAGCGATGTTCGTGTCTTGAAACCCGGATCCCCCGGTTTCGTAGCACGTGTCCATGAAAATCGACCTGCGATCGAGCCACGGAGCCCTCTGGATGGCGGTTGGACTTGGAGTCCTGGTCCTTGCGGTTCCTTTCGGAATCACGGTACGTGCCGGCGACAAGCCCGCTACGCTTCAGCCCCGGCTGTTCGCCCCTGGCATCGTGAGCACGGGCGACGAGGAGTTTTCTCCGGCATTTTCGCCAGACGGCAAGAGCGTCTTCTTCACGAAGGGCAGTCCAGGGCGAATCCGTGTCCTGTGGATCATGGAGTCGCACTGGCGTGATGGACGATGGACCGAGCCCGTGGTCGCTCCCTTCTCTGGCGGCTATTCGGACATCGATCCTACGTTCTCGGTCGACGGAAAGCAGATCGTTTTCGCATCGAA
>JAJTWZ010000061.1 GCA_021463145.1 Blastocatellia bacterium | reverse complement strand
CTCGTTGCACTCGCCGCGCGCGACCCACGGCTATTATATCGACCGCTCCGCGGTCGCGGACCCGCTTGCCTCTTGGAAGGCCAAACTCGAGGCATTTCCGCGTTGACAGGAAACACCGTTGCTCCGGCGCTTCAGAATGGCCCGCGAACCCGAAGCGCTTCGGCGCTCTGGAATGGCCTGTGGACCGGAAACGCTGCTCGTTTCGCCCGAGGGCGTGCGCCGCAGGCGCATGGGGAGCTATAAGGAAACCTCTCCGGCCTCGATCGATCTCGCCTCGATCGCGAAGACAGCCGGAGCTCCCAGGATTCGCGTGTCACCTCGAACCAAGTCAAAGGGAAACCGCGCGCGGCAGGCCGATGTGCGGTCCTCCCTGCTTCGGACTGCCATTGCCGTAGTCACGGCAATGGTCCTGTTCACGGTTCCGCTCGCGATGTCGACGCGGATGCTGAACGTTTACACGACGCCCAAGTATCTGGTGCTCGTTCTCGGGGCATCCATTCTCGCGCCACTGATTACCGCCAGCGCGCTGGATCGGACTGACGGACGCGTCCTCCGCTCTTCGTTTCCCGTGCTCCTTGCAGGGTTTCTTGCCGCTTTCGCCTTGTCCACGGCCGTAAGCGCCGATCCTGAACTTGCATTCACCGGCACGTTCACGTCGCGCATGGGCTGGGTGACTCGGGCGGCGATGATCGTGTGTTCGATGGGAGTGCTCGTCGCCGTCGACGGCGATCGTGCCGCTTTTGGCCGCCTCGTATTCTGGCAGACTGCCGTAGGCGGAATCGTTGCGTTCATCTGCGTGCTTCAGATCGTCGGCGCGACGTCGATGTACCCATCCGACTTCCTGCTCGGGGAAACCGTTCCTCGAGTGCACGGATCCGTTGGCCACCCCGATTTTGCCGGCAACTACCTCCTGACGATCGTGTTTCCGGCGATGGCGATCGCAGTTGCCGCGACAGGCGTCGCGCGCGGAATCGGCACGCTGATCGCTGCGATGGCCGCATTGGCGATCCTGTTTACCGGAACTCGCGGTGCGTGGGTCGGCCTGCTTGCCGGACTGGCCATCGTGGCGACACTGCTCTGGCGATCTGGACTGCTTGCCGGGCTAACGAGGCGTCAGTGGCGGTTCATCGCAGCCGGAGTTTCACTGTTCGTCGTTGGGTCCGCTCTCGCAATCGCGCTGCATCCGTCAGCCGATCCGATCCGGCAACGTCTTGCCGCATTTTCGTCGGAAGGATTCACCGGAGCGGGCCGAACCGGCGTGTGGAGATTTACCGTCAGCCTCGTTCCGAAATTCTGGACATTCGGTTGCGGCTCGGATCTGTTCAAGCTCGCCCAGACCCCATACAAGTCGCTTGCCTACGTCCAGGCGACGAATGGGGTCAACGTTGAGGATCCGCACAGCACTTACCTCAGCGCCCTGGTGAGCGGAGGAGTCCTGGTATTCGTTGCCTACCTGGCGTCGATTGCGGTCGCAGTCCGGAAACTGCCGAAGTCCATTGCGGCGGCCGCGACCCGGGAAGACGCCGCAATCGGAATCGGTCTCGCCGGGGCGGTCGGCGCAGTGCTGGTCCACGATCTGTTTCTTCATCACACCATCGTCAACGGGCTCGCCTTCTACGTTCTGCTCGCCTTCGCCTACGCGTGGGGACGGATGCCCAACCGCGATGCCAGCGCTTCCGGGGCGCCCCCTGCTGTTCGCGCTCATATGCCCGGGCCCGTCCGCTGGCTGCTGGCCGGATCGGTCACCCTGGTCATTCCGGTCGTTGCAATTCACGCTTACCGTGTCGCAGGCGCCGACGTCGCGATTTTTCGATCGCTGCGCGCCTCCTTCGCCGGCGATTCGGAAACCGTGATCGAAGCAGGGGAGCGAGCCGCAAGTTTCGGGCTGCCTCAGCCGGATCCGCGCTTCTACTATGCCGTCGCGCTTGAACGACTCGCGAGAAATTCGTCCGGCCTTTCCGAAGGTTCGCGGTACTTCGCCGCTGCTGCCGATCAGGCGTCACTGGCCGTCGAGCGACCGCTCGTGCCGGTTCCCTACGTCGCCTACGCGGCTTCGCTGTCGTTGTCGGCCGGACGCCCGGATCAAGCCCGCGGCTTTCTCGAACGGGCGCAACGGATGGACCCGTTTTCGTACCACGCCGAACTGAGTGCGCTCCAGTTCGCACTTGCGGAGCAGCGGATCGACGACGCGATACGACACTTCGATCGGGTCAAGATCATGAACTCGCCGTATGTCGATGTGAGCAAGGCGAGGGATCTGTTGCGCCAGGCCATTCGCACCCAGACGGGCAGTCGAACGGATGTGCAGCGCGAGTTCCTCAGGCGGGAATTCAACGCCCCCGGTAACCGTTAGAAGGCCGGAACCTTTCCCGGCAAGGCCAGACCGATACCAATGGCGGACTTACGCCACGGCCCGCCAGGAGCAGTGACAATCCGTATGCGAAGCTCCCCGATCGTTTCGAGGAGCCTCGCACATGGAAACTGCGGCAATCGGGACGATGTCCCGCGCCGGGCTAGTTGCAGGCTGGCGAGTTCGCCAGATTGCGGTCCCGTATCCGGAACTGGCGCCCGGTCAGAACATCGGTGACCTGAACGGTACCCGAGCTGGCCGCGAGGTTCAGATTCGCATTCATATGGAACCTGGTGTAGATGGTGTCCGCGGCCGTCAACGAGCGGCCCGGTCTGATTGTGAGGCTCTCGGCGACTCCGCAAAGCACCTCACCGGTCGCGGCAACTCTGTAGCGCCAGAACCGATAAATCGGACTGGCCGGATCCGTCACTATCGACCACGAGTCGCCGGTCGCGTCATCCACCACGCACCCGCCGAAAGCTCCGCCGCCACCCACCGTGACGGTGAACGCGCACGTCCCCGTGTTCCCGGCAGCATCCGTCGCCGAACACGTGACGGTGGTCGTTCCTTCGTTGAAGGTGGAGCCGGACGGCGGAACGCACGTTACCGCGCCGACGCCGGGACAGTTGTCGGCGACAGCCGGAGCCGCGTAGTTCACTACAGCCGTGAGTGCGCATCCGTCGGAGCCGCCGGCGGCCGCTGTTACATTCGCCGGACATGTCAGCGCCGGAGCCTGGGTGTCGTTGACCGTCACGGTAAACGCACATCCCGCCGCTCCGTGACCGGGTCCGCCACCTTCGGAACACGTCACCGTGGTGGAACCAACCGGGAAGAACGATCCAGACGGTGGCGAACAGGTAATGGGACCGCAATCGCCCGTGGTCGTGGGAGCAGGATAGTTGACGACGGCTCCGCACTGGTTGGCGTCGTTGGAAACCGTGACATTTGCCGGACACGTCACTACGCACTCTTCACCGCCTCCACACGGCTCCGGCGGCGAAAAAAGGATCGCCAGTCCGGAGGGGAACGAACCCGGTGTGTTGCAGCTGTGAAGCAGGCCAGTCGTAGGCGGGCTGGCATCCTGAATGCCGTGCGTGGATCCACTGCCCGCTTCAACTTCCGACTGGCATTGCACCAGGATGTTGCCATTGTCGAAGAGCAGAACCTGCACGTCGACGTCGAATCCTCCCCGGGTGGGCTCTCCCGAACCGAAGTGAACCCCCTGCCACTGGACGATGTTCGCCTCGAGGCCGGCATCGTACACGTGAAAGACATTCGTAATGAGATCGTCGTGATCGACGTAAATTCGACCGCCGCCCCCAGTAGATGGGGTGGCCGGGATCGGACAATCGTTCCCAAAGTCAAAGCCCGGATCGGTCAGATCCGTCGAGATGTATCCATTCGTCGAAACTCGCAACTGGGTATACGGAGCGCTTCCATCCGCCAGGTAGAAGCAGAATCCCGGACCACCCAGCGAAATCGTGAATATCGAATCGTCTCCAGTTCCAATGTAATTCGGACTCGAGGCGATATCGACATAGCTGAACGCCGGGCCACCGGGCGATGTCGAGTCGATGAACGTGTAGCCGAAACCGTCGGGGCCGCCCGAAGCCTCCGGGGATGCCCCTGACTTGCCGGCTTCGTCTTCGATCGTCCGTCCTTTTCGAGAAACTCGCGCCCTGTAGCGATCCAACAACTGCTTGAGCGAATTGACGTCAGCCGACGTTTCCATTGGCCCGGCTTCGACGTATGCGTAGTAGAGCACTCGCGAAATCAGAGCGTCGGCCTCGAGTCGCGAGAGCCTTCGGCCCTTCTCGTAACGGCGTAGCAGCCTGATCTCTTCTCGCGCGAACGCTTTTCCGGAGTCTCGCTTCTCGAGAAGATGGCGGATTGCGCCGTGCTGCGCTGTCGAAAGCGGATCCTCGGCGCGAGGAGTGCCAACCGACTTGTGCTGGGTGGATGTAGAAACTGCCGTGACCGGCTTCTTCGGCGCAGCCGCAGGCGCAACCGGCGCCGCAGCGGCGGGTCTGGGCTGAAGCCGGGTCGAAGACGGACCGGCAATTGCAAGCTCGACTCCGGCCGAAGCCATAAGTAGCATCACGAGCATCACGCGAGCGGCAAACCGCCTGCAGGCAGCTCGCGACACGACGATCCTCGGAAACACGTCGAACAAACGATCTTGTCTCATGGGGGACGTTCACCTCTTTCTCGATCGAAATTCTGTAAACTGCGAACGGAAGGCGTCAGTAGATCGAGCGAATTGTAGTGCGTGGCCGCCTTTCTCGAAAGCCGGTTCTCGCCGTGTCAATCCGAGTGAGCCTGCTGCCCTCTTTGAGTTCGTTGCAGAAATGCGCCGAGGACATCTCTTATTTTCGGGCCGGGGCCGGCCTGAGAAACAGTGAGGACGCCCGTGACCATACGCAGGCTGTTCCCCTTCATCCTGGGTTGCCTGTTGTTCATTCTGGCCGTTCCGACGACGCCGGATCCCGACATGTGGTGGCACCTGAAGACCGGCGAGAGAATCCTCACCGTTGGTCTGCCACGTGTGGACGTGTTCTCGCACACGGTGCCCGGAGCTCCCTGGCTTGCGCACGAGTGGCTCGTCGACGTCCTGATGTGGACCGTCTACGGCGTGGCGGGATTCCGGGGGCTTGGGCTGCTGTTCGCAGTTGTTATCGTCTCTGCTTTCTTCGTGACATATCTTTCGTGCGACGGGCGGCCCTACGTCGCGTGCTTCGTAGTGAGCCTTGCGGCGCTTGTTGCGTTTGGCGCTTTCGGAATCCGCGCGCAGATGTTCAACCTACTTTTCCTTTCCGTATTCGCGTTGCGGATAGAGCGATTCAAGGACAACTACAGCGCCCAGCCGGGCTCCAGCCCAAGGACGCTGGCGCGGCAACTCATGCTGCTGCCGGTGCTCACGGCCATCTGGGCGAACTGCCACAGCGGATTCATGCTCGGCGTAGGACTGTTGCTCCTGCACGTCGTCGGGGAAGGCATCCAGTTGCGGCTCGGACCGCAGGGTGAGAGCCGTCTCGACTGGCGCGGCATCCGGGCGCTCGCGCTGACCGCGGCGGCCTGCCTGGTCGCGGCGCTCGTGAATCCACACGGAGTGGGGCTCTTCACCTATTCTTTCGAAACGCTCGGAGCGAGATACGTGGCAAATGGCTGGGTTATCGAATGGGCATCACCCAGCTTTCACGACGTGACGGGCTGGCCGTTCGCCGCCATGCTGGCCCTTGGCGCGGCGGCGTGGGCGTTCGACAGGAGCCGTGCGCAGGTCACCGACGCCCTGTTGTTCATCGGGTTCGGCGCGGCCGGATTATATTCGGCGCGCCACGTTTCGCTGTTCGCGGTCGCCAGCGCCCCGGTGGTGTGCCGCGCCATCGTCAGGGGGCTCTCGGCGACGCAACTTCACGCCGAACTGACCGGAGCCGTGCCGGAGCCGGTTCCATCACCGTTCCGCCGGGTGCTCTACTGGACCCTGGCCGCCGGGCTGGGCGTGCTTGCGGTCGTGCACGCCGATTTCGCATTTCAGGCGTTCGACCGCTCGATTGCCACCAAGTTTCCGGTGGCCGCCGTCGACTTCATGGAACGCGAAGGACTGACGAACCGTCACGTGTACAACAACTACGGATGGGGTGGATACCTGGTCTGGCGCGGCGTCCCGACCTTCATCGATGGCCGGGCGGACGTCTACGGAGACGAGTTCATCAGAAAATTCGTGAAGGCGCATTTCGGACGCGAGGACTGGCGGGTCCCGCTCGACGAATATTCGGTCGAGTGCGTGCTGATCGTCAGGGACAGCAGGCTTCGCACACTTCTGCTCGAATCGGGAGGCTGGCGCGAGGCCTATCGCGACGGCGTGGCGTCCGTCCTGGTTCGCCCGACGGATTGACGGCGCCCGTCCGCGCGTCTCGGGCCGGCGATGGCGTCATATTCGCGAAAAACCCCATCAGTTTCAGAGCTTCGCCGCGCGAACCCTATCTGAATAGATAGTTGTCCCCCCTCCGCGCTACGTCTAGTGTCGGTAACGAAGCGTCAGCAAAGGAAATGGGTGATGGAGCGGAGCGAAATTTTCCAGGCCACCATTGCCAGGTTTCTCGAACCGGTACGTGCCTACCTCGACGACCCGTCGGTCTCCGAGATAATGATCAACGGCCCGTTCGAGATTTACGTGGAGCGGGCCGGCCAGGTAACACGTACGGATGCCGCGTTCGCCGACGAGGGCGCGCTCGAATCGGCGGCCCGGAACATCGCGCAGTTCACGAACAAGCGGATTACGCCCGACACGTCGAGATTCGATTCCCGGCTGCCCGATGGCTCCCGCGTTCACGTGGTTCTTCCGCGATGCTCGCAAAAGGGGCTCTGCATCGCGATCAGGAGGTTCTCGAAGAAGAGCTTCAGCCTGGAAGGCCTCGTCGAGCGTGGCGCGTTCACCGACCAGGTCCGCGAGTACATCGAGCTCGTCGTTGCAATCGAGAAGAACCTGGTCGTTTCGGGAGGCACCGGAACCGGCAAGACGTCGCTGCTGAACGCGATCTCGGGAAAGATCGATTCAACCGAGAGAATCATCGTCATCGAGGACTCGTCGGAACTTCAGCTGCAGCAGCCTCACGTACTGCCGTTCGAGACCCGGATGCCCGACCGCCACGGCCGTGGCGCCGTTACGATCCGCGACCTGTTCCATTCGGCGCTCCGAATGCGCCCGGACAGGATCGTGATCGGCGAATGTCGCGGCGGCGAGGCGCTCGACCTGATCCAGGCGATGACGTCCGGCCACGGCGGTTCGATGTCCACGCTGCACGCGAACACGGCATCGGACGCGCTTCACAGGCTCGAGACGATGGCGCTCATGTCCGGAATCGAAATTCCCCTGACTGCGCTCAGGGCTCAAGTTGCCTCGGCCATCGACGTCGTCGTGCAGCTGACGAGGCTTGGCGATGGCCGTCGCGTGCTTCTCGAGGTGAGCGAAGTCGGCCGCCTGACCACGGATTTCCGCTACGACGTCACGCAGATCTTCACCTACGACGGCGACAGGCGGTGCACGACGTGGACCGGTGCTCGTTCAGCATTCGGCGACGAGGTCCGGCAGAAGGGCCTGGCTGGTCACGTGGACCTGACGCGACCCGTATTCGGGCTGGAGGGGCAATGAGCACCGGATTGCTGGACTTCCAAACGGACCGCGATGCGGCGCTCAAGCTCATCGACTGGTTCGACATCGACCGCGTCAGGGCCGCGCGGATTCTGGTCGTCGGCGCCGGCGCCATCGGCAACGAAGTGCTCAAGAACCTCGCTCTTCTCGGAATCGGCAACGTTTTCGTCTACGACCGCGACACGATAGAAATGTCGAATCTGTCGCGATCCGTGCTTTTCCGGTCGTCGGACGCCGGCGCGCTGAAGGCGGCCGTGGCGGCCCGGAGGATGATCGAATTGAATCCGTCCGTCTCGGCCCGTTGGCAGGCGGGGGATGTCACGCTCGACCTTGGTCTGGGCGTGTTCCGCACGATGGACGTCATCATCGGCTGCCTGGACAACCGCGAGGCGCGCCTTCACGTGAACAGGGTCTGCTGGAAGCTGGATCGTCCCTGGGTCGATGCGGGGATTGGCCAGCTCAATGGACAGGTGCGCGCCTACCGGCCCGGTAACGGAGCCTGCTACGAGTGCGCGATGACCGAGAGCGACTACCGGCGCATCTCGGTTCCTTGCGGTGCGATCGCCAGCAGGTATGCCAGCGAGGGCAAGGTCCCCACCACGCCGACGATCGCGTCGATCGTGGCCGGAGTGCAGGTTCAGGAAGCACTCAAGCTGCTTTCGCCCGAGGTATGGACCGGCCGGATGATCTCCGGACGCGAGTTCGTGTTCAACGGGACTTCCTGTGCCGCCGCATTCGTGGATCTTCCCGTACGTGAGGACTGTCCCGCTCACGACACGCTGTCGCCCGAGTCAATCCTCGAACTGCCGAAAGCGAGCGCAACCGTCACCACGTGTGGCGAACTGCTCGCGGCCGCAAGAAGCGAGCTTGGCGAGGGCGCCGTCGTCGATCTCAACTTCGAACTCGCGGTGGATCTACGGTGTCCCGGCTGCCAGTCCGTTCAAAGGCTCCTTCGGCCGTTCCGCAAGGTGTACCGGGAGGACCTGGAGTGCGAGAAATGCGGAAGGCAGGGCTACGTGGTAACGACCCACACGATTGGTGGAACGGCCGAAGACTACGAAGAGGATTTTCTGGGCCTCCCGCTTGCCGCTATTGGCGTGCCGCGATTCGACATACTGACGGCACGGGGAGACGGCGGCATGGAGGTCTCGTTCGAGCTCAGTGGAGACGGCAGCGGGGACCTTGGCTGGAATGGAGGCACGGAGACGATGGAGGATCAGGAGGCGGCAAATGCCAGAACTTAGTGTGGATCTAGTGACGCCTTCAGGAATGGTACTGGAGGCCACGCTCCTTCCGGACGACATGCTCACCGAAGAGGTGATCTCGGAACTGGTGGACGAGCTCGGCCTTCCTCGTGTTCTGCCGAACGGGGAACCGGTCAATTATTCGATCGAGATCGGTGGCCAGGAAGTTGTGCTTCAGCGTGGTGTGAACCTGCGCGATGGCGGCGTCTCGAACGGCGACTGCTTGCGGCTGGTGTCGACCTCGAACGCGGTCACCCAGGTCAAGCCTCCCGGCGCGAGGCCCAGCTCGCCTCTGCCCGTGAATCCGCTGACCGGTGCGCTCGTCGCCGAGTCGATCGAGGTGGTGCTGTCGGTGCTCGACCTGAACAAGAGCGAGAAGACTACGCTTCACACGGATCGCCCCGTCGGCGACCTCCTCCAGCAGATCGCGGCAACGTTCAGCTTGCCGGCGCGCGACCGGCTCAACGAGTTGATCGTCTATCGAATCGAAAGCAAGGCACTTGGCCGGTACCTCGCCAATCGCGAGACGCTCCGGCAGGCCGGCGTGCCGCGACTCGACCGGTTGACCGTGCACAGGGAAGAGATTGCGGGCTGCCGATTCGCCTCACGATCCGGGGGCCGTCCGTGAGTGTCGACGCGCCATCGGGCGGGCTCAAAGCCAGACGCGGAGTACACAATCCGCGGCAGGTTCGGCTCGCCATCGAGTTCACGAACCTCGTGAACCTCGCGGCTCGAAGCGATTTCATCGAGGTCATAGCGCAGGATGTGCAGCCTGGCTGGCCTCCGGAAAAGTACATCGTCACGTACCGGTGCAGGGGCATCACCGGCACGACGCCGGACGGTGCGCCCGTTTACGGCGATTTCCACCAGGTCCGGATGTACCTGCCGAGCGATTACCCCCTCCGCGAGCCGCACCTCAAGTGGCTGACTCCGATATGGCATCCGAACATCGACCACGAGCTCCCGAACCACGTCTGCACGAACACGGCGCAGAACTACTTCGCGGGCAAGCCGCTCTCAGACCTCGTTCGGGCAGTCGGCGAGATGGTCCAGTACGTTCGCTATCACGCCGCGTGGGTTCCGCCATATCCACTCGATCGCGCTGCGGCGAAATGGGTCGTCGAGTATGCCGAGCCCAGAGGCCTGGTCTCGAAAACGAAACCGGTCGACGATCGTCCATTGTTGAGACCCCAGCGGCTAAGGCTCCACGGCGGGCCGGCGGCCGCCGGGCAGGAGGCCTCGCCCCAGCCGGAGGATGCCGGGGCGGCAGGACCCTCACGCCGACGCATCAAGCTTGGAACGGCGCCCCTTCCGCCGAACTTCGCCGGTGCAATGCAGACCGGCGTCTCGGGCGTCGAAACGTCGCCTCACCCGCTTCCGCCGGACGAGGGGACGGCGGTAGCCCCAGTCGCTGCCGTGGCCTATCCGCAGCCGGCAGCCGGTTTCGCGGTCGCTGAGGGCGAGGGCCGGCCAAGGAGTGGATCCGTTGCTCAACGCCTGACTGGCGCTCTCGAGTACCTGGGTCTCAGGCTGGGCAAGCCTCCGCGCACCTGCACGAGTTGTTCGAATCCTCTACCGCCGAACCCCAGGTTCTGCCCACACTGCGGCGAGGCGGCTGGCCAGAATTCCGCCCCGTGCGGAAATTGCGGCTCGACTCGTCCGCTCAATGCGCGATTCTGTCCGCGCTGTGGCGCGGCTGCTGCGGCGACGCCAGTCGTCTCCTAGAGGGAGGCAAACGATGCCGGACTCCGAACCAGTTCGAACAGGGCGCATCAAGCTTGGCCGTAACACAGGATTGCTCGCGGCCGCCACGCTGGGGGTCGAAGTCACCCCTGCGGCTGCAGAGAGCGTCATCGCCGGCCCCGACAAGAGCGTCGTGATCGAGGCGCCCTTTCCCGAGGCGAGGCTGCTAAGGTGGACGCCTGAGCGCGAGCACGGCGAGGCGGCGCCTGAAAACGACATCGCGCTCGTGGTCACCCAGGAAGTGATAGCCGAGGTTGCGCGGCACCTTTCGCGGACTCTTGACCGGGAACTCGGTGGATTCCTTCTGGGAAATCTCTACAAGTGCCCGAATTCCGGCCGGAAGTACCTGGTCATCGACCAGTCGTCGCGAGCCCAGTTCACGCAGTCGTCGGATGTCCACCTCGCGTTCACGCTCGATTCCTGGGCGTACCTCGCGGAGGAGATGACTGGCAAGTTTCTCGGCAAGCTGGTCGTCGGCTGGTATCACTCGCACCCCCGAATGGACGTGTTCCTTTCTGCTTACGACGTTGCCATTCACGAGGAGCGATTCGCCGACTCATGGACTACGGCGCTCGTCGTCGAGCCGGAAAAGAACCGCGGCGGGTTCTTCCGGTGGCAGGACGGCAAGCTCAATCCACGGGCGCCTTTCCAGTTCTATGAACTGATCGCGCGAGGCGCCGGCGATTCGGTCGTGGAGTGGACGAACTACGTTCTGGCGGGAGGTCATCGGCCCGAAGCGGAAGAGATCAGACGCCGGCCGTTCGGGTCCGGCGCCCTTGTCAGAGGATCCCGCCCGCTAGCGCTCGACGCGTCATCCGATTTCGAGGACTCGCGCTTCCGGTTCTCCCCTACATTCCTGGTTCTTGCCGGAATGCTGCTCGGCGTGCTGATGAGTATCGGACTCTGGTTCGTTCTCGCCGGCGTCGCAGCAACCGAAGCCGCGCCGCAGACCGCCGAACCCGTTCCAGCGGCGATCGAGCCACTCTCCGAAACTCCGGCGGCCCCGGAGGCAGTCGCGCCCGCGGCGGAACCTCGGAAGCCCCCCAAGCCTGCCGTCAGTCCGAGACGCAGGAAACCAGCGCCATCGTCGAAGCCAGGCAGTAAGGCTACGGATGCGGGAGCGTGAGGCAGTGACCAGGAAAATGAAGTGGAGACTCGTTGCCTGCGCGCTCCTGGCGCTTATGATCCTTGCGGGACCTGCGGGCGGGACTGGCCTGCAGGATGCCACCCCCGGGAGCGCTGACGATCAGGTTGCCGTGGAAGGCGCCGACGGCGAGGTTCGGGCGGGTACCTACTCGTTGAAACTGGCTGGCGTCGACACGTCGGCGTGGCCTTCGCTGAGGCTGGACTTCTCGGTCCTGAATCGAGCGGACGAGCCGATCAACACGCTTCGGGAAAGCGACATATCTGTGACGCACGACGGGACGCCGGTTTCGACCCAGCTGGTTCTGAAGCGCGGAGGTCCGGCCAGCGTTTTCCTGGTGCTCGACGGAAGTCTGAGCATGATGAACAGGGGAACGGGCATAAGCAAACTCGGTGCGGCGCGGGGCGCGCTTCTCACGTTCGTCGAGAAGATGGGACCGAAGGACCGCGCCGGGTTTGCCGTCTTCTCCGATGGGCTGAGAGTACTGGTCCCCGTTACCTCGGACAGGAACGTGCTGATCGATTCGATCTCGACCTTCGTGCCGGAGCCGGGGTCAGGCCAGAATACGCGGCTCTACGATTCCGTCGAGCAGGCCGTGCAGGAGGCGAAACGAGGCGGCGTCCAGAATGTAGTGCTGATGTCGGATGGGTGGGAGGACACGGCCGAGTCTCGCGCCCTCCAGAAAGAGCCGTTGAAGTGGGCCGAGTACAAGACGGCGCGCGAGAAAGCGGTGGCCGATGTTTCTCGACGGCTCGGAGTCCGCGTTTTCACGATCGCTCTTGGCGACCGCGCGGGTACGGGGCTGTCTTTCGTCGACTACGAGGCGCTCGACCGAATATCGAAAGGAACCGACGGCGGAACCTGCAACTACATCGATCTGCCAGAGTTGAAGCGCAGATCGGGCGGCGACCTGGACGCCTACCGGCGGTTGTTCCTCGCGGCTCTGTCGGACGTCTTCTCCAGCATCGGCCAGAGCGTGCGTTACGACTACTCCCTCAACCTGCTTCTCGGCGAGACCGCGGTTCGGGATGAGAAGGAGCACTTGATCAACCTGGAGTTCACGATCGCCAACGAGCGTCTCCCCGCTGTCGTGACATACACCTGGAAGGGAGCCGCCGAGGGAGACGTCCCCACGGTAACGTCGCGCCGCGCGCTCGCGGGGGTACTGATCTCGACGCCGGCGCCGGAGGCCACCCGGCCGCGACTCGTGGCGGTGTTTCTGGGGATCTTCGTGGTGCTTGCGGTCATGGGCGCCGTGCCGGCCGTCGGTCGCAGGTTGCTGGCACGGTCCGGCGAGGCAAGTGCGCGCAAGTCGGTCGTCACCGTATCGCCACGTTCGAAGTATGTCGGGACTGAGTGCCCGAACGAGCGCGACGGCCTCGGTGGTGGATTTCTCATCAAGCCGGGCGATGTGATCGTGGTATGCGAGAAGTGCGGTGCGCAGCATCACCTCGGTTGCTGGCACCTCAATCGCGATACCTGTTGGAACCGGGCGTGCGAGCACGAGACCAGGCTTCCGGTCGAACTGCTGCGCGACAGTGGGCTCGAGGAGACACAATCTTGAACAGATGGTGGCGGGTCTACTTCTATTTTCTATGCGGGGCGTTCGGCGGCCTGTTCGGATGGTTTCTGGCTGCCCTTGCGCTCGCCGGAACGGGTGATCGGTCAAGCGCGGCGCTGAGGATCGCTTTCGGCGCAATATTCGGCGGTTGCCTGGGACTTGCGATCGGTACGTACGAGGGAGTCGCGAGCCGCTCCCTTGTAAGGTTCCTGAGGCACACGGTCGGAGGACTGTTTTTCGGCGTGATTGCGGGCGCGATTGCGCTTCCCGCAGCGCAGGTTCTCTACGGCGCAATGCTCGGTTCGAGCGCAGGCGCGGCCCGATTGCTTCTGGCGGGAACCTTTGCGTGGATCGTCTTCGGCGGCGCCATCGGGCTGGGCGAGAGCCTGACTCGCGGCGCGCAGGCTCTAAAGGGAGCACTTGGCGGCATTGTGGGAGGAATCGTCGGCGGGATCGTGTTCGAACTTGCTCGACTCGCCGGTGCCGGCAACAACTCGACGGCGGAGCAGGCGGTGCTCGCGCTGAGCCTTACGCTGCTGGGTGGCGCGATCGGGGCGTCGATTGCGTTCGTGACGATTCTGGTCAGGCGAGCGTGGATAGAAGTGCTCGACGGCCCGGCGGCCGGCCGGGTTTACGAGGTGACCAAGTTCGTGGACCCGAGATTGGGGAGCCGCAAGCCCGGCATCATCGGCAGCGACGAGTGGAGCGCGAATATCTACATTCCCGGCGATCCGGAGGTTCTCCCTCGCCACGCGAAGCTGGGGTACTCAGACGAACATCCCACGTTGACGGCGGAAGCCGCGTCGGCCGACAACCCGCCACTTGTGAACGGCGAGAAGGCGTCGACGTGGAAGCTGAGGAACGGAGACCGTATACAGGTCGGCGCGACGCGCATGATCTACCGGCAGAAGCGCGGGAAGAACGCCGCGAAGGCGGCCGGGTAACCCGAAAGCGGCCGTCCGTCCTGAGCGCTCGACACATTGCAGGTCCTGGGAGTGCCGCGGATTTCCCGTCAGCGGCAAGCGCAGCCGCTCGGAGCGACAGGAGCGCCGCGCCACTCGGATCAACAGCGCGCCGCGACGTCCGGGTCCACGAAGCGCCGCGATGTCAGCGTCCACGGAGCGCCGCGATGTCCGGATCCACGGAGCGCCGCGTTGTCCGGATCAACGAAGGGCCGCGACGTCCGGGTCCACGGTGCTCCGCGATGACCGGATCAACGGAGCGCCGCGTTGTCCGGATCCACCGAGCGCCGCGACGTCCGGATCCACCGAGCGCCGCGATGACCGGATCCACGGAGCGCCGCGTTGTCCGGATCAACGAAGGGCCGCGACGTCCGGGTCCACGGTGCTCCGCGATGACCGGATCCACGGAGCGCCTCGTTGTCCGGATCCACGGAGCGCCGCGACGTCCGGATCAACGAAGCGCCGCGATGTCCGGGTCCACGAAGCACCGCGATGTCCGGGAAGATGCAACGAGTATCCTGGCGGAGGTTGGCGGGTCGCCAACCGAGGACTGCGTGGCAACCCTTGACCGCGAAGCGGTCACAGACGATAGCCGGGGGTCACGGTGGTGAGCGAAGCGATCCACCGTGACCCCCGGTCCGTCCACCAACGAGGTTCCGACCGCGGAGCGGTCGCACCGGCCTCCGGAAGAGTACCGGACCGCGGTATCGGCGCCACCGATCATCAAGACCAACATCCGACCCGGGCAATGGTGAGCGATGGTCCGGCTGGCGCGTGTTACGGTGCGGGCGGCACAGCCTCCGGCGCGCCCGGAGCCGATTCCGGTGCGACTGGCGCCGGCTCGGCAGGTGCGGACTGCTCAGCGGGCGGTGTCGACGCACGCGGCACCAGGAATCTGGGCGCCGACAGAAATCCCAGCACGGCGAATACAAGCAGAATCAAGAGGTAAATGAGTATCGGCGCCATTGCCCTGATCGCGCTCGGCTTCGCGGGAGCCGCATCGATTGCCACACCAGGCGCGGGCAGATCCTTCGTCCCCGTCGACATTGCATAGCCGGACAACGGCGGCGGCAGTTTCGCCGCTGTTTCCGAAACTGCGGTACGGGCCGGCGCGACTTCTGTTCTGAGTGGGATCGGAAACGGCTCGGTGGGTTCATCGAGGCCGCCGGCGATCGCATCCATCGCCGTCGTGGCTCGCGGGCGAACCGCACTGCCCTTCGACGTCGAGGCAGATCGGGCGACGACTGGAGCAGCCGGGACGGCAGGCGCCTTCGCCGGCGCCGTGACCCGCCCGCCATCGGCGGTTTCCGGTAGCACGACCGGAGCCGTCTCCGCCGAACGATCGATCGCTACTGGCGCCGGACTCTCTATGGGCACCGGAACCGGAATCGGCGCGGGCGCGACCGGTGAAGGTGCCGCAGGTTTGACTTCCTCCATCGGCGCCGCCTCGGGCAATGCCACGGTCGAACCGCAGGACCAGCAGAACTTCATCTTCGCCTGCAGCTCTGAGCCGCATTGGTCACAGAACTGTGTCGCCGTATCTGCCATCAACGATTCTGTCTCCACGTTTGGCGCCGGTAACTCCGCCGGAATCAGGGCCTCGAGCGAGTCGACGAATGTCGCGCACGTGAGGTATCGATCTTTGGGCTGCTTCGCGAGCGCATATCCGAGCACCTCATCGATGCCCCCTGGCAGCTCCGGCCGCAGTGTCGTCGCCAGTTCGTGCGGCTCGTTCACCGCGCGATATAGCGACGTGATCAGAGAGTCGGAGTCGAACGGAGCGTGTCCGGTCAACAGCTCGTAGACGATCGCTCCAAGCGAGAATATGTCGGCCCGGTGCGTCAGCGCCTCGCCGCGGACCCGCTCCGGCGAAAAGTACTTCGGCTCGCCGGCGAATGTGTGTGCGCCCTGCGCCGTCCTGACCGCCGGGAAGTCCGTCCCGAACCCGGTCACCTTCACGTCGCCGTTTTCGAGCACCAGAATGCGGGCCGGTTCCAGTCCGCCGTGGACGACACCCTGCTCGTGCGCGTGGTCGAGCGCCGCTCCGACCTGCCGCACTATCGCGGCGATCTCGCGAAGTTCGAACGGACCGTACTCGAGCATGGACCTGTCGAGCGTCTTGCCGTCCAGGTCTTCGCCAGCCACGTACGCGAGGTCGTTGTCGATGCCGACGTCGAACACGGACGCGATCCGCGAATGAAGCAGGTGGGCAGATCGCTTCAGACCCTGGACGAACGCATCGCGGGCTGCGTCGCTGGGAAGAGTTCCCAGACGGAAGGTCTCGACCGCCACGTTACGATTCGTCGCTGGATCGAAAGCACGGTAATGGTTGCCGGCGACGCCGTCGCCGAGCGAATCGAGGATTTCAAACCGACCGATGCGTGAAGTCATCACTCCAGACATTAAACGCCCTCCCCGTCCCAGATCAACGCATGGCGTGCGCTATACTTGCGCCAATGTCTCTGATCGAACAAAGCCTGCTGTTCGTTGCCCTCGTTGCCAGTTGTTACGTGGCATTTCGCCTCATGAAGCGCGAATCGGCTGCGAAATCGTGCGAGACCGGGAAATCAGGATGCGGATGCGCCGTGCAGGCATCCGGTTCCGGATGTCATCAGGAGCGTCCACAAACGGCCGCCAACGACTGACCAAGCCTCTCTCCCGCGGCCACGGGTCCCTTGAGCATCCCCCTCACCGGTGGGCGTGACGAATCGATCGCAATCGTCCCGACCATCGACAGTTGCCCGTCGCCATCCGGCCAGGCGTGCGCCGCGATCGGCGCCGCGCATCCCCCGCCAACGGCGTGCAGGAACGCCCTTTCGGCCGTGCACGCCGCCGCCGTTTCCGGATCCTCGAGCGCCGCAACGAGAGAAAGAACCTCAGCGTCCCCCACCCGCGCCTCGATGCCCAGGGCGCCCTGACCCACCGCGGGAACCATGACGCTCACGCCGAGGGCTTCCGTGATTCGATCCGCGTATCCAAGCCTGCGTAAGCCCGCACACGCGAGGACGATTCCGTCGAGGCCCTCCGATTCGATCTTGCGCAGGCGCGTGTCGACATTTCCACGCAGATCGACGCATTCGATGTCCGGACGCCAGGCGCGCAGCTGCACACGCCGTCGTGGACTGCTCGTTCCGATCCGGGCTCGATCGGGCAACTCGGCCAGCGAAGCGATCCCCGGACGAGCGCAGAATGCGTCTCTCGGATCTTCGCGCTTCGTGATTGCTCCGAGTGTCAGACCGTCCGGCAGCACCGTGGGCAAGTCCTTGAGGCTATGGACGGCAACGTCGACGCGGCCCTCGAGCATTGCGTCTTCGATCTCCTTCGTGAAGACGCCCTTGCCGGCGATTGCTACGAGCGACGCCTCGACCATGATGTCGCCGGTCGTCTTGATGACTTCGATCCGGCATTTCAGTCCGGAATGGGCTGACTCCAGCGCGCGCGCCACGGCCTCGGACTGCCACATCGCGAGGGCGCTGCCGCGCGATCCGATCACCAGTTCGTCACGCATCACTCGTCCTCGGCGCCTCCGAGTCCGAAAATCCGCCGCCAGATCGAGACGCTGCCGCCGGCATGACCTTGAGACTTCGCCTCGTCGCGCATGTGGGCGATCATCGGATGCGAGATCTTGTTGACTATGGACGGCAGCAGAACCGACTGGATCGTCGCCTCCTGTTCGGGTGTGAGGTCGCCGAGCCGCCGGCGCAGCCGCTTGTACTCGCCTGCGGCAACGTCGTTGAGCCGGTCCTTCAGTTCCGCGACCGTAGGGCCGATCTCGGACGTCCGCACCCGGCCGACGTATTTGTCGACCTCGTCCTCGACGATCACCTCCGCGAGCGACGCTTCGCGCTCGCGCTCCTTCATGTTCGAGCCCACGACACGCTGCAGGTCGTCGATGTCGAAAACGAAGACGTTCGAGAGGTCGGCGGATGCGGGGTCAACCTGCCGGGGTACGCTGATGTCGATGACGCATAGCGGTCTGCTGCGTCGCCGATCCTGCGCCGCGCGCACGTCGTCGGCTGTCAGTACGAAATCCGTGGCGGCAGTCGAGCAGATTACGATGTCGGGCTCGTCCAGGCTGGCGGCGAGCGAGTCGAAATCCACCACCCTGGCGCCATGCCGCTCGGCAAAAGCCTCTGCCCGGTCTCTCGTGCGGTTCGCGATCAGAACGCTCGATACGCCCGACTCAACCAGATGCTGGACGGCAAGCTCCGCCATCTCGCCCGCTCCGACGAGCAGCACGACCTTGTCCTTCAATGCACCGAAGATCTTCCGGCCCAGTTCGACGGCGACGTAACTTACGGAAACCGCATTGACGCCGATCGCCGTCTCGGTCCTCACGCGCTTCGCTGCCGCGAACGCCGACTGCATCAGCGGCGTGAGGTTGCGGCCGACCGTACCGGCGTCGACGCCGAGCCGATAGGCTTCGCGCACCTGACCCAGGATCTGCGGCTCGCCGAGAACCATGGAATCGAGGCTCGACGCGACGCGGAAGAGGTGTCGCACCGCGGCCTGATCGTGATGAACGTAGAGATGGTCCTCGAGCTCGACGCCTGACGACCCGCGTCCCCACCCGAGAATCGTCTTTACCCGCTCCAGGCACGCGCCGCTCTCGCTGCCCGATGCGAGCACCTCCACGCGGTTGCAAGTGGACACGATGATGGCTTCTTCGATCGTTTCACGGTCCACGAGGTGCGCGAGGGCCGTCCGTACGCCCGAATCGTCGAATGCGAGCCGTTCGCGAACGTGAACCGGCGCCGTTTGGTGGTTGACGCCGAGCAAGAGGATGCCCTTCGCGTCCATCGTTACCACGGTGATACCGAGTGGAATCCCGTCGAGAACCGGAGCACCGTAAGGCTCACGACGACGAGACAGAAGCCGACGATCGCACCCACCGCGGCGCGACGGCCACGCCAACCCGATGTGAGCCGGTGATGTACCAGAAAAAAGTAGACGAGCCACGTGCAGACCGCCACTACCTCGATGGGTGCATTCGTCCAGAGATAGCCGGCCCGCCGGTACTGCCATAGCATTCCGAACGCTATTCCCGCCGTCAGCAGGATGAAACCTGTTGCCAACGAACGGAAACCGATCGAATCGCAGGTTTCCAGCGACGGCAGGCGATGGAAGAAAGCCCCGAAACGCTTTCCCTTTATTTCGCGCTCCTGCGTGATGTAGAGCACCGCCGCCATGAACATCGTGAAGAAAGCGCCGTAGGCGAGCAGCATGAGCCCGGCGTGGAACGAGAAAAGGACCGGATCGTCGGCAAGCGACGACGGCAGGACCTCGATCGGGGGGGCTATGGCCGCGATCAGCGTCAGCATCGTGGCCGTCGGGAACACGAGCGCCGCAAGTGCCTGGGTCGGAAAGCGGAACTGAACGATCAGGAAATAGACGACCAGCGACCATCCGAGGAACGAGCAGACTTCCTGTGCGCCGTAGAGCGGCAGATGTCCGTCCTGGACGATGCTGATCGCAATGCTGGCCGAGTGCAGGACGAATCCGGTCAGCATCGCTGCCACCGACGCCGAGAAGAGCCCTCTTCGCTTCGTTACGATCGTGACGATCGATCCGATTGTCGCCACCGCATAGCAGGCGAGGATCAAGGACTTGAACAAGGTCATGGCTGTGGCAAACGGCGCATCTGCAACCTAGCACACGCGCGAAATCGGCGTCCACGCTGCGTACGGCCTGACTTCGGCGCCCCTGGCGCGCAAGGCCAGCCAGCAGCGGATGGAGGCTTCCTTGCCTCACCTGTCAAAATCAGTATCATCTGGCCGTCGATAATTGCGTGCCCGCCGTCCGGCGTGCTCGCCAACCGAAAATGTTCTGACGCTCACGCGGACCGGCGCCGCGAGGACCGGTGGCGGCGGGCGTCAACCCGTTTTGGCCTTCGATCGCTTCGGATCGAACGCTTCTGGAAGGGCACCACCAATATGGCGGAGTTTCGCGGAGTCGATTTCTACGGCATCGAAGCGCTACTGAGCGAAGAGGAGAAGCTGGCGCGCGATTCCGTGCGTCAGTACGTCGAAGACAACGTCATTCCGATCGTCGACGACTTTTACGAGCGCGGCGAATTCCCTATGGACCTCGTTCGGCCTCTGGGAGAACTGGGCGTTTTTGGCGCGAACCTGCCGACCGAGTATGGCTGCGCAGGAATGAACAACGTCGCGTACGGCCTCGTCACTCAGGAATTGGAGCGTGGCGACAGCGGCATCCGCAGCTTCGTGTCCGTGCAGGGAGCCCTCGTGATGTACCCGATCTTTACGTTCGGCAGCGAGGAGCACCGCCAGACCTGGCTTCCGAAGCTCGCCACCGGCGAGAAGATCGGCTGTTTCGGCCTCACCGAGCCGGACCACGGCTCTGACCCGGGCGGTATGGTCACGCGCGCCCGCAAGACCTCGGACGGTTACGTTCTCAACGGCGCGAAGGCCTGGATCACGAGTGGCTCAGTCGCCGACGTCGCGGTCGTATGGGCGAAGGACGACGACGGACGGGTCCGTGGATTCCTTGTCGAAAAGGGGACGCCGGGTTTCAGCGCGCCGGAGATCCATAAGAAGCATTCGCTGAGGGCGTCGGTGACATCGGAGCTCTTCTTCGACGATTGCCACATTCCCGACGCGAATCTGTTGCCCGGTTCGGGCGGCCTCAAGTCGCCGCTCATGTGCTTGAACCAGGCCCGGTATGGCATCGCGTGGGGTGGAATCGGAGCCGCGATGGCGTGTTACGACACTTCGCTTCGCTATGCGCTCGGACGCACACAGTTCGGCAGGCCGATCGCGAGCTTCCAGTTGCAGCAGGCGAAGTTCGCCGAGATGTTGACGGAGATCACCAAGATGCAGCTGCTCGCGCTGCAGCTCGGACGGCTGAAGGACGACGGCAAGGTCACCCCTGCGCAGATCTCGATGGCGAAGCGCAACAACGTGGACTGGGCGCTCAAGATCGCGAGGATGGCCCGCACGATCCTTGGCGCGAACGGCATCGCGAGCGAGTATCCCGTGATGCGGCACATGAACAACCTGGAGTCCGTGTACACCTACGAGGGAACGCACGACATCCATACGCTCATACTCGGAGAAGCCGCAACGGGCATCTCGTCCTTCAAGTAGTTTCATTCACCGCCATCCGGGAGCGACGAGACCAACGTTCCCGGAAGGTCTCCGCGCCCGCTCGAAAGCGGGAGACGAAGCGCGCCCCCTTCCGCCGGTCCCGCGTGACCGGACTCTCCGGCCGAATCCTCACTAATCCGAGCGAACCGCTATGGATGGAACCTCGCCGTCAGGCCCGCTCTGGCCGCGGCCCGACATCGACGCATTCAGCCTTGCCGAGTCGCTGCGACGGCTGGTCGACCTTGCGCACCCCGCAATCGGCCTGGACCTCTCGCTCCTGCTCGTGAACGACGAGGCCAGCGGATCCTGCTGTCTCGTTGCGGCCACGGGTGTGACCGTCGAGTCGCGGGAGGTTCTGCTGGGAGCTGGAATCGGTGTAACGGCGGAAATCGCAGTCTGGCTGCGCGAGAACGGCTCCGGGAGGAGCCTAGTCAGTAGTCGTCTCGGCGCCGGAACGCCGTTCGCCGTCGACGAGATCGTCGGCGGCGCGCTCGAGGGGGAGGGCAGGGACGGCCACGTGATAGTTGCTCCGCTCGTGGTTCGCGGCAAGACCATCGGTGTCTTCTCGGCATACGTCTACGAGGTGGAAGAAACGGAGGCGATCGAGCAGCGCCGTCCACTTATAGAGCTCGTCGCGGCTAACGCTGCGGCGCTCATCGATCAATCGATGACGACCGAGCGCGCAACAAGGCGATTCGAGAGCGGCCAGTTGCTGTCACGGCTCGCGAACCGGATCTACAGGCTGAACGAACCGGCCGAGATCCTCGCCGTGACTTGCGACGACGTGCGCGACTTTCTGGAGGCCGATTTCTGCGGAGTCCTGCGGCCCACCGACGACGGTTTCGTCGTCGAGCAGAGATCCGAGCGGCAGGGGGTGCAGGTCGACGTCGGCACCCTGCCGATCGTCGACAGGCTCGAGCAGGCACGGCGGCACGGGATCGTCGTCGTCGAGACGAGGCCGGACGAACGCAGCTCGCCGACGCGGTCGGTGCTCGTCGCGCCGATTCTCATCCGGGACCAGATGCACGCCGTCCTGACGTGCGCTAACGTCGAGTCGCCGCGCCAGTGGCAGACCTTCGAACTGGAGTTGTTGCGCGGCGTCGCCGACCTTCTCGGCGTCGCCCTGAGCGAGGCGAGACTGCACGCCGACGAGGAAATGATCCGCGGAGACCTGGAATGCCTGCTCGATGCCAGCCAGGCGCTGGCGCTGACAAATGACCGCGACGAAGCGCTCGACGCGCTGCTGATGCTTGCTGGCAATGCGCTCGGCGCAAGCTCCAGCGCTGTCTTGCTTGCTGACGAACGCAATGAAGAACTGCGAGTCGTCGCATCCCGGGGATCGGCTGCCGCAGCCGACGGCGTGCGAGTAGCAGTTACGGCGCCGGCTACGGCGGCAGAAGCGTTCCTGAACGGCCATCCGGTAGCTGCCGGCGCAGTGCCGGCGAGGCCGGATCGATTCGTACTCTCCCCGGCTTCGAAGTGCGCGCTCGCCGTTCCGCTACAGCTGGGAGACCGGAAGCTCGGAATTCTGCTGGTGGAGGGTGACGAATCGCGCGGTTACACCGGCCGTGAGACCGCTCTTGCGATGGGACTCGCTCACGAAGCGGCCGTCGCCGTGCATCGGTCTGCGCTGTTCGACAGGGTTGCGCTGGGAAAGCGCGAGTGGGAAGCGACTTTCGATGCGATGGTGGACGCGGTTGTGCTCTTCAGGCGCGATGGCCGCGTAGTCCGTGCGAACAGGTCGGCGGCGCTGGCGTTCGGCGTGGAGTATTCGACGTTGCGAGAGGCGACGTGCTGCCGCCTCGTGTGCTCAGAGACCGACGGCGGTAGTTGCGCCACGGCGGAAGCGCTCGAAACCGACGCGCCTGTCGTCCGTCGCACTTCACTCTGGGGCGCGGATTTCGTGTTGACCGTGAACCCGATCCGGAACCGGCTGGGCGATCCCGCCGGCGCCGTCGCCCTGCTGCGGCAAACGCAGAGGCTCGAGGGTGTCGACGAGCTGGATGTGCGTGTGGCGCGTGCGGTGTCGCGAAGCCGTGGCGCGGTCCTGCTTCTGGACCGTGGCAGTCTGGTGAGATGGGCGAATCCCGCAGCCGAGGAACTGTTCGGCGCGGCGCTTGTACCGCTTGCGGCGTTCGGGGAACTGCTCGACGAAATGGACAGAAGCCGGTTCGAGACGCAGCTGTCTCGCGTGGCGACGGGGGAAGTGCCGGGAGTGTCGGTGTCGGCGCGAGCCGGCGGCACGGATCTGGAGCTGCAGTTGAGTTCGGCGGGTGACGACGCGCGTGACGAACTGGTGCTGGTCCTGGCTCGCGAGGTGGCTACGGCAGCGGGCGGGGCCGGCGTTACGGTTCTTCGTCACCGCGGATCGGGCGATTCGGTTTTCCATCTGTCGCGAATGCTGCTCGGCACTCTCGACGAGAGCGGCCGCGATTCATCGGCAAGGCGGCGAGAGCTGGTTGCGCTCGTGGATCGGCTGGATCGGGCTGGGCGTTCGAAGCTGGATCGAGTCGTGGAGCCCGTCGAGCTGAATCGAATTGCGGAGGATGCCATTGAAGCGACGAGGCCATTGTGGAATGCCGATGCGGCGGCGCGTGGAGTTGTGTTCGACGTTCGGCTGGAGCCGTGCAGGTCGGCGCGCGCACTCGGGTGCGCATCGGAACTTCGTGACGTGTTCGCCGAGCTGATCCGCAACGCCGTGGAGGCCCAACCGAATGGGGGATCCATCGTCATTCGGACGATTGACCGGCGGGGGTTGGTAGGAGCTCAGGTGCGCGACGACGGCGGCGGAATCCCGGTGGCGATCCGAAGTCACGCGCTCGAGCCCTTCGTGACGACGAAGGGCGCGCCTCACGCGGGACTCGGGCTGTCGATTGCGGCGGCGGTGGTGGCGCGTCACGGCGGGCGGCTCAGCCTGCGCAGCGTATCGGGCGAGGGCTCGTCGGTTCATTTCGTCGTGCCGCAGTACGCCGGGACGCCGGAGGGAGACGGTGCGCCGATGGAGGGCGGTGCGGTTGTTCTGGTCGACGATCGTGTGTTGCGGTTGCGAATCCTGGACGCGTTCGAGGATGGTGGATTGCCCGCGGTTTGGGCCGCGGACACGCGAGAGACGGTGTGGGCCTTCGATCTGCATCGGCCGTCGATGTTGGTCGTTGACGGTGGAGCGCTCGAGGCTGCATCGGAGCGCGTGGCGTCGATCTGCCGGACGGCTTCGGCGAGCCGCGCGTGCGTTCTGGTGGCGCGGGAAGTGCCAGCCGCCGCGGAGCCGCTCGTAAGAGAGGGCGTGCTTGTGGTTGTGCGACCGGATCAGTTGGCCGAACTGGTGCGGATGGCCTCCGACTCGCCCAGATAGGACTTTCCCGGGCCATCGGGCAGAAAGTTGCGAGAAGGGCTGGGAGGCATCCGGATGGCCGCGCTTCAGGGCTCGCCCCGCCCTGACTCCCGGACTCGGCGTGTGGCGCGCGATACGGGTGAAGAGAGTTGCTGCTGGAGAGCGCGCAGGGGGGGGGGATGTGCGACCGCTCCGAGGTCGGGATCCACTGGCCAGGAGATCCGGCGATAACGGCCGATCGCTTCGCTCACCGCCGTAACCCCCGGCAATCGCGTTGGACTGCTGCGCGCTCCGGCCGAAGAAACGCGCTCCGGCCGAGCCAACGCGGCCCCGCCGAGCGAACGCGATCCCGCCGAAGTCGGGGATCGGAGCGACCGCGGAGCGATCGATGCAGTAGTTCCCCACACGCCTGCGGCCTACCACCTGGGATGAAACGGGCGGAGTGCAGGCGTCAGCGCACGGCACTGGTTCATAGCAGTTCCCCACGCGCCTGCCGCGCCCCCCCTCGGACGAAGCGAGCAGAGGCAGGTTGGTCCGCGACCGCGAAGCGGTCACAGAAGATAGCCGGGGGTCAGGGCGGTGAGCGAAGCGATCCGCCCTGACCCCCGGAACGCGCCCCCCACCTCGATCCGACCGC
>JAJTWZ010000060.1 GCA_021463145.1 Blastocatellia bacterium | reverse complement strand
CGTGATCGCCGCCGTCAACGTCGTCTTACCGTGGTCAACGTGGCCAATCGTGCCAATGTTGACGTGCGGTTTGCTTCGATCGAACTTCTCCTTCGCCATCGAACCACCTACCTCACTTTGCCGTCGAAATCTGCCGGATGCCTGTCGAGAGAGCCCGCGATGGGGATCGAACCCATGGCCTCATCCTTACCAAGGATGCGCTCTGCCACTGAGCTACGCGGGCGGAGCCGTTGTGCCCGAGCGTCCGCGCCTGAGCGCCAGAACCGGCGCCGCGCAGCCGCCGCGCTCGAGCCGGCCAGAAAAGAAAGTTGGAGCGGGCGACGAGATTCGAACTCGCGACCCTCAGCTTGGAAGGCTGATGCTCTACCAACTGAGCTACACCCGCCCTTGCCATTCTTTTGCGCTCAAAGAGCCAAAAATGCTGGTGCAGGGGGTAGGATTCGAACCTACGTAAGGCTGTCGCCTGCCGGGTTTACAGCCCGGTGCCATTAACCACTCGACCACCCCTGCCCACAAAAATCAAAGAGCCGGTGAAGGGACTCGAACCCCCGACCAGCTGATTACAAATCAGCTGCTCTACCAACTGAGCTACACCGGCTGAGTCACTCACGGAGACACAATGCGCCGGCGCGGGCACACTTCGCAAAGGGCGCAGCTTACCACAGCAACAAGATCATGCAAGTGAAATCTTGCGCGGGAGCAACTTTGCGGCCAGACCGCTCCAAACCCGCATCGTCATGTTCCGCAACACGTTGCCGGCAGTCTCGGCCGAAGCGTAGTATCGCGCCGCGTGACGGCAGCATCGATCCATCGGGGCCCGTTCAAGGCCTCCGAATTGCCGGAGGGCGCCTTGATCGTGCTCGTCGGAGTCTCGGGAAGCGGCAAGTCGACGCTGGCGAAAAGCCTGGTTCCAGAGACTTCGATCGTCTCGAGCGACCGTCTCCGCGCATGGATTTCCGACGACGAGGGCGACCAGTCGGTCTCTGAACAGGCATTCGACCTCCTGTACCGGGTCGTCGCCATGCGGCTTGCCATAGGGCGTACCACGGTCGTCGACGCGACGAGCGTGACGCAAAGGGCCCGGGCCGTGCTCGTTGAGCTTGCACGCAGGGCGGGCCGGTCCGCCGTGGCCATAGTTCTCGATGTCGATCTCGAGGAGTGCATCCGGCGTGATGCGGCGCGAACGGACCGGAGCATCGGCCGCGACGTGATCGTGGAACAGCGCCGCTCCCTCGACGCATCGCTGCCTGGCATCGGCGACGAAGGCTTCGAGGAGATTCGATTCCTCGCACTGAACGATCAGAGCCGGGAGAGGTAGCGATCGGATAAGGTTCGTACACGTCGACAGGGCCGAAGCCGTACCGATCCGATGAGGCTTCGTCGAATGAATGAACCCGCCCGGGCGCTCCCGATTCCGGTTCTGGCCGGGCAGGCATCGCGCCTCATTCTGCTATAGTCGTCGCCCGATGCCGCGATTCCATCTGATTGTGGCGAGGCGACTGCTGCTGCTCCTGCCGGTCATTTTCCTCGTCGTCACGTTTGTCTTTCTGCTCGTGCACCTCGTTCCAGGCGACCCCGCACGCTTGATAGTCGGTGAGAACGCATCGCAGGAGACCTACCTGGAAATGCGGCAGCGCATGCGACTGGACCTGCCATTACACCAGCAATACCTGGCGTTCTGGCGCGAAGACATTCTGACCGGCGAACTTGGGCGCGACTACATTACGAACGAGCCAAACATTCGGCGGGTGATGCGGCGCTACCCATCGACGATCGTCCTGGCATTGTCGGCGCTCGCCATCGTCGTGATCGTGGCGGTACCCCTCGGAGTGACGGCGGCTACACACCGAGGCGGCATTGTCGACGCCATCTCGTCCGTCGTCGCGCTTCTCGGCGTGAGCCTTCCGAGCTTCGCATTGGCTCCGCTGCTCATCCTCTTCTTCTCGGTTAAGCTTCGCGTGCTACCCGTGTCCGGACCCGGTTCGATGCGTCACCTCATCCTGCCGGCCGTCACCCTCGGATTTGCGCTGGCGGCAGTCGTGACGCGCATCGTCCGATCGAGCGTAATCGAGGAGCTCGGCGAAGACTACGTGAGGACCGCCCGCGCGAAGGGACTCAGCGAAGCGCGAGTTCTCTATCGGCACGTGCTGAAGAACTCTCTGATTCCCGTCGTCACGATCCTGGGCTTGCAGTTTGGAGTCCTGCTGGCGGGCGCCATAGTCACGGAATACATCTTCAGTTGGCCTGGAATAGGATCACTCCTGCTCGAGTCGATCAACCAGCGCAACTATTCACTTACGCAGAGCTGCATTCTGATCATCTCCATCACCTACGTGCTCGTGAATACGGCGACGGATCTGCTTTATCGATGGCTCGATCCGCGAATCAAGGTGGAATAGTCAGTGTCACGTCTTTCAATCGCCGGACTCGTGATAGTCGCTGTGCTCGCGCTCGTCGCGTTGCTTGGCCCGGTGGTGTATTCCTGGGAGGACGTGACCAGGCAGGACCTGGAGATTCGGCTTGCCAGGCCGACCAGCGCGCAGCTGCTCGGAACCGACCAACTAGGGCGTGACGTGCTCGCACGTACCTTTTATGGAGCGCGTGTATCGCTTCAGGTCGGCCTGCTCGTCGTCGTCATTTCGGCCTCGATCGGCACAACGATCGGACTCGTTTCCGGGTATTACGGAGGCTGGATCGATCAGGTCATCTCGGGTGTCCTGTTCAACGTATTCCTGGCGTTTCCCGGCGTACTTCTTGCAATCGCAATCGTTGCGTTCCTCGGAGCCAGCCTCACGAATCTGATTTCGGCGCTATGCGTAATCGGCTGGGTCAGCTATGCCCGGCTAATTCGCGGTCAGGTGCTGAAGGTTCGCGAACTGGATTTCGTGACGGCTTCGCGCGCGCTCGGAGCCGGCGACTCCCGGATCATCTGGCGGCATATCCTGCCGAACTCCGTTCAACCGCTGATCGTGCAGGCGAGCCTGGGAATGGCGGGCGCCGTTCTCGCGGAGGCGACACTTAGCTTCCTCGGACTTGGCGTACCAGGAGCTATGCCGTCCTGGGGAAAGATGATCAACGAGTCGAGAGAGGTATGGTTCTCGGCGCCCCACCTGTTCCTCGTCCCCGGAGCTATGATCATGCTGACGGTGCTCGGCTTCAACCTGCTCGGCGACGGGCTCAGGGACTGGCTCGATCCGAAACTGAAACGGTAGGGTACTCCGCGGGCGGAAATCACTGCCCGCGGAAGCTCGCCAGGCCCGGCCGGTCTAGTTCGTAGCCAGTACGAATTGCCCGTTGATCGGTCCCGTGGTCGCCACGCCACGTGGCCGCCCGCCAACAGGAACGACGAACAGCCTTACCGCGCGTGCCACCTCGATGACCGATACCGTGCCGTCGCCGCTATTGGCGGTGTAGAGCTCCTCGAGATCGGTACTGCCGGTAATCGTAATGCCCACCGGTTGCAATCCACACGGGACGCGTCGCAACTCCCGGCGTTCGTCGATATCGACGAAGCTGACGGAGTCGCCCCCGGAGTTCGCGACGTAGGCCGTCTCTCCGGCAGGACCTCCTACCGCGACCGCCCACGGAATACTTCCAACCGCTACGTTGCCCAGGAAGGTAGCCGTCGAAACTTCGACGAGCGACACGACATTTGCGCCCGAGCACGCAGTTACGACCGTCTGGAAGCCGAATTGTCCGCCCACGGCGACTCCAATCGGAGCATCGCCAATGCTGACAGTGCCAAGTATGGTATTGCCGATCGCGTTGATCACCGTGAGGGTGTCATCGTCGCGATTCGCTACCCATACGCGTTCGTCCACTCCAGGATTTCCGGACACGGCTACACCCTGTGGAAAGCGGCCTACGGATACGGTGCCTATCACCACGAGGTCTTCAACATCGATAACCGATACAGAATTGCTTCCGGCATTCGTAACGTAGGCCGTCTGATTTCCCGGATTCCCGGCGATCGCGACATACGACGGACGATTTCCGACTGCAATCGTCTTGACGACGTTACCGTTCACCATGTTTACGACACTAACGTTGTTGCTGCCGGAGTTGCAGACAAAAGCCGCCTGTAGACCGCTGGCCTGGTCGCCGCCAACGTCGACGCCGATGGGCATCGTTCCTACCGACGCCCGATCACGGACTGTCTTGTCCTGCGCATCGATGAACACCAGTTGATTGCCATTGGGATCCCCGATGCCAATTCCAGTACGGACGAACTTCAGTTTGTTCTTGGAATTAGTGAAGTTGATGTCAAGGAGAACGAATCCGGACTGGCCATTGTTGGTGGACGAGAAATCGATCTCGAACACGGTACTGCTGACTCGCCGCATCGGACCGACAATGACGTTACCTACCGACTCTTCAATCTCGAGACCGTCGCCGTTTGAGTTCTTGAAACTCCGGCCCTGCTTCAGCGAGATGCGATAGGTAAAGCTGGTGCCTGGCGCTACCGTCGGCGCCAGGCTCGGATCCGCGTCACGGACCGCGGTCTTTGCGTCGACCTGCTTTCGCTGCCCACCGGCCTCTGCTACTGCGATGACGGAGGTCACGAGCAGAAGTAACGTGCTCAGCCGTGCGACTAATGCGCGGTATCGTTTCATTGCGACTCCCACCCTGGTTCTCGGATTCGCGGGAACTTGACAGCCCAAGCCTACAGGCCCTTGCCGTAATCCTGCCATACGCGACGGCACCAGTGCGTCGCGCTCTAGACCGAGAACTCCTCCTCGAGCACCAGTTGCGCCTTGCGAAGCTCGAACCGTGCCCGTCCTACACTCGCCGCGCCGCCCATGGCCAGGACGAGGAAATATTCGGAAGTTATGGGCTTTATCAGGAAGACATGTTTCTCGGCTGCGACGATGAGCTCGTGCAACGAGCCAACGGCCACGTCCTCGGCGTTTCGCAACACCTTTCGAACGAGGGCCGTGAATTCCGCCGCGACGACGTCTATGTCGAATCCACCCGAATCGTCGACCAGCGCAACCGGAATGCCGTCGAGGCCCATGATGAGAGCCCCGACGGCACCTTCGGTCTGATCAACGATGTACTTGAGTGTTTCGTCGAACATCATGTCCATCGAGAACGCCGGTCTCCTTCGGATTCCGGCGCCCTCGACACCAGCGAAGCGTCCTACGGAACAGGCACGGTCGAACCGGCCGGGAGCGTAACCGTCGCGCCCGACGAACGGTCGACGAAAGTTACACCCGTGTTGCCATCGCCACCCACGATCACCGGCGTGATTGTGATGTCGTTGGAACGGAGACTGGATTCCTGCGTCAGCCCAACGAGTTCGGGACGGAAGATTCTCGGCGTAATGAAGAAGAGAATCTCCTGCGTGTCACGGTTCGTGTTCCGGCGCTTGAACAGGTTTCCGAATAAAGGAATTCGCGAGAGTCCTGGCGTGCGATTCTCCGACTGGAATTCCTGGTCGATGTTGATCCCGCCAAGAACAGTGGTGCCACCGTCCGGAACCAGGACGACCGCCGTGGCACTCTGCGTATTGATTCCAGGAGTCCCACCCACTGTTCTGAGCGTCGAAACGTCGTTGTTCTCGGCGATGACGTTTAGAAGCACGGCACCGTCCTCGACGATGATCTGCGGTGTTATGTTCAGCCGAAGCGCCGCGTCGACGTAAGTCGTGGTGATCGTATTGTTCGAGATCGTCTGCACCGGGATCTGAACGCCGTTGACGACTTCAGCGGTGGTGTTGTTCTGAGTCGTAATGCGTGGGGCAGCGACAGTGCGGATCTGTCCCTTCTGTTCCGACGCATAGATGACGGCCGAGATCTGGAACGTCCCGATAATGCCGGTCGTGAGGTTTACCAAGGTCTGCCCGTCGATCACCTGCGGAGCACCGAAGAGCCCACCAGGAATCGAAGGAATCAGTCCCCCGAGCACCGGAATTCCAACATTCTGGGGAATCTCGGTCACATCCGTATTGCCCGACGCTCCAGTCGTCAGAAGTGGAATGCTCGAAATGCCAGCGAACCCGCCGCGACTCGGATTGGCCGCGCCGGCAGAGAGCTGGACGCCCAGGTCGCGCAGGAAATTGCGACGGGCTACGACGATTCGCGCTTCGATCTCGACCTGCGGTTCCGGACGGTCGAGAACACGGATAATTTCGTCAATTACCTCGATTCGCTGAGCCAGGTCCGTGACGATGACGCTGTTGGTTCGGCCGTCGAACTCGAGCCGGCCCCGCGACGAAAGACGGTTCTTGATGAAGGCATAGATACCCGTCCGGATACTTCCCGGATCGAAGGTTGGACTGGATGCCTGGGACTGGCTGCCGCGGCCACTCGGGTCAGCCTGCGTGTTCTGCCTCACAGGCGAAGCGTACTTCAGCTTGAAGATCTTCGTGATCAACGGAAGCGAGTTGACATACGATTCCTGGACCTTGCGATTGGCCTCGCCTTCGGCGGCGATCGAGGCAAGCGTCGAGATCCGGATCATCTTGCCGTCTTCGCGCACCATTCCGAGTCCCTGCGACTTGAGGATCGCATCGAGAGCCTGATTCCACGGCACGTCCTTCAGGCTGACGTCGACCGGCACCCCGGCGGGCACCGACTTGTCGACGATAAAGTTGACGCCGAACCGATTGTGGAGGAATCGAAGGACATCACGCAGATCGACGTTCTTCAACTCTAGGTTTACAGGACGGCCAACGTAGCCTTCCTGCATGTAGTCCGTGTTCGAGGCACGCGGCATAGCTGGCGCCGGGGGCGCCGTCTGCGCGTTGCGCGCGGCAGGAGCGGCCGCGGCCGGTTTGGCCGCCGGACGGCCCGATGAATTCTGCGGTTGAAGCTCCTCGGAAACCGGACGAACTGGAGCCGCCACCGGTGTGCGGACAGTACTGGCCGGCGTCGTCGCGGGCTTGACAGCCGGCTTCGCTGCCGGCTTGACAGCCGCAGGAGCGTCGGCCGGTTCGTCATTTGAAACGATCGGCTTCGAAACGGCCGGCTTCGGTGCCGGAGCCAGCGGCTTCTGTACCGGAGGCGCCGTTACAGCCGGGTCGGGCATCGACTTCTGCGGCGGAACCGGCGCCGGCTTCGCCGAGACCGGGACAGGCGCGGTCGCACCCGCACCAAGTGAGAGCACGAGGTCGCTGCCAACCTGGCGGACGTCGTAGGGTCCCATCTTGGTCACGTCGAAGACGATTCGAACGACCTTGGGATCGGCCGTTCGGAATTGTCCGACGCGAATTCGGGAGATGCCCCCCGAATTGACTTCCATCGCATTTCGCTCGACGGAACTCTTGACGCCCGTGATGTCGATCACGATGCGATCGGGGTTCGGAAGCAGGAAATGCTTGAACGAAACTCGACCATCGGTGGAAATGAACGCACGGAAAGTTCCGTTGTTGACATCCGTGCGCACGGCCGTGATGGCCGACGCCGGATTCTCGGGCACGCTTGCGGCCGGCTTCGCCGGAGCAAGCGGCGAGGTCGCTACAGGCTTCGCCGCCGCAACCTCGGCGCGCAGTGTGGCCGGCGCTTCCTTCGCCGGCGCTGGCTGCGTTGCCGGAGCGCTGTCCGCAGGCGCCGAGGCGATGGCGGAGAGTGTCAGGATCAGGTTTCGGCCCTCGATGACAGTCCTGTCCTCTACCTGCGACCGCAGCCGGATGCGCAACCGGGCGAGCGACTGCCCGGAGGCTGTGCGCAGGCGTTCGACCTGGATGCGTTCGACACCGCGGGAATCCACGGCATACCCGTCGTCGAGTTTCGCAGCATCCACGCCGGGTAAATCGACAAGGATCGTCCGCTCGTCGGGCCTGTAGATCGTATAGGGCAGCTCAGCTGTTCCCTCGAGGATAATCCGCGTCTGGGCGCCGTCGCTGGCGTGACGCAACCCCAGGATTCCGACACCCTGCTGCGCGCCACCAAGTGGCATCGCAACAACCGTGGCCGGCCCGGCGGCAATCATCGTCGAGAACAGCGCAACGAGTGCCAAGGCGGCTTTCGCGCGCACGAGAGTAGACATAATACGAGCCTCCTTTCTAGCCACCAACCGTCCCTGACACTGCCCTTGTCTTCTGGTGAGTCTCATCGTTCTTCTTCCACCGCTTCGGGTTGACACGGCGGTAACCCCTTCGCCGTGACGGTCCTTGTGCAAACCGGACCCTTGCGTTCCTTCAATGTGGGTGTGCTACTTCGACTTCGCCGGCGGCGAAGTAACGGCCTTCGTGACCATATTCACCTGGTTATTCTCTTTCTTTCGAATCCGATACTTCTTGAGCTCGCGGAATACTACTTGCCCAACTCCAAAATCGGTCCCCGTATTGATCGAAACGATCTCTCCGTTGTAGACCCGGGTGCCGGATGTCACGAAGAAAGTCGTATTCGTGGGAACTGCCTGGACGAAGGCCCCATCGCCTTCGTCAGTGTGGAACATCCCGATCACGGCGAGTTCTTCCACAAGGTACTGCCCGATTCCGTTCGGCTCTTCCTGTCCGTTTCTGGCGGCGGCCTGCCGGCTCGCCTGAAATTCGGCGCGACGCTGCTCCAGGGTCGGAAACGGTATGAGTACCGGCTTGTCCGCGTCCTTCTGTTCGGGCACTTTCGTCTTGACGGGAACAGATCTCCTGAACGGATCGTCAGACGGCCCGGCCTGCGCCGGAGGCGTCGCCTGCGGCGCCGCAGCCGGCGCCTGAGCGAAGACCGGCGCGACGAAACCGATCACGACCAACGCCACGACTAAAGCTCTATCTCCATTTGCACTCGACATGACTGGACTCCTTGCTCTTCGGCCGCCGGTGGTGAACCGGGTTGGCCACTGCTGCTCCTACTTCGGCGCGGCCGGCGGGGCCGGAGCCGCTCCCGCTGGGGCCGCGACCGGCTTACCTGTCTTTGGATCGACGGGCGGCGGCGCGTCCTTGTTCTCGAGCGCCATACGGTTCGCCTCTGAAATGTAGAAAGCGGTCAGGGTGAAAGTACCGACAGCCGTGTCTCCCTGAGCCTGGTCGCCCGCCGCAGACTTCGCGATCGAAATATTCGTCACGTTTACTACACGATCGAAGCTCGCAAGCTTCTCGAACAGCGCCTGAATCTCCCGATACGATCCGGCCACCTTAACCGACGAACTCGCTTCGGTGTAGTACTTCTGCGGCACTTCCTTGTCCTTGGCCGAGGTCTCGAACTGAACAAGCTTGAGACCGCTCGAAGCCATCATCTGCTTCGAGCTGTCGAATACATTCGAAATCTCGCGCTGCTCCGGCAGCTTGACCTTCATCGCATCGAGACGCACGTTGAGGTCATCGAGCGTCTGTTGATAAGCCTCGATGTTCTGCCGAATGGTCTCGGCTTCCTGGTTCTGTCGCCGCAGTTCCTGCGCCTGCTGATCGAGCTTCGCGGCCTCGAGCCGCTTCGGCCTGAAAAGGAAATAGTCCACGGAGAAAACAATCACCAGGACGACGACAATGAGAATCGCGAGCTGAGCCCACCACGGAACCCGATCGAGAAAACCGCCGTCGCCCGTCGTAACAGTTCCACCTTGTGCCGCCATAACGTCCTTACTCCTTACTTGGGCGCCGCTGGCGGAGCCGGAACGGGCGCCGCCGGAGCCGATCCCGGCGCCGGTTGCTGACCAGCGGCTGGAGCCGCCGGCTGACCGACCAGGGTTGGCGTGTACCGCGTGGTGATCGTGAACTTGTAGGTCGTGACGAGACGATCCGTATCGTCCTCCTCGTTCTTGATCTTCTCGTCCTGCCGCGAGACTGACAGGCCGACCGACTGGAACAGTCCGTCAGAGCCCAGCTCCAGTCCCTTGGCAAACTCCGAGACCAGGTCCGGATTGTCGGCAATCCCGTCAATCGTGAGCGAATCCTGCTTGTCCTGCCGAATCACCTCCAGACGCACGGAACCGCCAGCCGGCAACTTGGCGTTGATCAGATTCAACAGTTTCGACGGGCCCTGCTGTGTCTTCTGCAGATCCTCGATGATCTTGATGCGCTCCTCCACACTCTTGATCTGCTTTTCGAGCGCATCTTTCTGCTCGCGGTTTTTCTTCAGTTCCGCGGCCTGACGCTGTTGCTCGGCGAGTTCGTCCTGGGCCTTCGACAACGCGGCATTCGAGATGAAGAAGTCGACACCGACCGCAATCATCAGCGCGAGCAGAGCGCCGGCGAGCAGCAGTACCTGCTGCGTCGTCTTCGCCGCGGCCTTCGTCGCGCGCGTCGCGGCCCGAGTATCGGCCGCGCCCTCGAGTAGATTTACCTTGATCATCTCTCCTCCGCGATTCGCGACGCGAGACCCACGGCGATCGCCATATTCGGCGCCATCTCTCGCAGGTAGTCCTCGTCGACCTTCTTGCGGTCGAAACTGATATTGCGGAACGCATCGAACCGCTCGACCGGTATACCAAAGCGCTCCGCCAGCGAGTCCGTGAGCCCGCCCACCTTGGAACTGCCGCCCGAAAGCAGCATCCGGTCGATCTGAGTCGCATCCGACGACGCCGTCGCGCGGAAGAAGTCGAGCGTTCGCTGGACCTCCAGCGACAACATGTCGGTCACGGCCTGAATCGACGGCAGGGCATCCTCGAGTGTGACCCCGTCCTCGGTCGCCACACCACGCTTGAGCGCCTCCGCGGACTCATAGGTGAGGTTCATCTCTTTCTGGAGCAGGTCCGTGTACTGGTTTCCGCCCGCCGAGACGTCGCGCGTGAAGATCGAGTTGATGCCACGCACGATATTGATCGTCATGACCGACGCACCGATGTCGAGCAACGCCACAGTAAGGTCCGGTGGCGGCGTGTAGTTGATCTCGTACGCGTTCTGGAGGGCGAATGCGTCGACGTCGACGATGATGGGCTGCTTTCCGGCCTGCGAGATTACCTGGGTGAACTGCGCGATCTTGTCGCGCTTGCACGCGACGAGCATCACTTCCATCTGCCCGGCCTGGGCGTCCACCCCGACAACCTCGTGATAGAGGTTGACGTCGTTGATGTCGAACGGAATGTACTGCTCGGCCTCCCACTGGATCTGCTCGTCAAGTTCCTCGGTACTCATCTGAGGAAGCAGGATCTTCTTGACGATCACGGCGTGACCGGAGATCGACGTGGCGACGAGCTGAGTCCGGATCTGCTGCTCGGTCCAGATTCGGTTGATCACATCCGAAACGTGGTTCAGGTCGATGATGTGGCCGTCGACGATCGTGTCAGACTGAAGGCTCTGGTGCCCCATGTGGACCAGTTCGAACCCGTTTCTCGCCATGCGCAACTCCACGGCTTTCACAGCGTGGGATCCGATGTCGAGTCCGACCAGTCCTCTCTTTCCGCCCCTTCCTAACATAAAGCCTCAAGTATTGGTGGTTATCACTGGTGCCACTGCGACGAGAACCGGTTCGACCTCAACCGGACCGGCACAGCCGTCTGTGCGAAAACCGAAACCGCCTTGCCGAAACTGTCTAGTAATTGCGAACTGCGCGAAACCGTCACGGGCGATCGCCACGTGTGATGCGGGCACAAACCGGGCTCAACCGAAGACTAGGGGCTGAAACGACGGCAATGAAAGCCTCGACCTGCAGGCCCGCACCACCGCGATCCAATCGATCCCGAACACCCATGAATCGAACGAATCGGCTTCCGGATACCTGAAGAGACCTTTTCGTCTTCCATGAAAGCACTCCGAATAGAGAAGAATCAGCGATCGAACGAGCTCTTCGTGCTTACAAGCCACCGAAAATCGTCCCCTTCTGGCAGCCAGGCGAGCATAGATCGTGCGTTTGAGAACCGAAACGTCGCATTCACAACTTGGGTCCTGCCGAGATCTTTAGCCCCGTAGCTCTGCGTCCTTCGATTTCCCGAAGTTTGCTCTGAGCAGAAAGGATGTAACAGATGTTTGAGAAACGCTCCGGTTTTACCATCCACCTTCGGGGAATGTCAAACACTTTTTGGTGTGAGGGTTAGAGTGATTTGGCCCCCTCCGGTGCCCCTCCATCAACCTGACTGACTCCGTCGGCGAACCCTGATTGACACGCCGGGGGGCACCTCCTAGGATCGCCTCGATGCGAACGCCCCCTCCGGCAACGAGCACGGATCTCTACCAGCTATCGATGGCGGCGGGCCACTGGATCCAGGACAGGACGGCTGTTGCGACGTTCGAGCTCTTCACCAGAAGACTGCCGCCAGACAGAACGTACCTTCTCGCCGGGGGGCTCGAAGCCGCGGTCGAGTACCTCACGAGCTTCCATTTTACCGAAGCAGAGATCGCATATCTCCGCGGTATTCCGGCCCTTTCCTCCATCTGCTCCGGCTTCTTCGACGCGCTTGCCTCGGTCAGGTTCACGGGTGACTGCTGGGCGGTGCCGGAAGGCACGCCGATCTTTCCGGGCGAACCAATTCTCTCCGTGACAGCTCCGATCCTGGAAGCTCAGATCGTGGAGACGGCATTGCTCTCGATCGTCAACTTTCCGACTTCGGTCTCGTCCAAGGCCGCGCGTATCGTGCAGTCGGCCCGCGGAAAAGCAGTGATCGAATTCGGCGCCCGAAGAGCCCACGGCACGGAAGCGGCCCTGGTGGCTGCCAGATCCGCTTTCGTGGGGGGGTGCGCCGGCACGTCGAACGTCGAAGCCGGGATGAGATTTGGACTTCCTCTCTACGGCACTCTTGCGCACGCCTGGGTCATGTCGTTCGACGACGAACTCGCCGCATTCAAGGCATACCGGCAGGCCTTTCCCGGCAATGCGGTGCTGCTGATCGACACCTATGAAACCCTGAAGGCGGCAAAGCGGATCACCGAGGCATTCGATCCGGGAAGCATCCACGGCGTCCGGCTCGACAGCGGAGATATCGGCGCGCTCGCTCGCGCGGTCCGCGAGATTCTCGACGGCGCGGGGTTCCACTCGACACGAATCCTTGCCAGCGGAGACCTCAACGAGTATTCGATCGATGAGTTACTCACTTCCGGTGCTCCCATCGATGCCTTTGGGGTCGGCACCGACCTGACCACGGTCCGTGACGCACCTTCGCTCGGTGTCGTCTACAAGCTCGTGGAAATGGAAGAAGGCGGCCGCATCGACTACAAGATGAAGTTCAGTGACGGCAAGGTAACGTGGCCGGGGCGGAAGCAGGTATGGAGAGTCCCGGACAGCCAAGGCGAATATTCGCACGATATCGTGACCCTGCGGGACGATCCGCCCCCGGAGGACGGCGCATTGGCCCTCCTCGAACCCGTCATCCTTGGGGGCCAACGCGTCATCGATTTCCCGCCGCTCGACGCAATCCAGGCGTACGCGCGCGTAGCCGTCTCGCGACTGCCGGAAGCCCTCCGGGGACTGTCGGCTCCCATGACACCGTATCCGGTCAAATATTCCGACTCCATCATCCGAATCGCCGACGGCCTTCGTGCCAGGCAGTTCGGAGATCCGGGAGGGCCGTCGTGAGCAAGACTCCGGCCGGTTTCACGTATCCGTTTCCGCGACCGGCCGTTACGGCTGACGTCGTGTGTATTGCGAATGTCGCTGGAAGGCTCCACGTCCTGCTGATCGAGCGGAATCACCCGCCGTTTGCCGGTTGCTGGGCAATCCCGGGTGGATTCGTCGACCAGGACGAGTCGCTCGAAGACGCCGCGCGCCGCGAGCTCGAGGAAGAGACGACGCTCGAGGTCGACGATCTCGAGCAACTGGGCGCTTATGGCGACCCGGGGCGAGACCCGCGCGGGCACACCGTCACCGTCGCGTTCATCGCGAAGTTCACCGAATGTTTGCCGGCAAAGGGCTCCGACGATGCGGCGCGCGCCGAGTGGTTCAGCGTCGAAGAGTTGCCGTCGCTGGCATTCGACCACGACCGGATCCTGGCTGACGCCGTGAAGCGGTACCGTTCGACTCCCTGATGCCGGCCTTTACTGCCGGACGGGCAGAGGGCCCGCTGGCGAAATCCGATTTCGCCGGATCTCGCCTCGGGCCCCTTCCTGCCATCCTGGGATTAGATCATTCGGCACTCTACTGACAGACGGAGTCGAGGATGTTCCGGTCGCGCAGGACGAACTGACGCCCGGTCGCCCGGTCCACCAGCTTCACCGTTCCGGCGCGTGTCCCCCAACTGATGTTCGCGTTCACGAACACCCGCGGGTCGTCCGTGTCGGACGCCGTACACGTCACCGCCGTCGTCCCCTCCGGGAACGTCGACCCCGACGGTGGCACGCATACGGTCGCCGCTCCAGGACAGTTGTCGGTCACGGTCGGCGCCGGATAGGTCACCGCGCCGGTCAGCGAGCAGTTCGACGTATCGTTTCCCGACGTCGTTATGTCGCCAGGGCACGTAATCGTCGGGGCCTGCGTGTCCTGCACCGTAACAGTGAAAGAGCATGTCGCAGTATTCCCCGACGCATCAGTCGCAACGCAGACCGTCGTCGTGGTTCCCACCGGAAAGAACGATCCCGATGCCGGAGTGCACGCTACGGTCTGCCCGGGACAATTGTCAGCTCCCGCCGGAGTCGCAAAGCTCACCACCGCGCCGCACTGGTTCGCGTCGTTCGACTGCGTGACGTTCGCTGGACACACGATAGACGGCGGCTGCGTGTCGTTGACGGACACCGTGAAGCTGCACGTGCCGTCTGGACTGTTCGGCGATGCATCCGCCACCGTGCAGTTTACCGTCGTGGTTCCAACCGGGAATGTCGACCCGGATGCCGGCGCACAGACCGGCACTCCCACTCCGGGACAGTTGTCCGCAGCCGACGGCGCCGTGTAGTTCACGACCGCACTGCATTGTCCGGGATCGTTCGACTGAATGACATTCGCCGGACACGCAAGCGTCGGCGCCTGCGTGTCCTCGACCGTCACCGAGAACGAACAACTCGGCAGCGGGCCGCCTTCCGGAGACCTGTCGGGGTTCTCGGTGCAAGTCACCGTCGTCGTTCCGACCGGGAAGAACGATCCGGCCGGGGGCGAGCACGAGATCGGGCCGCACTCCATCGAACCGGTCGGCGGCGGGTAGTTGACGACCGCTCCGCATTGGTTCGCATCGTTCGGCACCGTCACGTCCGCAGGGCAGGTCACCAGGCAGGCCAGGCACGCCTCGACGAGCACATCGTCGATCGCATATCCGGCGAGATTGACTGTGTTATCCGAGTCAAGATGGAACACTACCTCGACAGTCAGTCCCGCGAAATCCGTGATATCGGCACGTACGCGGTTCCAGCCGGCGACTTCGTTGATCACGGTCGCCGGATTGCCGACCGTTTCGGTCATCGTATCCTCGCTGTGCTGCCAGACGACTCTACTGTTCGCCGGATTGCCGACTTCCCGAACCGTGACGCTCGCGTGATCGAACGTCGCACTTTCCAGTTGATACTTCTGTGCCCACTGCAGGCGGATCGCCTGGCTTACCCGAAGCACGATGTTTGGCGAAAACAGGTCCTGTGCCGAATCTGCCTCGTACGAGTTGTCGAGGTCGGTCTTCCACGCGTTCGTTCCACTGTTGGCTCCAGTGACCGGAGCGAAAGTCGGCGTGCCGCGCTCCCATTCGTCGAGCGTGCCCGAATGCGTGAATCCGCCGTCGCCCGATTCGAAATCGGTGTTGTAAACGACGATGGAGCCCTCGTCGCAGACGGGTTCGTCGAACTCACAGATCTCGAGACTCCACGAGTCCAGCATACCGCCGTCGCCCGTCGCATCGTCCCGTCAGGCGCCAACACGTCCAGCAACGTATCCGAATTCTCCGTGCTGAAGAGCGTCATCGTCGCGACGTAGACCCGATCGCCGGCCGTGCCCTCGAACGAGAACAGGTCCGCGTCGCCGGTGGGCACGATGTACCCGCGCACCCTCGCGCTCGATCCGCCAAGCGCGTTTGCCGTCAACGCGGTGTCATTGGGTTCGCGCTCTTCGAACAAGGTAGTGGCCGCTCCGAGGAGACGGCCGGCCGGTTCGCCGCGGTCCGGGCCCGGTGTTGGATTCTCGATCGTCGCCGTATCGGGCGGTTGCGGGTACGCGGACTCCAGCGCTTTGGAGCGTGAAGAGTCGGCGCCCGATACGCCGTTTCTCTGCCCATCGCCGATTGCCTTTCCGGACCGCGGCGAAAGCCGCGTCGAAGCCATTGTGCCTTGAAGGCAGGCGACGGCAACGAGCATCGCCACGATCGAGCGCACGGGACGAAAACCGCGCAGGTGCAGGCGCAATGAGTTCGGCAAGGCAGTAGTCTCCTGATCGAAGTTGCGTGTCCGCGGGAGTGGGAGTCCGGCGGGCACAGCCATATCGAAAACCGAAGAAGTCAACTTCACGGCCATGTGGGGAGGCCACGCGACGACACCGGTCCGGCCGAGACTATGCCAGGAACGCCGATATCCAAAGACATTCCACGAGTACGACATTTCAGGAAGCAGAGGAAGCCGTCAGACTCTTGCGCCCAATGTCGCCTCTTCATCTGGTCGGGAGACACTCGCCGGCTCGCGCCTTGCTGCCCCCGCGCTTGAGGGGTCGCGGGTCCTGATGTATCCTCCGGCCGCTTCACTGACCGACCTGAGGAAGATCGCACCATGGGGGACATTGAACCCACCGAGAGTGCGTTGACGGGTGCCAGACAGGCGCTCGATCGCGTCTCAGAGCACAACCGCACCGCCATCGATCGCTGGCTCGAGATGCTCGGGCGTGAGCAGAAGACCGACTATCTCTTCGAACTCGAGATGTGGGTCAAGTGCTTCGACCGGTTCTTCCGGGTCAAGAACCATCCTATGTCCGAGCAGGAGTCCCGCGACATAGTCCGCCGCGACTTCTCCGAAGAACTGAAGATTGTCCGTAACGTCTCGCTCCGAATGAGCCATCTCTGCACGGAGCTCATGTCGGACGAGCGAGCCGAGATCAGCCGGTTCGACCGCTACATCGAGAATTACGTTCGCCGCGAGTACGTACTGGACGGCTTCATCGAGAAGTTGATGCAGCAGCCGTCGCCCGAGGACTCGCTCTCGCTGCTCACCGAATCGCTCACGGATCTTCGTGCCGTCGTCGACGACCTGGCGCGACTGCCGAAGGTCTCGTTCGTTGCGTTCACCTCGATAGGCAAGATCGTCAACCGAGAGATCAAGCGCTGCAGATACATCGACCTTCTGATCGCGTACAAGTTCAAACCGCAGTTCGATCGCATCGAAAACCACCGTCTGGCGGCCATCATCAAGGGAATCACGTCCGACCAGTTGCGGCAGGACTCGGCGAAGATCCTGCTCGAACTGTTCCGGCTCCTGCGCTATCTGCATTTCATCGCCGAGGACCTGGAGAAGGACAAGCCGCTGAAGAACTCGCTGCTCATCTTCTCGCTCATCAACTCGGAGGTGCGCCTGCTTCTCGAGTTCATCGAGAACAAGGTGCTCAAGCTCAGAAACCTGCCGCAGGAGGTTTTCCAGGCGGTCGACTCGGTGTCGTACGCGCTGAACATGGAGCTGAAGAAGATCTTCGGCCGGGAACTGGTGGGCTTCGTGTACCTCCGTCAGGCGCCGCCGATATACGCGAAGGTCGAGAACAGCCACGGATTGCTGCGCGACGCATTCCAGCAGTCGGTGGTCGCGCTCTCGCAGGTTTTCGACCCCGATATGCGCGGCGACGAGATCTTCCCGCAGTTCCAGACGAAGGTGGAACAGTCTCTTACGATCCGGACGGAGATCTGGAAACTGCTGGTCTACGTCCGGCAGTTCATCGAGACCGGAACGAAGGAAGGAGTGGCTCCGCTCATCGAGCGCATTGCCCTCTTCAGGGACGGGTCGCTGAAGTTCCTGATGTACAAGGATTGGGACGCGTACGAGCAGTTCCTCGAGGAGATCATCGTCGCCCGCACACTCGAAGAGGTGAACGAAGTGCTGCACCGATTCGGCGTTTTTCTCGAGACGCTCCTTGGCCAGGTCAACATGCGCGCCGTCCTCGCGGATCATCCGTTCGACTATCCGGACGTCGAGTAGGCAGGACGATTTGCGCTGATGGACGCGTAGCCGGGTACGTGCTCGCCGGTCGGTGAATCTCCGCAGCCACGGGAACCATCCTCGCGACCTCGCGTCTAGAGGCGCAGGAGGATGGTCATGAAACGTTCGTCAATAGTTGTCCTCGCGTTCGTCGCGGCCGCTTGCGCCGCGTCCTGGTACGTCCTGGCAGGTTCGCCAGCGCCCGCGGCGTCGGCCCACCAGGGACCCGGCGCCGGCGAGCTTGTAATTCTTGCTCCAGACGGCTCCCCGGCTGGCTTCTGCCCGCTCGAGCACACGTCGGTCCGCGCCGAGATCAGCGGGTTTCTGTCTCGCGTCACCCTGACTCAACGCTTCGGAAACAACTCGAGCGGTCCGGTCGAAGCGGTTTATGTCTTCCCATTGCCCGACAGCGCGGCTGTCGATCGCATGACGATGAAGGTCGGCGACAGAACCGTATTGGGAAAGGTGAAGCGACGCGAGGAAGCGCGCGCCATTTACGAGGCCGCCCGCAATGCCGGAAAGGCCGCCAGCCTCCTCGATCAGGAGCGCCCCAACATCTTCACTCAGTCCGTGGCCAACATCATGCCGGGCGAGACGATCGACATCACGATCAGCTATGTCGAGATCCTCGCCTACGATGACGGCACGTACAGCTTCGTCTTTCCGATGGTGGTCGGTCCGCGCTACATCCCGGGACAACCGGCAGGAAAGGCCGGGGGCGGTTGGGCTGCCGATACGGACCAGGTAACGGATGCTTCGAAGATCACTCCGCCGGTCGCGGTGCCCGGCACACGTGCGGGCCACGACATCTCGCTTGAAGTCGTGATCGACGCCGGAGTTCCGATTCTCGACGTCTCGTCGGCGCTTCACGATGTCGACATCCAGAGAACTTCGAACCGCTCCGCGACTGTTGCTCTGAAGTCGAAGAACGCTCTGCCGAACAAGGACTTCGTTCTGAAGTACTCCGTTGCCGGTGGCAAGATCGCCGACGCCGTGCTATCGCACCGCAATGGAGGCGAGGGTTTCGTCACCATGATCCTTCAGCCACCCGGACGGATCGCGGCCGAAGACGTCACCTCCCGCGAACTGGTATTCGTTGTGGACACGAGCGGCTCGATGAGTGGATTTCCACTCGAGAAGGCCAAGGAAACGATGAACCTCGCGTTCGAGGCGCTCAGGCCCGACGACACTTTCAATCTGATCACTTTCTCGGGCGACACTGCCGTGCTGTTTCCCGAACCGGTGCCGGCTTCGGCCGGGAATCTCGCGAAAGCCAGGTCCTTCCTGGACGGGCGGCGGGCCGGCGGCGGGACCGAAATGATGGCGGCCATTCGGACCGCGCTCGATCCGTCCGACCGTCAGAACCACGTCCGCATCGTGTGCTTCATGACCGACGGCTACGTCGGCAACGAGGCTGCAATCCTTGCCGAGATCCAGCGCCATCCGAACGCGAGGGTCTTCTCTTTCGGGATCGGCAATTCGGTGAACCGTTTCCTGCTGGACCGAATGGCAGTAGAAGGCCGGGGCGAAGTCGAGTACGTGTCGCTCTCCGATGACGGGTCCGCGGCGGCGCGGCGATTCGCCGAGCGCGTGCAGAACCCGTTGCTCACCGACATCTCGATCGACTGGGGTGGACTGCAGGTCGTCGATGCTTATCCTTCTCGCGTCCTCGACCTCTTCAGTGCCAAGCCCATGGTCGTGGTCGCCAGATACACGTCACCCGGCAGGGGCACCGTTCGAATTCGCGGAAAACAGGCGGGAAGCGAGATCGTCCGCGAAGTGGCCGTCGATCTGCCGGCTGTCGAGAAGTCGCACGATACCCTCAGAGCGCTCTGGGCGCGCCAGAAGATCGAAGATCTGGAGCGGCAGGACTACTCCGGCACGCGGGACGGAAACCCGCGCGCCGACATCCAGGCTGCCATCACCGAGCTTGGCCTGAAGTACGGTCTGATGACGCGCTTCACGTCGTTCGTCGCAGTCGAAGAGATGGTGATCAATCGTGGCGGCGAAATCCGGCGCGTCGAGGTTCCAGTCGAAATGCCGGAAGGCGTCGCGTACGACGGCGTATTCGGCGATGAAGGCGTCGACGCAAAGCGGAAGCTGCACGCCGGCCGCGGTCAGGCCGGGGGGTTCGGCAGCGGCGCGATCTCAACGAACCGGGCGCCCAGGTCCAAGGCGCCGCTAAGCGCACGACCCGTGGAACAGGAGTCCGCTGGCGACAAGTCCTCGTCGGATGGACCGGTCCCGCTGCGAGATCCGGAACCCGGACACCGCGCGAAGCTCGATTCCGTGCTGAAGGCGATGGTCGACGCGAGCCGATCCGGCACCGTCGATGTGCAGATCTTCTTCTCGGACCTGAGTCCCGCGACCCGAAAGGAGCTATCGAAGCTAGGCGTCGAAATACTGTTCGAGCCCAGGAGCGGCCGGATACTCATTGCAAGAGTGCAAGTGGCCAGGCTCGAGCTCCTCGCGAAGCTCTCCTCGGTGAGCTACATAGCCGAATACCGGGACTGACTCGTCCACACGGCGCCGCGTGACTCGCGTCAGTCCGTGCGGATCAGAACGCCGGACCCGCACGGCCGGAGCAGCGGCCGTGCGGGCCCGGCGTTCCGTTCTCCAGCAAGTTGCACCTATTCGGGCCAGATTGCTGCTATATTCCCCACAGTCAATGTATCGAGAGGGGGCAATACGTTTCTCATCCTACGGCTGGGAAGTGCGACATCACGATGAAAATGAAGAAGATTGCTCGAGTAACCCTGCTGTCGGTCTGCGGATTGCTGGCTGCACCGGCTGCAGGACTTGCGGGTGAGCGGCCCGCCATCACGATTGAGGCGCCTGGTGCGGCCGGCAGAGCGGCGCTACCCGATGCGGACCTGGTCTTTGGCTTGACAACGACTGGCCGGCTGGTCAGCTTCGCGGTTGGCGCGCCCAACACACTGCTTTCCAACGTGCAGATCACGGGGCTCAATCTCGGGGAAACGATCGTCGGTATAGATTTTCGTCCGGCGACAGAGGAACTCTACGGAGTAACGGACGGCAGCCGGGTCGTCCGTATCGACACGGCGACTGGGGCGGTCACGGCGGTTGGAGCGGCATTTTCGCCGCCGCTCGTTGGCGTGAGTTACGGCGTGGACTTCAACCCCACTGTCGATCGCATCCGCGTAGTGAACGATCTCGATCAGAACGTTCGCCTTCATCCTGACACGGGCGCGCTCGTGGCCGACGATCTCGCGTTGCACTACGCCGCGGGGGATGCCAATTTCGGCGTTAGCCCGAACCTGTCCGGGCTTGCTTATTCGAACAACTCACCTGCGGCATCCGTCACTACGCTCTTCGGTATCGACTTCGATGCCGATGTAGTCGTAATCCAGAATCCGCCGAACGATGGAACGCTCACGACTGTCGGTGGACTCGGGTTCGACACTTCGGACCTGGTCGGATTCGATATTCAGTCCCGATCGGGTACTGCATTCGCTTCGCTGACGGCTCCTTCCGCCACATTCTCGCAGTTTTTCACCGTCGACCTCGGAACAGGGCTCGTCACGCTCATAGGAACGGTTGGAGGCATTGCGCCGTTGCGCGACATCGCGCTTTCGATCGCCCTCAAGCGTGGAGCTGACACTGTCGGAACTTACGTTGCAGGTACCGGCGCGTGGTTCCTGCGCAACTCGAACTCCGCCGGTCCGGCGGATATCTCGTTCCTGTACGGACCCGGTGGAACCGTCCGTCCCGTGGTGGGCGATTACAACGCTGACGGCGTCGATACGCCCGGCGTCTACGATCCGGCCACTGGCGTGTTCTTCCTCCGAAACTCCAATTCCGCGGGGGCCGCCGATCTCTCGTTCCAGTTCGGGGCGGCGGGTTTGGGCTTCCAGCCTCTTATTGGCGATTGGAATGGAAACGGGGACGACACGGTCGGTCTCTACAACCCGGCTACAGGAACGTTCTTCCTTAAGAACTCGAACCAGTCCGGTGTCGCGAACCTCGTCTTTACTTTCGGTCCTGGTGGCGCCGGCTTCGTCGCCATTGTCGGCGACTGGAACTCCGACGGCATCGACACGGTTGGAATCTACAATCCGGCGACCGGGGTGTTTTTCCTTCGTAACACGAATTCCAACGGTCCTGCGGACGCCGCATTCGGGTATGGGCCAACGGGAGTCGTGCCGATTGCGGGCGACTACGACAACAACGCTTCAGGGACGATTGGGATTTACGACGCCGTGACCGGCTCGTTCTTCCTCCGGAACTCGAACACTCCTGGCGCCGCCGACCTGGTTTTCGGGTACGGGTCGACGCCTTCCACTCCGATCGTCGGCGACTGGGACGACCAGTAGCCGAGTAGATCCGTCCGCGCTTGCTCACGCGCGCCCCGCGTTCCGGCCGAACGGCCCGAACGCGGGGTCGCGCTTATTTTGGGGCGACCCAACCCGGAATCTGCATCGCGGCGCTTGACGTATTGAAGCGCTGCCGTATGATTGCCTCGACTATCGGGCTGATATCCGATCAGCGCGCCTTCACTCCATCAGACAATAGCGGCCAGAACTCGAAGCGCTGGGTTCCGGATCGCAACTTCGAACTGGCGTCCCGGCCTCGGGAACCGCAGCAGAGCCTGGATACACCACGGTCTGTATCTGCGTTGAAGAGCGCTACGAACTCACAGTCTTTCGAGGAGAACCCATATGTACTCGCGATCCAGAACACCCGCTCGACGGGCACTGGCGACATGTTGCCTGTTGTTGGCCGTAGTAGCCTGGTGGCCCGTTGACGGCGCCGCCGCGGCCAGGCTGCGGAGCGCATCCAGGCAAAGCAGTTCAAAGGAAGAACGATTTCAAAGGTTGAACGAGTTGGCAGGCGCCATCTCGCGGTTCCGCGAGCGGCTCGTGTCCGATCCGGCCAATGCGCAGTTGAGCGGCAAGCTGAATGCTGCGCTCAGCGAGTACGATTCGATCTCGGCGTCTCTTGGCGGCGATCAGGCTGAGCTGACCCCGACTCTACCGGCCGGTCCTGGCAGCGGGAATCGTGGTGGCCCGACCGTGCCGCCCGGATGCATGCCTGGCGCCCTCGGTACAGGGTCGAACGCCACACCGGTGGCGATTCCGGACAGCGGTGGCCCGGTTGCAACCTCTACCATCGTGATCGCTGGTGCGGGACCTTATCTTCTTGATCTGACAATGGTCACGAACATCACTCACACGTTTTCGAGTGATCTCGACATGACGTTACAGTCGCCTGCGGGAACCATCGTGACTTTCTCGAGCGACAACGGCGCCGGAAACGACGACGTTTACGCCGGAACGACATGGACTGACTTCGCAAACCTTGGCGGCCAGGTGCCCTACACGACGAACAATGGCCTCGTCGGGGACCACGCCTACGTGAATTTGACGGTAGCCTCGCCACTCGCCCCCGAGGAGGCATTTGCAGCTTTCCGTGGCGAGGATCCCAACGGCACGTGGACGATTACCATTGACGACGACACCGGTGGCGATACCGGAACGCTGAATTCCTGGTCGCTCAACATAGCCACGCTGGCGGCCGCGCCTACCAACGACCCAGCCGTGGTTGCGGCGAACATGACTCCAGTGGCAATTCCGGACAGCGGTGGCCCGGTGGCGACTTCCAGCGTCGTGATTGCTGGCGCAGGCACATACCTCTGCGAAGTGTACCTGTTCACGAATCTAGCCCATACGTTCCCGAATGACCTCGACGTGACTCTGCAGTCGCCAGCGGGAACGGTCGTGACGTTGACGAGCGATAACGGCGGTGGGAACGACAACGTGTTCGCGGGGACTACCTGGGACGACGACGCCAATCCTGGCGGTCAGGTCCCTTATGTGAACAACGCGGGATTGGTAACCGACCACCTCTACACGAATCTGGTCCCTGTAGCCACGCTCGCGCCGGAAGAGGCACTAGGAGCTTTCCTGGGAGAGGATCCGAACGGCGTTTGGACGATCACCCTGGATGACGACCTTGGCGGCGATACCGGAACGCTAAACAACTGGTCGCTTACGATCGTCACCTGTCAATGTGTCGCAGCGCCGACGTGTTCGCTCACTTGCCCTGCCGACGTCACGGCCACAGCGGCCGACGTCAACGGCGCGGTTGTGAACTACCCGGCTCCCACGGCAACCAACTGCTCCAACGTCGTCTGCACGCCGCCGTCGGGATCGACCTTCCCGGTCGGCACGACTGTCGTGACCTGCACGGGCGACGACGGTGGTGGAACCAAGGTGCAAGGCGTCCCGCTGACTTGCGACGAAGACTTCGACGGAGTCACGGCGCCAGCATTACCGGCCGATTGGACCGCGGCGACGGCCCTTGACTGCGCGGCGTCGAATCCGTGGGCAACGACTGCCTCGGGTTTCGATACAGCACCTAACGCTGCCACGGTCAACAATGCGAACTGCATTTCGGACGAGTTGCTCGATTCGCCTGCAATCGCTGTGGTGTCTCCGGCGGCGACCGTTTCGTTCCGGAACAACTTCAACCTCGAGGCCAACTTCGACGGCGGCGTGCTCGAGATCTCGATCGGCGGCGGGCCGTTCACCGACATCCTCGCGGCAGGCGGGTCGTTCGCGCTGGGCGGCTACACTAGCACCATCAGCTCGAGCTTCGGCAGCCCGATAGGCGGACGGCAAGCGTGGAGCGGCAATTCGGGCGGTTTCATCACGACTACCGTCAACCTGCCGGCGGCCGCCAACGGGCAGAACGTGGTCCTGCGCTTCCGTCGCGCGACGGATTCAAGCCTCGGGAATACGGGCTGGACGATCGACAGCATCACGACGACAGGAACGGATTGCAGCGGCGGTGGCGGCGGCGGGTCGTCTTCCTGCCAGTTCAACGTCACGGTCACGATCCCGTTCGACGCATGCTGCGTCGACGATGCGTCGGGAGACATTTTCCGGCACGTCGTGGCGAGCGTGCCCAGTTCGAGCCCGCTCTACGGCTACTGGGAGTACGAAGTCGCGGCGACCGGAGAGATCTTCGCCGGTACCGCGCTTCGAGTTGCTTACAGGCCGGGGTTGACGATCATTATGGATGACAACGACGAAACGACGTTGTTCCTCCACGCCGAGATCGACTTCATCCGGAACAAGTGCCGCGTCCAGGTCAGGGATCAGACGACAGGTCGCAATTTCGTTCTGCGGGATCGCAACCTGAACAACAACACGTGCACGACCACGCCTCCCCCTAGCTAGCAAGTAGCAGCCGGGTCCGAGGTCGTTCAACAACGGGGCCGGGAGAGCAATCTCCCGGCCCTCTCCTTTTCCGGACTTCCACTTTTCCCGACATTCACTATCTCGCGCCGCGCCAGGTGTATTGCGTCAGCCGGTCTTCCCCGTTGCCGTGACTGCTCGGGGGACTCGGGTCCCTTGCTCTTCATCGACATCCGCGGAGCTCGTCTGATTGCTTCGCGCGGACAGGGCAGGCTGAACCTCGGAATACGCCGAACCTGGAAACAGCAACCTGCTGAGGAGTTTCTTGAAACGATCGCTTCGGCTCGCCTGCAGTGCGCACGCTTTCGCCGATTGGTGCGACCGCTCCGCGGTCGGGACGGTGAGGGTGGGCGGACCGGGGGTCACGGCGGATCGCTTCGCTCACCGCCGTGACCCCCGGCTATCGTCTGTGACCGCGTCGCGGTCAACGCGTCACGGCCATCCTCTGCGACCGCGGAGCGCGCTGAGCCCGGTTCGGCCTTCCTCTGCGACCTCGGAGCGGTCGATGTAATAGTTCCCCACACGCCTGCGGCGTCCCCCCTGGAATGAAACGGGCGGAGTGCAGGCGTCAGCGCACGGCTGTGTTTCATAGC
>JAJTWZ010000006.1 GCA_021463145.1 Blastocatellia bacterium | reverse complement strand
CGCGGACCCGTTTGCCCCTCGGAGGGCCAAACTCGAGGCATTTCCACGTTGACAGGAAACACCGTTGCTCCGGCGCTTCGGAAACTGCGCTCGCATTTCCACGTTGACAGGAAACACCGTTGCTCCGGCGCTTCGGAAACTGCGCTCGCATTTCCAGCTTGACAGGAAACACCGTTGCTCCGGCGCTTCGGAAACTGCGCGCGCATTTCCACGTTGACAGGAAACACCGTTGCTCCGGCGCTTCGGAAACTGCGCTCGCTTTCCACGTTGACAGGAAGCACCGCAGCTCCGGCGCTTTACTGCTTTGGCCGTCCGAGCGGCGCATTGCCCTACGCGATCACGTTCTGATTCCGCTGCCCGAAGATCGCGCTGCCCACCCGCACCAGAGTCGCACCTTCCTCAATCGCTACCTCGAAGTCGTGACTCATTCCCATGGAAAGCCCGCCTCCAGGCAGTACGCCATCGCGAAGAAGCCTCAGCCCCTCGAAGTATCTCCGGACATCCTCCGGATCCTCGAAGTAAGGCGGTACCGTCATCAGCCCGGCGGGCCGAACCCGGCCAGACCCGGCGGCTAGAACCTCGAGAATCGCAGGTACGTCGTCGGCCTGCGCGCCGGTCTTCGTCGCCTCGTGAGCGAGGTCGACCTGCACGTACGCGATTACTTCGCGGTCCAGTTCTTCCGCGCACCTTACGATCCGGGTTGCGAGCGCAACCGAATCGACCGACTGAATCACGTCGAAAAGCTGCACTGCGCGACGCGCCTTGTTCGACTGAAGGTGGCCTATGAGGTGCCAACGCGGGCTGGCGCCAAGTGCAACGACCTCCGGTTGCTTGCCGTCCGCTTCCTGGACGCGGTTCTCGCCGACGTCCGCGCTGCCAGCCGCAACGGCCTCCGCAACGACCGCGGCGGCGCAGGTCTTCGTCACGGCGCAGAGGGTGACAGAGCCGGCCGGACGTCCCGATCGTGCCTCTGCCGCCAGCACACGTGCCTCCACTTCTCGCAGTCGCTCACAGATGCCGTTCTCAGCCATCCTGCCCGCCCCTCATTATCTCGGCTACGACCGAATGCGGATCACGCTCGCGCGCCGCGACGGCCGACGTCAGCCGTTCGAACTCCCCCGGCCCCAGCCTCGCAAGGGCCTCGCCGAGCAACCGCTCGCGTAACAGATCGACGATTCGCTGCGCTGCGATCCGCTCGCGACGTCCGGCGCGCAAGGTGTCGTTCGCCTCGAGGAATGCCAGATAGGAGTCGATCGCAGCCGACAGATCGGGAATTCCCTGATCGGCAGTTGCAACGGTCTTCACGATCGGCGGCGACCATGCGTCGTCGCGGTGCCCGATCGTGAGCATATTCTCCAGCTCTTTCTCGGTACGAAGAACGCCATCCCGATCGGCCTTGTTGATCGCGAACACGTCGCCGATCTCCATTATCCCGGCCTTGATCGCCTGTACGTCATCGCCCATTCCCGGCACCAGCACCACTACGCAGACGTCGGCCATCTTGACGATATCGACCTCGTCCTGCCCTACACCTACTGTCTCGACGACTATGCGCTCGTATCCGGCAGCATCGAGAATCGCCACCGCATCGCCAGTCGCGCGTGCGAGCCCGCCAAGGTTCCCACGCGTCGCCATCGAGCGGATGAAGACGCCAGGATCCGTGACGAGACTCTTCATCCGGATGCGGTCACCAAGTATGGCGCCGCCCGAGAACGGTGACGAAGGATCCACGGCGATCACGCCGACCTTGTGGCCAGCACCGCGGTAATGCACGGCGAGCCGGTCGACGAGCGTCGACTTACCCGCGCCCGGCGAGCCGGTGATGCCCACGACGAGCGCCTGGCCAGTCCTGGGATAAACGGCCGACATGACGTCCGCAGCCGCCGGAGAGCCGTTCTCGGCGTGCGTGATCGCCCGCGCAACGGCACGCGGCTGTCCGGCAAGGACGCGGTCGACGATGTCGGAGGCAGTCATTCCACCGATTTCCAGCGATCGACACGGATCGGACCAGTGCTCATCCGTTCCACCCGGAGTTCATCCCTGATTCAGTACCCTTTTGGCTATCACGATTCTCTGGATTTCGGACGTTCCCTCGCCAATTGTGAGCAGCTTCGAATCGCGCCAGAACTTCTCGACCGGGTAATCCTTGATGTAACCGTAACCGCCGTGGATCTGGATCGCCTCCTCGCTCACACGAACGCTCACTTCCGAGGCATACAGCTTCGCCATCGCAGACTGCTTGGTCACACCGCGTCCGGCGTCCTTCATCGCCGCCGCCTGGTAGGTCAGCAACCGCGCGGCCTCGATCTCGGTCGCCATGTCGGCGAGCTTGAACTGGATGCCCTGGAATGACGAAATCGGCTTGCCGAACTGCTCTCGCTCCTTCGAATAGCGGATCGCGGCCTCGTAGGCACCCTGTGCGCAACCGACGGACAACGCCGCGATCGAGATTCGTCCGCCGTCGAGCACCTTCATCGCATCGACGAACCCTTCGCCCCGGTTGCCGACCATGTTTGCCGACGGCACCTGGCAGTCGCTGAAGACCACCGACGCCGTGTCGGACGCGCGCATACCCAGCTTGTTCTCCTTCTTGTCCGGACCGAACCCGGGCATGCCCTTCTCGAACAGGAACGCCGTGATGCCCTTGTTTCCCTTTTCGCGATCTGTCACTGCAACGGCCACGCAAAGGCCCGCGTAAGAGGCGTTCGTGATGAAATTCTTCGAGCCGTTGACGAGCCATCCGCCATCCTTCTCGACCGCAACCGTCTTTGTACCGCTGGCGTCCGAACCCGCCCCCGGCTCGGTCAGTCCCCACGCGCCCCAGCATTCGCCCTGGGTCAACATCGGAAGGTACTTCGCTTTCTGTTCGGCGCTGCCGGCGATCGCAAGATGGCCCGTGCATAGAGAGTTGTGCGCGGCGACCGACAACGCGAGCGCCGGATCGACACGAGCCAACTCCTCGATGATGATCGCGTACTCGATGTAGCCCATTCCCGCGCCGCCGAACTCCTCTGGCTGCAGTACGCCAAGCCAGCCAAGATCGGCCATCTTCCGGCGCATCTCCTCCTGCGGGAACTTCTGCGCCTCATCCCACTCGAGAACGTGCGGCAGGATCTCGCCTTCGGCGAATTCGCGGACGGACCGCCGTACGTGCTCCTGCTCGTCGGTCAAATCAAAGTTCATTGGTCACCTCGTGCTCCCGGACCGGGATCCGGCCTCATCGTGTTTTTCGCGTCACGGGTCGTCGCGCGCCACCGGGTTTCAATGGCCGGCCTCCGGATCGCGTCGCTGGCGATCCCTGCCGATTCGTCGTCGCGGATTTCCGGCCCGCCGAACCCCCTGACTTGCCTCGAGGCCTGGGACTTGCTCCGCTGCCGGACTTCGCCTCTGTTCCGCGCTGTTTGGGCGCCGCCGTCGAATCCTTCTTCCCACGGCCACCCGGCCGCGGCCGCTCCCGGTTCTGACCTGCGCCAACGCGCGCCGCCGGCGTTTTCGGGGAGGGCTTTCCCGTCATCAATGCCCGGACCTCCGCGGGAGTGAGCACCCGAAAGACGCCCACCTTCAGACCGGAGTCGTCGATCGCACCGATGCGCACCCGTCGCAGCTTCACTACCGAATGGCCCGTTGCGTCGAACATTTTGCGGACCTGCTGATTGCGACCCTGCGTCAGCCTGACCTCGTACCAGACATTGTCGTGATCGGTCAGGTCAAGCTGCCGGATATCGGCCGGCGCAAGCCTGCGGCGATCGATCGTGATACCCCGGCGCAGCCTCTCGATCTGCTCGTCGCTCGGGTGCCCCTTCACCTTCGCGTGGTAGGTCTTTTCGACGAAGCCGGCCCGCGTGACCGCATCGGTGAGCGCACCGTCGTTCGTAAGAATGAGCAGGCCCTCGGTGTTGAAGTCGAGCCGTCCGACGGTGTGGACCTTTTTCTGAATGTTCTTCGGCAATAGATCGATCGCGAGCGGACGGTTGAGCGGATCCCTGGTCGCCGACAGGTATCCCCGTGGCTTGTTCAGCAGCACGTAGATCTTCTCCCGATCGCGCAAGAGCGGATTGATCGGCCGTCCGTCGACGCGAATGTGGTCCGTCTCCGGGTCCGCCTTCGTGCCGAGCTCGGTGACGACGACCCCGTTGACGGTCACGGCGCCCGCCTCGATGAGCTGCTCCGCCTTGCGTCGCGCGGCAATCCCCGCTTCGGCGATGAGTTTCTGAAGGCGCTCGAGCATTGACGGTATCCAGACGTTGGCGGGAATTCGGTGCGGGAGGCTCGACGGACCGTGACGTCAGCTCGTGACGAGATCCTCGAAGTCCTCCAGGTTCGGCAATTCGGTCAGGTCATTTATGCCGAACTGAATCAGAAACTCCTTCGACGTGCCGTACATCATTGGACGGCCGACCACCTTCTTCCTTCCCTTCGCGACGATAAGCCGCTTGTCGAGGAGAGTCTTTATCGCCGACGACGAGCTCACGCCGCGGATCTCGAGGATCTCCGGGATCGTCACCGGCTGCTTGTAGGCAATCACGGCCAGGGTTTCGAGCGCCGCCATCGAAAGCTTCGCCGATGGCTGCTGCTTGCGGAATCGCCTGATGTATTCGGAGTGCTCGGCCCTCGTCGAAAAGCGGTAGCCGCCCGCGATCTGACGCAATTCGATTCCGCCCGCCCGCTCGTCGTAGTCGCCGACGAGGCCGGCAAGGGCCTCGCGTATCGCCTCATCGGAATCTTCGTCCAGGATTTCGGTGATCCGTTTGAGCGGAATCGGCTCGTCGGCCGTGGCGAAAAGAATTGCTTCGATGATTGGTTTGAGTTCGTCGACCGTCATTGAGTGGGCGTAGCTCCCTTCGTGTCGGTGGACGCCTGTTCGGCGTCGTCGGCCCGCGAGCCGGGCTCCTCTTCCGTCTCGCGACGGCGCATCTGGATGTCGCCGAATGCTTCGGCCTGAAATACCCGGACCTTCAGTTCCTTTACGAGCTCGAGCACGGCCAGAAACGTGATGACCAGTTCACGCCTGGACCCGGCAAGCTCGAAAAGCTCCCGAACGTCGATGGTCTCGCGGGTTTCGAGCATGGCCTGTACTTCGGCAAGCTTCTGCGCCAGCGTAACCTCGTCGCGTGCGATCTCGATTTCGGCAAGAGCCTGGGCGCGCAGCATCGCGTCGCGGAACGCGGTGAGCAGGTCGAAAACGCCGGCCGAGATTTCTGAGTTGGACTTCTCGTCCTCCGGCACCGGGCGAGTGAAGACTTCCCCTTCAAGGACGCGGCGCTGGTATAGGAAGTCCGCCGCCGTCCTGTAGCGCTGATGCTCGAGCAGCCGGTCGACCAGTTCCTGTCTCGGGTCTTCGAATTCCTCGCCGGCCGCCTCGGCAAACGGGTCGCGAGGCAGCAGCATTTTCGTCTTGATGTGAATGAGCGTGGCCGCCATGACGAGAAACTCGCCCGCGACGGCGATGTCGAGTTCTTCCATCAGACGCAGGTATTCGAGGTACTGCTCGGTGATGCGGGCAATCGGAATGTCGTAGATCGACACCTCCTCCTTCTTGATCAGATAGAGAAGGAGGTCGACCGGGCCGTCGAATGCCTCGAGGCGAACGCGGTAGTCGCCCCGGCCGCGTTCCGGTGGCTTTTCGGCAACCAGCGTTTCCGTCACGTGATCGTTCTGTTCGTTGCGCCTGGGCATCAGGTTATCGGACGAAAGTGCTACAGGATCAGCCTGTTGACGGCCGAAAGGATGGGTTGGAGGACGTAATTGAAACCGCCGGTCGCCATCGCTGCAATCAGAATAAGGAAGCCGTATGGCTGAAGCTGGTTGAACCCTTCGCGCGCGGCAGGAGGAAGCACAGATTCGAGCATGTGAGAGCCGTCGAGCGGCGGAATCGGGAGCAGGTTGAAAACTGCGAGGATCACGTTCAGGAACACTGCCTGCGTCATCATCAGGACCAACGGAAACATCAGTCCGTCATCCGACCCGTCGAGGGCCGATGCGCCGACAACGCCACCCGAGGTCACCGAGTCAAGTGCCCGGAAAGCCATCGAACCTTCAATCGCCCCGAGCAGAATCAGACTCTTGAGGACAGCGAAGGCGACGATCGCGATGATCAGGTTGCTTATCGGACCGGCCGCCGACACCCAGAAGTTCGCCTTGTCCTTGTCCCGCCAGTTGAGCGGATTGACCGGAACCGGCTTTGCCCACCCGAATCCGATGCCGCGAACCATGCCCAGTAGCGGGAAGAGTATCGTCCCGATTGGGTCGATGTGAACCAACGGGTTCAGGGATATGCGGCCCAGCACTCGCCCCGTGTCGTCGCCGAACCGCTCCGACGTCCACGCGTGTGCCGACTCGTGCAACGACAGCGAAAACAGGAACACGATGAAGAAATTCAGGATGTAGAGTAGAAACTGAGGGTCCATCGTCGGGTCTCCCGGTGCACGCTGAACCCCGGACAGTAGCACGCGGTTTTCGGAGGTGTCTACAGCCCCGGCAAACGGCCTCGTCTCCGCTCGCGGAAGCCTTGGCGCACGCTGGCGCTCGCGACATCGGAGCGTCACCAGTATTATGGCGCAGCGCCGGTTCGGCCCCTTAGCTCAACGGTCAGAGCAGTGGACTCATAATCCATTGGTTGCAGGTTCGAATCCTGCAGGGGCCATCAATGTCCGTAGGATGCGCCGAACCAAAGGAGACGCCGAATCCCATGGGACGCACCGAGAACCTCATCGACCCTCCCCTCGTCGAAGCAGACGCCGAGGCCCTTTACCTCTTTTACGAGGAGTTCCTGCGCAAGGACCAGGGCGACACTCTCTCCTTTCTGAAATCGATGTCGCTGCTCCGTCGCGGAGACCTTCGGGAATACGTACACAACTTCGCGATGATGCGGCGGCGGATCGAGGTCATGGTCAAGGAACCGCGCCACAAGGATCTCCTGCTCAGCTACCCGTCGACGATCAAGCGCGTCCACCAGCTTCTCTGGGAAGGCCAGGAGGCGTACGGCGACGACGGTCAGACGGTTATGTCGATTCTCGGCTCCCAGGCAACGGACTACCTCGATCAGACAGAAATGTTCCGGGTGGATCTGGATTCCCTTCTGTCCGACTGTCCGGCGATAATCCCCGAAGACCGTACTGCCCTCGAACAGGCGGCGGCGTCCGGTCAGGGAGCATTCCTCTACCTGCTGGTGGCGCTCGCCGACCACGTGTTCGTGTCGCTGCTGCCGTTCGACGCGCCGCACCCGAGCGAGGCGGTGATGCGCACGCGAACCTACGTCCAACAGGCTTTCGGAGCGAAGTTCGAGGACCAGATCATCGAGTTCTTCCTCATCGGCGGCGGCTACATTCGCGCCACTGACGGCAATCTGGTCGTTTGCGGCGTGCATCCCGTTTTCGATCCGGTGCTCGCGGACTTCGGCCAGCCGCATTCGGACCGGCTCCTGTCCGATTTCATTCGCGGAAAATGCAGGTTGATTACGAATGCAATTCGCGAGGAACTGCCCGACGCCAAGGTGGTAGTTCAGGGATAGAGGCGATGACGGCTGGCGCTTCGCTCGTCGGGACGATTCTGGACGGGAAGTACTCGGTCGACAGACTGATCGGCCGCGGCGGAATGGGCGAGGTCTACGCCGGGACCCATTCCGCCCTCGGCCGCGCCGTCGCCATCAAGGTGCTGCACTCGAGCACGTCGCGCAACCGGTCGTTCGTCGCGCGTTTCGAGCGCGAGGCGCGGACCACCGCGATGTTCGAACACCCGAACGCCGTGCACGTCCACGACTTCGGAACACTCGCCGATGGGTCGCGCTACCTCGTGATGGAATTCATCGAAGGCGTGACACTTCGCGACATCCTCCGTGCCAACACCGCTCTCGAGCCGGGAATCGCGGCTGACCTCATCATTCAGGCGGGAGGAGCGGTGGCCGAAGCGCACGTTCACGGCATCGTCCATCGCGACCTGAAGCCCGAGAACATGATGGTCCGCCGCGACGACGACGGCCGGCTCTTTCTCAAGGTCGTCGACTTCGGGCTCGCGAAACTGGTCGCAAACCCGGCGACCCTCCTCACCAACGCTTCCGAGATCATAGGTACTCCGCGCTACATGGCTCCCGAGCAGTTCCAGGGACTGCCGGTAGACGGGCGCGCCGACGTCTACGCCCTCGGATGTGTGCTCTTCGAGTTGCTCACGGGCCGGGCGCCATACGAAGGCGCCATGCTCGAGATCGTCGGCCAGCACGTCCACGCCGCGATCCCGAGACTCGAGCGCGAGGGCGCCCGGTTTTCATCCGCGCTCGAATCCGCTGTGCAACGCGCACTGGCCAAAGCCGCGGCCGATCGCCAGCAATCGGCCGGCGAGTTCGTTCGCGAACTCGCCACCGCAGCGGCCGGACTCTCGAAATCGCCGCTGCGCGTTGCAATTCCCGCCACGGGCGACGAACTGTTCTGCGAGAGCACCGGTAACTCGGGCGATCTTACGGCGATGCCCGGCGCCCTGCCGGGCGATGCCGGCGTTGCAGACTCTGAAACGAAGGCCGTCGATTTCGCGTCCGGGGCGGTTGGCAGCCCCGTTCCCACGATCACGGTGCCGGTTCCGGCCGGCCGGCGCATCCGATGGCAACTACCGGCATCCGTTGCGATCGTCGGCGTCATCGTCGTCGCGGGACTTAGCTTCCTGGGCCGAGGAGCCGTCGATGCCCCCTCACCGCAATCCGGATCGGTGCCTGGATCCGTCGGCTCGGTTGCTGCCAGCGAGTCGCCGGTTTCATCCGAAGTGGTCCCGCCAGACGAGCCACCAGATGCGAACGTGAAAGCCACGGAGCCGTCATCAGGGCCGGCCGGGCACGCGACCCCGGCTCACGCTCCAGCGCAGGAGCCCGATCCCGCCGATTCAAAGAAAGACAACCGTGGCGTCCTGCCCGTCGTCGGAGAAAAGACGAAGGACGCCGTCGTGGGCACGGGCCGCAAGGCGAAGAGCCTCGCTGGAAAGATCCGGCGAGGAATTCCCGGATTGAAACCGAAGCCAAAGAATCGGTAGATGAAGTTTCCGGAGAGATTTCCTGAACGTTGAAGTGCCGTGAACGTGTCGTAATGGTTGGAGATGTAAACCAGGCTCGTCTAATCTCCACCCGGTCCCGAGAATGTCAACCAGTGAATCCCTGATCGGTTCCGTCCTGGACGGAAAGTACAAGGTCGACCGGCTGCTTGGTCGCGGAGGCATGGGCGAGGTCTATGCGGGGACGCACCTGCGGCTCGAACGGACCGTCGCAATCAAGGTGCTTCACGGCGACCTGAGCGACAACGCTTCGTTCGTAGCGCGGTTCGCGCGCGAGGCGCGTACGGCCGCAAAGCTCGAACATCCGAACGCGGTGCACGTCTACGACTTCGGCTCATTAGAGGACGGCTCCACGTATCTCGTCATGGAGTTCATCGAAGGCGTGACGCTTCGCGAGGTGCTGCGCGCAAATGGCAGGCTCGATCCGGGGACCGCGATCGACCTCGTCCGCCAGGCCGCCGGGGCCGTAGGCGCCGCGCATGCCCGGGGGATCGTCCATCGCGACCTCAAGCCTGAAAACATGATGGTGCGCCAGGACGAGTCGGGGAAGGCCGTGCTCAAGGTAGTCGATTTCGGGCTCGCCAAGATGCTCGAGAACACGACCTCGCAACTGACGAACAAATCGGAGCTGATCGGCACTCCGAAATACATGGCGCCCGAACAGTTCCAGGCGGCGACGGTCGACGGACGAGCGGACGTCTACGCACTCGGCTGCGTGCTGTTCGAGCTGCTCGCGGGACGGACCCCGTTCGAAGGCACCTTCATCGAGATCGTCGGAAAGCACGTTTACGCTGACGTTCCTATGGTGGCGGATTTCGGCGTCGAATTGCCGACGGAGCTGGAGGCGGTCATCCGGCAGGCTCTGCAGAAGGACCCCGAACAGCGCCTCGCGACGGCATCCGAGTTCGTGCGCGAACTCGACGCGGTGGCTGGCACGTCGCAACTCGAAACCGCCGCTCTCACGATTCCAATCCGGGCTGCCGACACTGCCGCGGCCGGAGGCGCCGTTCCCGCCCCGGATGAGGGCGAGACCCTGCGCGCCCCGGAAGGCCTCGGCGCCGAAAACGACGACCCGCTCCGAACGCAACGGGACCCGAGGCTCGCGACGCCGGCCGGGGACGGCAACGGAGCCGAACGCGCAACTGTCGTCGTTCCGGCGGGCCACGACGCTACCCAACTGGTTGGACGCGGAAAAGTCACGCGCCCTGGCGTCGGCGCAACGCCAAATCGTCCGGGAACGGACGACGAAGAGACCGCGGCGCTTCCGACGCGCCTTGTCGCCCTACCGGCCACTGCCGCACGTTCCTGGATCGTGCCAGCGGCAATCGCGATGTCGGCGGTGGTGGTCGTCGCGGCCTGGCAGGGGTTCGGCGCCGGAGGCCCGCAACCGGCCTCTACGAACGCGCCGCTTCCGGTCGCACCGGTGGCCGTATCGATCGACGACTCCAATTCCAACTCCCGGCCGGCCCCCGACGCGGCTCAGGTACCGGCAGTTGACGACACGGACCTGGGGCCGGAAACGGACACCGAGACGGTCGACGCAGACGAAGCGGAGGTTGACGGCGAGACTGCTGCTCCCGCCGCGCCACGGGCCCCCAGGCCGCCTGCCGCGAAGCCCGCTGCCGAAGTGGAGCCAGTCCCGCCAACGCCCGAAGTGCACGAGATGCGGCCGACGCCCGATCCTCGAGTCGATGCGCTCACGCCCGTCGAGCGGCGACGCCTTCGCAAGCTTGCGGAGCGCGAGCGGCGCCGGCGCGAGGCGATACGCGAGGGTGCCGGCAGGCCTTAGTCCAAGGAAGACCGGACGCGGCGATTTCCGCCCTCAGACCTTGAAGAAGCCCGGGAACCTGAGAGGCAGTTCGCGCGCGAGGAGGCCGTCGACCTCGGCTGCAGTCCGGCACCTGAGCGCTTCGCCTGCCAGTGACGCGGCCAGGTCGCGGTCGAGCGAAGAGATGACCCGCTTGATGAGTCGGATCGCCGTCGGCGTCATGCTGAACCGGTCGTAGCCGAGCCCGACCAACACGGTGGCATGAACGGGATTCGAGGCCATTTCGCCGCAGACGATCGACGGGATGCCGGCCGCTTCCGAGGCCCTGACGACGTGCTCGAGCGCGCGAAGCACGGCCGGATGCAACGGCGCGAACATCGGCGCGACGCGCTGGTTCGAGCGGTCTACCGCCAGAAGGTACTGGATCAGATCGTTCGTGCCGATCGAGAAGAAATCGCATTCCGCCGCGAGTTGATCGGCCACCAGAACGGCGGAAGGCACTTCGATCATCACCCCGACCGCGAGCCTTGGATCGAAGGGAATTCCCTCCGTGTCGAGCTCTTCCATGCACGAATCGATCACCGCGCGAGCCGCCCTCAGTTCGTCGACGTGCGTGACCATCGGGAGCAGGATGCGCACGTTTCCACGCGCGCTGGCCCTAAGGATCGCCCGCACGTGCGAGCGAAACACGTCCGGCGTCGACAGGGCCAGGCGAAGCGCGCGCTGTCCCAGCGCCGGGTTCTGTTCGGACTCGACTCGGCCGATCGGCAGTTTGTCGCCGCCCAGATCGAACGTCCGGATCGTCGCACCGTGCTTGCCCCCAGCTTCCGCCACCTGTTCGAACACGCGCGTCTGCTCGTCCTCGGTGGGCAGCGACGGCTGAGAATTGAGAAAGAGGAACTCCGTCCGGTAGAGACCGATACCGCGCGCTCCGTGCCGGCGCACCAGATCCAGTTCCGCAGTGATCTCCACGTTCGCGCGAAGCATGCACAGATGTCCGTCTAGGGTTCTCGCGCGCTCGGGCGGCTCGTCCATTTCCTCGAGCCGGCGTTGGAGTCCATGCTGCCGGAGGTATCTTCGGATCACCGGCTTCGACGGGCGGACGATGACGCAGCCATCCGTTCCGTCGACGACCATCGGCTCTCCTGACGTAACTCGAAGTGCGACTTCAGACAGTCCCACTACGGCCGGAATTCCAAGCGAGCGTGCGATGATCGCCGTGTGACTCGTAAAACCGCCGTCTCCCGTCGCGAAGCCGAGAACGTGACTCAGATCGAGTTCCGCAGCTGTCGACGGAGGCAGCGTGTTCGCGAGCACGACGACATCGTGCTGTAGCCTGGCAAGACCGCTCGTCCCGGGACGTCCCGCGAGAGCGCGGATGACGCGGCGGGCGACGTCTTCGATGTCGGAGCCCCGCTCGCGCAGGTAGTCGTCCTTCACTGACTCATAGACGACGAGCATGCGGTCCAGCACCGCCTTCACCGCCCACTCCGCCTTTACTCGCCTCGTGCGAATGACGCGTTCCACGTCAGCGACGAGCTCCGGGTCGTCGAGCATCAGCAGATGCGCCTCGAAAAAGTAGGCGTGTCCGCGGCCGAGCTCGGTCGCCACGCGCTGTTTGAGGGCGAGCACCTGATTTCTTGCTCGGACGAATGCCTGCCGCAGTCTCTCGATCTCGACGGCGGGATCGTCGGCATTTACATCGGGTGGCAGACCGGCAGCGATGTCGCGCTGGTCGAGCCGCAAAACGCGACCGACCGACGCGCCGGTGCTCACGCCGATTCCGTCGACGCGCACATCGCGCTCACCGGAAGGCGATGGCACGAGAGCCGGTGACTCAGAAGAGGGCATCACCCTCCTCCTCGAATCGGCGCTCTATAAGGCCGCAAAGCGCATCCACGGCTCGCTGCTCGTCGTCGCCCTCCGCCATGACGCGCAATTCGGTCCCACGCGACGCTGTCAGCAGAAGCACGCCGTAGATTCCCTTGCCATCGGCGGACTGACCCGTGTCGGCTCGCTCCAGGCGGACGTGGCTGGTGTACTGGCGGGCAATATTGACGAGGCGCGCCGCTGCGCGCGCGTGAAGTCCGAGCCGGTTCGCGACGACGACGTTACGGGTAAGCATCGATCAGCTTTTCTTTCTTGGCGTCAGCAGATCACTGGCGATGTAGATGTCGCGCTGCCCCTGATCGCGCACACGCTGGGCAAGGGCTGGCAGGTCGTCGTCCGCCTGCTGGTCCGAAAGGCAGATAATCATCGGCAGGTTCGCCCCTGTCACGATCTCGATCTTACGCCCGGCGTCGAGAAACGTCGCCGCGATGTTCGTTGGCGTGCCGCCGAACATATCGGTAAGGATGAGGACGCCGTTTCCATACTCCACTCGCTCGATCGATCGCTCGATCTCGTCCCGGGCAATGTCCACATCGTCGTGCCAACCGATGGAAACGGCCGTGACGTGGTCGATAGGGCCGACGATTGTTTCCGCCGCGCTGAGCAATTCCGTCGCGAGTTGTCCGTGCGACACGATGACGCCGCCAATCAGTCGTGAGTTCTGGGTCATGTCGCCGACAAGTGTAGCAAGGATGAACGGACGGGATTCACAGGAATTTCGGGTGACGGCCGGCGGGTGAGCGCCACCCAGGCCGGGAATCCGGCGGATCCCCGGAAAACCCTGTGATTTCTGTCCACTCTCCCGCTTATTATCAGCAGCATGTCCACGAAGACGAACATCGCCCCCTTCATCGATCATACGCTTCTGGCCCCGGCTGCATCGCGAGACCGGATCCGCGCGCTCTGCGTCGAGGCCGTCGACTTTGGATTCCACGCCGTATGCGTCAACGGTGTCTGGGTGCCGGAGGCGGCCCGGATGGTCTCCGATTCGCCCGTTCGTGTTTGCGCTGTCGTCGGGTTTCCACTTGGCGCTTCGTCGACTGCTGCAAAGCGCGCCGAGGCCGAGGCCGCACTTGCGGACGGAGCCATCGAGATTGACATGGTGATAGACCTCGGCGGGCTCGAGAGCGAAGAATACGATCGCGTGCGCGCGGACGTCGCGGCCGTCGCCGATGCCGTTACCGCCCGCGACGGACTGCTGAAGGTCATCATCGAGTCCGCGGGTCTCGACGACGACGACATCGTTCGCGCTTGCGAGCTCGCGGTCGCCGGTGGCGCCGATTACGTGAAGACTTCGACTGGTTTCGGACCGGGCGGGGCGTCGGTTGACGCGGTTCGGCTGATGCGGAAGACAGTAGGTCCCGAGATTGGAGTCAAGGCATCGGGCGGCATCCGCACCTATGACGATGCTCTAGCAATGCTCGAGGCGGGTGCGACCAGGATCGGGACGAGCAGCGGTCCGGTCATCGTGCGGCTGACGGGCGACGAAGGATGAGTGCAGCCTGGATCTGACGGATCGGACTTCGAACTCCGATCCGTCCGGTCCGTCCTTATTCGCCGCCTGTCACGATCCGGACCTCGCCGACTGTCGGAATGACGACGACGGGATCGGATCCACGCTCGTACCGCACGACGGGAAGGGCGCGCCGGCGAATCGCGCGAGCCACGAACACAGTTGCCGTGGCGAAGACAACCGATGCCGCGGCGGGCACCCAGTCTTGCGAGATAACGGACACGGCGAGTCCGATGACAAGCGAGGCAGTGGCGACTCCGGCCGCGACGAAAAACACGGATCTGGTGGATTCGTGCAGCCGCCAGCAGCGAGGGCAAAATGGAACGTCGACGTAGCGGATCCGTCCCCCTCCCCGGCGAACCAGAAGCGGCTGGCGGGTAAGCCCGTACGGCGTTCCGCACCGGACGCACGCATTGGGAACGTCGGGAACTTGCAATGATCCAGTCCGAATCATGACGCGCGATTCTTCCCCAGACTTCCGCGGGCCCGCAACACGCTGCGCGCTCGGAGCGGGTTCACGGGCTTCGCCAAGCCGTGATAGAACACCCAGCCGATGAAGCTGCTCGTTGCGACAACGAACGCTGGAAAAGTCCGTGAACTCGCCGACGCGCTCGACGGCTTGGGCTTCGAGATCCTCGATCTGGCGGCAGCGAATCTGTCCGATCGCGCAGCGCCGAGCGAGACCGGCTCGACGTTTGCCGAGAACGCGCTGCTGAAGGCCACTTCCTGGCACGAAGCCTCGGGATTGCTGACTGTGGCGGACGACTCGGGACTCGTCGTCGATATCCTCGGAGGCCGCCCGGGGCTCCATTCGGCTCGTTACGGCGCTTCGGACTCCGAACGGATCGAGAGGCTCCTTTCCGAACTCGATGGCGTGCCGTCGAGTGAACGCTCGGCGCGATTCGTCTGCACACTCGCGCTCGTAGGCGAGAACCTCGCCGAGATCTTCTCCGGTGAATGCGAGGGGCGGATCCGGCACACGGCGCACGGCGGTTCCGGCTTCGGGTTCGATCCTGTCTTTACGCCGGACGGCGAAGACAGGACGTTCGCCGAGATGTCCATCCACGAGAAGTCGGCCATCAGCCACCGCGGCCGCGCCCTCGCGAAGCTCCGGGAGTTCGTCGCCGGACGGTGAGCCGGACGTTACTCGCGATTACTGAGCGAGATCGATTTGCCGTCGCGCGGCAGTCCCGGAAAAGCGCTGCTTGCCAGTTTCCTGGCTATTCCTGACAACCGTCCGGCAATTCCTGCACCCTGGTTCTCCAGTCCCCGCGGGAATCCCGTCAAATCCTCTGGCACGCATCTCGCAGTGGGGTCTACGCTTGGAGGAACCCGGATGTCCCAGCTCGCACTTCGTCTGCGCCGTCTCGAGCCTTGGCAGTATGTCGTCTGTCTGGGAGTCGCGGCATTTCTGGCGCTTGGGTACGCGACTCGAACGTTTCGCGTCTACCACCTCTTCCTCTTGCTGGCCGTTGCGGGCGCGCTCGTAGCCGCGGACGCCGGACGACGGTTCTTCGTCGACTGGGGGCCGATTTTCGGCACGTGGGTCACATACGACCGGCTGCGGCTCGCCCAACCCTGGCTGCTCGAACGCGTTGGTGTCGCGTGGCCGTACGAACTGGAGCGAGCACTGTTCGGCTGGCTCGCGGGCGGGCGGACGCCGCCCCACGCAGCGCGAGCGTGGCTTGCGGCGCACGCTTCGTCGCCGATATGGGCAGGCACGGCGATGTCGCTCGAGGTGGTTTACCTGTCGCACGTCTTCGCCTATCCGGCCATGTTGCTCGGATTGTGGTTGCAAGGCCGCGCGTCGGCACTGTGGCGCGGCCGCTTCGTGCGATTCACGCGGGCGTTCGTGGTGCTGAACCTGCTCGGATTCGCCATTTACGTACTGCTGCCGACGGCCGCACCCTGGTGGATCTCGGCGCACGGTTTCGCCCAGCCGACGGCGGAACTCGTAGCGGCAACGGACCTGGCGGCCGGCATGGACGGAACGATCATCAGCGAGACGATCAAGACGGCGCCGAACTGGTTCGCGGCCGTGCCTTCGCTACACGGCGGTTACCCGGTCCTGCTTCTGCTCCTGCTCTGGCGCGAGCGATCACGTCGAGCGCTCGCCGCGGCAGCCGTGTATGGATCGATCATGTGGGTCGCGACAGTCGCGCTCAATCAGCACTACATCGTCGACCTGGTCGCCGGGGCGGCGGTCGCGTGGCTCGCCTACGTGCTCTCCGAGCGCATCGGACTCTGGAACCTCCAGAGCCAGGATGGAAGTTGATCCGATCGCACCGCCGGCGTCGCACTTCAGGCGTTCTCCCGCCTCCTGTCTTCGGGTGCCCGCGCAGCTCATTCGAGACGGACGACGCCCGCCTTTTCGAGCACTCGGAGGTATTCGACGACCGTCTCGACCTCGACCGGACCGTAGGCCCCGGCCAGGATCTCGCGGATCGCCCGCGCACTGCGCCTTCCGTCCACGAGATTGAGGATCTCGTACTGAATGCGCCCGTCGCCGCCCGGACTCGCTCCGAGCTTGTCCTCGATGTAGTCGTAGTAGTACACGCTCATCGGGCCAACGACCGTTGGCGCGCGCTTCGGAACGAGGTTCGCACCGGCCGGCTCCGAGGTCTGTGCCGCCGGTATTGGCACGTAGCGCTGGACAACGGCGACGTCGGCTCGGGTTCGCGCCTCGACACCCGAAACGAGCGACGCGATCGTTCGCGCGGCACTGCCTGAGTCCGATGTCAGCGACAGAATGGAAAGCAGGGCCTCGCGCTCGATGCGTCCGGCCTGCTCGACGATGTTGCGCGCGTCGTGAAATCGCTCGACCGTTACCGGCCCGCGAGCTCCAAACTCCAGCGCGCGCTTCAAGGCTTCTCCCTGCCGAATGGCGCCGCGTGCGTAGACCTCGAGGGCGATGTCCTGCGCGTCATCCGGTCCGGCGGCCGCCAGCACGTAACCAGTCGCCGCGCCGACGATCGCCACTCGACGCAGCTTCGTGGAATCGATGTTGGCGGGCGTGTCGTTGTCGGTATGGATGAACACGTCGGGCCAGTCGTTGAGGTAGACGGTCGGAATCCGGTAACTGCCTTCCTGGAGGACGTCGTGATCCGATCCCATCGAGTGAGGTGCAATCTCGCCAACGAGTTGCGCCTTGGAGCCCTCGGGCGAAACGTAGGCGTCGACACTCCGCTCACCCGCCGCGAACCTCGCGCTTGCGCCGATCACGTGCTCGCCGAACACGGCGGCGACGTCATTCACGGCGCTTGGCAGCGAGGCCGGCGTTCGCGTGATATGAAATACCGACTTCGTCCGCTCGAAGTCGCCGCCGACCATGTCCATGTGGATCGCCGCGCGGGTGCGAGACGCGACCTCCGGATGGCGCGCGAGGTAACAGGCCGTGCCCGAGATCTCGGGCGGCCACAGAAACCTGATGGTCCGGCGGGGCTGCGCGAGCTTGCCCTCGCGGATCAGGCGCGCGAGCAGCCGCGCGTCCTCCAGAATCGTCGCCGCGCCGCTCGCATTGTCGTTCGCGCCCGGCTTCTGATGGCAAAGATGGCACGTGTAAAGAATCTCGCCGGCTGCCGGATCGGAGCCGGGAATCGTCGCCGTCACGACCTCGAAATGGGAGGGCTTCATCCGGGCTCGCACCACCGCCCGCATTCTTATCGATTCGCCACCGGCAAGCCGCGATCGCAGTTCGCGCGCTTCGCGGAGCGAAACCATGAAGGCGAACCTGTTCTGGAGGTTGTAGGGCGAGAGGTGTCCCCACCTGACGTTGTCGGCGTAATCGCCACTCCATCCCGAAGGCTGATTCTGCTGGTAGCTGACGATCCCGGCAGCGCCCCGCTTTTCGACCGCCTCGCGATGCACGCCCGCGACGTTGCCGCCCGCGAGCACCAGCCTGTCCTTCACTTCCCGGCCGGCGTAGTCCTTGTCGGCGAGCCCGTCTCCAACGTCGACCAGGTCGGCGGTCACGTCGGCGTCGTTGCTGTAGTCGGCCAAAGCGACACGCATCGTGGAGTAGTCCGCGACGGTCCTCGCGCGCGGCCCGGTTTCGGTAAGCACGCCGGACTCGGCTTCCCAGCCGAAGTAGCTGCGGAACGTGCCGAACGTCGTCTTCCCGTCAGCTGGAAAGCGCTCGATGGCGACCTCGGAGAGTCCGAGCTCCCGTGCCCTTGCCGCAACGTACTCGGCGGCGTCGTGAAATCCCGAAGACGCCTGTACGCGATGCATCGTGGACAGTGCGATGACGGTGTCCTTTGCCCGCGAGCCCGAGGCCTCAGTCACGATTGCGTTCAGGTGCTCATTCGAGAGCAACGACGCGGTTCGCGACTCACGCCCCTCGGCGGGCGCCACGGCGGTGATCGACACGATGGCCAGGACCAGACAGAGGGTTACGGCTCGGTGCATTCGGGAACCTCCAATCGGGCGAGTCTCCGTACTCTACTCGGACAGCGATGCGTAATCACGCGCCGGACGCCCGATTCGCAACGGGGCCGAGGCGCCGCCTCGGGGCCTTGCCGTGCCGGGAGTTCCGCACTCTTTCGGTATGTGGGAAGATCCCTGGAATGAAGTTCGATGCGCTGGACTCCATCCGTGGCCTGATCGGGCTCTTCGTCGTGGTGCTCATGGTCGCTCCATCAATCGGCGGCTCGCTCGCCATTCGCACTCGCCGCCTGAAAGGAGTCGCGTCGCGGAATCTGACGGCGTCGATCGTGTCGATCCGGCCAATCGTCCACGATGCGCCCGGCGGCTCGAGAATTCCGGCGGTGACGGGCGGGTCCGGTCTCGCGCGGCATCTCGGTCTGACACTGGTCGCGCAGGACGACAGCGCCGAGCTCGCGGCCATCGCCGAAGACGGCAGAATCGCGCACGTCCGGCTCTTCGATACCGCCGACGGCAGGCATCGATTCCACCCTGCATTCGGAAACAAGAACCAGAAGCCGGACATCGAGGCCATCGTGATCGTTCGGGCAAGCGCCTCGACCGTCCGACGCCTCGGCGGGCCGGCTGGCGAGGCAAGGACTGTTCCGGCGATCCTGCTGTTCGGCTCCGGTTCCATTCGCGGCGTTCGCGACCGTATGGCTCTGGTCGTGCCCCAGCGGCCGTTCGATCGGTCCTTCGTTCGCGTTGCGCACGCAACCGCCCTTTACGACACGCTGCGGGCGCGCCCGTCGCTTTCCGGTTCGGCGGGAGCGCTCAACATCGAGGCTGCATCTTCGGCTGACGGCGGAGCGACTGTTCGGCTCTACAACAGGGGGAACAGTGGAGAGGGCTCCGTCACCGCCAGCGTCGACCTCGCCGCCGCCGATCTGCTCGCGTACTTCGAGGCCGCGGCGTCCGATCCGGCCGCTCCGTTTGTCGCGCCTCTGCGCAACCCGATGCAGTACGACCTCGGCCAGAGCGGGGGCCGCGCAGTGACGATAGGCGAAGCGATCGCGCTTCCGTCGCGGCCCATTCTCGGCGGCGCGGGCGCGGTCCTGATAGCGGGGATAGCGGAGGCGTCGGCGAATGCCATCGACGACGGAGCGACGTCCGGGACGACTCTCGGCCTTCAACTGGCGGACGGACGACGGCTGCTGGTGACACCGGTTCTGCACGACGGCAAGCCTTCCGGACTCAAGATAGAAGGGCTCGCCGTGGTCTCCACGCTGACGAAGGGCAGCGGGTCATCGCGTCGGCTCGTCATGCGGATTATCGGGGTCGTGGACTCCGATGACCGGGACCCGTCAACGCCGTCGAGCCTCGTCGAGATCGACCTGACATATCGCCCGATCTGACGCCGATCGCGACGTCCGGCGCTACTCTTGGCCGTTTGTTCCCTGCTCGCGCTGCTGCCGGCGGTACTCGGCGACGGCGGCATCGTGCTCAGCCACCGTTCGCGAGAACTTGTGGCGGCCCTCGGTCCCGCTGACGACGAAATAGAGGAACTGCGTAGACTCGGGCTTAAGTACGGCTTCGATCGATTTCAAGCCGGGATTCGCGATCGGACCCGGAGGAAGGCCTTCGTAGATGTAGGTGTTGTAGAGCGAATTGCGAGCGCGGTGTTTCGGATTGTTCACGTTGCCGTCGTAGTCGCCTGCAAGAAGCGCGGCGTAAACGAAGGTCGGATCGGACGCTAGCCGCATGGGCTTGGCAAGCCGGTTGTAGAAGACTGAGGAGATGATCGGGCGCTCGTCGTCCACGCGGGCTTCCTCTTCGATCATCGACGCGAGGGTCACGAGTTCGTGCACGGTCATGTTCCGTTGCGCGGCTACCTGGCTGAACTCGGGCATCGACGCGTACACCTTCCGAAATCTGTCGACCATCTGCGCGACTAGCTCTTCTGGCGTGGTCCTGGGCGTGTATTCGTAGGTGTCGGGGAAAAGAAACCCTTCGAGCGTTCCTGCGTCGGGATCGATGTCGCGCACGAGTGTCGGGTCTCCCGTCAGCGCGAGAAAGCGATCGCGCGATCCAAGTCCAGTCTTTTCCGCCAGCGTTTCGGCGACATCGTAACGGTTGTAACCCTCCGGAATCGTCACACGCCGCGTCGCGACTTCGCCGCGCTGGATCTTTCCGAGCGCCTCGACCGGACTGATCGGAGACTTGAACTCGTAGTCGCCGGCCTTCAGCGACTTTCCCTGTCCGGTCACGACGAGCCAGAGCAGAACCGTCGACTGATCTCCGACGATACCCGCGTTCGACAGCGAAGCCACGATGTCACGCGTTCCCATGCCAGGCTGCACCGTAACCGAGACAAACTCCGAATCGAGATTTCGCCGCGCCGTCAGGCTGACCTGTATCCATACCCCGACCACTGCGAGGGCAAACAGGACAGCGGTTGCAATGGTCAGCGTCGCGACGACGCGCCGTCTAGCCACGGTCACCCCGGCCGGCAAGGCGCTCACGCTCGACCAGAAACTCCTCGAGTATGACGACGGCCGCGGCCTCGTCGATCTTCTTCTTCCGGTCCCTGGCCGCCAATCCACGTTCGCGTAACCGTGCGTCGGCCTCCACGCTCGTCAGCCATTCCCCGATCGTATGAACGGGAACGCCGACTGAGGCCTGCAACCGTTCGACGAACTGCTCGACCCTCCGGGCAGCATCGCCGGAAGTGCCGTCGGCTCGCCGCGGAATACCGACGACGATAGCTTCTGCCTCGAGCTCGGCAACCAGCTCGGAAATGCGCTCTACAGCGCTGATGTCCGAGAGGTTCTCGAGAGTCGTGACACCGCGGCCGGAAATACCGAGGGCATCCGACACCGCGACGCCGGTGCGCCGCCGTCCGTAATCGATAGCAATGGTTCGCATTGGGGTGTCGGGAGTATAGCCGAGCGTCGACGCGATTGGCCAACGGCACGAGTTCGCCCGGACTGGCGTCGGGCCGGGCCCGGCGACGATTCAGCGGTCAATCGCGACCGGTCAACGCCCGGCATCGCTCCTCCAGCACGCGCACGATGGCCCCGAAATTCGCGAACTGTGTATTTGCCGCATTGCCCTCGACGTAGCGTCTATAGATCTGCTGAGCAATGGCGGCGAGACGGAAGAGGCCGAACACTTCGTAGAAAGCAAGGTTCTCGATGCTGCGGCCGCTCAGTAGCGAATAGGCGCGCGCGAGCTCGCTTCGCGTCATCATGCCGGGTGCATTCGTCGGCTGACGGCGAAGCCCGCGGAAGGCCGGCTCGTCAGAAGCTTCGATCCAATAGGCCAACGAGTTGCCGAGGTCCATGAGCGGATCTCCGACCGTGGCCATTTCCCAGTCGAGCACGCCAACTATCCTGGCCGGAGAATCGGGATCGAGCACGACGTTGTCGAACCGAAAATCGTTGTGAACCAGGCAGCGCCCGGAATCGCTCGCCGGCCGATGCGCCTCCAGCCAGCGGATGACATCTTCGAAGTCACCCACGCCCGGAGTCTTTGCGCGGCGGTACCGCTCGGTCCAGCCCTCGAGTTGACGGGACACGTATCCGTCGCCGCGGCCGAAAGCGGCGAGCGCAGGTTCGCTTGTGTCGACAGCGTGCAGGCTCGTGAGCGTGTCGACGAAGGCGATGCAAAGGGAATGTGCGGTAGCAGGATCGATCGTTGGCGATTCGGGCAGGTCACGACGAAGGATGAGTCCTCCGATCTTCTCCATCACGAAGAACTCCGCGCCGATCACGCTCGTGTCTTCACAGATCGCAACTACGCGTGGAACGCGTGGAAAGGCGGGTGCGAGCGCCTCGAGCATTCTCGCTTCCCTGACGACATCGTGCGCCGACCGTGCCAGGCGGCCGAAAGGTGGGCGGCGCAGCACGAGGTCGCGATCCGGATACTCGAGAAGGTACGTCAGATTCGACGCGCCTCCATCGAACTGACGCAGAATCGGTTGGACGGCGAGCGCGGAATCCAGTTCACCGAGATAACGCGCGATCGAAGCAGCGTCGACCTCTTCGCCGGCACGGACCGGTCCCGCACCATCGGCCGGCCGGCTCTGTTTCATTCGGCGACCGCCGGCCAACCGGCGCGCTGACGCCGCAGCTCGAGCTTTGCGATCAACGCACGGTGGACCTCGTCGGGTCCGTCGGCGATTCGAAGAGCGCGGGCATACGCGAGCATTCGCGAGAGCGGTATCTCGTCCGACATACCGAGTCCGCCGTGAACCTGGATGGCGGCGTCGACGACCTGCTGGGCAACTGCCGGAGCCACGACCTTGATCTGCGAGATCTCGCTCATGGCGCCCTTCACTCCCACCGTGTCCATCAGGAACGCTGCCCTGAGCGTCAGCAGCCTTGCCTGGTCGATGGCGATTCGGGCGTTTGCGATGACGTCCGTGTTCCCTCCAAGGCGATCGAGAGTGCTTCCGAACGCGGTCCTCGAAGCCGCGCGTTGGCAGAGCATCTCCAGGGCGCGCTCGGCCATGCCGATCATTCTCATGCAGTGGTGCACGCGTCCGGGGCCGAGGCGCCCTTGAGCGATCTCGAAGCCGCGACCGGGCCCGGCGATGATGTTCGACGAAGGCACTCGCACGTTCGTAAACGTGACCTCGCCGTGGCCGGCGGGCTCGTCGCAGGCGCCGAACATGGACAGCATTCGCTCGATGCGAACCCCAGGCGTGCCGACCGGCACCAGGACCATGGAGTGGCGGCGGTGTGGCTCTGCATCGGGATCCGTCTTCCCCATGAAAATGATTAGCCGGCAATGAGGGTGGCCAAGACCCGTGCTCCACCATTTCCGGCCGTTCAGGACGACCTCGTCCCCGTCGAGAACCGCCGTCGCCTGCATGTTCGTCGCATCGCTGGATGCCACGCCGGGCTCGGTCATGCAGAATGCCGACCGGATCTCGCCCGAAAGTAAAGGAGCGAGCCACTCGCGCTGCTGATCGGCGGACCCGAACATCGCGAGCACTTCCATGTTGCCGGTGTCAGGAGCACTGCAGTTGAACACTTCCGGTGCGATGAACGATCGGCCGGTGATTTCGGCAACCGGGGCATATTCCACGTTTGCGTGACTGGCGCCGTGCGCCGCATCCGGCAGAAAGAGGTTCCAGAGACCCGCGTTGCGCGCCTCCGCTTTCAGCCGTTCCATCGTCGGCGGCTGCCGCCAGATCGTCCAGTCGGCGCCTCCGACTAGTTCCGCTTCGTAGTCGGCTTCGGCAGGCTCGATTCGTTCGGTGACGAACGAACGGACCTGCTCGACGATACGAGTGGCGAACGGCGAATGAGTGAAGTCCATGACGGCTCCCGGAACCGCGGGAATCTGCAGGCGGCCAGCATACCCTACCGGGCCGGATGAATCCCGGGTGCGCAGGCCGCCAACCGGCCGGTCACCGGAACGGGCGCATCGCCACTATTTCGGCACCCGAGGCGTCGAGCAGACGCAACTCGCCACGAGCAAGTGGCGGACCCGGAAACCAAAGTGCCACATGGATCTCGCCGCCAGCTGGTGCAACCGTCTGCACTGGCGTCGTGCGCCTCGCCGTGTCCGACCATTCCGCCTGAGCAATTTCAACCGGCTTCGAGCCAGAGTTGCGGACGGTGCATCGAAGCGCCGTTCTATCGCCTATGCGCACCGCGACGCTGCCGAGCGTCACTTCTATTCCGCTGCGGCCTCTTGCCGAGCGGCGTGAAATCATGGCGCCGTCGACGGCGCCATCGGCGATCCAACTTCGGGCGATCCTTTCGGCGCGCGCGTTGGCCTCCTCGGCGATGGCGGCTCGCGAGCGGTCGAGTTCGATGACAGCGGCGGCCCGATCTTTCGCGAGTTGCTCACGATCTCTCTCGAGCCCAGCGCGGTCACGCTCGAGGTTCGCCCGTTCGGCTGCGAGTGCGCGGTCCGGCGCAGCCGTCTCGACGAACACGATTCGCATTGCCCGGCCGGGGGGCACCACGGACAGGTCGAATGCGTACGTGGCCGAATCGGTCTTCACGAAGAGGTTCGTGGAGCCGGACGCCTTGAGCGGCTTGAGAAACAGGTCGCGGCCGCTCCGCTGTATGACAAAGCAACCGTTTCCCGACTGTGCGTCGAACAGGTCGCCGCAGACTGCTTCTTTTGCTTCCGCAGGCAGTGAAATCATCGTAGTGACCCCGCGAGCGGTGCGGATCTCCGCGATCCTCTCGCCTCCGGCCGACAGGCGGACAACGGCGTCGGCGCGGGGGGCGAGCGGGAAGGGCTCCGGCCTGGCGAATATCGCCAGACCGGAGACGTTGAAGCCCAGGACGAGAAGGGAGATCGAAATGCGACTCGCCTTCCTGATCCATCGATCGCAAAACGATGCCGTCGTGCGCATCGTGACCTCCTAGGTGCGTATGTTCCGATTCACGGCCATCGCGCTGTCGTGCATCGTCTTGAGCGTGTTGGAAAGAAGCTCGATCATCTGCGAGCGCTTCTGGATGAGTTGCTGAACTTTCTGCGACGTCGCCGATCGCGAGTCCGAATCGCCATTGCCGCCCTCGGCCTCCGATTGGTTCATCGCAGACCTCAACTGTCCTTCGATCTCCTTGAGTTCCCTGATGCGAAACTCGAAGAGCTGATCTTCGAGTGTCTTGCTCCCACCGCCGTTGAAATTGAGAGAACCCGACTTGGGAAGCCCGGTCATGCTCACGCCCAATCGCCTTGCCGACTCCATTCGCTCGGCCGATGTTGGTCCACTGACCATCATTCCGGGCAGCAGGCCGGCGGCGCCTCCGGACGCCACATTCGCCGCTACAGCCGCCCCGCCGCGTCCGACCGCCTTCAGAATTCGCTTGATGGCCGCGCCCTTTCCCCCCGGCCGGGCACCGTTGCAGCGACGGCGACGGCGGCGTCCGCAATTCCCGCCTTGCCCCCCGCCGCCAATCGGCGCCGGCTCCTCCGACGGCAGGGGCGGCTTGCACGGCCCGACCGGCCCCCCGCCTCCGGTTGACGGCGGCGCCGGCGGCAATGGCGCCGGCGGCAAGGGCGCCGGCGTGAGACCTGATCCCGAACCGCAAGTCGGAGGCGCGGCCCCCCCGCTACCTCCACCTGGCTGTGCTCCGCCACCCTGCTGCGCTCCGCCACCTGGCTGCACTCCGCCACCTGGCTGCGCACCGCCGCCCTGCTGCGCACCGCCACCCTGCTGCGCACCGCCACCCTGCTGTGCACCGCCACCCTGCTGTGCGCCGCCTGACATCATCTGGAAGATCGCTTCGAGCAGGCGCTGCAGCAGGTTGATGAGTAGATTCATGAGGCCCTGTGGATCGAGATGCTGCAGGTTCTGGGCGCCACCGGGCGCGAATCCGGACTGTGCGGCGCCGTTGGAGGACGCGGGGTTCTCCGATGCCGATGGCGCAGCAGACTGAATCTGGTCGCGGAAACGGTCCGCCGGCGACTGCAACGCTCCTGGCCCTGGCTGCACCGTCGGTGCGCCACCGGCCTGCGTCGCCTTCGCGCTGGTCAACCGGTTGAGCTGTTCGAGCAGCCGCTGGACGCGCTGCCCGCGAATATTCACGGCATTGAGGGAAAACCCAGCCGTCGAGACGCTGATTCTATCGATGGACATAAGTGCTCCTTTCATCGGATCTGCGTCGAGTTCGTCGACACGCCCCCATGATCGAGAGTTCCGAAAAAATGTTGCGTGCAACGTCGCGGCGGGAAATGGACTCGAAATCCCGATTTCGTTGGCCCGGCAGGTTTCGTGCCTTCACGTCGCGGAAAAATATATAGCTGGAGCGACCGCCCAGGCCTTCTCGCCCTTTCCCGCGTGGGCTACACTTCGACCGTTCCCGAACGCCAGGCCAAGGAAACCAATTCACGCCCAGTTTTGAACCGGCGGCCCCACCGACCGGTTCAAGTTCAACTCTGATCGCACCGCGGAGCGTATTCCCGAGAGGCGCCAATCGTCCTCCTGCGTACTCCTCCGCTGTCCGGCCGTGTCGCTACGAGTCGATGCCCGGGGCTCTCGCTCTAATGACACCACCATGAAATCCGCAGGAGACCATCCATGACTACCCCCCGCCCACAGCTTTCAGTTGGCTCTTCAGTTCCAGGTCGCTCGCAGAGGCCAGCCCGGGCGCTCCTTGGCGCCTTTAGCGTCTTCTTCGTCGCATTTTCGCTCGTCACTCCGACCGCGTCGGCCGCCGGAAAGGCGTCCGGTAAGGACCTCGTGGCGGCAATGCGGAAAGCGACTGCATTCATCGGCAAGGCCGCCAAGGACGCGAGCCCGGCGCCCGTGAACCCGAAGTCGAAGGACCAGCAGCCGTTCTTCGCCGCTCTGAAGAAGACGAACGCAAACATCAAGGCGCTCGCGAAAGCCAGCGCCGCCAAGAAGGACAAGGCCGCCGAAAAGGCCTTTGGCCGCACTGGAAAATCGATCAGTTCGATGAAGTCGGCCTGGCGCTTGACGGGGCTGAAAAATGCGAAGATCGACGACGGCATCAAGAAACTGGACGTCGCTTACAACGCATACAGAAAGAACTTCAGCAAGGCAGGATTGCGCCGCAAGAAGGGTGGCCCGCTCACGGATAAAGAAACGGCGCAGGCCAATGCTCTGAAGGCGAAGTACCAGGCCGCGGCCACCCAGCTTCGAACGACGCGGGACAGGGCTGGAAAGGGAAAGTTCGGCAAGTCTCCTTCGAAAATCGCCGAAGTGACCGCGCTGATCGATTCGGTCTCGCGGCTCCTCTCCCCGACTACGTGGACCGTTGACTACTACTACGAGCTCGTGGCCTACGAGGACTATTTCGTGGGCACGTACTACGGCATCTCGTCATATGCGCTGGTTTACGACTCGGCATCGTATGCCAGTTTCTCGACCGCTAACGCCTCGTTCGCCGAAGTGGCCTCGTACGTGGAAACCACGGTCGAGACATCCTGGGAATACTCCTCCGAAGAGTATTGGGCCAGTTACGACACCGCTTCCTTCGAGACCGTCGATGCCTACGACGTCGACATTTCCGAAGCCGAGATCTCGGCATTCGACAGCTACACCGACGAATTGTCGCTCGAGGTGAGTTCGGACGAGTTCGACGAAGTGATGGGTGACGACGACCTGGCCTACCTCGATCACGACGACGATGGCGTGATGGATTCGTCGGATACCGACGACGACGGGGACGGTATCGACGACGCGAAGGATCTCGATGACGACGATGACGGTGTCATCGACAGTCTCGAGACCGACGCGGACGACGACGGGGTCGAGGACGCCATCGACGACGACGACGACAACGACGGCGTGGATGACACCGTCGACATGGACGACGACGGCGACGGCGTCGACGACGCGAAGGACGGCGACCGCGACAACGACAACGACGGCACCGCGGACGACAAGGATGCCGACGACGACAACGACGGCACGCCGGATGCCAGAGACGATGACGACGATGGCGACGGTATCGACGACGATGCCGATGCCGACGACGACAACGACGGGGTCGATGACGGCGACGACGCCGACCACGACAACGACGGCGACGGCACGCCGGACGACAAGGACACCGACGACGACGGTGACGGGACCCCTGACGCCTCGGATACGGACGATGACGGCGACGGAACGCCAGACTCGGCCGACGAGGACGACAACAACGACATGGGCGAAGACTCGGATGACGATGGCACGCCCGATGAGGCGGATTCCGACGACGACGGCGACGGCACTCCCGATGAAGCCGACACGGACGACGATGGCGACGGCGTCTCTGACGATGCGGATGCCGACGACGGCGGTGACGACGGCGGTGACGACGGCGGTGACGACGGCGGTGACGACGGCGGCGACGACGGCGGCGACGACGGCGGCGACGACGGCGGCGATGACGGCGGCGACGACGGCGGTGACGACGGCGGCGACGACGGCGGGTTAAGATAGAGTTGTGCCGTCGGCGGTTTTCCGTGATACGGAAGCTGACGACGAGCACGAAGCATCCTGAAGTTTAGGGCGGCCAGGCGAAAGGCCACGGATCTCGCGATCTGTGGCCTTTCGCAGCCTGTCGATCAAGAATGTTCTTTCGGCATCATTGCGGGACGATGTTCGATATTCTGCAATGGACTAACGCCTGCGGAGTGACCACGGCAGGCTCGGATGGGCCGAGGGGTACCCGCAGCGAGCAATTCCATTTGGAGTAGCCGATGCGCCGCTTCGGGAGCTTCTCGGCAAGGCGCTGAATAGACTTGAATGGGATCTGCTGCGAGAGATCGCGGAGCCGGTCGGATTCTCCAGGTGGCAACTGTCGGAAACCCTCCTTAAGAATCTCGGCTGGCTGAGACCAAACGAGCAACCGAAGTCGCGCCAGGGTTACCTGGGGGTTACCCGGGGACAGCCTTAGCCCACAACAAACGACGGGTTCTCGTGGTCTCGGCCGGCCTGTCGCTGGCGCTCCGGGTACGGCTCTGATGGGCCGCGACAGTCCAAACCCCGGCGCTCAAAACCAGTGCGCGAGTATTCCGCTGGCCGCCAGGCGATGGAACTCGCCAGTCCACAACATCACGCCGATCTTCACCATCCACGCCAAGACGAACACAATCCCGAACACGTGCGGAATCTTCCAGCGGAACATACCGGCGTCGTACCTCGACACGGCCTCGCGGAACCCCGCAATCAGCGCCACGCTTCGCATCCAGTAAATCGCCGTCAACGTGAACAACGCCGGCCCAAGCGCGTGGAATTGCCCGGCCCGTTCGACGTTTCCCTTGGCAAGCGCGCAAAAGCTCCTCGTCAGCCCGCAGCCGGGGCACGGAAGCCCCGTCGTCCGCCGAAGCGCGCAGACGATGAAGCCCCCGTCGTCGGCCGGATGCCACAACACGCTTGTAACCAGAATCGCGGTCAGCATTACGAACCAGCTCAGCTCCGCCGGTCCCACGCGTTCCGCAATGCGCTTCAGAAACGTCATCGTGCTCCGTGTTCGAGAATGAACTGTGAAAGCGTTCTCGCGAATGCCTGCGGATGCTCGAGCATTGGAAGCGGCCCCGATCCGTGAATCGTCGCGAGATCGACATGTTCGAGCCTGCGGAACAGAGCGCGCAACCCCTCTCGCGCAGCTTCGCGATCGTCGCCGCCCTGAACGAGCAGTACAGGCATCGCAAGACGCGCGACAGCGTCGTCGAACGCCACAGCGGCTGCCGGATCGGAAGCCGCCGCGGCGGTCGTGTACGCAACACGGGCGTCCATCTGAGAGTACTCGTCGAACAGTCTGGTGCGGTAGGGCTCAGGAGCCCGCCGATAGCTCCACGCCACGAGATTCCTCAGCACCGGAAACGAGCCCAAGTCCTGCAGAAGCAGACTCGCGGCCTGCCGAATCTTCGCCAGTTCGCCGGTGGCCTCCTCGATTCGGGCCGCTCCCCACCATCCGACGATCGTGACCGTCTGCGCAATCTGGGGATGCTGCCGAACGGCGATGGCCGCAACACGCCCGCCCAGTTCGTGGCCGACGACGTGTGCGTCGAACGCGCCGGCCGCTTCGCACACCGACATCAGATCCTCCGCGTGATCGTCGAGCTCGCAAGTAGCCGACGGATACAGCAACGACCGCCCAATCCCGCGAGGATCGTAGGTTATGCACCGGAATCGCTTCGACAGCCGCTCCACGACAAGCGCCCAGCAAGTCCGCGACATAGCCCAACCGCTGACGAAAACCACCGGCGGGCCGTCGCCGTGCTGCTCCCACGACAGTGTTCCAGTCGAGGTCTCGATCAACGGCATGGCGCGACTACTTACCACATTCGGCTCCGCCGCGTGGCACGTCCAGTGGTGCGCAATGCATAATCCCCCACGATGTCGATGCTGAAGCCCGTTCCGGTCGCCGTGGCCATCACGGTCAGTGACTCGTGCTCGGCCGGCCAGCGGGAGGATCGCTCCGGCCCCGTGCTGGTCGAGGCGCTGCGCGAGTGGGGCGCCGAGGTACTCGCGCACGAGTGCCTGCCGGACGACCGCATCCGGATCGCCGAACGACTGCGTCACTTTGCATCCGTCGGAGGCGTCGACCTCATCGTCACGACGGGTGGCACGGGATTCTCGCCGCGCGACGTGACACCTGAGGCTACGCGAGACGTACTCGAGCGCGACGCCCCCGGGCTCGCTGAATTGATACGGATGCGAAGCCTCGAGAAGACGCCGATGGCGGCGCTGTCGCGTGCGGTCTGCGGAATACGCGGCCGGACTATCATCCTGAACCTGCCTGGCAGCCCGAAGGGCGTAGCCGAAACGTTCGAGATCGTCCGTGGCCCGCTTGCCCACGCCGTCGATCTGGCGTCCGAGCGAAAGACTCGACATGACTGACCGTGTAATCTACGCGACCATTCCGGGCGTCGAGGTCCGGCTTCTCTCGAGCGTGACAACTCAACTCGTCGCCGAAGCCTGCCGGCGCCATCGCACGACCGCCGCCGCCTCGGCTGCACTGGGCCGCACTCTGACCGGGGCCGGACTTCTGGCGATGACTCAGAAGGCACACGAACGTACGACGGTCCAGTTCGTCTGCGACGGTCCGATCGGGGGCATAGTCGCAGTGGCGAACGCGCGAGGCGACGTACGCGGATACGTGCGAAATCCGTGGGCTGACGCCGAGCCCCTGAACGGCAAGCTCAACGTGGCCGGAGTTGTCGGCGGAGGCACCATGCACGTGGGCCGCGAACTGAGGCGCGAGAACGGAACCAACGCCGAACCATACAGCGGAATAGTCGAGATCACATCCGGCGAGATCGGGCTCGACTTCGCCTACTACCTCACGGTCTCGGAGCAGATTCCGTCCGGCGTAAGCCTCGGCGTCTTCGTGCACAACGATACGAATCGGGTTCTCGCCGCGGGTGGCTTCATCGTTCAGTTGATGCCAGGCGCCAGACGCGACGTCGAGGAAGAGTTGACGGCGCGTATTTCATCCGCGCCGCACGCGACCGAGATGATCCTGCAGGGCGCTTCGCCGCTCGAGATGCTTCAAACAGCGCTCGGAAGTTCGTCAATCGAGGTGCTCGACGAGCGCGATCTGCGCTTCTCCTGCAACTGCTCGCGCGAGCGGTTTCTCGACAAGCTCGCCGCGCTGCCCAGGGCCGATGTGGACGAGATGATTGCCGACGGCACGGGCGAGCTTCTCACGTGCCACGTCTGCACTGAGCAGTACACGGTTACTATCGATGACCTTCGGGCGCTCGTCACGGACGAACTCGTCAACTAGCACGAACAGTCAACGGATTGCCGTGAACCGGCACCGACCGGATCAGCGCCAGCCCGCGTGAACCTGGCAATGATCCAGCCAGCGGCTACTTCGCGATGGTGAAGGCAAACAGGGCGCCTTCCTCGTCGCCGTTGCGCGCCGATGCCGCGCCTCCGTGCAACTCGGCTACCCGCCGGACCGCGGCGAGCCCCACGCCGTTCGCAACCAGCGTAGGTCCTGCGCCGTTCGCAACGTGCACGACGTTTCGCGCGAGAGGTCCGAAGTGGGCTTCCGGATCCGAGTCGCCGATCCCCTTTCCATTGTCGGTCAACTCGACCTCCCAATGCTGTCCGGCATCACGAACGCGTACGTGCATCCACGCGCCAACCCCATCCTTTTTCAGCCGAGCCGCTTCATCGAAGAGGTCACGGAACGCGCGCTGGATCATCGGCCGATCCGCCCGAACCGTGGGCAGCGGTCCCGCCACGCGCAGCTCGATCCCAGGCCGCTGGTTCGCGCGCCAGGCCTCCTCGATCGTCTGGGCCAGGGGGATCTCCTGGACGGACATCTCTGCAGTTCCCAGCGCCGAGAGATCCACGAGCCCATCGATGAGCCCGGCGATCTGATCGGCATTCCGCTGCGTGAGCTCGAGGTAATGCAGTGCCGTGACGTCGGGCACCGCCTCGGCATACTTCGCCCGGAAGAGCTCGATCATTCCCTGAATGGAAAGTATCGGCGTCCTGAGGTCGTTAGCGAGCGCAAGCAGGACGTCTTCGATCTTCCAGTCGCCGCGCGCCGCCGCAGTGGCCGCGACCTCGGCCCGAGATTCGACGGCCTCCGTGATGTTGTTGCCGATCAGGACGATTTCCTCCGCCGGGCCGCCCGCGGTCGCCGCCATTGGAATCAGCGAGAAGCTCCAGTACGCGGCCCCGTGCCGAAGCCCTTGCGCGTAGTACTCCTCACTCGAATACGGCTCGCCGCTTGCCGCGACTTTGCGGAAAAGATCCGCAAGGCCCGAGGATTCGCAACCCGGCGCCAGCTCGATCAGCTTCGAACCCCTGACGTCGCGAGCGCGCCGCCGTTCCCCAAGCAGTTCGAGCGCGGGCACGTTCGCGTCGAGCAGAACGAACTCGCCGACGTCGAAGAGCGCGACGCCGACGGTTCCCGAGCCCTCGATGAGACGGCGGAAGCGCTCGGCCTTCGATTCGGCCTCCAGGCGGTTCGACTCGGCCGCAGTGCTGAGTTCCTGGACCGTTGCAGTCGCGGAAGCAAGGGACTGGTCGGACTTGCGGAGCTGACGGGTCAGTTCCGCCACGTTCGCCTCGAGCGACTCGGCGCGCGCATTTGCAGCCTGGACGTCGGACTCGAAGCGCATTTCGGAAGACTTGTCGCGGACGACGACGACTGCCGCGGTCGCGCGGCCGTTGTCGAGGACCGGGTCGGCGTGAACTTCCACTGGAGCCCGCGATCCGTCGTAGCTGGTCGCAAACATGTTGCGCTCGTGGACGTGGTGGCCTGCGAGCGCGAGTGTGAGTGGCGAATCGCCATCCTCGATCTGTTCGTCGTCGGCGCCGAAAAGCGCGAGACGTGAGCGCTGACCCTGTTCGCCGAGGTCCACCGACTCGACGACACGCGACGCCGCCAGATTCGATACAACCAGCTTGCCGTCCTCGCCGAAAATGGCCACCGCGTCGGGAATCTGGTCGAGGACGGCGCGGATCAGGCCCGTATCGATACCAGGCGCGGCACTCGCTCCTCGCGAACCTGACCTGAGTGCAAGGAAGAGCCCCACGATGCAGCCTGCCGCGACCAGGCCAAATCCGAGGAACATTCGCACGGGCCGCGTCCCTTCGGCAGACGCAGCAGTTGCGAGGTGCGCCTGCCGCGCTTCCTTGACGGCGGCCTCGAGCGACTTACGCTCCTTGATCATGTCCGCCAACGGGTCTTCCGGCCCCATCCGCGCCATGACAGCGGTACGGTTTGCGTCGGCAGTCTCGCTGCGGGCCGCCTTGAACCACTCATCCGCAAATCCGGCCCACTTCTCGGCGGCAACGGCGAATGTCTCGGCCGCCTCTTTCGGAACCCTGTCGGCGCGCTGGGCTATCGCCCGGAGGTCGCCGATCGACTTGGCGACTTCTGCACGCTTGTCTTCGAAGGACTTCGAGTCCGCAGCGCGTCCCTGAAGGACGAAGAGCCGCAACAACCGGTCGGCATCCGCTATGTCGCGCTCGACTATGCTCGCCTGGGAATAGAGCGGATCGATCCAGTCGGAGAGAGCGCTATCGACGCGGCCGGGCGCACTCCAGAGAATCCACGCTCCGATGAATGCGAGCAGGGCGATGGCAAGCGCGCAGGCGAGAGCGACGGGCTTCGAAGCAGTCGCCGCCTCGCGCCTGGATGCATCCAGGTTCGACATGACCGAGGAAATCCTCCTGAATCGCGAGCCATCACCGGCGTGAAAACTCGTCTTCAACCGAATGTGCCTGAGCGTGAAGTGGTCCCGTTATAGCAAGTTGCCGGAAAGATAGCTAGGAGCACGTCCGCGCTCGCCGTGTGTCCGCCCGATCCTCGCTCTCGAATGGCGGCGGTGGAACGAAGTCAGGCGGATGCAGAAATCGGCTCGTTCCGAAACAGGTACTTGCGCCACTCGGGACGGCCTTCGGAAGCGCCTTCGAGTATGGCCAGGTCGAGGTCGTACATGAAAGCCGCCGGTTCCGCCAGCAGCGGCATCCGGGCCTCGAGAGGCGTCCTGTTTCCTTTACGCGAATTGCAGGGCACGCAGGCGGCGGCGAGATTCTCCGGCACCGAATGGCCCCCTCGCGACCTCGGCAGGATGTGATCGAGCGTAAGCGATTTCGCCGATCCGTGCACACCGCAGTACTGGCAGACGAATCTGTCGCGAAACAACACCTTTGACCGTAGGCTGCCTGACGACCGGCGGTGCCGCCCGCGGATGTATCGCGACAGCCGGATGACCCCCGGAACCGGATAAGAAGCGTGCACCGAACGGAGCACACGATCTCCGTCTGCTTCGACCATGTGGGCCGCGCCCTTGAATACAAGTCTTACGGCGCGCGGGATCGATACGAGCCCGAGCGGCTCGTAAGAGGCGTTCAGCAGCAGTACCCGTCGGTTCAGGATCATCGGTCCGTTACTACATAAGCGAACTCCGCGACGGTTGCAATGGGCTTCGAAAATATTTACAGGGAATATTATCCGGTCACGAGACGCCAGCAGCCGCAGTCTCCCCCCAGGAATCGCCATAGCGCGTCACCGCCGACTCCCTCGCGCGGCCAAGGAGGTCGAACCATTCCAGTCCTGGGAGCCGCCGGATGGTCTGCTCTATGTGCTCGACGGCGGATTCGCCCTGGGGGCCCGCAAAGAGATAAGCGGTGATGAACGCCACGTCGTCAGCGGACTTCACAGAACTTCCTACCGGTCCCCAGAAGCGTTCGAGCAGGAAGCGGGTGAGCCGCTGCGCGCCTGGCTCGGCGAGGCGTTTGCCCGCTTCGTGGTAATAGAAGGCGAAGTGACGGGATTCGTCGCGCATGACGCGGCGCAGCAGGACTGCCAGCACGGGGTTCTCGGTCCGCTCGAGCAGCAGCCGGTAGCCGGAATGTGTGGTCAGTTCGTTGATGGCGCCCCACGTGAGATACGCGGCGGGAAAGTGGCGCGACAGGCGCGACACTACGAACGTACCGGCGAGGTCCACGGTGGCGCGCCAGTTCGTCGAGGTGCGCAACTCCTCCACCCGGCCGGCCGCCACCTCGACGCCTATTTCCCTCAGGAACCGCTCGAACGCACGGCCATGAAAGGTCTCCTCGTAGACCCAGCACGCGAGAAACGCCGAGATATCGGGATCGGCCACGGCCCTGCTGTTCAGCAGATCGCGCAAATACATTATGGTGTGCGACTCGATATCCATCATGTATTTGAGGCAGCGGACGTGTTCGGGGGGCACTGCGACGGCTGACGCCTGTTTCCAGTCGATGTCCGACACGCGCAATGCCCGCGAGTTGTCGAGATAGTGCTCTAGGTCGAATGCCATTGCAGTTCCCTGGCGGTTCCGCCAGCGCGGATACCGTCAACCTGAATTGACTCCCGTGATCGGGTGCACCTACGGCGAAGGCGCGAGGACAGGACTGGTGTCCAGCCGGCGCGTACGCGCTCGCGGCGGGTGAAAATCAGGCATCTCCTCGCGACGCCACCCGTACTACGTGGTGCGCGAGCGACGCGGTTCCATCGGCCGGTACACAGCCTTCCCCCGGCACGTCGGGATGCCGCACGTGCTTCTGCGTGCAGCACGCGGAACGTGTAGCGTAGTGGTTGCGGGGTCACGGGCTTGCCGGCGCACCCACCTTCTCCCAACATTCGAATTCGGCGAGTCCGGGCCGCTTACGAATCTCTATCGCGCAACTTCTGTTCTAAATCGAGGAAACGGGACCGCGGGAAAGTGGAGTGGACCGGACGCAACGGGCGTGGCGAGGTAGTCACGCTCGGTGTTCCGAAAGTCCGCTTCACGTCCCCGTGATCCCGTACCTTCTCCCCCCGGCCTATCGGCCGTCGAAGTTGCCGATGACCGGCAAATCCGAGATCGTTCCAAGCGCCACCGACAGATTCTCCGGACCGGCCGAGTTCGAGTTCCGGAGCGAGAACCGCGTCGACGTTCCGATGAACGCACGGACCATCAGGCCGACCGTGTCGACGCCGTCGCCGTTCCAGTCACCCGTGACCGGCTTCAGGAAGCCGCCGCCGCCGAACGCGCTGTAGACGAACGTCAGGTCGGCGCCGCCATTCGTGTTCGAATTGCGCAGCTGGAACGTCTTCGTGCCCGGAATGAACAGGCCGATCGTGTCGATGCCGTCGCCGTTCCAGTCACCGGCGACCGGAACCGCACCCTGACCCGCCGCGCCGAAGTTCAACGCGATGTCGGCGTTGCCCTTCGTGAACGAGTTCTTCAGGAAGAACGCCATGTTTACCGGATCGAAGACTCCGATCGTGTCCGTGCCGTCGCCATCCCAGTCGCCCGCAATCGGAATCTGGCTGCCGGCGCCGAAGACGAACGAAATGTCGGGCGAGCCCGTGTCGTTCGAGTTGCGAAGCTGGAACTGGCCGGTCGCGCTGTTGTAGCCGCCGATCGTGTCGATGCCGTCGCCGTCCCAGTCGCCGGCCACGGGCAGATCTGGCGAGGCCTGAAGCGTCGCCGACACCGGAGGCGTCGCGACGATGTTCGCGTTCTTCAGCGTGTAGAGGTCCGTGCTTGCGCGGAAGACCCCGACCGTGTCGTCGTTCACGCGGTCGACGCGAACGGCGAATCCGTCGTTCGGCGCGCCGCCGAACGACGGCTGGGCCGCGCCGATGGTGGTCGGCAGGTTCGTGGCGCTCGTCGTGCCGCCGAAGTAGAGGTCGCCACCGGCATCGACGCCAATGCCGAACCCGTTTCCGGAAATCCCGATCGTCGACGAAACGGCGACCGCATTCGCGGGACTGATCTGGACGAAGGCAACGCCCGTCCCTGTGCTGAAGCTGAGCGCATTGACCTGCGGGAAGGCGTTGTTGCTGAAGCCGACGGCGTACGCGTTTCCGAGCGAGTCGAACGAGACGTCGTTCGCCGCATCGTTTCCGGGGCCTCCCCAGTATGTCGAGAACGTGCGGACCGTTCCGGCATCGTTGAGCTTCGTGATGGTCATGTCCTGGGGACCGTTCTTTGCAGACTGCACCGGCGAGTTCGTCGGGAAGTTCGTCGAGGTTGTGAACCCGGCGATCGTCGGCAGCGTTGGGTTCGCCGGATCGAGGGCGATGCCGAGCATCTCGTCACTGGCGCTGCCGCCGATGAACGTCGAATAGAAGACCGTCGTGCCGTCCGCGTTGAACTTCGTGACGAAGCCGTCCGTCGTTCCGCCGCCGTAGGTGTTCTGCACCGCGTTCAGCCGGTCGAAGTCCGGCGACTCGGTGTAGCCGCAGACGTACGCGCGCTCGTTCGCGTCTACGGCGATGTCTTCGACGCCTTCACCCTCCGAGCCGCCGAGCAGCGTCGAATACACGAGCGACGTGTTACCGGACTCGTCCGGATCGAACTTGCAGACGAACGCGTCGGAGCGGCCGCCGCCGAAGTTCTTCTGGAACGGATCGAGGCTCGAGGGGCTCTTCGTCGGGAAGTCACCAAAGAGCCCGGTTTCGAGCGTCTCGCCCGCGAGGAACGCGTTGCCGTTCACGTCGACCGCCACGGCGTTGCCGATGTCGTTGTTGCCGCCGCCGATCACGGTCGAGTACAGGATCGACGAGGCCGTTCCGTTGAGCACCGTCAGGAATGCGTCGAGCCCGTTCGGGTTGTTGTCGTACGCGTTGACCGTCGGGAAGTCACCCGACGACGTCGATCCGGCGAGGTAGATCTTGCCGCCGTCGAGGGCGAGTCCGTTCGTGTTGTCGGTGCCGTTGCCGCCGAGGTACGTCGAGAAGGCGAAGTCGACGCCGCCGGGGCCGATCTTCGTGACGAAGGCGTCCATGCCCGACAGGTTGTTGCTCACGCCGCCGATGACCGGAAAGTTTGACGAGAGCGTCGAGCCGGTGAGGACGAGGCTGCCGTTCGAGTCGATCTTCGTGTCCTCGACACGGTCGTCGCCATTGCCGCCGACGTAGGTCGCATAGTCGATGACCGGATCGATCACGAGCTGGTGCGACGCGTCGTAAGGGCCGACGTCGAGCCGCACGCGGCCGTCGTCGAGACGGAATGCACCGTCGACCGGCCGGCGCTCGCCGTCGATAACCTGATAGAGGACCGGCGCGTTCAGGACGATGTCGCCCGCGGCCGTCGCGAGGCTCAGCGCGCCGTTCGCATCGAGCGTCACCGACCCGGCGCCGTCGAAGATCATCGCGATGGCGGACGGGTCCGCGCCCGGCGCGACGAGAAAGTCGAACTCCGGCGCGTTGCGGACGCCGTGAAACACCGCGTCGATGCCGTCGGCGACCCTGTTGTAGCGGATGCGGCCGAACGACGGGACTTCGGTCATCCACGACTCGCGCGGGCCGCGGAAGTAGTTCGCCATGCCGACGGGCTCGCCTTCCGGGGCCACTGTCGTGGTGTTCGTGGCACCGAACGACATCGCGACCGAGGCGTCGACGTCGCCGTCCGTCACCGTGTAAACGGCCGACGTGCGCGTGAGCGCGACGCGGACGCGGTTGCCGCGGCCAACGAAGAGGGCCGAGGCGTCGGCCTGGCCACGATTCGTTTCGTAGGCCAGCGGAAGGCCGTCGCGGCGCCGGGTCGAGGTCTCGACGGCGGCGTCGATCGAAGCGGACGCGGTGTGGACGTGCGACGAAACCGACGCTGATGCGGGCATCGCGGTCGGAATGAGCGGAAGGGCCACGAGTGCGGTTACGGCAACGGCCAGAAACCGATTCGAAAGGGTTGATGTCGCGTTCATCGGGGGTTACCTCGCTACGGAATTCGAAGCAGTGTCGTGCTTCGACAAGAGAAGTACCCCGGCAGGCGCATTTAGATCTTTTGAACGGTCTAGTGAATTTGTAACCGAGTTATAAAGGCTGTATGTGATTGCGAATAGACGCTTTTTACCGCGACCTGACGACGGCCGGCCGAGAGGCTGCGATCGCGGGACGCGAGTCGGGGAGCGTGGCGCAACGCCGGCCCTTTCGTCTCGCCCTGAATGAAAGCGATGCCACGGCGCCGATGTGCAAGTCCGCCCTGTCGCTCGACCTGCTGTGCTATAAACCCCGCTCGTGAGTCGCGAGAAGATCCTGTCCATCGAAGCGCTTGCCGCCGAACGCGCCGACCTCCGGCGTCGTGGACGCACCATCGTCTTTACGAACGGCTGCTTCGACCTGCTTCATCCTGGCCACGTACGCTACCTCGAGCAGGCCCGCGCGCTGGGTGACGTGCTCGTCGTGGCGCTCAACTCCGATCGCGCCGTTCGCCAACTCAAAGGACCGTCGCGCCCCATTCTGCTCGAGGACGAGCGTGCCGAGGTCATGGCCGCACTTGCCTCCGTGACCTTCGTGACCATCTTTGACGACGTGTCGCCGCTCGATACCATTACCGCGATCCTGCCCGACGTACTCGTCAAGGGCGGCGACTGGGGCGTCGACGCCATAATAGGCCGCGACGTCGTCGAAGCCGCTGGCGGACAGGTACTGTCGCTTCCGTTCGTCGACGGTGTTTCCACGTCCGACATCGTGAGCCGCATCAGAGACGCGTCGCCGGCGCCATGAGTTCGCGATCGTCAGCCGCCGCGGCGGCATTCCGGCGAGCTTTCGAGACGCCCGAGGCCGCTTTGCTCTTTGGACACGTCCGGGCAGGCGCCCGTGTCGTCGTTGCGTCCGGCCTCATCGGACCGGCGCGTGCTCTGACGATAGCCCGGCTTCATCAGGAACTCTCGCGGCCGGTGCTCGCGGTCGTCCCGGATCTCGCGGCGCTCGAATCGATCCGTAGAGACCTGTCGTTCTTCGTCGACGCTCTCTACGGCGACGGCACGGCCGCGAGGTCCGTTCTGTCGCTTCCAGATTCCGAGGCCGATCCCTACGACGGCACGTCACCTCACGCCGAGATCCTCGAAGAGCGTGCAAACGCCCTGCTCCATCTGGCGCGAGGGACGGTCCCAATACTCCTCGCCACGATGCGGGGAATGCTGCGACGCACCGTCTCGCCGGAGCGACTGGTAGATCTCGCTGTCGAAATCGCGCTCGAAACCAACTACCGGCTCGAGTCGATCGTCGATACGCTCATCGCCGCCGGTTACGTGCGAGAAGACCCTGTGGGCGCCATCGGCGAGTTCTCGCTTCGCGGGGGAATTCTCGACGTGTTCCCTCCCGGGCGTGAGACCCCGGTTCGGATCGAGTTCTTCGGAGACACGGCCGATTCGATTCGCGCCTTCGATCCCGAGACGCAGCGTTCCGTCGAGCGGCTGCGCGACATTTTGATCCCGCCGATGCGCGAGGTACCCGACCGCCGCCGAACCCTCGTCGACTGGTCCGGCGCCGCACCAGGACGATGGAACGCCCTTCGATTCAATGCCGACCTCAAGCCGAAAATCGCGGCCTCCGAGCGCGGTGAATCGTTCCCCGGCTGGGAGTACCTCCTGCCACTAGTCGATCCGCTCGACGGTTCGGCCGTCGACTACCTTGCGGCCGACACGCTCGTAATCGTCGACGAGCCGATCGATGTGGAGCGGCACGCCGCGAAGGTGGCCGACCGGCTGGCCGCGCGTTATGCCGAAGCCGAGGAGACGGGCGAAGTCGCGCTCGAGCCGGATCGAATCTACTCGACAGTGGACGAGCTGCGCGAACGGCTCGACGTGTTCCAACGCGTCGATTTTCGCGTTCTCGGCTCGGCCGCGGCGCGACTTGACGCCGAGGTGGAAGCGGACGGCGACAGGCCTCCCACCTTCGCTTTTCCCCTTCCACACGACGCTCCGGAAGCGCGCATTGCGTCGCAGTCGCCGCCTCGTTACCACGGCCGGATTCCGGAGCTCGCCGACGAGCTTACGAAGGCGGCAAAGACCGGGTCGCCGCGACTGCTGGTCATGCCGAGCCCTGGCGTGGCCGAGCGAGTGGCGGAGATGCTACGCGAATACGAAGTATCTGTACGGCTCGCAGTCGACTTCGAGGTCGACGGTGATTTGCAGGAACCGGTCGTTGGCGTCGGCCAGCTCGGAACCGGATTTAGATTGCCGGGCAACGATCTGACCGTACTCGTCGAATCGGACATCTTCGCTCTGGTCGATCGCCCGATCGAACAGCGGCGTTCGGCGCGGCGAAACCGTTCGGCGCTCGGCGCATTCCTCTCCGATTTCCGCGACCTGAAGCACGGCGATTTCGTCGTTCATGTCGACCACGGCATCGGACGATTCCAGGGCCTGTTCCAGCTTCCGATTGGGGACGGTAAGGCGGGGACCCGCGAGTTCATGCTCCTCACCTATGCCGACGCGGCGAAGCTGTACGTTCCGGTCGAACGGCTCGACCTCGTGCAGAAGTATTCGGCCGGCGAGGGCCACGAGCCGAAAATCGACCGGCTCGGCGGCGTCGCGTGGGAGAAGACGAAGGCCAAGACGACGCGCGCGATGCGCGACATGGCCGAGGAACTGCTCAAGCTGTACGCCGAGCGCAGGCTCGTCGGCGGTCACGCCTATCAGACCGACGGACCGTGGCAGCGCGAATTCGAGGAGGCTTTCGAGTATCAGCTCACGCCCGACCAGGAAACGGCCGTGCGTGACGTGAAGGCTGACATGGAGAACGGCGTTCCGATGGACCGCCTGCTCTGCGGTGACGTCGGGTACGGAAAGACCGAGGTCGCGATGCGCGCAATGTTCAAGGCGGTCATGGAGGGCAAGCAGGTAGCCGTGCTCGCGCCGACGACCGTCCTCGTCTTCCAGCATTTCATGACCCTGCGCCAGCGATTCGCGGCATTTCCGGTGAAGGTAGAGATGCTCTCGCGATTCCGCTCGGCGAAGGAGCTGAAAGCAACCGTCGGCGCGGTCGAGCGAGGTGAGGTCGACATCGTCGTGGGCACTCATCGCCTTCTTTCGAAGGACGTGGCGTTCCGCGACCTTGGCCTCGTGGTCGTCGACGAAGAGCAGCGCTTCGGGGTCGCGCACAAGGAGCGGTTGAAGCATCTCCGGAAGCGCGTCGACGTGCTCACGATGTCGGCGACGCCGATCCCGCGAACGCTGAACATGTCGCTTGCGGGCCTGCGCGACATGTCGGTGATCGAAACGCCGCCCCGCGACCGGCTCGCGATACAGACTGTCGTCGTTCCCTTCTCGGAACACGTCGTCCGAAGCGCCATCGAACAGGAACTGTCGCGCGGGGGCCAGGTGTTCTTCGTGCACAACCGGGTCGAAACGATCTTTACGATCGCGGAGCTCATCGCGCGGATCGTCCCTTCGGCGCGGCTGGCGGTGGGACACGGGCAGATGTCGGAGAAGATGCTGGAAGACGTGATGTTCCAGTTCGTCCATCACCACGCAGACGTGCTCATCTCGACGACGATCGTGGAGAACGGGATCGACATCCCGCTCGCAAACACCATCGTCATCAATCGCGCCGATGCGTTCGGGCTGTCGCAGCTCTACCAGCTGCGCGGTCGAGTTGGACGATCGAACCGGCAGGCGTACGCCTACCTGCTCATTCCGAGCGAAGCCGAACTGACGACGATCGCGCGGAAGCGATTGACCGCCATTCGCGAGTTCGCCGACCTGGGCGCCGGGTTCCGCGTCGCCGCGCTCGACCTCGAGCTGCGTGGCGCCGGAAACATGCTCGGCGGACAACAGTCGGGATTCATCAGCGCCGTCGGATTCGACATGTACTGCCAGATGCTCGATCGCGCCGTGCGTGAACTACGGGGCGAGAAGGTCGACAGCGACGTACCGACGACGGTGGTGAACCTCGGCATAGACGTGCGGATTCCGGATGAGTTCATTTCCGACGTCAATCAACGGCTTCGGACCTACAAACGCATTTCGACCGCGGATACCGAGGCCAGGCTGAACGAGGTGCGCGCCGAATTGTCGGACAGATACGGTCCCATTCCATCCTCCGTCGACAATCTGTTCGGCTACGCCAGAGTGAGGAACCTGGCCACGTCGCTGGGTATCGCGTCGATAGACCTGGATCGGCTTCGCGTCTCGTTGAAGCTCGACGAGCGCACCCGGATCGCACCCGAGCGTCTGCTCGCGTTTGTTGACGAAAGCCGCAGTGCTGCCGTCTTCACGCCGGGCGGTATGCTTCGAGTCACGCTCGACGAGCCGGCAGCGGACGAGCGCGATGCGATCGCCATCGTGGAGAGCCTCTTGCGGCAGTTCGAAATCGCAGATTAGACTCTCGGCTGGCTGGCTTCAGTGGTCATGCGAGCGCAAAGTCTTCTCTTGTTGGTTCCGGTCCTGGCGGTCGGCAGCTCGGCGACGGCGTGCGCATATCCGGCTTGGGAATCGTCCGATTCGGGATCCGATGCAGGAACCTATGTACGGAATCGGGCTGGCTCGAGGTCGTTCCACGGCAGCAGGCGCACTGCAATCGGGAAGTAACAGGAAGGAGTTGATCGAATGATGTACCGAGCTTCGGCGGCGCGAGCCGCTATGGCCGCGATGACCGCGCTGCTGGTGTCAGTTGGAACCGCGTTTGCCCAGGAGCAGCGGCTGGTCGAGGAAGTCGTCGCTCGCGTGAACAACGAGATCATTACCCGGTCACAGTACCTCGACGTTCTGCAGCAGACCGAGACCGACGCCCGTCAGAATCGTTCACCGGAAGAAGCCGAGCGAATTCTGAAGGATCTGAAGCCGCGACTGCTCGATCTCATGATCGAAAACATCCTGCTCGTCCAGAAGGGCCAGGACCTTGGCATAGACGTCGAAGCGAACATCAATCGGCAGATGACCGAAGCGGCACGTCGGGAGAATATGACGATTACCGAGTTCGAGGATGCGATGCGCCGGAGCGGCGTGGATCCGGCCGAGACGCGGAATCGGCTCCGCGAGCGTCTCATGCGCGATGCGGTGATGAATCAGGAGGTGCTTGGCGCTGTCTATCGCGGTCTGACCGACAAAGAGAAGCACGAGTATTACGACAAGAACGCGGACAAATTCATGCTTCCGGGCGAACTGAAGCTCTCGGAACTGTTCCTTGCGGTCGAGGGCCGATCGTTCTCCGAAATCGAGACCAAGGCGCGGGAACTCGTGTCGCAGGCCCGCGCCGGATCTTCGTTCATCGACCTGGTCAAGAAGAACGGGGATGCGAATCGTCCGTCATACGCGAACGGCGGATCGATCGGCTCGTTCGCGTCGGTCGACGAGGTGGCTGCTCCGCTCTCGGCTGCCATAAAGAATCTTCGGACTGGCGAACTGACGGATCCCATTCGGGTCGCCGATGGCGTGATTGTTCTGCGCGTCGACGAACGGCGCGACGCAGCGCCGAAGAAGTACGAAGAGGTCGAGAACGACGTGGCCCTGGCGCTGACCTACACGCGAAGCCAGGAAGCGGAACGCAAGTACATTCAGAAACTGCGCGACGAGGCGTACGTCAAGATCTCCGACGCTTACAAGACGGCTGTGGCGACGACGGCGCCGTCATCGGGCGCCGAAGCGAAGCCATAGCCTGTACGGCTTTTCGCATTCGATCCGGGCCGAGAAGTAGCGCTTGGCCCGTTGGCCCGGATCGATTGCCGGTTGCCGCCCCTCGAAGGGATTGTGTAGACCGGTTAGGGTACTAGCGGCTCACGTCGGGGGTTCGCGCGATTTCGCGCGTGCGACGCTCTTGACGAGGCAACATGATGACGCCGGGATGTTCGTGACTCGGTTCCGGAGGGTGCTACGAATGCGACTCGACCTGTTTCTGAAGCACAGCCGGCTTGTGGTCAGGCGTCCGGTGGCCCAGGCGATGTGCGACGCGGGCGCCGTGACCGTCAACGGCTCGCGCGGAAAGCCGGGACGTGAAGTTGCGGCTGGCGACACGCTGAAGATCCGGCAGCGGGGACGGATCGTGACGGTCCGCGTGCTAGGCGTGGCTGATCGGCCGCCTTCCAAAGCGCAGGCGGCGGAGTTGTACGAGGTCGTCTCGGTCATCGACGATCCGGACGCGGACGTCTCGCCCGGCGATGAGGAATCGGGTCGACGGCTCGACCGGCAACGATAGACCGGCAAGGCGCGCCGGCAACGGATCGACCGCTCAGCCGCTGGCGGGCCAGACTCGACTGGACCGCGAAGCGGTCACATACGATAGCCGGGGGGCACGACGGTGAGCGAAGCGCTCCGCCGTCACCCCCGGAACTCGCCCGCCACCATCCCAACCGCGGAGCGGTCGCACCGATCTTTGATCGGAACCAGCTTCCACCGTGCTCATCGCGAGAATGACCGGGCGACCGCCAGGCGGCCGGCGCGAAACGACTACCCGCTACTGCCGATCCCTGAGTGCGCGCGCGTTCTCCGCCATTTCGCTCGCCTGGCTCATTACTTCGACAGCCCTCTGCGCAACCACGTCGTTGAGAATGTTGAGTTGCCCGCCAACATCGGTTCCGTACGCGGCCGTCACCACCTCCTCGCGAATCCGGTTGCGGACGTACTCGAGGTTCGCCGTGACTTGCGCATCCGTTACAGGGAAATCCTTCTGGCGGGTCGAAAGAAACTGGCGGTATGCCGCGATCACGTCATCCGTAATCCGGTACTCGTCGCCCTTGAAAACGTGGTTGAAGGTCACCGACTCGACGCGAAACTGTCGTAGGTTCGGGAACTGTCCGGCGACCAGATACCTGGCGAACTCGAACGTCGACCCAAACAACCGGCCCCGAAGCGCCGTCCCGGCCGGTTCGTCCACCCGAATGTCGGGACGGATGCCGCCACCGCCAAAAACCTGCCGGCCGAGGTCCGTGAGCACCGGCTCCCCAACCGTTGCATCGGTGTCCGGCAAGGTCTTCGTCCGATGAAGGAAATAGTCGTAAAGCGACGTGCCGGAGTAGTCCCTCTGAATGGATCGCCCGGTTGGCGTGTAGTACTTGGCCGTCGTCAACGTGAGACCCGTCTCGTAATTCAGGTCGAATACCGTCTGGACGAGTCCTTTTCCGAAACTGGTCTGTCCGACGACGAGCGCACGATCGTGGTCCTGCAACGCGCCAGTGACGACTTCTGAAGCCGAGGCCGTTCCGTCATCGATTAGCACTACGAGCGGCATCGTCTCTGGCGACCCGTTCTTCGAGGTGTAAATGCGCTCTTCACGCGATCCACCTTCACGGCCGCGCACGACAAGAATCCGTTCACCCTCCGGCAGAAAGCGCTGAGCTACCTTTATGGCTTCGTCGAGCAGTCCGCCCGGATTTCGCCGCAGGTCGAGAACGAGCTGCTGCATCCCCTGCGACTGCAGGTCCAGGATCGCCTGGCCCAACTCCGAATCCGTCGTGCTCGAGAATCCGGCCGTCAGACCGACGTAGCCAACCGATGGACCTATCATGAAATGGTTGCGAATCGACGGTAGCGGCACCGACTGGCGGACGATCGTGACCGTAACCGGGTCCGGTACGCCCACTCGTTCGACCGAAATGTCGACCGACTTGCCGCGCTCTCCACGGACGGCAGCGACGACCTGTCCGTATGAAAGATCTTCGGTCGACTTGCCGTCGACCGCCACGATTGCATCCCCGTATCGCAGTCCGGCCTTTTCGGCCGGCGTTCCCGGCACGGCCGACAGTATGTAGACGCGGCCGTTGCGTGGGTTTATGGTGACGCCGATGCCGATCAACTGGCTCTGCTGCTCGTTGCGCAGTTCGCTGAATTCACGGCTGTCGAGAAATGACGAATGCGGGTCGAGCACCCGCAGCATACCGAGAATCGCGTACTTGTTGACCGTCTCGATCTCAGGTGCGCCAGCATAGTTCGCTTTGACGACGTCGAGGGCCTCGGAATACGCCTCCTGAACGCCAGCGTCGTCCGACAACGCACCCGGCGAGGACGTCGCGCGCGCCTGGCGCTCCCAGAAGCCCCCGAAGAGTACCGCCGTGACCAGCGATGCGACTCCGAACCCCAGGAATGCGCGATCGACGACTTTCATGGCGTGATCTCCACGGGATCGATGATAGCAGCAGCAACCGTAGAAGTGTCCACCGGCGATGTTCACCGCCGCGAAAAGAAACCGGGCAGCGAATGGCACGCTGGCCGTTCGCTGCCCGAAGGTAACCTCTTCAGGTTCGATGCGGTTTAGAAGTCGCCCATTCCGCCGCCGGCGGGCATGCGCGGCATCTTGTCCTCGTCCGACTTGATCTCGGCGACGAGCGCCTCGGTCGTCAGGAGGAGTCCGGCGATCGACGCCGCATTCTGCAGCGCCGTGCGCGTGACCTTGGCCGGATCGATGACGCCGTCCTTGACGAGGTCGCCGAATTCGGCCGTGGCCGCGTTGTAGCCATAGTTAACGCTCTTGTTCGAGCGAACCTGCTCGACGACGACAGCGCCTTCGACACCGGCGTTCGACGCGATCTCGCGGAGCGGAGCCTCGAGCGCGCGACGCACGATCTGGACGCCGATCTGCTCGTCATCGTCCTCGAGCTTCAGGCCATCGAGGCCCTTCTGCGCGCGGAGCAGCGCAACGCCGCCACCGGGAACGATGCCTTCCTCGACCGCAGCACGCGTGGCGTGCATCGCGTCCTCGACACGAGCCTTCTTCTCCTTGAGCTCGGTCTCGGTCGCGGCGCCCACCTTGATGATCGCGACTCCGCCGACGAGCTTCGCGAGTCGCTCCTGGAGCTTCTCACGGTCGTAGTCGGACGTCGTGTTCTCGATCTGCGTGCGGATCGCCTGGACGCGGCCCTGGATGTCGGACGAGCGTCCGGCACCTTCCACGATGGTCGTGGAGTCCTTGTCGACGACGATCTTCTTCGCCTTGCCGAGATCCTCTACCTTGACGTTCTCGAGCTTGATGCCGAGGTCTTCGGTCACCGACTTGCCGCCCGTCAGGATGGCAATGTCCTCGAGCATCGCCTTGCGGCGATCGCCGAAGCCAGGCGCCTTCACGGCGCACACCTGCAGCGTTCCGCGCAGCTTGTTGACGACGAGCGTGGCCAGAGCCTCGCCCTCGACGTCTTCGGCGACGATCACGAGCGGCCGACCTTCCCGCGCGACCGCCTCGAGCAGCGGAAGGAGGTCCTTCATCGACGCGATCTTCTTCTCGTTGATGAGGATGTACGGGTTCTCGAGGACGACTTCCATCCGCTCCGAATCCGTCACGAAGTACGGAGAAAGGTAGCCGCGGTCGAACTGCATGCCTTCGACGACTTCGAGCTCAGTGCTCAGCGTCTTCGACTCTTCGACCGTGATGACACCGTCCTTGCCGACCTTGTCCATCGCTTCCGCGATCAGCTCGCCGACCGTGGCGTCGCCATTGGCCGAGATAGTGCCTACCTGTGCGATCGCCTCGCCCTTGACGGGCTTCGAGATCTCGCCGATGTACTCGGTGCACGAAACGACGGCCTTCTCGATGCCGCGCTTGAGCGCCATCGGGTTGGCGCCGGCGGCCACCATCCGGATTCCTTCGCGGAGAATCGCCTGAGCGAGAACCGTGGCGGTCGTCGTGCCGTCACCGGCGACGTCCGAGGTCTTCGACGCGACTTCGCGAACCATCTGCGCGCCCATGTTCTCGAGCGAATCCTCGAGCTCGATCTCCTTCGCGACGGTCACACCGTCCTTCGTGATCGTGGGGCTGCCGAACTTCTTCTCGATGACGACGTTACGGCCCTTGGGGCCGAGCGTCACCTTGACGGCGTCCGCGAGCGTGTTGACGCCTCGCAGGATCGCCTGACGCGAATTCTCACCATGAATGATCTGCTTCGCCATTTGTCTGATCTCCTCCTGCCTACTTGCCGCCCTTGGCCGATTTGCCCGCGCGTTCGATGACTCCGAGGATCTCGTCCTCGCGCATGATCAGGAACTCTTCGCCGTCGAGCTTCACTTCCGTGCCCGAGTACTTGCCGAAGAGGATTCGGTCGCCGGCCTTCACGTCCGGATCGAGCCGCGAGCCGTTGTCGAGAACCTTGCCCTTGCCGACGGCGACGACTTCGCCTTCCTGGGGCTTCTCCTTGGCCGAATCCGGAATATAGAGCCCTCCGGATGTCTTCGTCTCGTTCGCGTCGATGCGGCGAACGATCACACGGTCGTGCAAAGGTCGAATCTCTGCCATCTTTCCATCCCTCCCTGCTGTCTGCCTTTCGGCAATTGAGTTAAAAGCCTGTCGAACAATAAGTTGCAAGAGTCGCCAAATTAGCACTCTCCTGCAGCGAGTGCTAATACTAGTGACTTCGCATCGGCCTTGTCAACCGGCCTGTCCGCAATGCAAGACAATCGCAAGATTCAGGGATCGAAGTATGGATTTCGACACTGGCTTGGTTGTGCCGGCTGCCCGGGAGTAGACTCGCCGGGATTCACAGATGGAGGTCACCAGGTATGGAGTTGTGCGAAAAGTGTAGGCAATTGCCGCAGCGTCAGGACGGGCTGCCGCCGGATGCGCTTCTCAAGCACCTGACGCCGGAAAAGCGTCTCGGTGATTCGAATCCGCACTTTCCTAAGAAATACGTCCGGGAATGTCCGGCGTGCGGATCCAGGTGGGGTGTCGCTCACATCAATTCGTGGGACTCGAAATGGGTTCTGCTGGAGGGCGACAAGGCCGGATCGGCTGGATGAAGAACAGAAAAGCCCGGAAGCGGAGTCACTACACTGGGTTCTCGGTAGGGTAAGAAAGGCTGGGTTCCGCCGTCCGGGCATTGGCTGCGGATTTTGGGGTCCGCAACTTTTCTGTCAAAGATCTCCGGCGAACCGCCAGCAGCGATATCTCAGGCCGGAACGAGGAGACTAATCCCGAGCCAATTATTTGTCAAATTACTTGTTAAAATAGGCACAATCGTTTTTTCGAATACCAACAGGCAATTCCTATGGAGATTCGGCAATTCGAGGCGTTCGTCGCAATCGCCGAAACAGGGAGTTTCACGGCGGCGGCGGAAAGAGTAAGCCTGACGCAGTCGACAGTCAGCCAGCAGATCAAGGCGCTCGAGGAGGATCTGGGGGAAGCGCTGTTCGTGCGTGGGGGGCGAGGGGTTCGCTTGACCGATGCGGGCGAGCATCTGCTTCCCCGGGCGCGCATCATCCTCGATGCTCTCGACGAGATCGCGGCGTCCTTCAAGGTAGCCGGCCGGCCGGCCAGGGGCCGGCTGCGTGCCGGAGCCGCATCCATGGCGACCGCCTACCTATTCGCGCCCCTCTACGAGAGGTTCATCGCCACTCACCCGGACATTCAGCTACTCGTTCGATCGACGACGACGACCGAGGAAACGATACGTCAGGTAATGTCGGGCGAAATCGACGTGGGATTCATTGCCGTTCCCGCGTCGCACAGTTCACTGGTCGTCGAGGCCGTTGCTACTGACGAAGTCGTGCTCGTCGTGGGACCGGAGCATCCGTGGTCGGACCGCACGTCGATCGATCCGCTCGAGTTGGAAGGCCAGCCGATGGTGGCGTTCGAGCGCGGAATGAGCCACAGACGGACGATGGACAACCTGTTCACCGAGATCGGTGTCTCGCCACGGATCGTCTCCGAGACCAACGATCCTCAGATGGTCAAGAGCCTGATCGAGATCGGCCTGGGCATCGCGCTCGTGCCCAGGTGGGCAGTCGCCCGTGAAGTTTCCGCTGGCAGGCTTCGGGTACTGACGCTTGGTTCGCACCGGCTGGTCCGGGACGTCAACATGATCTATCTGAAGAAGCACACGTCGTCGGTGCGGACCTTCACGGATTTCTGCCGACAGTTCAAATCGTCGATCGGCACCAGCGCCGCAACGGCGGTCGCGGACTGAACCGGGGAGGTCTCCGGAAAATCGAAAGCGGCGCCAGGAGAAGACTCCTGGCGCCGCTTTCGCCAACTGGTGCGGAAGGGGGGACTCGAACCCCCATGGCTTGCGCCATACGCCCCTCAAACGTACGTGTCTACCAGTTCCACCACTTCCGCAAACTTGAAAAGAACTACTTGGGCGCTTCGGCCGGCGCGGCGGGCTTAGATTCCGCCGGCTTTTCGTCGGCCGGTTTGGAATCGGCGGCCGCAGGAACCGGCTCCGGCGTTCCAGCCGGCTGCTCGGTAACAACCTGCCCATTGGGATCGAGCTGAATCTGGCCAGCCGGCGTCGAGCCCTCCGGCGCAGGCGTGCTGCCATCAGCGGGCTGATCGGCCGGGACGACAGGCGTCGATACGCCAGCGGTCACCGAACGATCGGTCACGAGGCCAGGCACCGAAAGCATGAACCCGATCCCCATGAACGTGATCGCCGCGCCGATCGTGATCTTGGCCAGAAGCGTGGTCGTGCCTCGCGGGCCAAACGCCGCGCCGCTGACGCCACCGCCTAGAGCCGAGGCAACGTCTCCCTTGCCGGGCTGCAACAGCACGACGAGGATGAGCACGAAGCACGCGATGATAAAGAGCGTGTAGAGAATGTAACTGAGCACTGCGACCTGCCGTATCCTTTATTAATATCCGTACCGGACGATCCGGGCGAAGCTTTCGGCGTCGAGACTGGCGCCGCCGACGAGTCCCCCGTCGATGTCCGGCTCCTTCATCAGTGCCGAGATGTTCTCGGCCTTGACGCTCCCGCCGTACAGTATCCGGATCGCTTCTGAAACATCGGCCCCGACTAGTTTCGCGATCGTCTCGCGAATCAGCCGGTGCATCTGCTGCGCTATCTCCGGCGTTGCGCTTCGGCCCGTGCCGATAGCCCAGACGGGTTCGTAAGCGACGATAGTACGGACGACCTCTTCGGCTGTCAACCCCGATAAAGATCCACAAATCTGGCCTTCCACAACCACTTCCGCCCTTCCGGCATCCCGGTCCGACAGTTGCTCGCCAACACAGACGATCGGTGTCAAACCCGCTCCCAGGGCCGCTTTCGCCTTCGCGTTAACCGTGTCATCCGTCTCACCGAAGAACTGCCGTCGTTCCGAGTGGCCAACGATGACGTGAGTGGCGCCGGCATCCGCGAGCATCTCCGCCGAAACCTCACCCGTAAACGCCCCCTGGCCGGGTTCCGGCGCGCAGTCCTGCGCCGCGATGGACACGTTTGTCCCCCGAGCGGCGCGTGCTACGGCCGCCAGACCCACGAATGTCGGCGCGACAATCACCTCGCGATCCGAAACTCCGTCGACCAATGTCGCGAGCGAGGCAACCGTCTCGACAGCTTCGTCGACCGTTTTGAACATTTTCCAGTTTCCGGCAATGACTGGTCGTCGCATGCAGAACCTCCCTCAGGCGCTTTTCCGGCCCAGGGCCGCGACTCCCGGCAGTTCGCGGCCAGACAGGAATTCCAGAGACGCGCCGCCGCCTGTCGAGATGTGCGTGATTCGATCCGTGAGCCCCGCCTGACCGATCGCAGCGACTGAATCTCCTCCGCCAACTATCGACGTCGCTCCGGAGGCCGCGACTGCCTGTGCGATTGCCACGGTTCCTTCGTCGAAGGGTTTCGTCTCGAACATACCCATCGGCCCGTTCCAGAGAACGGTACGGGCGTTCGCTACGACACCGGAGTAACGCGCAATCGTGCCCGGCCCGATGTCGAGTCCGGCGTCGTCATCGCCTGTCTCTTCGACACCCAGGGTCCGAGGCGGCAGACTGGCGTCCGCGCGGCTGACACAGACGTGGTCGGATGGCAGGAACAGCCCAACGCCAGCCGCGGCCGCATCGCGCTCCACAGCACGCGCGACATCGAGTTTTTCGTCCTCGACGAGCGACTTGCCGACGTTCTTCCCCTGCGACTTCAGAAACGTGTAGGCCATGGCCCCGCCGATCAGGATCGTGTCGGCCTTCCCGAGAAGGTTGTCGATTACTTCAATCTTGTCGGAGACCTTCGCACCGCCGAGAACCACCACGAACGGCCGCTCCGGACTCGTCACCGCGCGCCCGAGGTACTCGAGCTCCTTTTCCATCAGCAGTCCGGCCGCCGACACGTCGACGTGCTTCGTCACGCCTTCCGTCGACGCGTGAGCACGGTGCGCGGTTCCAAACGCGTCGTTGACGTACACGTCGGCCAGCGCCGCGAGCCTGGACGCAAAGGCTGGGTCATTCTTCTCTTCCTCGGCGTGAAACCTGAGGTTCTCTAACAGGAGCACTTCCCCGTTCGAAAGCGATGCCGCGGCGCTTTCGACTTCGTCGCCCACGCAGTCGCGCGCAAACGCTACATCCCTGCCCAGCAGGACACCGAGCCGCACCGCGACGGGCGCCAGCGAATACTTCTCGTTACGTTCTCCCTTTGGCCTCCCGAGGTGCGAGCAGAGGACCAGGCGCGCGCCGCCGTCGAGCGCGAGCCTTATAGACGGAAGCGCGGCTTCTATGCGCGTGTCGTCAGCGACCTGGCCATCGGCAATCGGCACGTTGAAATCCACGCGCATGAGCACGCGCTTACCCTCGAGGTCGAGGTCGCGAATCGAGAGCACATTCATGATCGAAATCCTCAGGAAGGAGAATCGCGAAAGATCGGGGCGCACCACGGGCCGAAGCCAGGGCGCGCCCGATCAGACAGGTTGAGGGAACGAGACGGTTCCTACAGTCCCTTTCCGGCGATGTACGAAATGAGATCCCGGACGCGACAGCTGTAGCCCCACTCGTTGTCGTACCACGACAGCACCTTCACCAGGTTGCCGTCCACGACCTTCGTGAACGCCGAATCGACGATCGACGAGTTCGAATTGGCGCGGTAATCGATGGAAACGAGTGGCGCGTCTTCGACGGCAAGAATGCCCTTGAGCGGGCCAGCCGCAGCGGCCTTGAAGGCGTCGTTGACCTCCGAATCCGTGACGGACTTCGAAAGCGTGGCGGTGAAGTCGACGACCGAGACGTTCGGCGTCGGAACCCGCATCGCGTAGCCGTCGATCTTGCCCTTCAACGCTGGCATTACGAGGCCAATGGCCTTGGCCGCGCCGGTAGAAGTTGGAATCATCGAGACCGCAGCGGCCCGTGCGCGCCTCAGGTCCTTGTGCGGCAGGTCGAGGATCTTCTGGTCGTTCGTGTACGAATGGATCGTCGTCATCTGACCGTTGACGATCCCGAACGACTCGTGGAGCACCTTGGTCACCGGAGCAAGGCAGTTCGTGGTGCAGGAAGCATTCGAGATTACCTGGTGGCTGCCCGCGTCGTAGGACTCCTCGTTGACGCCAAGGACGATAGTGATGTCCTCGCCCTTCGCAGGGGCGCTGATGATCACCTTCTTGACCGGTCCTCGAAGATGCTTTGCCGCGTCCTCGCGCTTCGTGAAAAGACCGGTAGACTCGATCACTACTTCCGCACCGACCGACTCCCAGTCGATCTTCGACGGGTCACGCTCGGAGAACACTTTGAACGAGTCGCCATTGACCGTGATTCCGCCCTCGGACGCCGAGATGTCGGCATCGAGATTCCCGAGAATCGAGTCGTACTTGAGCAGGTGCGCCAACGTGTTCGTATCGGTGATGTCGTTGACGGCGACGAAGTCGAATTCCCTGTTGCCGAGTGCAGTCCTGAGGATGTTCCGGCCGATGCGGCCGAATCCATTGATGCCGACCTTGATTGCCATTGCGGAGTCCTCCAAGGGATATGAATGCCGATGCCGGGCACCGACGTCCGGCGCATCGCTAGAGCGGCATCCGGACAAAAAGGACCGCTAGGCTATCTCACGGTCCTGGGAGTGTCAACCGGACGAATCCGGTGGATTTCAGCCGAATTCAGCCCGCAGCGGCCCCGGACGAGATGGCTTCCGGCTCTGAGGAATCCGCGGACTTCACGTCGTCTGGAAGAACGGGCGACGTGTCGGCTTCGTGATGCCGGCGGCCGGATTTCGCTCGCCGCGAGCGCTTCCGCAATCCGGATGCGGCCTTAGTTGCATCTTTGGCCTTGGACTTCGACCCGGCTTTCGGTTTCGGCGAGTCAGTAGTGGGCTCGGAGTCCGGAGCCGACTTCCGCAGGTGGGCCTTTCTCTGCCGCTTCGGCTTGGGGAACACCATATCGGACAGTGGTTCGCCCTTCCCGGCGCATCTCGCGACCTGCATCTCGACGTAACTCTCCGAGATGAACGCGGACGACGGGTAACCAAGCTGGTGCGCAACCGTCTCGATAGCCGCGGCGTCCCCTTCCAGTTCGATGAAATTGCCGATCGGGGTTTCGTCGAACATCGCCTGGATCGTCCGGCCATCGTCGAGCCTGACGACAAAGCACGTTCGCCATTTCTGATAGCGGAAACTGCGCTGGAAGCCGAGTCTCTTGAGGATCTTTACGGTCTTGGCCGGCTGTCCGACCGCCGTCTCGACTTCCTCTCTGACCTTCTTTCCTTTGTACTTTCCCTTCGCGTCGGCACTCGTCCGTCTTGACTTGCCTTTGTAGGTCAGCACACCGGCGTGACGGCGGCCGGCGCCATCGCCGTTACCTGTATGCCGAACGCGGAGGTATTGCCCCTTTCTCAGCTTGCCGTCCGGCAGCTTGAATACCCAATTGTCTTCGAAGTGCTTTGCTCGCGTCCGCTCGAGTGCAAGTCCCGACTCAGTCAGCCGCGTGAGTTCGTCGCACGGCAGCTTGATTTCGACTTCGTAGTCGACGAGGGCGCGCTTGCGTGGCTGGGCTGGTTTCGACCTGGATCTATTGCGTGAGTTTTTCGGCATAACCTTAGGGGCCGCTGTATATCGCGTGGATGTTACCTTTATGTTTCACAGGCGCTGCGCCGCGCCGAACGGGCGAGCCCGTCTCCCTCTGTTATACTCCCGATCGGTTGCAGTCGTCACGGAGGAGCGGCATGGGACTTCAGGATCTCGTCGAGGGATTTCGGCGATGGCTGGACGGCGAAGAGGCGACTCAGGCAAACGACGAACCGCGCCCCCGAAGCAAGTGGGAAGACTTCATGGTGCAGATCGCGCGTGAGGTCGAGGGCGTGATGCAGCGCGAGATGTTTACGCCCCCGGGCGGGCCAACCTACATTCCTCGCGAGTACATTGTCTTCCTGAGTCCTGACGACGACACGGACTGGCAGGGCGAGAAGCGCGAGGGACTGGAGCGCGGACTTCACTACGTCCTCAGTCACCGTGCGGCCCAGCTGTCCGGCACCACTGAGTTTCAGACTTCCTCCTTCGTCATCGAGTTGCGCACCGACGGCACGCTCGAGCGTAACGCTTTCAGAGTACAGCCCGTCTGGGACAAGTCCTCGGACCGGACCACGGTGAAGGCACGGCCTTCGAAGGCTGCGCGAGGTCCGGAACCGGCCGCCGAGGAGGACGCTACGATCGTCAGGCCGCGTTGCTCCCCGATTTCCAGGACGCCGCTTTTCACGGTATCGGTGACGCGGGAAGCAACGACGTCACCTCATCCGAGAGACGAGCGCGAGTTCTTCAAAGGCCGCATAACGATCGGACGTGGTTCCAAGCAGACGGCCGTGGACCTCCGGCTGGAAGGCGATCTGGAAGTCAGCCGCCATCACGCGTCACTTGAACGGCAGGGAGATGCTTTCGTTGTCACGTGCGAAGGCCGGAATTCAATTTTCGTCGATGACGTCGAGGTCTACACGGGCGAGTCGGCGGCCGTCGAACCGGGTCAGAAGATTGCCGTTTGCAGCTATCTATTGTCGCCGTATCCGTCGAAGAGCGTGTGATTGCAACGCGGGCATCGCGCAAGGTCATCGGCGTCCGGACGTTTCGTGCCAGGAATGGGGGGATCGGTCAGATGTGTTTGTCTCATCGCATTCGAAGAGTTTTCGTCGTGGTTTCGTGCGTCGCCATTGCCGGCGCGGTCAGTTCGGCGCAGCAACGAGGCGGGATCACGCCCAACGAGGCCGACGTCATCCGGCGATTCACGCAGGCGGAGTCGCGGTTGCGCGACGCGCGAACGAATTATACGTTCAGGCAGGACGTGCTCCTGCAGACGATGGCCGGCCCGAGCGTGACCGGGGTGTTCCACCGGGTGTCGGAGATCATCTTCACCGACACCGGCCAGCGTACCGAACGGATCACCTATTTCCCTCCTTCGACTTTGAGGGGACTCGTCTTCACCCAGACCGACCTCGAGGATCTGGGCATCATCCAGCCGTTTGCCCTGACTGCTGAGGAACTACCGAAATACAACGTCCAGATGGTCGGCCGCGAGAAGATCGACGACATCGATACCTACGTTTTCAGCGTTGCGCCGAAGGATCCTAACGGACTGGCCAAGAGAAGGGAGCGTTATTTCGTGGGGCGGGTGTGGGTCGAGGATCAGGACTTCATGATCGTAAAGGCCGCGGGAAAGGCGGGACCGGAGATCGACAACAACCGCTATCCGCGCTTCGAGACCTACCGCGAGAACATCGACGGCAAGTACTGGTTTCCCACGTACACCTATGCCGACGACGTGCTCGCGTTCGAAGAGTCGGACATACCCGTGCGATTGGTGGTCAAGTACATGGACTACAAGCAGTTCACCGGCAACATCACGGTTCTGCCCGACGATGGAGGTTCTCCGCCCGAGTCCGGTGCCGATGACAAGCCTCCACCGGTCCAGGCGCCTCCTGCAGTCGAACCGTGACGAAAGATGAAAGGCCGTCTCGCCAGACGCGCTGCGGCTCGCTGCACTCGCCGCACGCGACCCACGGCTGGTTTATCGACCGCTCCGCGGTCGCGGAGGATCCCGGCGACGCCTGGACCGCGTAGCGGTCACAGACGATAGCCGGGGGTCACGGCGGTGAGCGAAGCGATCCGCCGTCACCCCCGGTTCGCACACCAAGGAGGATTCCGACCGCGGAGCGGTCGCATTGATTCTCGAAGGATGCGAGTTCCAGCGTGTTCGTCACGATGGTGAAAGTGCGACCGCTCCGCGGTCGGCGCGGTTGGGACTGCGGTTCCGCGGGTCGCGCTGCGGCTCGTTGCACTCGCCGCGCGCGACCCACGGCTATTTTATCGACCGCTCCGCGGTCGCGGACTCGTCCGCGCACGCCCCACGGCTGGCTCCGGTACTTTCGCCTCTTTGGAACTTGAAGAATGGCAGGGAGATCCGGTGCTGCAAAGCGGCAGGGCGATCCGGTGCTTCAAGATGGCCGTGTCATCTTGTGCTTCCGGACGGAAATACCATCCGGTATTTCAAGAAGTAGCGCCTGCCGGCGACCTGGGGTCCACGCGATATGGCCGACATCTCCACGATTCCACCAGAAGGTCACACTTCGAAGTCCTCCGCAGTCGGGGCCTTGGACTTTCCGGCAAGTACCCCTTCCACGATAGGAGCCAACTCGCCGTTGGGATCCTTGTCCAGGTACTTCGTGTATGCCTGGCGAGCCAACGAGGCGTTCCCTGCATTGTCGTACGCGAATCCAGCGTATGCATAAGCCTCGGGATCGTCACCGAGCGGTCCTGCCTTCTCGAACGACTCCGCGGCCTTCTGGTACTGCTTGAGCTTGAACTGCGCCAGGCCGAGATTCATCAGGAGCTGGTGATCCGGCTTCGAGTCCTGCTGCTGCGCCGTTTCGAGCGACTTGATCGCGTCCTGGAATCGGCCCGTGTTCACGTAGGCCGCACCCAGATTCTTGTGCGCTTTCGTCAGGTTCGGGTTCTTCGCTATTGCCTGGACGTACTTGTCGATCGCTCCGGCATCGTTGCCGGCGACTTGGAGCTTGTAGCCCTCGTCGAAGAGTTTCTCCGCCTCGGCGTTTGCGTTCGACCCCGGATCCGAGGTCGTCCCCGTCGACGGCCCGGTAGTAGGCGGATTCGTTGGGCCAGTCGGCCCAGCCGTGGCAGTTCCCTTGCTGAACCAGCCCTGCGTGTAACCGAAGATGCCGACGCCGGAAGCAACGACCACCAACAGAAGTATCGCAACGGCGCCAAGTACGATTCCGATGCCCTTCCCGCCCTTCTTCGGAGCCGGCTGCGCGTAACCTCCAGAAGGCTGGTGGTGACCAAATCCACCGGCCTGCGGCGCTGGTGCAACACCCCACGGAGCCGGTTCGGCCGTCGTCGGAGCGTAGCCCGCAGGCGTCTGATGCGCGTCAGTCGGGGGAATCACTTGCCCGAACGGCTGCGGCGCCGCCGGAACCTGCGGCGACTGAATCGCAACCGTATCCGGTTTCGGCTGCGGGGCAGTGATCGGTCCGCCAACGGCCTCCATTCCGCCCGGTTGAGTCGGCACCCGGCCCTCGAACGCGTCGACGAGATCCTGTACGAACAGCTTGGCGGTCGGAGTGCGTTGCGCGCGATCGCGCTCGAGCGCCCTCATGACCGCCGAATCGATGAGCGCCGACACGTTCGGGTTTATCCAGCGAATCGGCTTTGGCGCCGTCACGAGCCGCGAAACCATTACAGCCTGAGTGTTCTGACCTTCGAACGGCAGGGCGCCAGCCAGCATCTCGTAAACAATCAGCGCAAAGCTGTATACGTCCGAACGCGCGTCGAGCTTTTCGCCTGACACCTGCTCGGGTGACATGTAGAACGGCGTGCCGATGATGAGTCCCGCCTGTGTCAGATCGTTCCGCTTGTCTTCGCTCTCGGCCATCTTGGCAATGCCGAAATCGAGCACCTTGACGAAGTCGTTGTCGGCCCCCTTGCGCGACAACATGATGTTGTCGGGCTTGAGGTCGCGGTGCACGATGCCCAGCGCGTGGGCTGCATCGAGCGCATCGCCGATCTGCCTCGCAATAGCGATGACACGGTCGAGTCCGAAGACACGGTCGGCTTCCATCACCTTCGTAAGTGTCTTGCCCTCGATGTACTCCATCGCGAGATAGACCAGCCCATCCTCCGACTCGCCGTAGTCATAGATCGTGACGGCGTGCGGATGATCGATGCGGCTAGACATCTGCGCTTCCCTGGTGAAGCGGGGAAGCGCTTCAGGGTCGTTCAGGGCGCTGGCGGAGAGAATCTTGATGGCGCATGGCCGATTCATCTTTATGTGCTCGGCCTTGTAGACCGCGCCCATTCCCCCCTCGCCCAGCTTCGTCTCGATTCGAAAGCGTCCCGCAATCGTCGTTCCGATTCGATCCTGCGACCGGTTCGCCGCAAGGAAATCCTCAGAAACGGGTGCCGTTCCACCGGCGTCCGGCATTGTTGGCGCCGCGACGACGACGGTCTCGTCATCGAGTTTCGACCCGTCCTTTGGACACACCTTGAAGGTGTCGGGGTACTCCGTGGCGCAAGCCGAGCAGCGTTTCATCTATTTGTCGTCAACTCCGTTGGGAAATCGATCGCGAGATCAGTGAGTGTAGGCCAGAACGCCACGTTGGCTCAACGAACAAGAGGCGCGATGGGCCGTGCCCTTCGCGCCTCTTCGTTAGCTTCGGATCGTCGTCATACCTGCTGACTGGAGTGGCCTCAGTTAGGACTGAACTTGGCCTTTTTCAGCTGGAGGGTGATCTTCGCCTTCGCCGCCAGTTGTGTACCACCGGTCCCGCCACCCGAACCGCGCCCACCGCCGTAGTTGCCACCGCTTCTGGCAAGCCCGCCATTGGGACGAGGCTTCGGCCGTGGCGCCGCCGCCTTGCGCGACGTTCCCGCAAGCGGCACTGCCTCGATCTCGACCCGGTTCTCGGCGAAAAAGACGACGGGCGTCTTGAACTCACGGCCACCGGCGGAGAGACGAAGGCCGTTGAACATCTCGTAGAGCGCCGTGTCGTCCATGGCGATCTCGAGGTTGAAGCGGCTCACCATTCCGCTTCCGCTTCCGGCCGCAATATCGACGTTCGCTCCCATCCCACGCAGCTTGCCGAGAATCGCCTGGATCTGCTCGGGTTTGGCTTCGTCGATCGTCAGTTCGATCTGGTTCTTCAGTTGAACCGTATCGGTGATTACGTCGCTCTGAGAATAGATCGATTCGTACAGATGACCGACCATGTCAGATGACAGTACCGGGGCGATGTCGTCAATTGCAGCGTTGTAGGCAAGCTTGGGCGACGAGCCGCTGCCGCGAGCGGTGATGACACCCTCGCCGAGGATCTCGTTCGCGTTCGGCCGAACGATCGTATACAGCAGGTCGGGATCCGCAATGTAGCCGCCCTGACTGAACGGCTTCACCTGCGGATCGATGTCGACGTAGATCAGGAAGTCGGCGTTGTAAACCTGTGCCTGCCGCGCCAGAATCTTGATCGCGTCGGGAGCGAGCTGCCCGCCCTTCCGAATCTGGACCGAGACATTTTCCTTGATCTGAGTGTAGTCGACGGGCCGCAGGCCGGCCTGCTTGACGTCGTTGTAAATCAGGGCGCGGACCGGCTCGATCGGGGTGTCGGAAGTGAACCGCGGACTCGGCATGAGCATGATCTTCGGTGCGTCGTCCCCGAACGACAGCACGTCGCCCATTACGAGTGCATTGACCATGGCAGCGAGATCGACCGTACCTTCGACGGTCAGGACGACCTCGCCCGGACGCGAGTCCTCGTCCTCGGCGATGATGTCAAACTTGGTCAGAAACCTGTCGGGCGGGGTCAGCGCGATGTCGATGTCTTCCGCATAGCGGTTGACGATCTCGGGCGAAAACTTGGAGCCGAGATAGTCGCGCAGGAACGCCAGCTTTGCCTGATTACGGGCCTTCTGAAGTGACGAACCGCGCAGTCTCGGATTCAACTCGAACGTGTAGCGTTTTCTCTTGACCTCGGCCTCGCAAGTCATGGCTACACAAGCGAGTATCGCGACGGCCAGCAAAGCGCGAATAGTGGATGTCTTCACGGGAAACTCCTTGGAGTGCATCGGACCGGCCGACGGATCGGCCGAAGTGCGCGGCTTGCCGGCCACGCACTCCGGCAACCCTACCTAACCTGGCGGTAGCAAATCGTCTTGCTACTTGTCCTTCTTTCGCTTGCCGCCTTCTCCGGATCCAACGGTCACCATCCCGGTAGAACGCGCCGACATTTCGGCCGACAGCCGTCCCGGATTCGGAACCGCATCTTCCGTTCCGGCATCGTCGAACGTCCGCTTGATCGTCGCCCAGGCCAGCTCTTCCTCGACCGATTCGACGATGACCACGGCGTACTTGTAAGTCTTGCGCGAGATGACCTTGCCGGTAACCGGATGCTTGATCGCTTCGCCCTCGCCGTAAATCTCGAAACGCATACCCGGCTTCACACCGGCCGCCTGTCCGGCTGTCAGTGCGACGCGATTCCCCTCGACGAGCGCAATCAGGGCCTCGATCGGAACCGAGTCACCGAGCTCGGCGACGAAGCGTTCGGCAACGCGGGTAATGATGTCGCGATAGGCGGCTTCTTCCTTGTTGGTGGACGACTTCGTCCCCATCGAACTCCCGCCGCCAGTCTCCTCGTATTCGCGTGAAAGCACGACGGTTCCCTTCTCGAGGTCGAGCAGCTGAATCTGGACCTTGGCGACGACCTTAGAGCTCAACTCCCGGTCGCCACCCATCCCGAATCTGCCACCGATAGCCCCACCGACGCCTCCAGTGCGAGTCGAATCAACGGTGACGCTCTGGCACGTTCCCGACACGACGTACTTGGCCGCAAGCATCTGGCCAACCTTCACGCTGTCGGTAGGACTGACGACGTCGGAGTTCGCAAATCCCTGTTCCTTCAGAAGGTTGTCGCGCTGCGCACCGGCGATCACCTCGAAGCGGCCACTGTTTACGAGCGCGTTCTCGAGCGCCTGTCGCGTGACGGGATTCGCCCACGTCTCGTTCGTCTCGGCCGACGTCGCGACGAAGAGTCGCGGCTTTCCACCGGCCTTCATCTCGGACGCTGGGGTGGCCTTTTCGTCGACGCCACCGCCAGTCTTGCGCTGCGGAGTCGCGGCCAATGCAGTCGACGCAAAGACGAAGACCGCTAGAATGGAAACAACAAACTTACGGCTGTTCATGGGAAGTCGAAGGCTCCTTTTCGACGCGCAAGCGCCGACTGGCGTCCGTATCGAACGCACGGGCTACCAGTGCACTTGGCGGGAACATCGGAATACTGTCGTTACTTGGATCTGGACGGCGAGCAGGCCGACCATAGCTGCTTCTGGCACTATAGGCCGGGGTTCAAAAGCTGTCAATTCAGGGGTCCCGACACGTGGACGGGGCGGACGGATTGCCCGCTGCGGCGCCGTAGTGATGCAGTTCGCAGTGTTCAGGTTGCCGGATGCCCCGAAACAATCAAGCCTGCTCGAGAGCATCGGATATGACCCGGCGCGTTCGATCAAGCAATGTGTCGACATCCTCCTCTGTCATTCCCGCCGTCGGGATCGGATCGTGGATCTCTATGCGGATTGGCACACTGCGAAGCCGGGCCGCGCCTGGCGGCATCGCTTCGAACGCGCCGTCGATGGATACCGGCACGATCGGCACGCCGGCGGCGATCGCCATATGGAACGCGCCCTTCTTGAATGGCAGCAGCTCACCGGTCCGCGTCCGTGTTCCTTCGGCAAATACGCCGAAAGACTGACCGTTCTTCAGACTCTGGGTGGCTCGACGCACGCTTTCGACCGCCAGGTCGCGGTTCGACCGGTCCACGGGAATCATTCCTATTGACTTCGCGCCGGCTCCGAGCAGCGGCACCTTCTCGACCTGAGTCTTGAACAGGTAGCCGACGCGGCGGCGCACGGTTCCGAGAGACATCCATATCATCGGAGGGTCGAGCGTGCTCTGATGATTTGAAACGTAGACGTATGTGCCGGCCGGGTCGACCCGTTCACGTCCGGCTACCGAGTAGCGAACGCCTGCAAGCAGAAGTCCAATGCGGATGGTGACGGCAGTCGGAATCGAGACAAACTCGGGCTTACCCGTGATCGCTGTCAGGGTGATGCAGACAGGTCCGAGGACGGCGAGCGTGCCGCCCCAGACCGCGAATAGCACGTAGGCTCGGAGTCGCTCGAGCATGGGCCGCATTTGACGGGCCGCTCCGGAGGTGTGTCAAGCCTCATGATCATTGAAAACAAATGATTTGCGCCGTCATGAACGAGATGCTTGCACTGCCTCATGACCGTCTGCTATAAGGGTGGCGGGTTGCGGAAGGGCGAGGTTGCGTACGACATGACCGGAATGCGAGCCGAATACGGCGAGCAGGCCGCATGTCAGCCCCATGACTCCGCACGGGTTCCTTCGCCGTGCAAATCTTCCGGTCGGGTTCGAAACATCATGGTCCCAGAGAAAAAAATCGGTCTGCGCGTTGCCGAGTCCTGTCCGCGCTGCGACGGTTCGGGCTGGGAACGGGTTGAAGATTCCAAGGTCCGCCGTTGTCCTTGCCGATCGAGCGGGCGGGCGACGTCTCTCGTGGCCTCGGCTCGTATTCCGCGACGATACGAGGACTGCAACTTCGACACCTACTATCCTCTCAACCCGTCCCAGGAAGCCGCTACGATGTTCGCACGTCGCGTCGCGAACGAAGTCCCGAACCTGGATATCGGCCTGCTGTTCATGGGAACGTGCGGCATCGGCAAGACGCACCTGTCGGTGGCCATTCTGCACGCGCTGCTCGAAAAGAACATCCCCTGTTTGTTCTATGATTTCCGCGATCTGCTGAAAGAGATCCAGGAGAGCTGGAATACGCAGACGCAGACGTCGGAGATGGACATTCTCGCGCCGGTCTACGAAGCGGAGGTTCTGGTGCTGGACGAGCTCGGCGCCTCGAAACCGACCGAGTGGGTCAAGGACACGATGACCCATATCATCAACAAGCGTTACAACGACCGGAAGGTTACGATCTTCACTTCGAACTATCTCGATACGAAGATCCTGCCGAACGACGAGACACTCACGGAGCGAGTCGGAGCAAGACTTCGATCGAGGCTGCACGAGATGTGCAAGATGATCGTGCTGACGGGCGACGACTATCGCCGGACGGTTAAACAGGCGGGGTTCCGCTTCGGTCAGTAACTACGCTTCAGTCCGGCCTTCGAAGCTCGTCGAGCAGGACACGCGACAGTTCCGCGACGCTCCACGCCTGTGCGATGCAACCGCGAGGCAAGTGAGGCTCGTCACCGTCGAAGATCTCGCTGATAGAGCCGAGGCAGCCCTCAGTGCCGAGATGGCGCGACAAGGGCGCGATCCATTCGAGGACCGTAGTTCGCGCTGCAGCCGACCGGCCGTGCGTCTTCAGGTACGCCGTACAGAAGCTGCCGAGCAGCCAGGGCCAGACGGTTCCGTTGTGGTAAGCGGCATCGCGCTCGGCGATATTGCCGGTGCAGCGTCCGCGGTATCTGCAGTCGCGGGGATCCAGCGTGCGCAGACCTACCGGCGTGAGCAGGCGCGAGCGAACCGCTTCGATCACGCTCCCTCGCCTTGCAACATCGAGAACGTCGTAGCGCAAAGAAATCGCAAAAACCTGATTCGGCCGGCAGGCGGCGTCGTCGCCATCCGGACCGTCAACTACGTCGTAAAGCCACTGCGTCTCGGGGTTCCAGAATCTCTCGTTGAATGAAGCGCGCGCGGTTTTTGCATCGTGCCGCCAGACGCGCGCGTGGGCGTCGAGCCCGAGCGCTTCGGCCACGTCGGCTCCCGACTGCAGTGCGTTGTACCAGAGGGCGTTGATCTCGACCGGCTTTCCACGCCTCGGCGTGACGGCAACTCCGTCGACGATGGAGTCCATCCACGTCAGCGCAACGCGCTCGTCGCCAGCGTGAAGTAGTCCGTCCGTTGGATCGACGCCGATCCCGAACCACGTCCCGGCCGAGTAAGCGTCCAGGATGCTCTCGATAGCCGGATACAAAGTCCACCTGGCGAAGTCCAGGTCGCCGGACGCCGCGAGTGCGGCCCGGCTTGCATCGACGAACCACAGCGACGCATCGACCGAGTTGTATTCCGGGAGCGCTCCCTCGTCCGAAAACCGATTCGGGATCAATCCGTGCGCGAGCGACGCCGCGAAGGTCTTGAGCACTTCGTGCATCAACGGCCATCGGCCGGTGGCCAGCGCGAGCCCGGGCAGGGCGGCACACGCATCGCGTCCCCAGTCGCCGAACCAGGGATATCCTGCAATCACGCTTCGTGATCCGTCTTCGCGTGAGACGAGGAACTGCTCCGATGCTTCGGCGAGTCGGATCGCGAATGTCTCGCTCCAACGGTCGAGCGGTTCGAGGCGCGTATCGCCCAGGTTCGCCGGTACGCCGCTCCGCCAGGAAGCACGGGCTCTTGACGATCGGTCCTCCCTGCGTTTGAGCTCGGAGCGCTCGAGCACGCGCGCCTCGGATTCGCTGAAACCATCGAACCGGTCAAGCGACGCAATCAGGTAGTGGAAGCACTCCACTCCCGGTTCGACGTCGAAGGTCATGACGCCGTGAGAATACAGGTCCTCGAGCGAAGGATAGCCGCGCGCGTCCTCCTCGGGCAGTTCGACGTCCAGACACCGGAGCGGAGACGGCTCGAAGCGTGACGCACTGTGATGGAGCGCCAGCGCCGGGAGCTCGCGGCGCGGCTTTATGACCACGATACCGAGCGCAACGGCCGTTCCGGCGTCGACAGGATCGTCGCTGGACGCGAGAGAATGAAAGTCGCGAAACGACACCATCGGCCGGATCGAGAGCGACACACGATCCGCTCCGGCAGCGTGCTTCGGAGCCAAAATACGATAGGTGACAGCCGTGGTCTGCTGCCCTTGCGGCATCCAGACGCGTCGTTCAACTTCCACTCCGCCCGCCCGAAAGACCCAGGTTGCCACCGGACGGGCTTCGAAGTGGTCCAGCAACCGATAGCCCTCCGGGTGCACGGCGTCGCGGTAGAGATTCGTCCCCAGGGGGTAGACCTTGTCGCCAACGACTATCTCGTCGTCTACTCGCGAAAGCAGAACGTGTCGGCCCGAAGGCGGGTCGAGCGCCGCGACCAGCAGTCCGTGGTACCGCCGCGTCGCAGCGCCGGCTACCGTGCCGGACGCGTACGAACCCAGTCCGTTAGTCTCCAGCCACTCCCGGGCAAGCAAGCTGTCGAGCGACGAATCGGCCACGGCGCCGAGTCTACGCCAACCGTAACCCCGAACGACAGTGGGTCCAGAGCTCCTCCGATGCGCTCACGCTAGACCCCGCCGCGGGGCGGGCTGTTGCGGCGGCCGCGCAGCCCGTCCTCACGAGCAATCGACGCCTCAGAAGCTCTTCCGGAACAGATAAGACATCTTGATGAAAAACGTCCGTCCGTTCAGGCGAACTCCATCTTCAACGCGCCCGCTTATCGGGTTGAAGCCGTTGACGTTCAGATCGTCGTTGTAGCCGACGTAAAAGGACGTGCCCGGGTTGGGCGTCCATCCGAAAAGGTACTGCCCGAATGCCCGAGAGCTGAGCGAATCGTAGTCGAAACGTGCGCGGACGAAAGTGAACCGCGAAAACTGGTACGTCGCCCGCAACGAAACGAGATTCGAGTCGAACGCGACCTTGTCCACATCGTAGCGGCGCAGCCGGTTCTTCACATAGTTAACGCTCGTTCTCAGTGCTTCCGTCGGCTGAAACGTCAGTTCAGTCTCGAGGAACAACTCCGTGCCGCGCCCGGGATCGAGCGGTGCGAACGGATTCGCCATCGCAGCTGGACTTACGCGCGGATACTTCGAGCCATTGCCGAAGTCGAAGTCGAACGCACCGTGCACGATGCTGAAGAACTGGAAGAACGAAAACTTCTTGCTAAGCGTCGATCCGCCGCGGGCGGAGAGTTCGTGATAGTTGGAGGATCGCTCGCCGTGCGGACCGAAAAACGCCCCCTGCTGCGACTCGTTCCGCTTCGCCCCGAACTCCTCTTCGAACAGCCGTTCGTGCCCGCCTTCGTAGCTGACAGCAAAGAAGGTTTCCTTCTTGAAGTTGAGCTGCAACTGTACGTCGTCGGAGACCTGCTGCATCCGGCCCATCCAGTCGTAACTCGCCGCTGCAAAATTCGACAGCCGCCAGTTCGTGAAAAACCCCTCCGGCCTGGGATCGGTGCTCCAGCGAGTGAAGAGATTCGTCTGGTTAGTGCCTGTCCGGCGGGTGAACCCGACATCGGCCCGATAGTTCTGCGTACGTCCCTCGGTCTGGACGGAATAACCGAAGTTCCTGTCCGTGTAGTCGTAGTTGATGTGATAGCCGAATCCGTTTCCCGTTCCATAGGATGACGAATCGGTGTTCGGGTCGTAGAAGAAGCCTCTAGTGGTGGTCGCCAGAGTCTGGAAACTGAGCACCGTCTTCGAATCGAGCTTGAACCGGCCATCGAAGCCGCCAAGATCGTTGTGCTGCTGCGGAAAGTTGTAAGTCGTGGCAAAGAATCCGAGGTTCGACTCCTGACCAATGTCGCGCCTCGCCCTGAGCACCCCGACATACGCATTCTTGTCGACGAAGGGCTCGATGAACGGCCGGAGGAACGGGTCCTCGCGCTCTTCTTCCGTGAAATTGCCCGGCGCGGCATCCGACGCCAGCATAAGTCCGAACGCCGTCCTTCCCTGCTTGCCCGATATCTTCACGGCGACATCCGGATCGACGATGGTCCGGGTATTAACGACCTGCAACGGTGTCTGGAATATGTCGATGCCCTCGAGAAAGAAGGGCCGCTTCTCGGGAAAAAATATCGGAAATCTCTGGTTGGCCGTAACGACAAGCGCATCCGCCTCCACCTGGGCAAAGTCGGGATTGGCGGCAAAGTCCAGCGTGATCGTCGGCGTGATGCTGTACTTCAACGTGAGACCGGCGTCGAAGCCGATGGGCTTGTTCACGAACTTTGTCGAGTCCTGGAACGGGTCGCCGAATGGAGATGGCGACGGCCTGCGCAATCCGTTCTGCGAAATCGTCAGACTTGGGATGACCTCCAGGGTGCGCTCCTCGACGATCGATTCGAACCCGGTGATCTTGCCTTCCTGGATGAGGGTTCCCGACGAATCACGCTTGAGCGGCATCCACGACGTCAATTCGTTCGCATCGCGCTTCACTCGACGGAACACGTGAATCCCCCAGAGCTTTCCCTCTCCGGCTTCATAGCGCAGAGACTTGAACGGAATCGCGGCCTCGACGACGTACCCGTCGGGCGTCGTAGCTCCCTTCGACTCAAGCACGACGTCGACGCTGTAGTCTTCCCCGCGCGTCTCGGTGTATATGCCGTCGGCCTGAATTCCGAGCGGATTGAAATAGAACACATACGCGCGGCGCTGGTCGTTGAAGGTGTCGAGGTACACCCCTACATTGTCGTCGTCGAAAATCTGGTCTCGCTTGGAAATCGTCGCCCGAATCCGGTCCGGCTCGTCGTCGAAACAACGAAACGCCATGTACAGGTTCCTGCCATCGTGGGCAAGTAGCACCTCGGTTCGCTGGGACGGGGCGATGTTGTCGCCCGGTTGAAGCTGCAGAAAATCCTTGAGGACGACGGCCTTGCTCCAGACTTCGTCGTCGAGTTTTCCGTCGATAACCGGCGCCGACTCGAGAAACCCGAGTTTGGCGGGCGACGCATTCCGCGCCTCGAACAACGAAGCGGCCGTCTCATCCCCCCCTCCAGCCTGAACGCCTGCCGGCACGGCCGTACTCAGTACTAACAGGCACAACGCCATTCTCTGCAGTCTTGCTTTCATCGACTCTCCGGAAGGTCCGTTCTTCAACTCGCGTATGTGTCCACTCATACGCATAAGTCGCTCGGAAGGGCCTGTCCGTTAGCTTCTACGGGGCTCTTTTTGCACTTGTTTACAAGTCAGGGTGTAATGAATCGCTGCCTCGTCCGCGGCGGCACCGACACGATCACGCTGCGATACTACGGTCGCAGCGCACCGATCCGATTCATTCATGCCTTCACCGCGGGACAAAAGGCCCGATTAGCATCGGGCTCGGGCCTGCACGGCTTCGGCGAACCCCAGGCCGCAATCAGACCGTCATAACCTCGTTCTCGCGCTGCTTGCCGAGATCGTTGAGCTTTGCGATGTAGCTGTCCGTCATTTTCTGGACCTCTTCAAGCGCTCGACGCTCGTCGTCCTCCGAGATGGTCTTGTCTTTCAACGCAGCTTTGAGCTTGTCGTTTGCGTCCCGCCGAATGTTCCGGATGGCAGTGCGATGCTCTTCCGTTATGTCGTGAACGACCCGGACGAGTTGCTTTCGGCGTTCCTCGGTTAGTTGCGGAATCGGTATTCGCACCATCTTGCCGTCGTTCGATGGATTCAGATTGAGGTCCGAAGTGAGAATGGCTTTCTCGATCGCCTTGATCACCGAAGGATCCCAAGGCTGCACAGTCAACAGCGACGGCTCAGGCGCGCTGATCGCGGCGACCTGGGATAGAGGCGTCATCGACCCGTAGTAGTCGACCATGATCGTGTCGAGCAGGTTCACGGATGCGCGGCCGGTCCGGATATGCTGGAACTTGCGCCGGGCGTCTTCAAGCGTGGCCTTCATGTGGGCGTCTGTGTCGGACTTCAGTTGATTGAGTTCCATGATTTCTCTCAATTCACCCGACCGGTTCTAAACCGTACCGGGGGCTCGATGAGTCACTCTCAGGACTTTGGGCCAACGCGCGAGCCGATGCGCTCGCCGGTGACGACCCTGAGAATGTTCCCGCGGGTGCGCAGATTAAAGACCACTATCGGCAGCTTGTTGTCGCGACTGAGTGAAATCGCCGAAGCATCCATCACCTTCAGATGGCGATTCAGCACGTCGTCATAAGTGACCGACTCGAGAAACTCGGCCGATTCGTCCGTCATTGGATCCGCCGAGTAGATTCCCTGCACCTTCGTCGCCTTGAGGATGCAGTCGGCGCCGATCTCGAGCGCGCGAAGGACCGCGGCCGAATCCGTCGTGAAGTAGGGATTGCCAGTGCCGGCGGCAAAAATGACCACTCGGCCCTTTTCGAGATGCCTGAGCGCGCGCCGCAGGATGAACGGCTCGGCGATCTGACGCATTTCGACAGCGGTCTGAACGCGAGTCGGCACGGCAATCTTCTCGAGAGCGTCTTGTACGGCCACCGAGTTCATCACCGTAGCGAGCATTCCCATGTAATCCGCCGCCGCGCGGTCCATTCCCTGCGTGCTTGCTGCAATACCCCGGAAGATGTTTCCGCCACCGACTACAACCGCCACTTCGACGCCGAGGTCGTGGACCTGCTTGATCTCTTCCGCGATTTCATTGACGACGGCGGGGTCGATGCCGAACTTGCCGGCGCCCATGAGCGCTTCGCCGCTGATCTTGAGAAGGATCCGGCGAAAAGCCGGCGTGCCCGATGTCGCTTCGCTCACAGCGCCTCCAGCATTCACGATCGACCTCCAGATCCAGTCCTCGGACGGGAAAAACAAAAGGCCCCGTTACCGGGGCCTTCTACCTGCTATCGACCAAGCATCTCGGCGACTTCGGCTCCGAAGTCACCTTCCTTCTTTTCGAGCCCCTCACCCATCTTGTACCGCGTAAAACGGCGAATGGCGATCTTTTCTCCAATCCTGGCGGTAAGACCTTTAACAAGTTCGCCGACCGTCGAGCTCTGGTCCTTCACGAATGGCTGCTCGAGCAGGCACGCTGTCTCGTAATACTTCGAAACCCGGCCATCGACGATTTTAGACAGAACGTCGGCCGGCTTCTTCGCCATAGCCTCGTCGTTCTTGAGTCGCTCGAGCTCGATCTCTCGCTCTTTGGCGAGCGCGGACTCGGGAACGTCCTCCTTCGAAATGTACTGCGGCGACATCGCCGCGATGTGCATCGCGATGTCCTTCAAAAACGTCTGGAAGTCGTCGCCACGAGCGACAAAGTCCGTCTCGCAGTTCACTTCTACGAGCACGCCGACCTTTCCGCCCATATGGATGTAGCTTCCAACGGCGCCTTCAGCTGCGATTCGGCCGGCCTTCTTTTCGGCACCTGCAAGACCACGAGTCCGCAGGATCTCGACTGCCCTGTCCTCATTGCCATCGGCCTCGGTGAGCGCCTTCTTGCACTCCATCATTCCGGCGCCAGTCTTCTCGCGCAGTTCCTTGACCGCGGTTGCTGTGATCTCAGCCATGCTCTCCCTCGTACCTTTTCTCTACCGGGCGCCGGCTCGCGGTTCCGGCAGGCGGAACTCTACGACCGGCGCGACATATTTCTTGCCGGATCGGCTACGCCTGGGCGTCGCCGGCCGGAGCTGCTTCAGCCGTTGCCGCGTCCGCTGCGGGAGCTGCAACCGATTCGGTTCCCGCATCCGGGGCGTCCGCCTCCGGAAGCTCGGGCTCGGGACGGCCGTCCGCGGAACGGTAGGCCCGGATGTCGTCGGACGCAGGCGCATCGGCGCGCGGAACGCGGTCCTCACGGCGCGGACGGTCGTCGCGACGCGGACGACGCTCACGGTCGTCGCGACGCGGACGGCTCTCGCGATCGCCTTCCGCCGCTGAGGCCTCCGCTTCGTCGGCGGCGGCGTCCTTGGTCAGTTCGCGTCCCTCGATGATCGCATCGGCCATCTTCTGGAGGAACAACCGGATCGCCCGCAGTGCGTCGTCGTTGCCGGGCACTACATAGTCGATCAGGTCCGGGTCGCAGTTCGTGTCGACGATCGAGACTATCGGGATGCCAAGCCGGTTGGCCTCCTTGACCGCAATCTCTTCCTTGTTGGAGTCGATGACGAACATCACGTCGGGCAGCCCGCCCATGTTCCTGATGCCGGAAAGGTTGCGCGAGAGGCCATCCTGTTCACGATCGAGGCCGATGCGCTCCTTCTTGGTCATCGAGTCGTAGCGGCCGTCGGTCTTCATCGCCTCCAGATCGCGCAAGCGGGCGATCGACTTCTGGATCGTCTGGAAGTTGGTCAGTAGCCCGCCAAGCCAGCGCTGATTGACATAGAACATTCCGCAGCGCTCGGCCTCTTCCTGAATCGCATCCTGTGCCTGGCGCTTGGTGCCGACGAAAAGAAACTTCCGGCCGTTGACGGACTCGGCAGTAACGAACTTGACGGCTTCCTTGAACAGACGCTGCGTCTTCTGAAGATCGATGATGTAGATCCCGTTCCGCTCGCCGAAGATGTACTCCTTCATCTTCGGATTCCAACGGCGAACCTGGTGCCCGAAGTGGACGCCAGCTTCCAGCAATTCCTTCATCGTAACGTTGACCAATGGAATTCTCCTTCGCTGAATCGGTTTGTGTACTCACCGCTCCGAGGCCCGCGATTTCGACGCCGGCAACCAACTCGGGAACGGCAATGGATTGAGAAACGGGCATTCGCGGCCAATGGCCAGGATCGAACGCAATCCGCGCCGATCGCTGGCCATCGAGCCGAAACCCACGACGCCTTAGCGCTTCGAGAACTGGAACCGAGCGCGTGCGCCCTTCTGGCCGTACTTCTTGCGCTCCTTCTGCCGCTGATCGCGCGTCACGAATCCGGCACGCTTGAGGCGCGTCCGCAGATCCGTGTTGAACTCCATCAGCGCCCGCGTGATTCCGTGCCTGACCGCGCCGGCCTGACCGGCAATGCCGCCTCCCGAAACGTTCACGAAAATGCTGAATTTGTTCGCGGTTTCGGTCAGCTGAAGCGGCTGGCGAATCACCATCTGAAGCGTTTCGTTCGGGAAGTAGTTCTCGAAAGCACGCTTGTTGACAGTGATCTCACCCGTTCCGGGCCGAAGGTACACGCGCGCCGTCGATGTCTTGCGGCGTCCTGTTGCGTAATACTGAATGTCGCTGCTCACCTGTGAGTCCTCACTTTAGACGGCCAGAGGCTCCGGCTTTTGAGCCGAATGCGGATGCTCTGGTCCAGCGTAAACCTTCAACTTGCGGCCCATTGCACGTCCGAGGGTGTTCTTCGGGAGCATGCCGCGGATGGCCTGCTCGAGAATCCGCTCGGGGTACCTCGCCAGAAGGTCGCGCGCGGCGATCTCCTTGAGCCCACCCGGCCAGCCCGAATGATGGCGATAGAACTTGTCTTCGAGTTTGTTGCCCGTGAATACGATCTTCTCGGCATTGACGATCACGACGTGATCGCCCATGTCGATGAACGGCGTGTAGGTCGGTTTGTGCTTTCCCCGCAGGATCATCGCGACGCGGGTCGCCATCCGCCCGACGGTCTGACCGGTGGCGTCGACGATGTACCAGGCGCGCTGCGCTTCGAGGTTGGCTCCACTCGGAATATACGTGCTCATAACTCTATCTCCGCAAAACGTGTGCTGAACGCAAGCGAGCACAATACGCACCGCCTCAGGCACTGTCAACCCATGACCGGCAATGCCGCGGCCGGCGATCGGCGCCTGGAGAGACGGCAACCCGGCAATCCGATCGCCGGCCTCTCGACATCGACAGCTACGGCCTGGCCCCGAGCACGAGCACCCCGTATGCGTACAGGATCGGCGCATTGAGCAGCATGCTGTCCAGGCGGTCGAGGAATCCACCGTGACCGGGCAGGATCGACGCCGCATCCTTCACATCCGATCCACGTTTCAGCAGAGATTCGACGAGGTCCCCTACCTGTCCCATCACTCCCATCCCGGCGCCGAGCGCAATCGCGTGGACGATCGGCAGTTCGGGAAAGAAGACGTACTTCGCAGCGACAGCCGCGGCCGTGCTTCCAACCAGGCCTCCAATCGAGCCCTCCACCGTCTTGGCAGGACTCACCCGCGGCGCCAGCTTGCGCTTCCCGAACGTCTTCCCGGTGTAATAGGCGGCCGTATCGCTCATCATCACGATTACAAGGAAGAGCGTGATCAGCTTCGACGCAATCTGCGGCGGCGCCGTAAGCATCCTCACCGCAACCAGATAACTGCCGAGCGTCGCAACGTACAGGACGCCGGCCATTGTCGATCCAACGGACGCGAGGATTCTGCTCTTGTCATCCACGCGGCCAAGCGTTGCGATCATTACCACGACCGTCGTCGCGGCCAGCACGTACGAGTTCCACTCGGGCCCGACGCCCGCGGCGACCGCAATCGACACGACGCCCGACGCAAGCCCGGCGATCCGGAATGGCGGCGCTCCCGCCCTGTCGGCGATGACGTAGAACTCGTGAAGCGCAGCAAGTATCGCAAGAGCAGCGATAGCGACGAAGAGGTAAGGATTGGACCACCAGGTCGCAACAAGCAGCACCGGCAATGCCACGAGCGCCGTAAGAACTCGCGTCATCGACCGACCTGACCGCTTCCAGCCGTGGTCATTGGCGTCCCGGCATCGCCGATCCGATCGATCGCTCCGCCAAAGCGCCGGTCGCGCTTCTGGAACTCGACGATGGCCTCGAAAAGGTTCGCGCGACGGAAATCGGGCCACAGCGTTTCCGTCACGTGAATTTCCGTGTATGCGATCTGCCAGAGCATGAAGTTGCTGACCCTCAATTCTCCGCTCGTGCGGATGAGAAGATCAGGATCGGGCAACTCTGGCTCGTAGAGGTTTCGCCCGATATCCGCCTCCGTGATCCGTGACGGATCGCCGCCCGACGTCACGAGGTGCGTGGCGATACGCCTGCACGCATCCACGATCTCGGTCCGGCCGCTGTAGTTGAGTGCGACCGTAAGAACCATACCGTCGAAATGTGCGGTTTCGCGCTCGGCCCGCTCGATGTCCCGGCGGACGCCCCCCGAGAGCTCGTCGCGACGCCCCATCGCGCGGAAACGGATGCGGTTTCGCGCGAGTGTTTCCAGTTCCTTGCCCAGATACTCCCTGAGCAGCCTCATGAGTGTCTCGACTTCCAGGCGCGGCCGCTTCCAGTTCTCCGTCGAGAACGCGTAAAGAGTCAGGTATCCGATCCCAAGCCGGGCTGCCGTCTCCACCGTTTCTCGAACCGATATCGCGCCGGCCCGGTGTCCGGATACCCGGGGCTTGCTGCGGTTGTTGGCCCACCGGCCGTTCCCGTCCATGATCACTGCGATGTGCCGGGGAAGCCGGTCCCGGTCTATCTGCCTCAGCAGAAACTCCTCCGGAGAGCCCCGTTCCACGAGGCCCTCGAACGCGTCGATCATGAATCCTCCGAGGCAGTGCGCAGGCGTGACGGCCGATGTTAGTAGTCGACGCGAACGAGAGTCAACCCTCGTGCCGGAGCGGTTGGACCGGCCAGATCGCGCTGCTTCGCCTCGAGCGCCTCGGCTACTTGCCCGACCGGCATCCGCCCGTCTCCTACAGCCAGAAGCGTGCCGGCAAGAGTGCGAACCATGGCCCGGAGGAACCCATTGGCCTCCGCCTCGATCCAGATCTCGTCGCCCTGCCGCACCACGTCGAGACGGCGCAGATCGCGTGTCGTCGTGAGCGTTTCACGGTCCTTGACCGTGAACGCCTCGAAGTCGTGTCGTCCCAAAAGAACGGCCGCGGCATCGCGCATCCTGTCCAGATCGTGATCGTACGGAGCGTGCGCGACGTAACGGCGAACGAACGGACTGAGCACATCGCCCGTTGCGGCCCGGTAGCGGTACAACTTTCCTTTCGCGCCCATGCGAGCGTGAAAGTCCTCGTTGACCCGTTCGACGCCAACGACTCGAATGTCCGCCGGCAATTTGACGTTGATCGCGCGTATCCATGTCCCGGCTTCGAGAGACTTGTCGATATCGAAGTGCGCGACCTGCCCAAGAGCATGCACGCCCGCGTCGGTGCGCCCCGCTCCATGAACCGCAACGCGCCCGCAATCGAACGAGAGCAACGCGGACTCCAGCGCGTCCTGCACCGTGAGTTCGCCGGGCTGCGATTGCCAGCCGCGGAAGCCCGTGCCGTCGTACTGGATCGTGAGCTTCAGCCGCACGAACGCGCCTCGGAGTGTTCTAACGCTTCCGGCTCCCCGGCTTGACCGGCTGCGACCCGTCCGCGCAGAGCGGGCATTTCGCCGGGTCATAGGTCTCGACCTGAAGAGTCGCCAGGGCGGCGCGCGCAACTCCGACATCCGCCGTGCCACCCGATCGGTCGATTACGGACGCGGCGGCGATGACCTTCCCACCCGCGGCGATGACGGCATCAATCGTCTCGCGGGTCGAGCCGCCAGTCGTAATGACGTCTTCTACGACGAGAACGCGCTCGTCCTCAGACAATGTGAATCCCCGGCGAAGGGTCATCTCGCCGTTCCCGTCGCGCTCCGTGAACACGCTTGTGGCCCCAAGCGCGCGCGCAACCTCGTATCCGATCACGATTCCCCCGATCGCCGGCGCGACCACGCAGGAGATGCGCTGGTCGCGGAAGCCGCTGGCAATTGCCTGGCCAAGCCGTTCCGCAATCCTTGGGAACTGGAGCACCCGGGCGCATTGCAGATAGTTCGGGCTGTGCAGTCCGGATGTCAGGACGAAGTGGCCCCGCAGCAACGCTCCGGTCTCTTCGAACAACTCCATGACCCCGTTTTGGTCGATCCCTCCGGCACTGCTAACATCGTCGGTCATGCTCGTACGCTCCAATTCCGCACGACAATTCATGCGCATCTCGTTCTGGTGCGCGGATGGTACCACATCGACGCGGGAGTCCCCGGACGCACCCGATTCCTTCCGAGTTGTGCCGTGAAACCTACAGAAGCCTTTGTGTTTGGCGGCGGCCGCAGCTCGCGAATGGGCACCGACAAGGTGCTGGTCGAACTGGAGGGCCGGACGTTTCTCGAGCGGGTCGTCGCGGCCATTCTTCCGGTCGCGCCGTCTGTCACGCTGATCGGACGCGAGTCGGCAATAGAAGGCCTTCCCGCAGTGCCCGATCTTCGCGGGGGCCTCGGTCCGCTCGCCGGCATAGAAACGGCGCTGTCGATCTGCGGGTCCGAACGTGCACTCGTGGTGGCTTGCGACTTACCCTTCGTTACCACCGATTTCCTGGCCTTGCTTCTTGCTCGAAGCGAGGCGCGTCCGGCGGCTGCAATCGTACCGCTGGACTCAGACGGCCGCGTGTCGCCGCTTTGCGCGATCTATCCCGGCTCGGCCCTGCCGCTCGTTACAGAGCTTCTCGACGCCGGCGAACGCACGCCGCGGGCGCTGCTCGTTCGAATCGAGGCCGATCTGGTTCCGTTCGCCGACTACTCCCAACTGGACGGGGCCGCCGACCTTCTCCGGAACGTGAACACACCCGCAGACCTGTCGCTCGCGGAGCGGATCGCTGGAGGGTGGCAGTCTTCCTAGCCGCTCCTCGCGGATGAGGATGCGGGTCGCGCCGCGCAGCGTCTGGTGCGCGCAACCGATTGGCGCGTCTCAGCTTCGGCGTACGCGCTTATTGCATTTGACTGGACCGCGACTTATTATGGCGCCGCTTCCCAGCGATCACGACCGGCCCCGTTTCACGACTCTTACACAGCGAGAAAGAGCAAGATGGATCGTCGACAGAAGGCCCTGCTCAAGCGCGCCATGGCAGTTTTCGTCCCGCTCGTCGTATTCCTGACGACCAGCATCGTGGGAGCGGACGTTTACCTCTCCTATCGAATGGTCAACCAGGAGCGGCGCGCCGTGATCAACACGCCGCAGGGCTACGAACAGATCCTCCAGAAGCCGATCTGGGACGAAAAGACGTGGCCAGGTGCGCGCGGTTCGACGATGTCCGGTTGGCTGATCTATCAGGAACAGCCTTCGCCTACCATAATTCTGTCGCACTCCTTCGGCTCGAATCGCGAAGAGTTGCTGAGCACGAGCTTCCGCCTCTGGGATCAGGGCTACAACGTCATTGCGTACGACCTTCGCGGCCACGGCAACAGCAGCGAAGCGCGTACGACTCTCGGTCTTAGCGAACTCGATGACCTGGTGGCGACGATTGAGTATGCAAAGACGCTGAAGAACGATGCAGGCGTGGCAATCTCGGACGGCCGGATCGGGCTGTATGGCATCGACATGGGCGGATTCATATCGCTCTCGGCAGCGGCCAACGATCCAGCCGTGAAGGCCGTCGCGGTCGACACGATCTATGAGTCGCAGGAAGAGTGGTACCGTTACCTGACGAAAGCACAACTCGGATCCGCGACGACGCCGGGATCGTCGCTCGTCGAGATCGGTGCTTTTCAGAGCCTGATCTCGATGACGCTCGGCTTCTTCGGCGTACGTGGAACGACTCCGATGCCTGCGGCAGAAGCTTTTCAGAAGCTGGGCGACCGTGCGGTCCTGATCGTTACCAGCAAGGCGTCCCCGCTCGCCGTCTATTCCCGGGCGGCGGCGGCCCTGGCCCCGAAGGCCAAGGTGCTCGAACTCGACCGTACGCGCGCGGGATCGTCCCTCATCAAGCAGGACGGCGTGGTCTACGATGACGCGATCGTCGCGTTCTTTCTCGAGGCCCCGGACTTCGCTCCTGCCGCAAGGCCGAATTACGTGAGGCCGGGTGAGAATCCCACTGCGGCCAAGAGCGGCGCCAAGCCAGCGCCGAACAAGTGATCACGTCGGGGCCGAATCGCGGTAGGTGACGCGCAGCAGCACCCTGTTGCGTTCCCGCTCGAGAATCTCCATGTCGAGTTCGGGATCGATCGAGAGCTCGTAGGCTCGCTGTCCGTCGGTGATTACCAGTACCGACTCGTCCGGCGCCGAGCGCAATGCGTTCGCCACTTCGTCGCGACTGGCGGCAATGAGGACGTCTCCCGCGCCGTCCACGACGACCCGGCCCTGCACGTAGAACACGGGCGAGTACTCCACGACTCCGAAGCAGAGCACGCGCTCACCGGCGCCGAGCGATGCGTTCGCTTTCGCCATGAGCGCGGGTAACGACTCGCGGACTCCGATCTCGCCGAAGAGAAAAATCGATATGAGCGCCGCAATACCCGCGCCTCCGGCTGCGACTGTCCACAAGGCCGTGCGGATTCTCCGCCATCGAAGCGCGGCAATTATAGACATCGCAGCGCTTGCCGGCAGGAACGCGAGTAACGCAACGTCGCGAGTCGAAGCGTCCAAATAACGGCCGCCGTAAAGAGCCAACCCGACGCCAACGGCGACAAGCGACAACGCTGACGCCACGATCGCCCATCGTCGGCTGCCTTCGGCTTCGATTCGATGGGCGGACCAGCCAGTCAGCAACGCGAGCCCGGGAAATGCCGGAAGGATGTAACCCGGCAGTTTCGAGGTCGACAGCGAAAAGAACACGAGCGGAACCACCACGGACCATCCGGCGATCCACAGCAAACGGTCTTCGCCGGTCTGCGGCCCTCTGCGGACCAGCGGCACTAGGCTCTTCAATCCTGCCAGAAACACGAACGTCCACGGCAACAGTCCGCCGAGAATTACGAGGATGAAAAAGTAGAAGGGCTGCGGATGCGAGAATCGGTTCGTGAGGTAGCGGCGGAAGTGATGGTCGATGAAGAACTCCTGCACGAACGGCCAGCCGTTGATCGCCATGACCGGCACATACCAGGTTCCGGCGATGGCAAGTGCAGCGGCCGCGGCAGCAGCGGCCTCGACGATCCGCACGCGACGCCAGGATCCGCAGGTCAACATGGAAAACACGACGATCAGGCCGAGCAGCAACGGACCGGCCAGTCCCTTCGCGAGCATCGCAGCACCCGTGGCGGCCCCGAAAACGAGCGACCACACGAGCCGATCGCGTGCTCCTTCCTGGAGCTCGTAGAACGCGAAAGCCGCGATCGCAAGCGCCATCGTCGCAGCCAGCGGCATGTCGAAGCTCGCTCCCCGCGCGAAAGCAAGCCAGAGCCCCGACGTGATCAGAACCATCGCCGAGTAGGCAGCGCGGTCAGGTCCGCCCACCCGTCGTGAAACGGCATAGACCGCTCCGGCCGCGACGGCCGCTAGCAAGGCCGACCCAAGCCGGGCGGCAAACTCGTTGATGCCGAACACGGAGAATCCCGCCGCCATCAGCCAGTAAGGGAGTGCCGGCTTCTCGAACCACGTGTGACCGGCCAGCCGGGGAGTGATCCAATCGCCCGCGACGACCATCTCACGAGCGACCTCGGCATAACGAGGCTCGTCCTTTCCGAGCAGAGGCACTCCGCCCAGCCGAAAGCAGAAGCACACGGCTGCCAGCGAGACAAGACCCGCCAGTGCGAGGCGCTCACGGCGGTCCATTCTGGAAAACCATCGCATGCGAAGTTCGCAGTAGAGCCCACCACGCCACCGCGCGTAAAGGCCCGGCCCGGGTGCCGTGCCACTTGGCGGCCCAGTGCCGGGCGCGATACAACAGCGGACACGCGGCAACGGGCCGCATTGGAGAACCCGAATGCTCAGAACGGCCGTCATCGGCGTCGGCAGCCTTGGCAGACATCACGCTCGAATTCACCACGAACTGGACGACGCCCACCTCGTGGCCGTAGTCGATTCGGATCGCGCCCGCGCCGAGGAGTACGCCGGCCGGTTCGGGTGCGAGGCGCTTACCGGAATCGAGTCGCTCGCCGGCCGCGTCGACGCCGTCAGCGTGGCGGCTCCGACTGTCGATCACGCATCGATCGGCTGCGCACTGCTCGAGGCGGGTATCGCGTGCCTGATCGAAAAGCCGATCGCCTCGACACTCGACGAAGCCGACCGGCTGATGGCGGCCGCGAAGTCCGGCAATGCGGTACTCCAGGTTGGCCATATCGAGCGGTTCAATCCCGCCGTGGTCGCTGCCGCAAATGTCATAACGACGCCACGCTTCATCGAATGCCACCGGCTGGCCGAATTCACGCCTCGCAGTCTGGACATCGACGTCGTGATGGACCTGATGATCCACGACATCGACATCATCCTCTCGCTCGTCGGCGCGGACGTCGCCGATGTTCGTGCGGCGGGAATCGGCGTGTTGACACCTCGTATCGACATTGCGAACGCGCGGCTCGAGTTCACGAACGGCTGCATCGCGAACGTCACCGCCAGCCGTGTATCGGCGGAGCGCGTCAGAAAGCTGCGGCTCTTCCAACCGCGCGACTACATTTCGATCGACACGGCGGGCAAGGAGGTTCAACGCATCAGCGTGCTGCCTCCGAAGGACGGCGATGTCCGGCCGGCGATTGCGGCCACGATGCTCGACATCGACGACGTCGAACCGCTCAAAGCCGAGATCGTGTCATTCCTCGAGGCCGTTCGAGGCGAGCACCCGCCCGTCGTCAGCGGCGAGGACGGCCGTCGCGCGCTCGTCGTGGCCGTCCGCATCCTCGACTCGATAGCGGAGCACGCGGGACGCGCCGGCGTGCCTCACAGTGCGGCCAATGTCCCCGGCTGAGAGAGCTGAATCGATCGCGGCATATCTGGAGGAGTGTGTTGCCGCGGGACACTTCCCAGGAGCGGTCGCGGTCGTCAGGGAACGTGGGCGCGAGGTGGCGTCGGTCGCTTGCGGCGATGCCGTCGTCGTTCCGGAACGAATCCCGGCGACGGTCGAGACGGTCTTCGATCTCGCGTCACTGACGAAGCAACTCGTCACGGCCCTGCTTTTCTGTCAGGCGATGGAATCCGGCGACATTGCGATGGACACGCCGGTTTTATCCGTCCTCTCCGAGTTCGATCGCGACGACAAACGCGCGATGAGGTTTCGCGATCTGCTCACCCACACCTCGGGACTGCCTAAGTGGGTGCCGCTCTACGCGACGGCGCGGAACCCCGAAAAAGCTCTCGAAGCGATTGCGTCGCTGAACCTGGCCTATGTCCCGGGCTCGCGTGTCGTCTATAGCGATCCGGGCTTCCTCGCGCTCGGATTTGCGATCGAACGGATCGGCGGAGCGTCGCTGGATCGGCTATTCGCCGGACGAATTGCGGCGCCGCTCGGGTTGCGCACGGCCGGCTTTCGCCCGGATCAGGCGCTTCGCCCGCGCATTGCGGCGTCAGAAACAGGCAACGTTTACGAACGTGAGCTCGCCGGCGACGTCGCCGCGACATATCGCAAGTGGCGGACGGACGTCATCTGGGGAGAGGTTCACGACGGCAATGCATTTTTCCTGGGTGGTGTTGCGGGCCACGCCGGGTTGTTCGGCACGGCTGGCGAGGCTGCGCTGATCGCCGAACAGTTCCTGCCTGGCGGCACGCTTCTGAGTGAACCGGCGACGTTTGCAATGGTCAGGGAGAACCTTACGCCGGGCCTCGAGGAGCACCGATCGCTTGGATGGATCCTCGGCTCCACGCCGGAATGCAGTGCCGGACCGGCGATGCCGGCCGACGCTTTCGGCCACACCGGGTTCACGGGAACCAGTGTCTGGGTGGACCCGCAAGCTGAAAGGGTCGTGGCGCTCATGACCAATCGGACGCACCCCGTTTATGCCGCGCCGCCAATGACCCGGATTCGAAGGACCGTGAACGCCCTGGCCGCCAGTTAGATCGCTTCATCGACATTGATCTTCGTCGGTTCCTCGCGGGTTGGCGCACGCACGTCGAAGCGATGGGCCACCGGCAGCCGTTCGGCGCGCGTCGAGCGTGGTTTTCCGATGAGCGCCTTGGCGCCGCCTTCTACGGGAGCGCTTCGGCGCTCGAAGCACGCGGCATCCATGGCCAGCGGAATGCCCACGGCACACTTTGGCCCGAACCCTCGGGAAACAGTTCGAACGTAATCCCTCCCGGCTCCGTATACCCACAGAATTCCAAGCCCAAGGTTTGCCCCGGATCGCATGAAGCCAGTCGTCTCGTTCTATACCGACGCCCTGCGGATAGCCCTGCAGTCCATCTTCGCGCACAAACTGCGATCGTTTCTCACCCTCATCGGAATCATCATCGGCGTGGCATCGGTCGTGGTGGTCGGCGCATCGATCAGCGGCCTGAACAGCTACGTCGTTGCGAAAGTGGAGAAGGTTCTCGGCGCCAACCACTTCATGATCTCGCGCATGGCCCATCACGGCGAGATGACCGAGGAAGAGTGGGTAGAGATGAGCCGGCGCAACAAGCGCCTCACGTGGGACGACTATGAGTGGCTCAAGTCCCAGTGCGAAAGCTGTTCCGAAGTCGGCGCGCAGTTGGATACGACAGTCGACCTGAACCAGGATGGCATCGAGATGAAGGGCGTCGAGATGTCAGGCGTGACCGCGAACATGGCGATCATCGAGGACAAGACAATCTCGGATGGCCGCTTCTTCGCCCAACACGAAGTCGACTCGGCCGACCTGGTCTGCGTGCTGGGCGCCGATGTCCGCGAAAAGTACTTCCCCGGATTGGACCCAATTGGCCGCACGCTCCGGGTGCGCGATATTCCAATGACCGTCATCGGAGTCGAAGAGTCTCGCGGGTCGATGTTCGGGCAGTCGCTCGACAAGCACGTTTACGTGCCAATTACCACGGCGACGAGAATACTCGGCCGCCGACAGAGCCTGCAGCTGCACGGGAAAGCCGAAGCACGCGAACAGTTTCAGGCCGTGATCGACGAAGCTCGCGCCACGATGCGTGCGCGGCGCAAGCTCACGAGCGACCAACCCGACAATTTTGGCCTCGTCAACGTCGAGGAATTGAACAACACCATCGATCAGTTCACGGGAGCGATCGCCCTCGTCGTCACGCCGATCACCATGCTGTCGCTGCTCGTCGGCGGCATCGTTGTCATGAACATCATGCTCGTGTCTGTCACCGAGCGGACCTTCGAGATTGGACTGCGGAAAGCGCTCGGCGCCAAGCGCGCCCAGATCCTGTTGCAGTTCCTGATCGAGTCCTCGCTGCTGTCGGCGTTCGGTGGAATGTTCGGATTGATTCTGGCCTGGGGAATCGCCTGGCTCATCACCGTGACGACTCCCGTGCCGATGACGATCACCCTGGGCTACGTGGTGCTGTCACTGGCAGTCTCGGGCGGCATCGGCATGTTGTTCGGCATTTTCCCGGCCTACAAGGCGTCGAAACTCGACCCGATCGTGGCGCTGCAGAAGAACTAGGGGGGCCTGGCCGTTGCGTAGAATCCTCAATTCCCTGAGCAGGCTCCTGACGCTCTTCACGGGCGAGAACGTGCGAATGGCGCTAGGCAACCTGCGGGCGAACAAGTTCCGGAGCTTCCTTACGGTTCTCGGCATCGTCATCGGAGTGGCAACGGTCATTGCGGTCGCGTCAATCCTGACCGGCCTTCGTGGCAGCATCGTCTCGCTTGTCGAACAGTACGGGACGAACAACATCTATGCCTTCCATCTGACCACCGGGTTCAGTGACGGCAACTTCGCCGAAGAGCGAACGCGGCGCCCGTTGAAGCTGGCAGATGCCGAAGCGATCGAACAACGCGCGACCGCAGTCGAAGACGTGGCGTCCGTCCTGTTCATGGGCAACGTCGACGACTCCATCACCTACGAGGGCCAGTCCTACAAGGAAGGTCAACTGCAGGCCGTGACGTCCAACTACGCCCGTGCGGCCAACCTGAGCGTGCAGGAAGGCCGGTTTTTCACGGCGATCGACAACCAGCACAGGCGCAACGTAATGGTGGTCGGCTCGAACGTCGTCGAAGCGCTCTTCCCGTTCAAAAGCACGGTGGTTGGAACGCAGGTGAGGATGGACGGGAAGAATTACGAGATAATCGGCGTACTCGAGAAGAGGAAGTCGACTCTGTTTGCCAGCGAAGGCGAAGACAGCGCGATCTACATTCCACTTGGAACCGGTCGCAAACTCTCACCGGGAAGCGAATGGCTGATGTTCATCATCCGGGCCCGCACCGGCCAGATAGCCGACGCACTCGGCCAGACGCGTGAAATCCTTCGGGCCCAGCGGGGCGTCAAACCGGCCGATCCCGACAACTTCGATCTTTCGACTGCGGACAAGATGATCGGAGAGTTCGACTCGATCTTCGCGATGATAGGCCTGATCGCCATTGCCATTTCCGGAGTGGGATTGCTGGTCGGCGGAATCGGAGTCATGAACATCATGCTGGTGAGCGTGACGGAGCGAACTCAGGAGATCGGCATCCGGAAGGCCATCGGGGCGAAGCGCTCCGACATCGTGCGGCAGTTCCTGTTCGAGGCGATGACGCTCACGTTCCTCGGAGGATTGCTCGGAGTGGTCCTCGCCGTGGGCGCCAGCTGGATTCTCATGCAGATCTTCCCGGTGCTCCCGGCCGAGGTGCCGATGTGGGCAGTCACGACGGCGCTCATCACGTCGGCAGCGATCGGAATCGTGTTCGGCGTCTGGCCGGCAAGAAAGGCATCGCGGCTGGACCCGATCGAATGCCTGCGGTACGAGTGACGACTCGCGCAGCAACCAGCTGCAGACTACTCCACCGGGGTTTCCACTCTCTTCACCGACGCAGCGATCTTCCTCCAGACCGACCGCGCCTCATCGGCCTGAGCGCGCGTCACCGGAATGTGATCGTATCGCGCATCGTGGAAGAGCTCGGTCAGTTGCCCGACCGGCTCCCCGAGGCCCGGTTCGCGCGCCGCCACTGACTCGGCGTATTCCGCCGGCGTCGTTCCGTCCTTCCGGATGAAGCCCACCTTTCCAAGTCCGCCCACCATCGCGTGATAGAGCTTCACGACAAGTCGTCTCGGGTCCGGATCGTCGTCAACCGACAACGGCAATGCCTCGCGGATCGTCCGCTTCTCCACGACGCGCCTCACGCCAAATGTCCAGATCCCCAGCACCGCAAGGCCGATGAGACCGAGCCCGGCAAGCAGGTAGACCAGAATGCTCCAGTCGCGCTCGTCGGCCTTCGGATCCGGAGGCTGCTCGGGCCTGGGGGTGGGCTTCGACTCGAATGGCTTCGTGGACCCGGCCGACGGCGCCCCGCCGCCTGCGGACCCGCCATCCGAGCTCCCGGATGCCGACTCGCCAGGCGCTCCGCCCGATCCGCTGCCGCCTCCCGGAGATCCCTGGCCGGAGCCTCCCTGGCCCCCACCCGATCCACCCGGAAGATTGGTGTCACCGCCCGGCGGAATTACCCGCGTCGATCCGCCGTCAGATGTTCCGGCGCTTCCGGACTGCCTGTCGTCACCACTGCCGGCGCTGCTTCCTCCCGTACCTCCGCCGTTGCCCGCACCGCCGGTTCCCGCACCGCCGTTGCCGGAATCGCCGCTGTCTCCTCCGGCGCCACCGTTGCCGCCATTCGCGCCGCCTCCAGATCCGTCGCCACTCGAATCACCGGACGTCCCGCCCGATCCTCCCGAAGGATCCCCGATCGGAACGCCACCGCCAGGCGCGCTGTCGTTGCGTGCGATGTCGCCGCCGCGCGGATCGCCGCCGTCGCGGTCCCGGTCGCCCCGGCCGTAAAGTCCGCCACCCGTGCCGCCACTGCGACCGTCGCGATCTGCTACCCGGACGTCTTCGCGGCCGTTCGCGACCGTCTGTGCCCGCGTTCTTGTGTCTTTCGGATCGACGATTCCAGACGTCGGATCGAAGCTCAGCCAGCCCGCCCCATCGATGTAGACCTCGACCCACGCGTGGCCGTCGGAACCGCGGACAAGGAATCCGTCGCGCGTGCGCTCCTGCGCGAGAAAGCCCGTCACGTATCGCGCCGGCAATCCGATACTGCGCGCCATCACGACCATCGAGGAAGCGAAGAGCGCGCAGTGGCCGCGCTTCGCTCGCAGCATGAAGTCGTTGACGACCTGTCGGCCGCCGACGTCGTGCGAGAGTGAGTAATAGAACGAGCGCCGCAGGTATCGCTCGAGAGCAATTGCCTTGTCGTAAGCCGTTGTCGCGCTTGCCGTCTGCTCGAGCGCGATCTGGAGTACCCGCTGATCAATTCCCGACGGAATACTGAGGTCGCGATAAGCGCAATAGGCCGACGGCGGTCTTCGCAGGCTCCCTGATGCGAAGATGTCCTGGAAACCGTCGACTTCGTATTGGCTCCTCGCCGCGAGTGCACCGTCGACGAACACCGTGCGACCGCCCGTATCGACCTTGACACTGCCGACGTTGCCGTCCGAAAAGCGGAGACTCGCAGGGCGGAACGCCGTGAAGACCACGCCCTCGAGGTCGACGAGCATTTCGTAGTTCTGGCGGATCGGCTGCACCGATGCCGGAGCTATCGACGGCTGCTCGACAGGCAACCGGGTCCACCCGCCGTCTGCGACGTCAAGGGTCTGAAGGTCGGTGTCCTCGTTCGACCAGGCCACTCCGTCGAACGTGTCGAAGGACTGTCCGCGAACGTAGAGCGGCGAGCCAACGGCAGGCTGCAGCCTCACCTGCATCACGGGAAGCCGGTCGTTCTGCGGATCCGGCACCGAAGTGTCGCCACCAATCCGGAAAGGATCGGACGCCGAGCCCCATTGCCCTCCCTGCCGCGGCGGCTTCGATAACGGCTTGGGAGTAAGGTCGATATCCGGCCATCGCAGGAGCGGGGTCACCAGAAAGAGCAACGCCGAGAAGACTGCGACAGCCGATACCGCTCCTATGCGCTGTATTGGCCATCGGAACTCGCCCCGGTCATAACCGGAAGGTCCCGACTTTCGCGCCGTCCGGCCATACGCCAGGACGAGCAGCGACAGTGCGGCGAATGCCACCCAGGCCGCGCCGCCGATCCCGAGCGGCAGCCGCGTGGAAGCGAGGATCATCACGAGAAACGCGACGAAATGCGTCATTCGGAACGTGGCGTGATTGAAGAGGAACGAGCAGAGGACCAGTTCGGCGAACGCGACCCAGCCAAGCAACGCACTGCCGGCGTACCACTCGACCGCAAACACTCCCAGCGCAAGCACGACGAGCCAGAGGAACGTCGTCGCCACTGCGTTCGGAGAGTTCGACCACAACGCGCGCTGCGCATAGAACCACGAGTGCGCCGCGGCCGTGACGAGCATGATCGAATAGCCCGCGAGCCTGATTGTCAGGTCGGGCACGCTGGACAACGGCCACGCAATTGCAATCAGGCCGAGCCCGACGATCAGCGCCATCAGCGCAAACGTTTCCGGAAGGCGGGAGTAGGGCTTGTGCGAGGGGCCGACGCTCATGACCGGATCCTTTGTGCTCTCAAAGCGGAACGCTCAGACGGCGACCGAGATCGTCGCCCTTCGAAACCATGTAGACGGTTGCGCCGCGCCCGCTGAGATACGCCGCGGCTCTCAGGTCGGGCTTCAAGTTCGCTACGGAGCCTTCCAGGAAGCTCTCCACGTTGAGCAGTATAGCAGTGAGGCGAATACGCCTTGCCCACAACGCTTCGAGAGCCGGGCCGAACAGGTCCAGATGGAGATGCTCGTTCGGAAAGACCACCACCGCGCTCGATCCCTCGCGCAGCCTCGGCGCCATCTGGCCAATTACGTAGTTGAACGGCGTCTGACCCATCGACTGAAACGACGCCAGGTAGCCCATCAGCATCTGCTGGTGGAGCGTGCCCTTCCCGGGCGGCACGACGATCCATTGAGTGCCGTACGCCGCGAGCCGCACGCTGTTGCCGCGGCGGATGGCGTACTCGGCCGCGGAAGCGGCAATCCGGATCGAGTACTCGAGCGTCTGGTCGCGCCCGGATCCCCAAGCTGCCTTTGCGTCCAGATCTACGAAGATCGTCACCTCGGTCGAAGCGCTTCGCTCGAATTCCTTGACGATCAGCTCGCCCATGCGAGCCGAGAGCGGCCAGTGGATGGCCCGCACGCTGTCTCCCCAGCGGTACTCTCGCGTGCCGAGGATCTCTCCGCCGTGGCCCGGCCTGTTCGTCGGCTCCACGCCCGTGAACGACCAGGACATGTCGCTCAACATCGACATCCTGTCGATCGGAAACGTCAACGGGTAGACCGTAACGCGCAGGGTCGGCTCCTCGAGCTCGTCGGCCGTGCGCGCGACCACGATGAGTCCGAAGGGATCTCCGGACATCAAGGTGGGCGGCTGGAACACGTACTCGCCGCGCCGCATGTCCTCGATCGTAGCCGTGAGCAATGCCGAGCCCCCCGCAGGAATCTCGGGCACGAAGGCGGAGAGGCGGCCGCTGACCATATGAGTCGCGTAGTAGCCGCACGCAACCTCGACAAGCCGCCTGGCGGTGCGGCCGCCGTTGCGGATCTCGAACTCCATCTTCAGCGAATCGCCGTCGAAGGCCGTCGCCGCAATCGTGCGCGTGACGGTGAGGCCGCGCACGGCAAAGATCGCCAGAACGATCGAGGTCGCCAGTACCGACAGAGTCAGCGCTCCCACCAGATGCGCGAGCATCGACTTGAACGCGAACGCCAGAATGAAGGCGACCAGCGCCGTGAACGCCACGACGACCGCTGTTGGTGTGACCGTTACCGACGTCCGTGCAGCCATTGCCGTTCCCGATCCGCGCCTCCGGGGACGCTGCCCGCCAACCGATCACATCTTTCGGCTGGGCTCCATCCGGTAGTTGTCCTGAAGCAGGGTCGGCACCGGAACCCTGTTCAGGATCTCGGCCACGATTCGCTCGGCGGTCAGGCCCGAGATTCTCACCTGCGGATGCAGCATCAGGCGATGCGACAGCACGAACGGAGCGATTCGCTTGACGACGTGCGGCCTCACATACCCCTCGCCACGGACGTACGCGGCCGCCTGACAAGCGCGCATCAGCGCCAGCGAACCCCGAGGGCTCGCCCCGGCCACCAGCGACGGATGCTTCCTGGTCGCGCCGACGATGTCGACGATGTAGTCGCCGATCGCGGGATCGACGTGCACGTCTTTTACGGCGCGGCGCATTGCCGAGACCTCTGCCTCACCTAGAACACGCGCGACGTGATTGATCGGATGCTCGTGCTGCTGCGCGAAGAGGATGGACACTTCCTCTGCCCGGGCCGGATATCCGACGCTGATCTTCATGAGGAAGCGATCCAGCTGGGCTTCAGGCAGCGGGAACGTCCCCTGCGACTCGATGGGATTCTGGGTCGCGATGACGAAGAAGGTGCCGGGCAGCGCGTATGTGTTTCCGTCCACGGTGACCTGCGTCTCGGCCATGCACTCGAGCAACGAGGACTGTGTTCGCGGCGTGGCGCGATTGATCTCGTCGGCGAGCAGTATGTTCGTAAAGACCGGGCCCGGACGGAATACGAATTCTTCAGTCTTCTGGTGATAGACCGTCAGTCCGGTCACGTCGGACGGCAGCAGGTCCGGTGTGAACTGGATGCGTTTGAAATGCAGCGCGAGACTGCCGGCGAGAGCGCGGGCCAGCATTGTCTTGCCGGTGCCCGGGACGTCCTCGATCAGGAGGTGGCCCTCGCTCAACATGGCGATGAGCGTCAACTCGATCACGTCGGGTTTGCCGACGATCACGCTCTCCATGCTCTTTCTGACGCGGGCGACGAGCTCGGTGGCCGGGATTGCGTTGTCTGCAGTCACGGGGTGCGTTTCTACCACGAGGAGAGGGAGAGTGGACAGGATTGTCGGGACCCTCGGCCGATTTCCGCAGCATCGGTCTCGTGCCGCCAGACCATCCCGCCTTCCCTCGAGTCATCCTGAAATCCGGCTGCTCCAGTCCGCTTGAACGTGCGACGGCCCCGCGGGAGGGGATCCCGCGGGGGCCGACGTCACCGCAGTCGCGCTGCGTTCGAACGGGGACCCACCACCCGAAGCGGCCCCGTTTCGATGGTTAGAAGATGAACTTGATCGCCAACTGGACCTGACGCCGGCCCTCCTTGTACGCCGTAATGTAAGGCGACGCGGATATGTCGGTCTGTCCGTCGTTGATGAACAGGTTCGCGTGGTTGAAGAAGTTGTAGAACTCGCCGCGGAGCTGTATCGAATGGCGCTCCGTTAGCTCGATGTTCTTGTAGAGCCCTCCGTCGAGGTTCCAGTAGCCTGGGCGCCGGAAGTTGTTGCGAGCCGTCATGTTCGACGGATACGGACCGTAGTCCGCAATCCCCGTCAACGGATCGGCGTAGCCGCCCGCCTGCGAAAGCTGATTCGTCAGGTCGATGTAGTTGAACGTGTTGCCCTGTCCCGACTGCGGAGCGGAAGTTCCCTGCCCGTCGATGTCGATCGGACCCGCCTGCAGCAGGCGGTTGCAGCGGAAGAACCCGTTCGTGCAGTCGAAGATCGTGAACGGTGCGCCCGTTCGAGCATTGAAGATGTAGCTCACCTGCCATCCGTCGAGCAGGTGCTTCTGCCATCCGTCCGTGTCCTTTGCGAAGGGCACTTCCCAGATACCGCTCGAGATGAAGCGGTGGCGGACGTCGAAGTCGGCGTTGCCCTTGTCCAGTTCCGGATTGAACGGATCGAGCAGGCCAAGGTTGAAGAGGTTGGAACCGTCGCTGAAAGTAGACGACAGGTTGTCGATCGCGTGCGACCAAGTGTACTTCGCCATGAACTGCAACCCGGTCGTGTTGAAGTGACGCGACTGGACGCCGAACGTGAGGCCGTTGTAAGTCGAGAAGCCGCCGTTCCGGCGCGCATTGATGCCCGAATACTGCTCGTTGAGCCGTCCGTTGGACCCGGGGCTCAGCGGCAGACCGTAGTGAATTGCCGACGCCGGACCGTTGAGGTCCTCGAGCGAGTAGAGGTCGACGCCTTTCGAACCGGAATACTCGATCGAACCGACGAGGCCGCCGAGGAGCTCGTGATCTATCGAAGCGCTCCAGAAGTGGGCATACGCCGTCTTGATGTTCTCGTCGACGTACCTGAGACTGGTCCGCGGAAGCGTGAACGAGCCGTCGCCTCCCGATGCGGGACCGAAGTTGCCGATTGTGATCGGAACCGTGTTGATGAGGTCGAGCACCGCGTAGTTAGGCGGATTCTGGATGACGTTGAACGTCACGTTGCCGAAATTGCGCTCGTAGGAGATGCCGTAGCCGCCGCGAAGCGACGTCTTTCCATCGCCGAACACGTCCCACGCGATACCGACGCGCGGTCCGAAGTTGTTGTTGTCCTTGTTCCAGAGTCCGCCAGCCGGGTTGTCTTCGGAAACGAACACCTGTCCGTTGCGGATCTGCTCGTAAATCGAACCGCCGCTGCCGAGGTGGAAGTTCGAATCGAGGCTCGGATCCGTGCTGTGCTGCACGCCGAAGTAGTCCCAGCGAAGGCCCAGGTTGAGCGTGACGCGCGGATGGATCTTCCACGAATCGTTCACGTAGAGCGCGCCTTCGTTGTAACGGTTGTTTCGCAGGAACTGCGGCGCACTCACCGGATACTGCACGGTTCCGCCCGGGTAGGCGCCATCGGGATCGATGGCAACGCGGAAGCGGGCCGTCTGACCGAGGACGAGGTTGTCCAGGCCGGCAAACGCGCTGCCACCGAGTTCTTCGACGGCCGACTGGAATGCTCCGAAGAAGTGGTCGTCGTGAATCCTTATGAACGAACCGCCGAAGCGGACCGCGTGCGAGCCCAGCGTCCAGGTCTGGTCCTGGTAGAACTGGAACATGTTCGCCGGGCCGCCGGCGGGAATCGCCGCCGATGGAGAAAACGGGAAGTAACCCGGCAGCGCGACGTCGCGGCCGAGGAGAGTGGACTTGATGTTCTGCTGCAGGTAAAGCGACGGCGTGGCCGGCTGCTCTGCGAGCGGCTGGTCGTTTGCAACCCTGCTGTAGGCGAACTTCGACTGCGAGACGAGACTGTCGCTCCACACGTGCGTCATCGAAACGAGGAAGTTGTGGTTACGAGTGAGCGCCGGAGTGTTGAAGCCCGCGTACGGGCTGAACGAGAGTGCCCCCTGTTCGAAGTTTACGTTCTGGTAAGCGTAGCGTCCGTACATCGACGTGCGGTCGCTGATGTTCCAGTCGCCGCGGCCGACGATCTGGTATTGGTCCTGCGGGAAGCCGCCGCCGGCATCCGCAGGCACCGAGTAGAACACCTCCTGGAAAGCCGGCAGGTTCGGATCGAGCGAGTTGAACGGTCCGCCGGGAGTACCGCCGATGTCGCCAACGGTGAAAACGCGGCCAAGGGACGACTCGACGAGCCCGAACGGCGCGAAGAACTGCTGCACGTTCGCAGGCGTTCTGGAGAGCAGTTCCGGCGTAGCCACGAGCGCGATACCCGTGTCGCGGCTGCGGACCCGCAGCCATTCCGTCGACTGGAAGAAATGGACCTTGTCCCTGATGACCGGGCCGCCAACCGAGTAACCGAACTGGTTGCGTGTGAACACGCCCTTCTTGGTTGGAACGAACTGTCCCTTGAGGTTCGCGCTCTCGGAGGCGAGCGCCGAAATCCGGTTGAACTCGTAGACGGTGCCGTGAAAATCGTTCGTGCCCGACTTGGTCGCAACGTTCACGACTCCTCCACCGGCACGGCCGAATTCGGCCGAGAAGTTGTTCGTCAGCACGGTGAATTCCTGGACCGAGTCCAGCGGAACCGCATTGCCGATGTCCGACGCGTACGTGTCGTTGTTGTCCGCGCCGTCTAGCATGACATTGGTGCTCGAGGAACGCTGACCGTTGATGTTGAAGCCAGCGCCGCGGTCGGACGTCGTCGTGTTCGGATCCTGGGCTTCCGGATCGACCGCGACGGCCGTTCCCGCTAGTTGAACGAGCGCGTACGGATTGCGCGTGATCGTCGGCAGTTCCTTGATCTGCTTTTCGCTGACAACGGTCGAGAGCACCTGGTTTTCGGTATTCACCTGGACGCCCTGGTCGCCGGCGACGACGTCGACGACGTCACCGGAGCCGCTGACTTCGAGCGTCACGTCGACCGTGGTCCTCGTGCCGACGGTAACGCGGACCGGAACGGTCTTGACGCCAAAGCCGCTGCCTTCGACCTTCACCTCGTAGTCGCCGGGTTGCAGATTCGAGACGATGTAGGAACCATCGCCGGTCGAACGCTGCGTGCGAACTGCACCCGTTCCCTTCGATTGAATCGTGATCGTCGCACCGGCGACTACGGCGCCCTGTGGATCGGTCACGGTTCCGGATATCTGACCCGTCTCGGTCTGCGCGGAGACGGAGCTTTGGAAGACGGCGGTCGTCGCGACCAGGACTGCAAGCAGGATGCTCGCTGCCCTCGTCGCGCCTCTGCGCTTTCGTGATCTCATGACTATCTCTCCTCCTATTCGGATGGATCGGCCTTCAGCCGGCCGAATAGCAGGAGTGCAAGCGCCGTGCCCGATCGTAAAGCGTGAGAATCGGACGGAAAATCGGGGCTTTCGGGATTTGCAATGGGTCGCGTGGAACGAGAAGATCCTCGAGTTCGCGATTCGGCGGCCGGTAGTCGAATCGAATGCGCTCGAAATTTCGGGACTTCGGAAGTTGGTTACGAAGTCTCGGAAAACCCGTTCGCGGACTAGCCGGTTGGGGGCGCGCCGAGCCGCGATCGGCCGGCAAAGTCGCCGTCGTGCGAGAGAGGTTTTACGTTCCTTTACCGATTTGTCACGTTCGGGTGACGGCGGCAGGGAGTTCGTGTACGAGGCGCATCGCGTGCGCGAACGAATTTTCGGATTGGGCCGGAGGACCGGCATTCCTGGGGGGCGACGATTCGAGTCGTCTGGCGCAGGTCCCGGGTCATCGGCTGCGACAGTTGATTGGTCTCCACCTCGGCGTCCCGATCCAGACGGTGCACGGGCTGTACCCCGGTGCCGGTGCTGCCAAACGGTGCGACCGCTCCGCGGTCGGCGCGACAAGGCCGGCGGTTCCGCGGGGTCGCGCGCGGAGGCTCGTTACCCTCGCCTGCGCGCGACCCACGGCTATTTCATCGACCGCTCCGGATCGACTGGTCCGCGAAGCGGTCACAGACGATAGCCGGGGCTACGGCGGATCGCTACGCTCACCGCCGTAGCCGGGTACGCACCCCAATGGGATCCCGGCCGCGGAGCGGTCGCACCTCCCGTCGTCATGTTCAGGCCCCCGATTCCCGATTCAGGCCGCTTCGGCGGCCTTCCCCTCCTGGCTTCAACCTGAATCCAACCTGCGACTCGAGACACCTCACTCCGGCGCGACATCCCAGATCGCATGTCCGTACGCGTTCCCTGGCGCGGGTACCCCGATCAACCGGGCCAGAGTAGGAGCGATGTCGATCTGACGAATCGGCCCGATCGATCTGCCCGCCGAAACTCCCCCACCTCCAAGAATGAAAATCGCCTGCATCGAGCGGCGAAACGGAAAGAACCCGTGGTTTCCGGAACCGATTGGCGGATCGTCGGGCTCCACGACGTTCGGCGACAATCTCGACATCGGGTAGTAACCCGGCATCAATTCGAAGTAGAGGTCGCCGCACGAATCGCCGTCAATTCCCAGGCCAAGCGTCTCGCCGGGCCGAAACACCGCCCTCACGATCCGCCTGCCGTCGCGCGGATCTCGCGCAGCCAGCAACGCGTCCTCCGCCCGCCGCAGCGCGGCTTCACGATCCGCCGGTTTGACGATCCCGCCCTTCCGGTCCACCCCGTTGACGGTCAGGAAAAAATCGCTGAACGGCGGCACGCACACCTCGGTCTGCTCCAGACGGATCTTCCTGCCGTCTGCGACGAGGAGACCGGCCTGCTGCAACACCGTGTTCGGATAGAAAAGCGTGTCCGTGGCCGCCATTCCGTGATCGCTCACGAGACAAACGACGCCCTCCTGACCCGCCGCTTCGATCAGGTGCCCGAGCCACATGTCCTCCAACTGGAATACTTCTTCGTAGAACGGCCACAGTTTCTCCGCCAGTTTCGGATCGTAGTTGCGGCCAGCCGGATCGAGCGCGCCGATCCACGTGTGTCCCGCGCCGTCCGTTGTCGACGTGTAGTGGAAGACGACGTCCGGATTCCAGGCCTTCATCGCATACCGGATGCTGCGGATTCGAAATTCCACGTCCAACCGAATCGTTTCCAGCAGCCGTCGTTCCGCCGTGCCGTCGCCACCTTCCCACAGCGGCGCGCCGAACTGCTTCTTCCCGTAGACGTCGTAGAAGGCCTCGTCGTGAAAGCCGCCGTATGCATCCGTGTACGTCTCGATATCGGCGCGGCTTGCGTGCCCCTGCAGGCCGTTCACGCTGCGTTGATAGAGCGTCATCGACGATCCGTCCGGCGACAGTGCGAACAGGCGGAAGTAGGTGAACCCGAACAGATCGCCCTTGGTCACGCGAAAACGCGGGCTGAAAGCGCCGAAATCCTTCGCGGCTTCGCGGGGCTTTACCGTCGCCTCCGCGACCGCGATCTTCGGATCCCGGCTCTCCTGCCGGATCAGCACGGAATCGACTCCGGCGACCGGGTCAACGGGATCGTCGTAGACCAGCGCAAAGAAACTCGTGTCTCCAACCTTGAATTCGACCTCGCGGGCAGCCGGCGCCGAGGCCGCGGGGATTTTCCAGGCCGCCCCCTGCGCCGGTCTCAGGTCAGCCGCCTTGAACACGCGCGGCGAAGCAATCCTGGATTCGAAGCCGCTGAACGTCCTCAGCCGATCATCGGGTATCCGGGCATCACGCATTGCCGCCCGATCGTTGTCTGACGGAAAAGTGTGAGTCGACGAGAGCACCACGACCTTCTTTCCGCCGCGCGCTGCGGCGACCCACAACGGTTCGGCCTCGAGCGCCGTCGAATGAAATCCGGACTGGTCCTCGAGAAGCGTGTGCTCGGCCCGCGGCGCAATTGGCACCCAGTTCCCCGAAATTCCGTTCACGTCGCTGTAGGCTCCGGTCCAGATCGCCGCGTGGCCACAGGCCGTCTTCGATGGCCAAGCGGGGCGAACCCCCTCGGACCGGACGCCGGTCGCGACCAGCCTGGCCACGTTCGGGAGCTTGCCTTCCGCGAGCATCCTGTCGATCACCCAGTCGCCAGCCCCGTCCCACGACACGAGAATCAACCGCTTCGGCCGGACCGGCGCCGCAGCACTGAAGCGGTTTCGGGCCCAGCCAGTTCCCGCTGTGCCGATCGCTACGATTGAGAGAAGAAGGACCGAAAACGATCCAACGGCACGCCAGTTTCGCCCCAAAGGCTTGAACGCCATAACCCTCCAGCGGAACGTCCCGCCACGCCCGCTGCGAGAGCCGTCCACGTAACCGTCACCGGGATTTCCTCGGGAAACCGGAGCGCCGGTGTGTGCCGCCCGCTCCGGCCGCGCACTCTATCGCTGGACGGGCAGAGCCTCAAGCGAACAGCGAGATCGCCGTTCCCGGAAAGCCAGGGCGATCGGATTGCTATCGAGGGCTTCGAAGTCGAACCTTGAAGCTGCGGGCGTCGATTCCGTGCGCGGCAAGCTTCGAGTTCAGAGTGCTGACACGCAGTCCGAGCAGTTCGGCGGCGCGCGTCTGCACACCCGCGCAGCGACCGAGCGCGGCCGTCAACAGCGACCGTTCGTAGCGTTGAACCTCGTCGTGGAGGTTCACGCCGCAATCCACGCGGATCTCGGCGGCTTCTTCCGGCCGCTCGCCGCGCCCACGCAGATGCACGGGCAAGTGCGCGGCTTCGAGCACAGGTGGGCCCGAACGCCTCACCATGTGTTCCACGGTCGTGCGCAACTCCTTCACGTTGCCGGGCCAATCGTGCCGGCGCAGCGCCGCCACTACGGGCGGCGCGAGAGTCCTCGGTTCCTTGTCGAGGCGGACGCACAAGTCGGTCGCAAAGTGTTCCGCAAGAAGTCCGATGTCTTCGGCCCTCTCGCGCAGAGGCGGAATTCGCAGCACCGCCGAGTCCACCGGCGCCGTCCCTTGCCGCACGCTGCCACCTGCGCCGGGTACTCCCTCCATCCCAAGGACGATTCGGACACCTTCCGGCCCGCGGCCAATCGGCGGCGATTGAAACCCGCGTTCGCCGCCGATCAGGCGGTCCAGCATGTCGTTCGAGACGGCGCTCCCACCGGCGACGTAGATCGTCCCTCCTACAGCTCGCGCCGACAATTGCTCCAACTCCCGGCGAGCCGAGAGCGGCAGGACGGCGTCCCGTTCGTCCAACAGGAGCGCAACGAGCGCCGCGTCCGACAGATCGTCTGGCTCGATCTCGACGAATGGCCGAGTCTCCAGGCCGCCGGCTTCGTGAATCAGCCTGGCGACAAACCTCTTTCCGCTGCCTGGTTCGCCGCAGACGATCACGGGGCCTCCCGCTTCGATCCGCGACGCAATGATCGCGGGCGCTCCGGCTACCCACCGGCTCACTCCGATCAACCGCCGCCTCACCACACTTACGGCAATATCGGTCCGGCGCTGCCGCACCGCCGGGAGAGCCGCTCCCCTCGCAACTTCCAGTCGCCGAACACCCTGTTCGTACATGTTCGTTCGCTCCCGTTACCAACTCCGTCATCTGTAACGGCGATCCCCGTGAAATCTTTGTAACAAGGTCGTAATCCGGCCCGGGAAACCTGTAAATTTTTCATTCCGGCCGAAATGACCTTTACACCGCTATACTCGACACATGAGCGACGGCGACGAAGGCGCCCTGGAGCGCGCCGAAGGTCTATTCAAGAAGGTTCTCGAGCGAATCGGATCGAGCGTCGACGAAAAACTCGCCGGTGGCGGACGGCTCAAATCGAACGTCGTGGGCCGGTTGGCGGCCGCCGTCGAAGACGAGATCGAATCGCGCCTGCGGTCCGATGGCCGGGGCGTCCGCCGACTCGCGCCGGACCGAGTGGCCGTCCTGCTGACCTACGAACAGAACTCCGAGTTGACGGACAGCGACCGCAAGGCCCTGGCTGCCGAACTCGCCGCGACCGCGTACGAGTACATCGAGAATCGCCGCTACAAGACCAACGCCCGCGTGTACGTGGAAGTGGGTACCGACATCTTCGCCAGGTTTCCGCGAATCGAGGTTTCGTTTTCCCCGGGACCTGGAGAGACGGCCGACGGATCGGCGCGCGACATCCGGTCGACCGCGGCCGGCGCCGTGAAACGGCCGGACTCGGCCGAAAGTCACTGGCGACTCGTGGGGACCGGCGGCAAGCCAGTCGTAAAGGTCACCATTGTGCCGGGCGGCGAACCCGTGACAATCGGCCGCGCCTCGGGCAATCGCGTGCACATCGACCACGCAAGCGTGTCGAAGTTCCACGCGACAATCACGATGGCCGGCGACGGCCGGTTGCGCGTCTCGGACCTCAGTTCGTCGAATGGAACGTTCGTCAATGGAGAGAAAACCCCGATCGCCGGATCGCGCATCATCGTACCCGACGATACGGTCGTGTTCGGCGACGTGCCGTTCCGGATCGAGAGACTCTGACGCGAACGAGTGAATCGGATGGCGTGGACCCGGTCCAACGCCGAACGGGAGAACCGAACCGGTGGTCATCGTACCTCTCACCCTCTCGCTGATCGTGTGCGCCGCGCTCCTTATGATCGGAGCGTTACTGCTCGTGACGGCCTGGCGAGGCCGCCCGCCGCAGAGCGGCATCCCGGAAGATGCGCCAGTCGATCCTTCGCGCTACGGGCCTGCGCTCACGAATCGCTGGTTGCGCGGGATCAGGACCGTGTTCCTGGTGGCGTGCGCCATTGCCATCGGTTTTCACGGATTCTGGGTCTTCGGGGCGCCCGGCTCGGACGAATTCGACCGGATCGCCGTTCGCGATCAGCGCAACAGGCGCCTGTCGGAAGCCAGCCTCCGGGGCTGGGTGTTCGACCGGACCGGACGCCCCGAACGCGCGCTCGCCAGGTATCGCCTCGACGGCAGAAAGATCGTCCGCGATTACCCGATGCGCGAAGCGGCCGCACAACTCACCGGCTACTCCGATTTCGTCTACGGCTCGGCCGGATTCGAACGCGGATACGCCGAACTGCTCGCCAGGCCGTCATCGGCCGTCAACACACTTTCTTCTCCGGCGCCCGTCGGATCCGACCTTACGACGACGATCGACGCCGATCTGCAGCGCGAAGCCTACGAGTTGCTGAAGGGACGCCGCGGCGCCGTGGTGGTGCTCTCGGTGCCGAATTCCGAAGTGCTCGCCATGGCCTCGAGCCCGTCGTTCGATCCGGAGATCCCACTTCGCGACGAGGCAGCCTGGCGCACTCTCAAGGAGAACGCCGTCAAGGCGCCGGAACTCAGCGCGCTGACCGATCGGGCACTCAAGACCTACTACCTTCCCGGATCTACGTTCAAAGTGCTCGTCGCCGTGGCCGCGCTCGAATCGGGATTCGGCGGAGAACGGTTCACGTGCTCGTCCAGCGGGTTCATCGCGCCGTCTTCCCGCCGTCCGATCGAAGACGACTCGGGCGGAGGTCACGGAAACATCGGCCTCGACGAAGCCCTGAAGCACTCGTGCAACCAGTATTTCGCGCAGATGGGATTGAAGCTGGGGGCCGGACGCCTCGCCCAGGTCGCGCATCGCTTCGGCGTCGAGACTGGCGCTCTCGGATCCCTGCGCGACGACGACTTGTGGCGGCACTCGCCGGCGGCAAATCCGACGGACTTCGTGTCGGCCTTCGGTCCTCCGCCTTCTCGCGTCTTCCTTCCCGCAACGTTCCACGACACGTACACGCCCTACAGTCTCGCTATCGAATCGTTCGGCCAGGGTCCGAACCAGATGACGATGCTGCAACTCGCGCTTCTCGCCGCCGGCGTCGCATCGCCCGATGGAAGGCTGAACAAGCCGTCGCTCGAAGCCGGAGTCGAACTGCAGACGCTTGGCCAGGTCTGCTCGCCGGAGACCGCCGCGCGCGTCCGGTCGATGATGAAGTCGGTCGTCGACGGCGGGACCGCGGCAAGCGCCTTCGGTGCTCTGCGCGGCCGCATTGCCACTGGAGGAAAGACGGGAACCGCACAGCGAATCGTCACCGTTTACGATCCGAAAACACTGGAACCAGTGACGCGCCGCAACCGTGACGGCGAGACCTACGTCGTGCGCGATACCAACGTCGATGCCCTCTTCATCGGATTCGCGCCGTTCGAGAATCCCCAGATCGCCTACGCCGTGATCGTCGAAGACGCCGGACACGGCAGCAAGGCCGCGGCGCCGATCGCGGTCGGACTGGTGAGAAAGTCGCTCGAGTTGAGGCTCATTACGGCGAAACCACCCGAATCCCGTGAATCGGATTCACCAACCGGCAAACCCAGGGAGCGACGACGTGACGACGACAACCGTTGAGCCCCCTGTCGCGGCGCACGAGACCGGATCCCGGCGCGAGCGCGCGGTCACGACCCTGCCGGCGTCGCACCGCCCTTCGCTGCACCTGCTGCTCGTGGCGTCGATGTCGCTGGTCGCCTTGGCCGCCCACGCGGCCGTGATCTCGGCTGGCGCGCTTCGCGGCTTCGATCCAAGCGTCGTCGTCGCAGTCCGAAACGTCGCGCTCTTCGTTCCTCTCGTTGGCGTCGTTCTGTGGCTCGGCCGCAGTCAGCGGTACCGCGGATCGATGGTGCTCTATTCGGCGGCCGTCCTTCTTTTCACCCTCGGGCTCTCGGTTCAGTACCGCCTGTTCACCGATCCGGAATACGGCGCGCGCGGCATCGAGCGTCGCGAAGCGCGAGAAGCGAAAGCGCAGACGATCAGGTACCTGAACATCCGGACCGGCTACAGCGACGAGAAGAAGGCGGCCATCTTCGGATCGACCCAGGTGCCCGACCCTCCGCCCGCCGATGCACGCGCTTCCGAGTACTCCATCGGCGACATCCTGACTTCGACAAACACGTGGATTCCACTGATTGGACTTGCCGGTTTCTGCGTCGCTTTCCGGCTTTTCCGGAGCGACAACTTCCTGCTGTGGCTGCAACGCCACACGATGACGATCGCCTTGGCGACGCTGTTGCCGTTCGCGCTCGCCGTGATCGTGTTCAGTTCCGAGGGCAAGTTCCTTGGGCAGACCACTCCGTGGGAGCCGGTGAAGATCGTCTTCCTGGTCGCGTACGCGGCAATGCTTGCCGACGCGTACCGGCACCTCGGCCGCACAAGGTGGGGGATACCGCAGGCCCGCTTCTCGCTTCCGTTTGCCGTCGTCGCGGCGATTCCGATGATCCCGTTCTTCGTGCTCTCGGACTTCGGCCAGATGCTCGTTTTCTTCGGCGTCTACGCCGTGCTCTACGCTATCGCGGTGAGATCGAAGGTCCAGCTGGCGTGGGCCGTCGCGCTCGTGCTCGCCTTTGCACCGCTGCTCTACCTCGGCTTCGGCGTGCCGGGCCGCGTCAATCTGCGCTTCCATCTCTGGTTGAACACCTGGCAGGCGCCGCCGGAGGACACTGGATGGTGGCAGCCGTTCCTTGCTCGCAAGCGCGCCGACTACGGATTCGCGGTGTCGAACGACGACGCCTGGTACGACCAGTCCTCCCAGCTTGCGCAGGGACTGTTCGGGATTGCCGATGGCGGCTTTCGAGGCCAGGGACTCGGGCTCGGATACCCCGAGATCGTGCCGGTGTCGGATTCGGACTTCATCTATGCGGCAATAGGCGAGGAATTCGGCCTGCTTGGCGGAATCGCTGTCCTGCTGGCTCTTGCCGCTTTCGTCTGGTCGGGCACGGTAGTCGCCATCGGCGCCCGTGACATGTTCACCAAGCTGATGGCCGCGGGATTCACGGCCTTTGTCGGATTCCAGTCACTGGTTAATATAGGAGGCGTCGTACGCATGCTGCCGATGACCGGCATCACGCTTCCTTTCGTCAGCCACGGTGGCTGGTCTCTGATCACGTCCTTCGCAATGCTCGGCGTCCTGATGGCGATTGCGCATCGCAACGCTGTTGCCTCCGGTCCCGAGTGAGGAGGCTGTACAAATGCTTTCCAACTCATCCGCTTCGCGTAACCGCCGGAAGGGACCGCGTCGCTACCTCAAGCTGAAGATCGTCCTTTCCGGCAGCGATGCTCTCGGCGAGTCTTTCACCGAGTCGACCGAGACCCGGGTTGTGACTATGGACGGCGGATCGTTCGTCACGTCGCGGCGACTCAGAATCGGATCCACGGTGCGCATCTCCACACCTGACGGGAAGTTCAACGCGCCCGCCGCGGTGCGAAATTCCCGCCACGATGCGCCGTCGAGCACGTATACCTGCGGTTTCAGCTTCGAGGAGGAAGTCCACGGTTGGGTTCTCCGCTGACGAGTCTGCCGCGCTGTCTCGCCCCTGCGATCGAGTTTGAAGGATTTCCGCTGCTCCCCCCGCAGTCGAGTTCGCGTTATGACCACTGCAGTTGAACCATCGACCGTACTCGTCATAGACGACGACGAAACGATCTGCGAGCTGCTGAACGAGTCGCTCGCCGAAGACGGTTTCCAGGTCGAGAGTGCGCCCAGCGCCGAGGAAGCACTTGTAAAGGTGCGCCAGGTGCCGTACGACGCGATCGTCACGGACCTGAACCTGCCCGGACTCAAGGGTACGGACGTCGTGCGCCAGGCGCTGACGATCTATCCGAACGCGATCATCGTCGTGATGACCGGCGCCGGCTCGATCGCCGCGGCGGTCGAATGCATGAAGCTCGGCGCCTACGACTTCCTTTCGAAGCCTTTCGACATCCTGGCGCTCACCGACCTGCTGAAGGGCGCGATCAGCGAACGGATGGAGCGCGCGCGCCGCCGTTCGCGCTCGACCGGGCCGCTGGATCTGCAGGCGGCGCTTGCCGAGGCGGAAGCGGATCTGGCGCCAGAAAGCATGATCGGCATTTCAGCCGGAATGCGCGAGGTCTTCGAGCTGATCGAGATCGTTGCCCGGAGCAACTCCACGGTGCTCGTGACCGGCGAAACCGGCACGGGAAAAGAACTGGTTGCACGTGAGCTGCACCGGCGCAGCCGCAGGGCGAACCAGGCATTCGTCGGTCTCAACTGCGCGGCAATTCCCGAGACTCTCCTGGAAGACGAGCTCTTCGGACACGTGAAGGGTGCGTTCACCGGGGCCAACTCGGCGCGCGCCGGACGATTCGAGCAGGCCCAGCACGGCACGCTCTTCCTCGACGAGATCGGCTGTATAAACCTCCAGATCCAGGCGAAGCTGCTTCGCGTCCTGCAGGAACGCGAGATCGAGCGACTGGGCGACTCGAAGACCATCAAGTGCGACGTCCGCATTATCGCGGCGACCAGTGCGGACCTCGAAGGCATGATCGACGAGAACATGTTCCGGCGCGACCTCTACTATAGGCTCAACGTCATTCCGATCCGGATGCCTCCACTTCGCAGCCGGCCCGAGGACATTCCGCCTCTCGTCGACCACTTCGTACGGAAGTACTCCGATGAAGCCGGATTTGGCGAACAGGCCGTTTCGCACCTTGCCATCAAGCGGCTCATGAGCTTCGACTGGCCCGGGAACGTCCGTGAGCTCGAGAACGCGATCGAGCGAGCCGTCGTGCTCAGCCGCGGCCGGGGCGAAATCCTGCCTACGGACCTGCCGGCCGAAGTGGTCGGCGAGCGGATTCCCGATCTCATCAGCCAGATTCGGGTGCCGGAAGGCGGGATCAACCTCGAGGACGTGCTCGCGAGCGTCGAACGAGAGTTGCTGCGCCAGAGTCTGCACATGGCGTCAGGCAACCAGAGTCAGGCCGCGGAACTACTCGGACTCAAGAGGACTACGTTTCTCGACAAGATGAAACGGTTGAAACTCGACGACGAGTAGGGCACGCACCCTTCACTTGCGAATCCTCTCCGCGAAGTCCCCTGCCCGGCTAACCCCCTCTGATCGCTCCAATTGACGCCCATTCGCCCTCGCTGCTAGTTTATTCGCGTCGAATTGACAGATTTCCCGGCACAGACCGTTTCAACCGGCGTGCCGGAACGCGAAGGAGCTAGAGTTACGCCGTAATGCCCGAACCCTACAACAACAACCCCAACAAGATATTCTGGGCCGTTTTTGCGACGGTCGTCTTCGCCGGAATCGCATATGCCGCTTCGATCGGCAACCTGAAGGCCTCCGAGACCTTCGTCGTCGGAGTATTGTGCGCCGGCTCGATCGGCCTCCTGGCGTACCTCGACATCAATCCAGCGTTTCATCATCCGCCCGAATAGCGGGAACCGAAAACGCCGCGTCGCGTCTGATGGACGTGACGCCGTCAAACCAGTCGGGAGCGAGCAACCGCGGCGGCGTCCTGAAGACTCTAACGCCTGGCGTTCAGTCGCCGGTTTTCCGAATCTGGAGATGTGACGAATTATGATGTCGGACAAGAGCATGTTTGACGAGGCCTTCCTTCGTAACGACGGCTTCTTCACGCGTCTGTCGAGCAACTTCAAGGCGGCCTGGGCTGCAAAGCCTGCCGAAGGCGACGTTCCTTACGATTCGCCGCTTCACCTCACGCAACTTCGGGAAGAGATCGTCTTCAAGCGGCTCGGCGACCAACTGGGATTCGCGTTTGGCGAGTTGCAGCGGGATCCGGCCGGATTCGTCAAAGTGCTTGTCTCTCCAGACGAGAGCAATCCCGACCAGGTCAAGACGCGTCAGGCCGCCTGGGCCCTCACGGTCATCGTACCGCTCGGCGTGATTGGCTCGTATCTGTTCGGAATTCTTGTCTTCTTCCTTATTTATGGCCGGCCGATGCTTGCTGTCGAGGCGTCGACGGACGAACCGCTCTACGACGTCACGATGCTCGACAAGCCGTACGACAAGCCGGCTCCGACCGACAAGCCCGGCAAACCGGGCAAGCCCGGCGATGCTGGCGGTGGAGGTGGCGGTAAGAACGAGCCGCAGCCCGTTGCGAAGGGCGCTCCGCCTCCCACCTCGATGAAGGTGGATCAGCCGATCGCCGACCTGACGACGAAAACGCTTCCGCCCCCGCCGCCGAAGCCGCTGAACCTGCCGAACTCGGTTCTCGCGGAGACGATTCCGAATCGCTCGGACGACATCGCTCGCCTGGGCGATCCCAACGGCAAGGAAGGTCCGGAGTCTGACGGCTCGGGCAAGGGCGGCAACTACGGATCGGGAGCCGGAAGCGGCGTCGGCGGCGGTGACGGCCGTGGCGAGGGCGCCGGTCAGGGCTTTGGCCGTGGCGGCGGACCTGGCGGCAACGGCGGTGGCGGCGACGGCGGCGGTAACTCGCGCGTAGTGGCGACGAAAGCCCGTGTGCTCAACAGCCCGCGCCCGGCCTACACCGAGCAGGCCAGACAGAACAAGACCCAGGGCAACGTGGTCGTGCGTGTGACGCTTGGCGCAAACGGCCGCGTGAAGTCCGCCTCGGTCGTGAGAGGTCTGCCCGACGGCCTGAACGAAAAGGCGATCGAGGCGGCCTACCGCCTCAGCTTCGAACCGGCTCGCAATGCGGCTGGCGTGCCCATCGACTCAACACTTACAGTGAGCGTGAACTTCACGATCAGGTGATCTCTACGACCCATCGGAACGAAACTGACAGGGGGGCTGAAACTGGCCCCCCTGTCGCCGTTGCGGAGCCGGTCGAGAACAACACTGAAATTCGGCTCGGTCCCCTTCCGGAACCGACCCTGCTCGAGCGTCTGCGCGCCAGCTGGAGCCTCGACGCGCTCGTCCCCTCGTTCGCGCCAGATCCGTCGATGCCACCCCGCAGGGGATTCCGTATCGCGGGCGCGCTGGCGCTGGGACTGCACATCGTCATCCTGACAACCATTGTCCTCTTTGGCCGTTACGCGATCATGGAGTTCCACGACACGGACCCGCCGCCGGAAGATTACGTCTGGGTGAAGCCCGACGAGTTTCGGCCGGCGGACGCTCCAGGGAAGGACGCGGCATCGAACGACAGCGGAGGCCCCGAGGGTGGTGCGCCAGGCGATTCGGGTGGCAGCAATGTGGATCCGAAGCCGGCCACGGGCGGGGTACTTCCGAGGCCCGTCCCGGTCTCAGTCCCTCTCAACCTGCCGCCACCGGTCGCGCCCGCAAGTCTTCCTGTCGATCCGGGTATCGCCGGCCCGGACCTGCCCGTGCCGCCGCCGACTGGAGACATTGGACTGCCTGGTGCGCCGGAGGCTCCTGGCGATCCGTCTGCCGGCGGCAACGGCGGGCGCGGAATCGGAAACGGTCCCGGCGGAGATGGTGCGGGCTCGGGGAACAATCCAGGCACCGGGCCTGGAGGGCACACCGGCAAAGGGCCCGGACCGGGCGGTACGAGAGACGGCGTTACGCCGGGAGGCGGCGGTACGGGTTCCACCGGACCGGGCGGCGGCGTTCAGAACCGCAACATCCGGCTCGTCGCGAAGGCCAGGCCGGTCATTCCGAGAAAGATGATCGAGACGCAGACTTTCGGCACCGTAACGCTCAGCGTAACGATCGGCGCTGACGGCTCGGTGCTCAAAGTCGTTCCCGTAAACACACTGTCGGGCGGGGGAACACAGGCGGCGATCGATGCCGTCTATCGCTGCCGGTTCAGTCCCGCGATCCGGAACGGCGTTGCCGTGACCGAAACGACGATGGTCCATTTCGAAATCCGGGAGAAGTGACCACCGGTTCTCGCGGAAAAATACAGATCGGTACCGTGTTCCTCCGCTTTCATCCGCGGACGATGGCTTTCCCCGCATCGACACGCGGGACCTGGCGCTGCTCACCGGTCGCGAGCGTCTTTAGCGTGACCAGGCCAGCGGCGCGTTCGTCCGGCCCGACTATGGCGACTACCGGATAGCCGCGGCCGTCCGCGTATTTCATCTGCTTTCCGACCTTTTCGAGGTCCGGGAAAAGGTCCACGCGAAGCCCCGCAGCCCGAAGCTCGCCTGCAAGCGCGATCGAATCGGCAATCGAAGCTTCGTCCCACACAGCCACCATTACGTCAGCCACCGTTTCGTTCGAGCCGAGCATCCCCCGTTCTTCCATCACGACGAGAATGCGCTCCAGTCCGAGCGAAAATCCGCACGCCGGTATCGGCCGCCCTAGAAACATCCCGACAAGATTGTCATAACGCCCGCCGCCGCCGAGCGAGCCCGCGAGATCCGCCACGGCCACCTCGAAAATCGGTCCCGTGTAGTAGCTCAGTCCCCGCGCAAGAAACGGATCGACCCGGAAGTACCGCCCGGCCGGGGTGCCTGCAGCGTACCGGACGAGCGTCCGCAGCTCTTCGACGCCAACCCGGCCCGCGTCGCTTCCAACGACGGCATCCAGCAGCCGATCGAGCATCGCGTCCTGCGGCGCCTCGATAAGCGCGAGCATCTGCACCAGCCGGTCGATGGCCAGACCATCGACACCGCGGCCAGAGAGTTCCTTCCTCACGCCATCGACTCCGATCTTGTCGAGCTTGTCGATGGCCACAAGCGCCGAGCCCTCGAGCGTCGCCGGAATGCCGGCCGACTCGATCAGCCCGAACAGCAGTTTCCGGTGGTTCAACCGGATCGAGAAGTCCAGGAAGCCAAGCCGCTCGAGCACCGTAGCCACCGCGGATGCGACTTCGACTTCGACCGTGAGCGACGTCGAGCCCACGACGTCCACGTCGCACTGATAGAACTCGCGGAACCGGCCCTTCTGAGGGCGATCCGCGCGCCAGACCGGCTGGATCTGGTATCGCTTGAAGTATTTCGGCAGTTCGTGCTGGTACTCGGCAACCACTCGTGCGAGTGGCACTGTCAGATCGTACCGGAGTGCCATGTCGGCGACGTCGTTCTCGGCAGCCGTCCCCGACGCAAGCGCGCGCTCGACCTTCTCGCCGCGGTGCATGATCTTGAAGACGAGCTGGTCGCCTTCCTCTCCGTACTTTCCGAGCAGCACCTCGAGCCGCTCGCAGGCCGGCGTCTCGAGCGGTTCGAACCCGAACGAACGGTAGACCGATTTAACCGTCTCGATCACGCGTTCGCGCCCGAGCATCTGGCGCGGCAGCAGATCGCGCATTCCCTTGGCCGGCTTCGTGCTTGTACCCACGACGGACTCCACGTCGCCGACTCATTCGATATTGAAGCCCGCGCCGGGGCGCGCTTCTATCGGCGGCCGGGCATTCTACTCGATGTCGGCCTCGAAACAGCCACGCGACGCACCGCACTCGTGCGGGTGCGCGAAACAGTCGTCGGGGCCCGCACCGGTCATCGTCGCAAGACACCAGTAGACCGCCGTCGTCGACACACCGGTTTGCCAGGGCGCAGGCTCTGACCTGTCGCCGACGAGCGATCCGAATGCGGTCTTCGTACGCAACCGCCGGCAGACGACCGGCGGAGACGCGTCGCGAGCCAAGCCGTCCGCCGGTCCGGACAAAGGGCCGGTCACCGGACACCCCCTGCGTCGAGCAAGGTTCGCCGAACCACGTTCTCGAACAGCGTGACTTTGTAGCGGTTCTCCGAGAGCGGAGTCGCGCCCTCGATTGCGGCGCGAGCCGCGGCGCGTGCGGTCTCGCGCGTCAGGGGCTTGCCGGCGAGCAGCTTCTCGGCCGCAGTCGCCCGGTGCGGCACCGGGGCGGCGGCACCCAACACGATCGATGCTCTCGAAACGTTTGCGCCGGACCGCTCGACTACAGCGGCAACCTCGGCGATCGGCCAATCGAACGACTCCTTCTCGCCAACTTTCGTGTATGCCGATCTCGCCGAAGCCCCAAGGGGAGGGACGACGATTGCCGTCAGCAGTTCGTCTTCCGCCAATCCGTTCTCGCGTTCGAGCGCTGCGGCGGGCGGCAGGAAAAACTGCTCGGCCAGGACGATGCGCTTGCCACGAGAACTCGCGAGCTCCACCGATCCTCCAAGCGCCACGAGCGCCGTGCCGAGCGCCGAAGGATGGACGATCGCGCAGATTTCATTGCCGAAAATCGCGTGGTACTGGTTCTCTCCGTGCTGAGAGAAGCACGTGTCCCCGCCCTTCTTGAGGCAGTGGAAATCGCGCGACCTGAAGTACCAGCAGCGCGGGCGCTGAAGCAGGTTCCCGCCCGCCGTGGCCATGTTCCGGATCTGCGGAGTGGCAGCGTGCCCCGCCGCGTCGGCAAGCGCCACGAACGACTTTCGTACGACCGGATGCACGTCGAGCGCCGCAAGCGTGACCAGGGGGCCGATTCTGAGTCCGGTCGCGGCGTCTCCCTCGATTCGATCCAGTCCTTTGACCGTGCGAATGTTCACGAGTCGCGGCGGCGCATCGAGTCCTTCCTTCAGCCGGTCCAGGACGTCTACGCCCCCTGCCTTCAGAAGGCTCGCGGCGCCGAGTTGACCGATGGCCTCGTCGACCGTTGTTGCGTTCACCCATTCGAAGGCGTTCATGCCCGGCCCCCCTCCTTGCGTGCCGCCGCCATTGCCGCGAGCACGCGTGCCGGCGTCATCGGCATCTCGCGAAGCCGCACGCCAATGGCGTTGTAAACGGCGTTGGCGACCGCGCCGGCTGTCGGCACGGTTGCCGGCTCGCCGATACCCCCCGCATCGGTGCTGCTGCGGCCGCGATACTCCTCGATCAGGATCGTCTCGATGACCGGCGTTTCGCGAGCGCCGAGAATCTTGTACTGCTCGAGGTTGGGATTGACCATGTGGCCCGTGTTGCGGTCGAGTTGCCGATTCTCGTAGAGCGCATAGGAAATGCCCTGCAGTACGCCACCGTTCACCTGGCTCTCGATGGCCAGCGGATTGATGGGACGGCCGCAGTCGTGCACCGCCACTACCCGCTCGACGCGGATCACTCCGGTTTCGGTGTCCACCGCAACCTCCACGAACTGCACCCCGCCGTACCTGTCGAATGCCCGCTTACCGTCCGAATAGTTCGCGGACCGGCTGGCCAGGCCCGCGATCTGCTCGGTCTTCAGCCTTCGCGCAGCCTGTCTGAACGTAAGAGACTTCCCTCCGGCACCGGCGGCAACCGTGCCGCCGCGCATCACGACGCCAGAAGGCTCCACGCCAAGCTCAGCGGCTACGAGGCTTGCAAGCTGCATTTTCACGTCGTGAGCGGCGTTGCGCGCCGCCGGTGTGATCGAGTTCGTCGTCACGCTGCCGCCGGATGCTGGACCGATGGGAAAGTTGGTGTCGCCGATCCGCACCGTTATGTCGGCCGCCTGGAGGCCGAGCTCCTCGGCGACGACCTGTGCGAGGGCGGTGCGGATGCCTCCGCCGATGTCCTGAACCGCCGAGAGCAACTCGACCGAACCGTCTCGGGCGATACGCACCTCGCAGGCGGAATCCATGTCGGTGAAGCGGTACCAGACCGACTGCGCGACGCCGATGCCCCGCTTCACAGGTCCAGGATCGGATCCCGGCGCCTTCCGCCGTGACCAGCCGATCCGCTCTGCGCCGAGACGCCGTTCGAGGCGGCGAGACTCGCTTGTGTCGATCCGGTCGCGAAGAGCGAGCGGATCGACGGCGATGCGTTCGGCAAGTTCGTCGATCACCTGCTCGAGGGCGAAACAGCCCTGCGGATGGCCTGGTGCGCGAAACGACGCGGCGGGACCGGCATTGACGAAAACGTCGGCCTCCTCCGTGAGCACGGCGGGACACTCGTACATGTTCTGCGCCGGTCCCCCGGCGCCGGCGCCCGTGCCGACACCCGCCGTACCGAAGTTGACGAGGTGGATCGCCTTTAGCGTCCCGTCCTTCATTGCGCCGAGCCGAAGCTTCTGGTGCGAACTCGGGCGATTGCCCGCAGCCAGTTGCTCGGTTCGCCGATCGAACATGAGCCTGACCGGCGCTCCAGCCTTCTTCGACAGGTGGGTCGCAAGCACGCCCTCGTTTCCGGCGCCGAACTTGGCCCCGAATCCGCCACCCATGAACTCGGTGATCACACGGACCTGCGTCTTGGGCAGACCGAATACCTCGGCAAGCTCATCGCGGACGCTTGCGGTGCCCTGCGTCGACGAATAGACCGTCAATCCATCGGATCTCCAGTCCGCAACGACTCCGTGCGTCTCGAGCGGAGAGTGGGTCTGGACCTGGGTGCGGAACTCGCCTTCGACAATGACTTCCGCCGCAGCGAACCCGTTCTCGACGTCGCCTCGCGGAGGCCCGAACATGCCTCCCCTGGCCGGTCCGCGCACGTTCCCGGCCTGTGTGAGACCGCCTCCTCCACCGCCGCCTCCAGCCGTCGCCGCCATGTCGGCCGGTGCCGGAAAGACGAGCGGCGCACCGGGCTTTCGCGCCTCGTCGGCGTCAACGACGAACGGCAATACTTCGTACTCGACCTTCACGAGTTTAGCCGCGTCCTCGGCCGCTCCGGGCGACGTCGCCGCGATGGCGGCAATGGGCTGGCCCGAGTAGCGAACGATCGGATATTTCGAAGCGATCTCCTTCGAGGAATCGCGCACAACGGCGCTGCCCAACAGTCGCTCGAGCACGTGGACGGCGCGCACCCCAGGCGCCTTCTCGGCGGCGCTTATGTCGACCGATTTCACACGCGCGTGCGGCACCGTGGCGGTTATGACCTTCGCGTGGAGCATGTTCGGAAGCCGCACATCGGCGGTGTAACGCGCGGCCCCGGTGACTTTCAACCGCCCGTCCAGTCGCGGAGTCCGTTTGCCGACGACGGAAAGGTCTTCGTTCGGCGGCAGCACCGGCGGCTCCGACGTCGGAATATCGAGCTCGACGGACGTCATCCCGGATCCGGCGATTCCAGTAGGAAATGTGGCTTTTCTCGAAGTTTTCGTTGCGTCCTGCATCCCGTCACCTCCCTTGCGACTCGGGGCGTCGTGACCCGGCAGCCGCAAGGGCCGCATCGAACACCTTCGGATAAGTGCCACAGCGGCAGAGATTCCCGCTTACGGCCGACTTCACGTCTTCGAGCGTCGGCGCCGGATTGCGGTCGAGCAACGCCGCGCAGCTCATGACCATACCGGGCGTGCAGAAGCCACATTGCAGCGCGTCGTGATCGATGAAGGCCTGCTGAACCGGATGAAGTATCTCGCCATTGGCGAGGCCCTCGATCGTAGTCACAGCGCGGTCGCCGACGTCTATTGCAAGTGTCATACACGAGACGACCGGCGTCGAGTCGAGCGTAACCGTGCACGCCGAGCACGACCCACGGTCGCAGACCACTTTCGTGCCCGTCAGCCCGAGCTCGTCACGGAGCGCCTCGGCGAGGGTGACGCGCGGTTCGACTTCGATCTTTCGAAGCTTGCCGTTGACCGTTATCGAGATGGCTACGCGGCCGGGACCGGCAACGGCCGGGCCCGCCGAAATGGCCGAAGCTTCGGCAATGGCGGTCAGGCCGGATTCGAGTACGGCTGCGCCTGCGGCGCCCAAACCGGCGCCTTTGAGAAATCCACGTCTGGAGACACCGCCGGGCGGGACGTTCGGGTCGGATACCGGGTCGTGAGGCATCGGTCCTCCTTTGGGGGTGAAATGAGTACGGAGGACCGTCGATGTGGTTTCACTGCACTCGCAAGACCGGAGCGGTCGATGTAATAGTTCCCCACACGCCTGCGGCGCACCCCCTGGAATGAAACGGGCGGAGTGCAGGCGCGAGCGCACGGCCGTGTTTCATAGCAGTTGCTGAATGTGACTGCGGGTGGAGGTTCGGCCGCGCCGGTCTTCGTCGTCGAGCCGCGCTGACTGCCTTGCGGCCGCCACTTTCGACGGAGCCCCGTAGGGGCGAATGCACCAATAGGGGTAGGGAGCGCCACGGGGCGCCCCCTCCCTCCGAACCGGACTGGCGGATCTCCCGCATCCGGCTCTCCAGTCGGTGGTATTACCTCG